>DASRFK010000341.1:0-54841 GCA_035651635.1 Verrucomicrobiia bacterium | reverse complement strand
GTATTAGCGGCGCACCGAATGAAACTACTGTGCACCCGCTCTGGTTCTGTTCCGCCCGCTTTACGGGCGGGGACATCCGAGGTAGGGATGTCGCGCTGCGACGTCCGCGCCGCGCAGCGGCGCAAAGAATGACATTATCGCGCAAGCGCTCTGGTTCTGTTCCGTCCGCTTTACGGGCGGGGACACCCGAGGTAGGGATGTCGCGCTGCGACGTCCGCGCCGCGTAGCGGCGCAGAGATTGACATTATTGCGCAAGCGCTCTGGTTCTGTTCCGCCCGCTTTACGGGCGGGGACATCGCAGCGCGATGTCCCTACCAAATGGTGGCAATGTTCAGATGCGCCCCGGCGGGTGCTGCCCTGGGAGCGCCGGCGTCTCGCCGGCGCTCCCAGATTGAGCCACATTAATCTGCTGTTTCAAGTAATAGGCCGCGACACCGACATATTTTTCGGCCCAACCTTTTACCGCGGCGCGTTCTTCTGCCGAAAGCGCGCGGACGACTTTGCCCGGAACACCCAACACCATTGAGCCGGGGGGGATTTGCGCGCCTTGAGGGACCAGAGCGCGCGCGCCGATGATGGATTGCGCGCCCACGACCGCACCGTCAAGGATGACCGAGCCCATGCCCACGAGCACTTCGTCTTGCACTGTACAGGCGTGGACAATTGCGTTGTGCCCGACCGTGACGTAGTTGCCCAAAATGCAGCCGTACTCATCGGCCAGGTGCAGGACGGCATTATCCTGCACATTACTATGATGCCCGATAACGATGCGGTTGATGTCCCCGCGCAAAACCGCGTTGCACCAAACGCTGGAGTAATCGCTGAGGGTTACGTCACCCAGCACGGTGGCGCTTTTGGCAATGTACACACCCTGCCCTAGCTTGGGCCGCGCTTTTAAAAATGTGTCCAATTGCTTTTCCAGTTGGCCGATCATTCAGGAGGAATATTGCTCTATTCCGAATAATTCCAAGGCAGAAAACCGCGAAGCGAGGACGGCGCGTTGCGCCAGCACCCATCCGGAACGCCGCATTCATGCGGCAGCCTGTCCAGCGCATGGTAGTGTGCTTGTTGTGCCTCGGAGCGAGCTGCCGCATGAATGCGGCGTTCCGTTCACCGCCGACCTGCTCCGGATGACTCAGTCAGATTGGGGGAACACCGGTTTGAGTTTTATTCGAGGTGCGCTATCGATAAGCTGATGGTGACCTTATGACCAAAAAGAAGCCTTACCGGCCGCCGATCGAACGTCAGCCCTTGCCCCGGTCATTTAAAGACCTTACTCCGGCCAAGCATTTCAATCCCCGCACATTTTTCCGGGAGATGGTGTGGAAAGCGCTGCTAACCCGTCGCACTGGACAACATCGGCGGCCAGCCTTTCCCAAACTCGAACACGGCCAGGTGGCGGTCACCTGGATTGGGCACGCTTCGTTTCTCGTTCAATTCACCGATCTAAACATACTCATCGATCCGAACTTTGCGAATTGGCTTTTCCTGCTCAAGCGAATCAAACGCTCGGGGCTGCGCCTCGAAGATTTGCCGCCCATTGATCTAGTGCTTTTGACCCACGCTCATTTCGATCATTTCCACAAACCAACGCTGCGCCGCTTGCCCCATCCGAAAATCGGGATCATGCCCTGGGGTGTGGGTGACCTGGCGCATGACCTGGGCTTCGGGCGCGTCGTGGAACTGGATTGGTGGGAAAGTTTCGGCCAGCGCGACTGGAAGGTGAGCCTGACGCCGTCCAAACACTGGGGCGCACGCGTGTTGCGCGATTCACACCGGGGCTGGGGCGGGTTCGTCCTGGAACACCAGGGCCGGCGGATTTATCACGCCGGCGACAGCGCCTATTTCGATGGTTTCACCGAGATCGGGAAAACCTTTCGGCCGCAAATCGCCCTGCTCCCGATTGGCGCGTATCATCCCGATTCGTTCCGGCACTTGCATATGGGCCCGGATGAAGCCATCAAAGTGTTCAAGGAACTCAAGGCTCGGTGGCTGGTGCCCATGCATTATGGCACCTTTCGCCTGTCTTTTGAAGATATGGACGAGCCTCCGCGCTGGCTCTTGCAATTAGCTGAGGAACAAGGGCTGACCCATCGGCTCAAGATTTTGGAAGAAGGCGTCCCACACGTCTTTTAGGATAAATTCCTTGCCTCACGCCCGCCGCTCAGCTTAGCTCAGCCCGGCGCTGCCTCGTGATCACTTTTGGCCCCAAGGCAGAACAGGCCATCGCAAAAACGAACATTAATTTTCAAGGATGAGTGTCGCCATTGTCAGTGGGTCCGCTGGGTTGATCGGTTCTGAAACCTGCAAACGTTTTCACCACGAAGGATTCGAGATCGTCGGCATTGACAACGATATGCGCGGGGAATTTTTCGGCCCGGAAGCCTCGACCATGGCTTCGCGCCGCGCCCTGGAGCAGCAACTCAAGCGCTATCGGCATTTCCCACTCGATATTCGCGAGCGGGAATCCATCGATAAACTGTTCTCAAAATTCGGCTCGGAGATTAAGACCGTCATTCACACCGCCGCGCAACCCTCGCATGATTGGGCCGCGCGGGACCCTTTTACGGATTTTGGCGTGAATGCCTTGGGCACCTTGAACCTGCTCGAGGCGTGCCGCAAACATTCACCGGAAGCCGTCTTCATTTTCACGAGCACGAACAAAGTCTATGGGGACGCGCCCAACCGTTTACCGCTGGTGGAGCTTGAAACGCGCTGGGAATTAGACCCAAAACACCCCTATCAGCACGGTATCGATGAGCAATTGAGCATCGACCAAAGCAAGCATTCGCTTTTTGGCGCCAGCAAGGTAGCCGCCGATATCCTGGTTCAGGAGTATGGCCGCTATTTCGGGATGAAAACGGTCTGCTTCCGCGGCGGCTGCCTGACCGGGCCCGGCCACGCGGGCACAGAGTTGCATGGTTTTCTTGCTTACCTCATGAAGTGCGCCGTTACGCGCAAACCCTACCGCGTGTTCGGATATAAAGGCAAACAGGTCCGCGACAATATCCACAGCTTCGACCTGGTCGAAGCGTTCTGGCAATTCTGCCAGGCCCCGCGCTGCGGCGAGGTTTACAATATGGGCGGGAGCAGGCACTCGCACTGTTCCATGCTCGAAGCCATCCGTCTGTGCGAAGAGTTCAGTGGCAAAAAACTCGATTGGACCTACATCGAGGACAACCGCATCGGCGACCATATCTGGTACGTAAGCGATGTGCGCAAGTTCCAGGCGCATTATCCGAACTGGAAATATAAGTACGACCTGCGCGCGTTGCTTGGCGAGATTTACGCCGCCTGCCAGTCGTCCTAATGAAATAGTGGGTGCAGCTAGTCTTCGGGTTATCCGTGTTCATCCTGTCCGATTCAGCATAAGCCGTTCCAGCGGCGCGCATTTGACGCTGGTTCGGCAATTCAGTTTCATCGCGGAGGACCGGGTCAGCCTGTAACCCGCAACTCAGCAACTCATCCCGCTTGTCACGGGTCCAGACCCCCCTGTAACCCTCCCCTTCGTCCTCTTCCTCTTTCTCATCCTTCTTCCTCGACGCCCCCCCCGCCACACAACTCCGCACTCCGCACTCCGCACTTCCCCCTGCTCGTCACTCACTTCGAAAGCTTAACCAGCACGACACCATGCCGGCCAACCTCGGCTTGGAATTGATCCGAGAAACGCCCCAAGTCCTGTTGGCGCCAGAGATCACGAACCTTGCGTTTACCCGTGATCCCCAAGTCGGCCCAGCCGGCGCTGACTTTAGTCTCTTCTTCGCCAAGGTTGAACAGGCCCACCACTTTCGAGCCATCGGCCATATCTTTTGCCCAGACTTCGACGGAGCCGTTTTTGGTGACGCGTCCAGCCTGCCGTCCAAGTTCGTCCTGGTTGACTTCGAGCACTTCATCGTTCGTCAGCAGATTGAGCGTGAACTCATCGAGCTTCGTCATGTCACACCCGATCAGCAGCGGCGAGCAGAGCAGGCACCAAAGGCTGATATGCGTGTATTGCTCGTTCGGCGTCAGACGCGTAGGCCGGACCCGCGCACTCCAGCCGACGTAGCCTACCACCAGCATATCCGGGTCATTCCAGTGCCCGGGTCCAGCGTACTTTTCGTGGCCAGCCTGGCCAAAGCCAATCCGAGACATGCTCGACCAGGTATCGGTGATATCACCCGTCGTGCGCCAGCAATTGCCCCCAACTTCGGCGCCCCATTCCCAAACGTTGCCCATTCCATACTGGCAGAGGCTAAAGACGATATCGCGCGGAACACGGTCGAGAGCCGCGCGCATGACCTGGTACGGCTTGAGCAAGGCGGCGTGATCTGGGTGCGGCACGATTCCGCCGTAACTGCACCAATCGTATTTTAAGTAATCGAAACCCCAGTCGGCGTATTGCTGCGCGTCTAACTGTTCATGGTGGTAGCTGCCTTCGTGACCGGCGCACGTCTGAGGTCCCGGAGAAGAATAGAGCCCAATTTTCAAACCTTTGCTATGGACGTACGCCGTGAGCGCCTTCATGTCCGGGAATTTTTCATTGGCCAGGATTTTGCCGTCCGCATCGCGGCTCGCTTCCCAGCAATCGTCGATATTGATATAGGTCCAGCCGTGATTGATCAGACCGCTGGCCGCCATGGCATCCGCGGCGGCGCGCACGTTGGCTTCGGTCACGTCGCAACCAAACCCATTCCAACTGTTCCAGCCCAACGGCGGAGTCAGCGCGATAACATCCCCTCCCACAATCTTGAGCCCCCGTTCGGTTTTACCCAGGGCATTTTTGGCGCGCAATTTTACCTCGTAAACCCCGCGCTGCTGTAAGACGCCCGTTATTTGACCGCTTTGCGGATCGAGTTGCAGTCCTGCTGGCAGCTTGGAAGCCGAGAAGACCATCGGCCGTTCGCCCGTTGCCGGAATGGTGAAGAGAAAGGGTGATCCGGGACGCGCGCCGAAAACTTTGGCCCCGTGAATCCGAGGCTGGATCGGAGATTTTGGCGTCAGGACCATCGCCGGTTCACGCACCGGCGCGATCGCCTCCGGCTTACCCTGGCTCATCACGATTTTGGCTTCCGCCCAATCGGCATGGTCGTAATTGATATCATCGTCGGCATCCCCGACTCGCAGCAGCAAGGTCTGGATTCCGTGCAGATCCACGGAAACTTCCTTGGCGTGATCGCCGCCCCGCAAAACGCCGCTTTGCCAAAGTGTTTTCCCATCCCCGATTACGAAAAAGACCACGCTACCCCGCTGCCCGACCTCATCATCCACTCCAACCGTCGCAGTAAAACGCTCACCATTGCCGTGCAAAGCAATGCGCAAAACGCTGATGGCGTGGGTGCCGAAGCCGTGCTCAAAACGCTTGCCGTCAATAAACAGGGGGTGGTTATCGACGGATTTACTAGCCCGCGCCTCGCCCCAGCCTTGTTCGGCGTATTGAAGATCCACTGTTTCAATGCCGAAGCTGTCGGCGTTGGCGATCAGGGGCAGTCCGGTGGTTAAGGTGAGCCAGATGAGTAAGCGAAACGAGGAGGTGTTCATAAGCAGCGTCGCCAAAGAAAGCGGAGACACGATCAATGTCAAGCGAGTAGCCACGGCGGGTGTGATTAAATCTGTCGATCATTCCGTGCTGATCGGCAGAAAAGCGGCAGAGAATTCCCCGAAGAATTCGCGCATTGAACCCCTGAACCTCGAAAACGTGCAAGTGCTTAGTAATCAACGAACCAATTTTAAGGTTCATGGGGAGGGCTGCCGCAGTCCAAGACCTTCGGTTCTCGAGGCCCGCACCCGCGTCGCGCTTGCGTTTTGGACTGCGGTAGTCCTCTGCCGCTTTTTTCGGCTTCCAGCCACGACCGACACTTCTAATCGCACCCGCCACGGCGCGTTGCTTCGTTGAGCGTTATCTCACGTAGGTTAGCCCCGGTGCGGGCGGGATCGTTGTGGTGTGTAAGGACCGCGATTGAATTCGGCATTGCGCCGAGTGGCGAGGAGGATAGCATAACCACGATCATCACCCTGCGGATGCGCCGAAATAGAAAACCGAGAAGTGACGGCTTGAACGCGGCCTGGCTTCGGATCTCTCGCTGCATTTTGCCCTGTGAATCGTCCAGTTTAGTACGGTCTTCCACGCGCTCCAATAAGGTGTATTGCCCGATGAAGACGTCCGGCAGCTTGCGTGGCGTGATGGTATTGCTCACGTTGCTGAGCGTATCGGTTTGGCCGGTTGAGAGTGTGCGGGCAAAGCTCGTGGAGCTGCGCGAGGCAGTGATCGTGTGCCCGGCGGACCTGACCGGCCCGGAGCGCAAAGCCATTGTGATGCTCCAGGAAGAGGTCCAGAAACGCACGATGGTGGAATGGGCGGTAACGAACCGATGGCCGGGAAACGGAAACGTCATTGCTGTCGGCCCAGTGAAGAGCGTCAAGGCCTTTACGGATTCCGAGGTTGAGGTGGCGGAGAAGGCGAAGCTTCCTGAGGGCTACCAACTAAGCGCGCGGCGGCGGCCGGGTGGCTGTGCGGTGTTGGTGATCGGCAACGACGCGCGCGGAGTTTTGTTCGGCGTCGGCCGGCTGCTCAGGGAATTAAGGATGATGAGGGGAAGCGTACAAATCGACGATGGTTTGGCCTTAAGCAGCAGTCCGGAATATCGCCTGCGCGGGCATCAACTGGGCTATCGGCCCAAGTGCAACTCCTATGACGCGTGGGACCTGCCTGATTGGGAACAGTACTACCGCGACCTGGCAGTGTTTGGCTGCAATACAGTCGAGTTAATCCCCCCGCGATCCGACGATGACCCGGACAGCCCGCACTTTCATAGGCCCCCGCTGGAAATGATGATCGGCATGTCCCGCTTGGCGGACGAATATGGCCTGGACGTTTGGATCTGGTATCCGGCCATGGATCCTGATTACTCTAAACCGGCGACGGTCGAGGCGGCGCTCAAGGAATGGCAGGAGGTCTTTCAGAAATTGCCGCGCATTGACGCGGTGTTTGTCCCCGGCGGAGACCCCGGCCACACCCGGCCAAAGTACCTGCTGAATCTATTGCAAAAGCAGACCGAAAACCTGCATCGATTCCATCCCAAAGCCCAAATGTGGGTTTCGCCGCAAAGCTTCAACCAGCAATGGCTGGAGGAATTTGTGGCTTTGCTCAATCAGGAACATCCAGCCTGGCTCTCGGGCGTGGTGTATGGCCCACAGGTGCGCGTCAGTCTGGCACGCTTACGCCAATTAGTACCAAGCCAATATCCCATCAGGAACTACCCCGATATCACGCATTCCCGACAATGCGAGTTCCCGGTGCCGGACTGGGATGTAGCGTATGCCGTCACCGAAGCCCGCGAGTGCATCAACCCGCGTCCCCAAGACGAAGCCGCGATTTTCCGAAAGCTCCAACCCGAGACACTTGGGTTTATCAGCTATTCCGAAGGCTGCAATGATGACGTGAACAAATGCGTCTGGAGCAGGCTCGGCTGGGCGCCCGAGACGCCGATCTCCGAAGTGCTCCGGCAGTACGGCACTTACTTTATCGGCCAGGATCATGGCGAGGAGTTCGCGCGCGGCCTGCTGGCTTTGGAACAGGATTGGCGCGGGTCGCTGGCGACTAACGAAAATGTGGAAGCAACGCTCGCCCTTTTCCAGCGGTTGGAACAGAGCGCCTCGCCGAGGGAACTGAGGAACTGGCGTTTCCAGCAGGCCGTGTTCCGGGCGTATTACGATGGGTATGAACAGCGTCGTTTGAAATACGAAGAAAGGCTCGAAGATGACGCGATGCAAGCTCTCCGGAACGCAAGATCCGTCGGTTCCACTAATGCCTTGAGGGCAGCCGAAGCGATTCTCGCCCGAGCGGGCACCGAACATGTCGCCGGAGATTTGCGGGCACGTCTCTTTGAGCTTGGTGAAGCCCTGTTCCAAAGCATCGGAATGCAGCTGAGCGTTCAGAAGTATAAGGCGATCGGCATCGATCGCGGGGCCAGTCTCGATACCGTCGATTTTCCGCTCAACAATCGGCCATGGCTGGAACAGCAGTTTGCAGCCATCCGCAAGCTCAACAACGAACCGGAGCGGCTCAAAGCGCTGGAGGCGATCGTGCGCTGGACCGATCCGGGACGGGGTGGCTTTTATGACGACCTGGGCAACCCTTCGCAGCAGCCACACCTGGTCCGCGACTTCACTTTCGATCAGGACCCCGAGGCCACGCGCTCCGTCCGTTCGGATTTTGAAGAGGATCTCGTGACCGATGAACCGGATGAAAAAACCGAAGGCGCGCGGCGCGTGTCCTGGATCGACCATGCGGAATCCCTGTATGACGCTCCGCTGAAAATGCGATACACGGGTCTGGATCGCTCAGCGACTTACAAAGTGCGGGTGGTTTATGCGGGCGACAACCCTAAGCGCAAACTGCGCCTCGTAGCCAATGAAAGGTTGGAAATCCACCCGTATCTCTCGCGGCCGGTGCCTTTCAAACCGCTGGAGTTCAAGATCCCGGCGGAAGCGACACAGGGAGGCGATCTCGTGTTGCAATGGTTCGGCGAGCCGGGTCTCGGCGGCAACGGCCGCAACTGCCAGGTGTCGGAAGTCTGGTTGCTTAAGGATTCGAGTTCGGCTAGTCCTTAGAGCGGGTTTTAGAATTTGGTTTGGAGTCCCGCCTTTAGGCGGCCGGGCGCCGAAACCGCCCGAAGGCGGGACTCCAAACCCAGCGCCCACGCCGGGTAATTTAAAGTACGCGTTTAAAGCACCAAGCCCAAAACCAATCAAGCTATGGCACCTGAAAAACTTTCCGGAGCGGCTTCTAAATGGAGCAACCCGCTCAAGCAGAAACTCGCTCGCGGGGAACCGGTGATTGGCCTCGTCATTAGCGTCAACAATGTCGAAGTTGCCGCGCATGGCGCAGGTCTTGGATTCGATTTCCTTTGGATCGAAATGGAGCATGCGCCAATCGCGCTCGAGACGGTGCGGAACATAGTTCTGGCGACGCGCGGCCTGCCAGCTGTGCCACTGGCTCGTCCGCCCGTCAACGAACTGTGGATGGCTAAGCGCCTGCTGGATGCCGGAGTCTTAGGAGTGATCTTCCCCTTCACCCGCACACCGGAACTTGCGCGCCAGGCGGTCGCGGCCTGTCGTTACCCCCCGGCCGGCCTGCGCGGTTCGGGGGCGGATCTGGCCCAGGCCCGGTGGCCGGCACCGGAAGGGTATTACGATTTTGCCGATGAGAACGTGCTGGTGGTCGCCGTGGTGGAAGACACCACCGGGCTGTCACACATTGACGAAATCGCCGCGACACCCGGCATTGACGTGTTGTTCATTGGCACCAGCGACCTTTCCTTTTCTCTGGGATTGCGAGGCTCTCAAGAGGATCCGCGCCTGGACGAAGCAGTAGCTCGAATCGCCTCAGCCGCCAAACGTCATGGCAAGATTCTGGGACGGCCGGGGCGCTCGCCCGAAGAGATCAAGGCGTTCCAAAAACAAGGATTCCAGTTTTTTATGACGGGCACCGAGCTGGATTTGATGTCGGCCGGGGCGACCAACCTGCTTTCGCCGCTGGGCCGCAAGCGCTGGACGCCGGACTCAATTGGCTTATAGCGGACGGCGCGTCTCTGAGACGCCAACGGCGTTACTCATAGCAGCCTGGGCAAGGCGCCGGGACATCGCCGGAACAAATCCGCCAAGCGCCAACGGCGCGCCTGGAGGGGATCGGTTGAAGAGGCGCCTTGGTCGGCAAGACACCTTAACGCGCGAGGATCAAATCGGTTGCTTCAGCCAGGTCACGGGCGCGAAAATCTGGCGCCTGGCGAAGTTCTTCGGAGTAACCGCGATCAATAAAAATAGTGCGGCACCCTGCGGCCTGTCCGCAGTCAATATCGCGCCATCGGTCGCCAATCATCCAACTCGTCTTGAGATCGATTCCGAGTTCACGCGCGGCATGCACCAGCATGCCAGGCTTGGGCTTGCGGCAGTTGCAATCGGATGCCCCTTTGCCCGGGTGGTAACACACTTCGACAGCGTCGAGGGATAACGTTTTTCGCATGAAGCGGTGAATCTCTTCAACGACTGCGCGTGGCATGGTGCCCCGGCCAACATCCGGTTGGTTTGTGGCCACGACCAACAGAAACCCGGCCGCTTTCAACCGCGCGCAAGCGGCCGGCACCTCGGGCAGGATTTCAAACTCCGCCAGGCTCGCCGGCGGGTACGGTTTGCCTTCACGCACCAGGGCGCGATTGATGACCCCGTCACGGTCCAGGAAGACGGCCGCGCGGCCGGCGGCTGCCGGGCCAGTGACGACGCTATCAACCTGTATGATCGGCATGGGTCAGGGATTTGGGATGGGTGGCCTGCCGGAAATCCGAAAGCCGAAGGCCGAAATCCGAAAGAAATCCGAAATCCGAAACCCGAAAAGATTTCACGCCCGGGCGAACTCCGTTACCGCGCTTCGGATTTCGAGCTTCGGCCTTCTTTCGGATTTCGGCCTTCGGCCTTCGGGTTTGCAAAAGCGCCGGCACCACAAGAAATAACGGTTCTAAGCGGAGCCGCACCTTTGCCGCTGTCCCGCTCATTTGGTGCTCTCCCATTTGGTTTTTGCAACCTTGAGCTTCGGGTGCGAGACGAGCAGGTGCCAAACAACAGCTTGGAACGCTTCGGAATGCGGCGTCACATGGTCCGGATTGACGGTAGGAACGATCACACAAGCGTTGGCAGTCTTGGCCGTGTAGCCGCCGTCGCGGCCGACAATGCCTACCACGGAGGCACCAATCTGTTGTGCCAATTGGAGCGCGCTAACAAGATTTGGGCTGACGTTTTTCTCCAGGTTCCCACCGCCCACCGAGAAAATCAGCAGGCCATCGCGAGCGCCCAAGCGGCTGCCTTTCAACCATTCGCTGAAAATCGTGCTCCAGCCCTCGTCATTTGTCCGCGCGGTAAGCTCGGAAACGTTGTCGGTTGGGGCATAACACTCGAACCCGCAGATTTTGCGAAAATCGTTTACCGCGTGTGATGCGTTGGCAGCGCTGCCACCGACGCCAAGTATAAAAAGCCGTCCGCCCCGCTCACGAACATTGGCCAGAATCTCGACCACACGCTCGATGTCATCGGCCTTGAGCAGCTTCGTGACTTCCTGCACCTCTTGAAGAAATTGACTCGAAAAACTCATGCTTAAGAAAAGCGGAAATCGAGAAAGCGGGAAAGCGAAAAGCGGGTCGCAAAAGCGGAAATCGAGAAAGCGGGAAAGCGGAAACGGGGTGAAAGACTTTTTCGATTTCCGCCCCCGGAGGCTTGCTTGGTCTCCGTTCCATTTTTTCGCTTTCTCGATTTTCCGCTTTTCGCTTTTCTTAATCCTGGTTCAGCTTTAAAGAAAGAGACGCTTATGAAAACTGAACTGGAGGGACGCACTATGGAGTTTACCGTTGCAATCATCAAGTGCGTCCGCACTTTACCCAAAGCTTTGGAGGGAGTCGAAGTGGGCAGACAGCTGCTGAGGTCTGCCGGATCGATCGGCGCGAATTATCGGGAGGCCAATCGAGCGGAATCGAAAGCTGACTTCGTGCATAAGATAGGCCTCGCTGAAAAGGAAGCTTCCGAAACCGGTTACTGGCTGGAGGTGTGTCTCAAGGCCGCGTTGGGCGCGCCTCAAACGATTAAGACTTTGCTAAATGAATCCGTCGAACTGCTGGCGATCCTAACGACTCGGTCGCAAGGCAAAGGGGAGGTAGAAAAGCGGAAAGCGCGAAAGCGAGAAACTGAAACTAGCAAGCCGTCAGGCGGAAAATCGAAGAAGTCTTTCACTCCGTTTCCGCGCATTCGCGCTTTCTGCTTCTTTGTTTCCGCCTTCCCGATTTCGCGCTTTCCGCTTTTCCAGTTTCTCGCTTTCCGCTTTCCGCTTTCTCGATTTTACGATTTTCGCTTTTTTTCTTCCAGCCGTGCCTCAAGCTCGGCCAGCCCTGCTGGAGAACCGATCTCGTAAAAACGTTCGAAAACTTCGAACCCGGCCAGGCCGCCTCGGGCCAACAATCGCTGCATGACCTCCGATAGGTCAAAAGCCCGGCCCGGGGGCCATTCCTGAAACGCGGAAGCTTTGAAAAGGCTCAGACCATAATCGATGTAATGCATTTCCGGCAATCGAGCCTTTTTGTCGTAGACGAGGATCTGTCCAGTGCGGAACACGACGTTGCTGGTGTCGTAAAGTCCTTGATTGCGATAAACGGTCATTAGGCCTTCCTTTTTCGAAGCAGCAAAAAATTCGGCAATGGGAGCAAAAGGCACCGTCAGATAAGAGTCGCCGTATAGAACAAAAAACTGCTCGCCGAGCTTGGGCAGAGCTTCGCGAAGCGCGCCGCCCGTGCCAAGCAACGTCGGGCCGTCAAAGGAATAGTCCAGATGGACCCCAAAGTCGCGCCCGTCACCGAAGGTTTGCTGGACCAACTCGCCCAGGTGGCCCAAACAGAGCACGGCTCGCTGAATCCCCTGGCCTTTCAAGAGCTGTAATTGATGGGCCAGGAAGGGCTTCCCGCCTACGGGCAGGAGGACTTTGGGAATCTTCTCCGTCAGAGGCCGCAGACGAGTCGCGAGGCCTCCCGCAAGAATGGCGACAGGCAGATTCAGCATGAGATAAGTGCCACCTGGGTGGGGACGGCGCGCTGCGCCGTCCGCGCCGCGTTCAGCGGCGCAACGGGCACGGTGATTCGCGCGCATTGAAACATTGGCTCTGCCCGCCGAACGCGGGCTGGGACGGTGCAGCGCGCCGTCCCTTCCGCTTGGCTAGAGGCATTTTGGCGAGAGATCACGCAATGACCAGGCGGGTGCCTTCGAAATCGAAGTGGAACCGAACTTCCTGGAGCCCGGCCTGCCGCAGGGTATGACGGAGACGCGTGCGATCCGTGGCATAGAACATCAGGAATCCGCCGCCGCCTGCGCCAATGAGCTTGCCGCCACCCGCACCGTTGGCCATGGCGAGGTCGTACCACTCGTTAATCCGCGGATTGCTCATGCTGCCGGAGCGCTGCTTTTTGCGTTGCCAATGAACGTCCATGAGCCGCGCGAACTCATTGAGCTCGCCCGCTTCGAGGGCCGCCTGACTTTTTAGTCCAAGATCTTTGACGAAATGCAGGTTTTCCAGCATGGCGGGATCAGCGGTTTTACTCTTCTGGTCCTGTTCCTTGAGGATGGCCGAGGCGGATCTGGAATAGCCGGTGAAAAATAACAGCAGGTTGTCTTCGAGATTGTACCGAGTCTCCTCGGAGATTTTGAGCGGCCAGGCCTCGACTTTGCCGCCGGGGAGGAACTTGAAACAAGTAATTCCACCGTAAGCCGCGATGTACTGATCCTGTTTCCCGATCGGTTCCTTGAGCCGACCCAGTTCTATTTCACAGGCTTGTTCGGCCAGTTCGGCCGGATGAACCAGGTTTTTACGGTACGCATGCAAGGCCTTGAGCAGGCTGGTCGTGAAACTGCCGGAGGAACCAAGGCCGGTGCCGGCCGGGATATCCGCCATGGAAGTCAGTTCCAGTGATTTGCCGCTCATTCCAAGCATCCCGAAGGCCTCGCGGATAATTGGATGTTCAAGTTGCGACGCTTCGGCCACACGTTCGAGTTTGGAGTACTTGACGATCAGGTCGGGAACGAACGTGTCGTGTAGAGTGATATAGACGTATTTGTCGATGGCCGCCGCAATTAAGAACCCCGTGTGTTGCTCATAGTACGACGGCAGATCGGTCCCCCCGCCTCCCAGGCTAATCCGCAGCGGTGAACGGGCGATAATCATGCTGAAGAAAAGCGGAAATCGAGAATGCGGGAAAGCGGAAAAACAAAGCGGAAACAGAAAAGCGAAAACCGAGAAATCGGAAAAAGCGGAAACAATGGAAGCGCGGAAATGGAGAGCGTTTCTCGTTTCACGTTTTGAGCTTTTCTGCTCCCGCTTTCCGCCTTTCCCTAGCCCGTTTCCGCTTTCCCGCTTTTCCGCTTTCCGCTTTTCCTGGCCTCGTTTTCGCTTTCCCGCTTTCCCGATTTCCGCTTTTCGTAGACGGTTTCAACTACCTGCATCACCGCTTTGGCCTCTTTAAGACCTGGCATCGGCGTGCGGTGCAGGCGGATGTCTTCAAAGAATTCATCCATTTCGAGCTTCCAGGATTCATCGCCGCGTGGGAATTCAAACACGGTACTCTCCGGCGGCCCCATCTGAGGAAGCATTTTATAAAAGTGCAGCCGTTCGAGGCCGTAACTGCCGCCCAAACCTTCCCAGTGTAATTTGGCGTTGCGTCCATAGATTTCGAGGCTGAAGAGATTCTTCCATTCGGTGCAACTGACGTGCAACCAGGCGGTGGCGCCTTGCTCATTGCGCAGGCTCAAAAAGGCGTTGTCGTCGACAGGCATGTTCCAGAAATAGGTGGCCGTGTGGCCTTCGATAGTGGCGAAATCGCCAAGGAAAATTCCGGCCAAATCGATCAGATGGACCCCTTGATCAATCAATTCCCCTCCCCCGGACAACTTCGGATCCGCGCGCCATTCCTTCTCGTAGCCGAGCCGCCCGCCTTGTCCGTACCGGCCGCGAATAAACATGATCGGCCCCAGAGCCCCCTCGCGCCAAAGTTCGAGGGCTTTCAGACAGGCTGGGTGATAACGATGGTTGTAAGCCGCGCGGACCAAAACGCCCTTGGCTGATGCGATCTGTTCCAGCTCGTTAATTTGCTGAACCGAAATGCCGACCGGCTTCTCAATCAGGACATGCTTGCCCGCCGCGGCGGCCTGACATGCCAGGGGGGCTAAGGCGGAATTGACGGTTGCCACCATGACCACCTCCACCTCCGAACAAGCGAGTGCGTGCGTGAGCGAATCGGTGGCCTGACAGCCTGGAGTTTGGGCCGCCAGGCGGCGAGCCCGCTCGAGGTCAAGATCGCAGGCGACCCGCACGGTGCCGGGCGGGAGACTGCTCAATCGCTTCTGACCGATTAAGCCACAGCCAACCAGGCCCACTCCGGGTGTCGGACTCATAATCAGGAAAACTTTTTGCCGCGATCTTCCGGCACGATTCGGCGCAGACAGTAGATGTCAGAGCTGGCAAGCTCCTGGCGATGCTCGTGCAAACGAGGCCAGGGATCCCACTGCGCGCTAATCAGCTTGCCGGTGATGCCGTCGCTCTCCGAACTAGCCAGGTATACGGCGAGACCGGCTCCGAGATGAAGCGGGGTGGCGCCATCGGTCTTCCATTTTTTGTTTTTCTCGTAAAAAGCCTGACCGACTTTTTCCGGCCCGGCAGCCAAAACTTCGTCCATTAGGCGCGTCGCCAGGGCGCCGGGGGCGATGCCATTGACATCGATGTTGCTCGGACGCAGCTCCTCCGCCAGGGTTTCCATCAAACGGGCAACGGCGGCCTTGCTGGCAGCGTAGGCGCTGACGTTGGGCAATGGGTTGGTTGCACCGCCGCCGGACAGTATGATGATTTTGCCTCGCCCAGCGCGCCTGAACAAGGGAATGACAGCGCGGCACGGAATTAAAACACCGTATAAGTTGATGTCCAGCGCCCGACGCCATTCTGAAAGCGACACGGTTTCGGTTGGTCCCATCGGGCCGTACACGCCGGCATTGTTGACCAGGATTTCCAGGGAGCCAAACTGTTCGAGTGCAAAATCAATCAGGCCTTTTACTTGTTCCTCAGAGGAAACGTCACAGGTCTGCGCGAGAATTTTCTGCCCTGGCCGCGCGGCAAAGGCTTGGAGTTCTTCGCGGGTATTGGAAAGCAAGGCTTCGTCGCGGGCACAAATGAGCACGCTGGCGCCTTCCCGTAGGAAATGTTCGGCAATGGCGCGGCCCATTCCCTGGCTGCCGCCTGTAATAATGGCGTGACGAGCCACCAATCGAGGTGGGTGGGCGCCCGGACCCGGGGCGGCTTTTGATTGATCCGTGCTCAACTTATCGGGCGTGTTCATCTTAACGAGGCTGCGCGGTCCCGACGCAAACATGGTCCACGCCGGGTATTTCTTTCAATTCTTTTCGCAGAAACCCATTCGCATCCAGGATCAACCTGCCCTTCATCGACTGGACGGCTTCCGGCCAGTTGACCCGTCGAAATTCGGGCCATTCGGTGCAAACAACCACGGCATCGGCGCCGCGAATAGCATCAATCGGGTTTGAAATCAAAGTGACATTCGACAAATCCTGCGACAGGTTTTTCACGATCGGATCAGCCGCCCGGATGACAGCGCCGGCCTTCGTCAATTCCTGACAAAGCTCGACCGCCGCGCTGCGTCGCAACGTATTCGTCCCTGGCTTATAAGTGAGCCCCAGAACTGTGATGGTCTTGCCGCGCAGGGTCCCGAGCTCGAATTGTAGGCGTTCGAAATTCCAGCGCCGGTGTTCGTCGTTGCTTTGTTTGATCGCCGCGAGCAGCGGCACATTTTCGTGGAGTTCCTGGCCGAGTCCGATCAGCGTAACGACATCCCGAGCCAAGGTGCCCCCGGCAAATGGCCCCCCAGGGCCCAGGTAGGCGCGCGGCCCAATACGGACATCACTTTTCAGGCCGGCGGCCACCTCTTTCGCATCAGCGCCGGTGTGTTCGCATAACCGGGCGATCTCATTGATGAAAGTAACGGAGACGGCAAGAAAGGCGTTCAACGCGTGTTTGACCATTTCGGCCGACTCGGTCCGCATGAAGATGATCTGCGATGTGAAAGGCTCCAAAAGCTGTTGCAGCAAGTCCTGACGTCCGGCGTTACGCTGACCGACGATAATGCGTTCGGCTTTGGTGAAGGCTTCGATCGCCTTGCCTAATCTGAGGTTCTCTGGGGAATAGGCGAAATGGAACCCGGGGAATTGGGACTCCAAGCGACTGCAGGTGCCCACGGGCAGCTGGGAGGAAATCAACACCAGGGCGCCAGGGGGCAAATGCGAAAGCACCTTTTTCAGGTTCGTGAGCACGGATTGAATGTCGGAGCGATCGTTATCATCGACCGGTGTGTCATAGCAGAGCCACAACAGATCCGCCGCGGCACAGGCCTGGGCGGGATCAGTCGTGAACGTCAGTGAACTCCGGGAAATACCCGCCGCGATCAATTCATCCAGGCCCGGCTCAAAAAGAGGGGCCCTGCCGGCGACGAGACCGCGTACGATGGCTTCGTCAAAATCGAGTCCCACCACACTATGATGCTGGGCGCAGCATGCCGCGGTGACGCAACCGAGATGCCAAAGGCCCTGGACGACAATTTTCATTCTGCGGTTATCGGCGTGAGAGAACCCATTGATTTTTCTCCAGCCATTGCAGGGTTCGGATAATGGATTGCTCGATCGTCAGGGTGGTGCTCCACCCGGTGGTGCGAATCTTTTTCGTATCTAAAAAAATGAACGGATTGTCTCCCACCCAACCCCGGTCGCCGCCGGAGTACTCGAGGCGAGGTTTTACCCCGAGATGGGCGCAGATGAACCGGATTGAGTTGTTGACCTCAACATACTCGTCGGTGCCAAGATTGTAGATTTCAACCCGGTGCGGGGCCTTTGCGGCGGTGCCGAGCTTCATCACGTGCAACATCGCTGCCAGGCAATCCTGCACGTAAAGATAAGACTTCCGCTGAGTGCCATCGCCAAGAACTTTGAGGTGGTCCGGGTGTTCGAGGAGCTGTTTGTAAAAATCGAGCACGTGTCCGTGTGTGTAGCGCTCGCCAAGAATGGAAACGAAACGGAAAATGTACCCCTCGAAGCCATAACCCTCGCAATACGCCTGGATCAGGCCCTCACCGGCTAGTTTCGAAGCGGCGTACAATGAGGTTTGGATCGGAAAGGGATGGTCCTCGGGCGTTGGGATCTGGCTGGCTTCGCCATAAACCGAGCCAGTGGACGAGAAAGCGATGCGTTTGATGTTATTGGCGCGCATCGCTTCGAGGACATTGAAAGTGGCGAGCGTATTCTGTTGAACGTCTTTGGAAGGGTGTTCCAGACCGAACCGCACATCGGCGTTGGCTGCCAGGTGGAAAACGGTATCGCAGCCGGCCATCGCGCGGGTCAGCGCGGGCAGATCTAAATTATCGGCCTCGATGAGCCGGAACTGTGCATGCCTGGCGACGGCCTCGAGAAACTCCCGTTGACCCGTCGAAAAATTATCGTAGCCCGTGACCGAAAGTCCGGAGGCCAGTAACCGTTCGGCGAGATTGCTCCCAATGAATCCTGCCACGCCCGTGACGAATACGTTGCTCATGCCCAATTAAAGTGCAGCACTGTAACCGCTCATGAGCGGGAATCCAACGAAAACGGGACGCGAATTTGCAATACGATTTTATAACCGCCAATGAACGCGAAGGGACGCGAATCAGAAACTGAGTCACGCGTCGGCCCCAGACGCAGCGGACAGCCTTGCCGCCGTCCGCCGCGGGGCACTCAAAAGTGCTATCGCCAACTCGCCAACTTCAGGGATGATACAGGCGGTAAAATCGCTTGGTGGCGCCAGCAACCCTGGTTCTTTCTGGAAACCAAAGATAATTGAACTTGGTTTAGCGTCAGCCAAGAAACAGCAAGGCAATTGCCAAGGCGGTGTGCTACGGCATAACCTTACCCAGTCGGATGAATAGTCCTTTTCTTGAAATGACAACTCTAACTGTCAGTGTTGTCATATTAAACTACAACGGTTTGCGTTGGCTGCCGCGTTGCCTGGGATCTTTGGCTGAACAAAGCCGCATTAAAGACGTCGAGATAATTGTTGCGGACAATGCGTCCACGGACGGTTCCGAAAAACTTGCCGAAGAAATTTTACGGTCCACTCCCATTGCTGGCCGCGTCTTTCATAATGGAGGCAATCTTGGCTATTGCGAAGGCAACAACCGGGGGGCCTCAGCGGCAAAAGGAAAGTACTTGTTCTTTCTTAACACCGACACCTGGCTTGAGAGAGATTGCCTGGAAAAACTCATCGAACGGGTTGAAACGGAAAACGCGGATAGCGCGAGTCCGATGGTCCTGGATTATGACGACGAGACCTTTCAGGGTAACGGTGCTTCGGGGTTTGACATCTTCGGTTACCTCACCAATCGACCACAGCCCTTAAGAAGTGGAAGGATTTTTGGAGCCCCGGGATGCTCGTTGCTGATTAAAAGAGAAGTGTTTCAGGCCCTGGGCGGATTTGATTCCGAGTTCTTTATGTACGCTGATGAAGCGGATTTGGCGTGGCGGCTGACGCTATCTGGCGCAGTGACCGTTACAGTCCACGAAGCACGCGTGCACCATCGCGGAGCGGCAGCCGCCAATCCAAAAGGCGGAGGAACCGTGCAGGAGCTTCGCACGAATGAGATGGTGCGGTTTTACTCAACCCGGAACTCGCTTTTGGTCCTGCTCAAGAATGCGCAACACTTTTTATTGCTTCTTTGCATGACACAGTGTGCATGGATCGCCTTGGAAATGATCGCCGTGTTGATTCTGACCCGTCGCTGGAGTGCGGTGCACTCAGCTTATTTCAGGGCCTTTGCCGACCTCTGGCGCTTGCGCCGTCACGTGCGCCAGGAGCGCCGCCGAATTAGAAAGATGCGAAGGCATGGGGATTTTTGGATGTTGCGTTGGCTTCGCGCCCGGCCTGGGCGTTGGGTGGATGTCGAAAAAGTGCTGCGCCTCGGCCCCCCCAAAGTGGACCCTTCCAAGTTTTGATCGGCCGATAGACACGCCGCCGAGCACTGTGCTCAGCGGGATCGTCGAGCCCAATCAACGGAGGGTTAAGAAAGCCGCTTCACGGCGAGCAACGCCGCGGCAGTTTCCGGGTGTTTGCGGGTGTAAGCATAGTCGATGATCAGTGAAACCAACGCCCAAAACGCCCGCGGTCGACGTTTGATGATGTGATATTCCCCGCGAAGAGATTTGGGCCCGCACATCCCAAACACCTGGTAACCACGCTGCCTGAAATCCGAGACTGTCCAACCTGAAAGGTGCTCCTGTAGATCCCCATTCTTGCTGTGTTGCGGAACAAAGCCGTTGGGAGTGAAAACCAGCGCCGCCATTTTTGCCAGCTTCTCCATATCGTCCAGCAGGTGCCAGCCATCTTCTTTGGGAAGGTGCTCGATGACATCCAAAGCCACGCAAGCATCGAAGCTCCTGCCTGGAAACAGCGTGGCGAGCTTTCGGACGTCTCCGACCACGTATTCGTCGTGCGTCGCCAGCGCGCGGGCCTCCTCGAGTGCCGGCGCGAAGCCGTCAACGCCGACCAGGTGCTGTCCGCCGCGCAGGAAACGCAGGGGCGAGCCTTTTCCACAACCCACATCGAGTATGGACCGGCAACCCCTCAAACCTAACTGCATAGAGCTAACCAGGCTCGGGAGGGCCGGGTTGACCAAGCTCAGACTCCAGTGGCTCGAAGCAGTTCGGCTCACTCCAGGCCTTCGTTCTCGATTGTGTTGCTCATGCGAAACCAAACTGTTAGGCTATTGAGGGTGCGCGGAGTAGTCAATCGTTCCAGCGTGTTTGCAAGCATCTCTGGTCGTGTAGGGCCTGGTTGAGCAAGTGTTGGCTCGAACAGCCTGCCTTCCGCACCAGAATGAAATTCATATGGCTTCAGGAACATCGGCAATGCATTCGGCTTCGGGCAAAAAAGGTCTCCTTCTAACGCTTTCTTTGCTCTGCGCGGTGTTGGCCTTTCTGTTTCACAATTGCTTTTTTCCCGGATACGCACTGTTTTCAAATGACGGTCCTCTTGGCGCTCTGATAGCCGAGTGCCGCCGGGTCCCGGCCGGGTTCAGTGGCGGGTGGTACGACTTGAATACCTTGGGCTATCGCGAGGGCGGCGCACTCCCCGACATCACGTACGGTTTATTATGGCTGCTCGGGCCGGTCGGGTACTCGAAATTCTATGCCGCAATCGCCCTGCTGATTCTCGGGTCGGGAGTCTGGACTTTCCTGCGTTGTATGGGATTGGGCAATGTCGCTTGCACCCTCGGTGCAATTGCGGCAGTGCTTAATTCGAGCTTTTTCTCGGCAGCGTGTTGGGGGGTGGCCGCCCATCCCTTGACCATTGGACTGAGCTTCTTTGCCTTGGCAGCTCTCGCGGATACTTCCTCCCGACGACGGTGGCTCCGCGTCGCCCTGGCCGGGCTGGCAGTCGGAATGGGGGTTGTCGAAGGGGCAGATATCGGCGCTATTTTCAGCATCTATGTCTCGGCGTTCGTTATTTATCAGGCCTGGATCTCTCGTGAGGCAGGATCCAAATCACTGCTGACAGGGATCGGTCGGCTGGCGGTGGTAGCAGGCTTTGCGGTTTTTATCGCCGTACAGTCGCTCTCAGTGCTCATCACAACTCAGATTAAAGGCGTCGTGGGGACCCAGCAGGACAAGGAAACAAAAGAGCAACACTGGGACTTCGCCACGCAATGGAGCTTGCCCAAGCGTGAAGCCTTGGGATTCATCGTCCCCGGGTTATTCGGATATCGCATGGACACGCCGGATGGGGGCGCTTATTGGGGGGCCGTCGGACGCGATCCTAACTGGGACCGCTACTTCGCCAACGGCAAGCAGGGGCCGCCTCCTGGCGGCACCATGCGTTTCAGCGGGGGAGGCAGTTATGCCGGAGTGCTCGTTTTACTTGTGGCCACGTGGGCAGTGCTGCAGTCATTTCGAAAGAACAACTCGATTTTTGCGTCCCCCGCTCGTAAATGGATCTGGTTTTGGTTCGGGGTGTTTGTCGTTTCTTTGTTGTTGGCGTTTGGACGCTTTGCTCCGTTTTATCAATTCCTGTACGCACTCCCTTACTTTTCAACAATCCGCAACCCGGCCAAATTCACTTATCCCTGCGCCTGGGCGCTGATAGTGCTTTTCTCCTACGGTATCAATGGCCTGTGGAAGATTTATGTTGAACCACAGCAAGCTCAGCGCGCGCCGGGGCGCGAGAGGTTCGGCACTTGGTGGCATCGCGTCCGCGGATTTGACCGCCGTTGGACAATTGGTTGCGGGATCGCGCTGGCCATCGCAGCGCTCGGCTGGCTGATTTTTGGTTCGAGCCAGGACGCGTTCGAACGATACTTGCAGGAGGTTCAGTTTGAACCCGCGATGGCGCACGCGATTGCAAAATTCAGCGTCGGGCAACTCGGATTATTCTTGGTGTTCTTTGCGGCAGCAATAGTGCTGGTGACGCTAGTAATCAGCGGGGCCTTTCGCGGCAGGGGCGCAAAATGGGGCGCAATTCTCCTGGGCTTGCTGCTGGTGGTCGACTTGGGCCGTGCAAACGAGCCCTGGATCGTTCCTTGGAATTATGTGGAGAAATATGCCAGCAACCCGATTATCGATTTTCTCAAACAAAAGCCATACGAGCACCGCGTCGCAGGCTTGCCTCGATGGCTATTGCAGGTTTTCCGCGTCCCACCGGAGCTGGCGCAAGCAGAAGAGTACTTCCGGCAGCTTTATGGGATCGAATGGACTCAGCATTTATTTCTGTACTACAACATTCAATCTCTCGACGTGATTCAGATGCCGCGCATGCCGGAAGATTTGCTTGCTTATGAGACCAAGTTCTTCCCGCAAAGCTCTGCGGACCTGCCCAAAGTCGCACGCCATTGGCAACTCACCAACACACGGTACCTTCTCGGCGCAGCGGGATTTTTGGATTTGTTGAACCAACAGTTCGATCCAGCACAGCACCGCTTCCGGATCGCCGAACGATTCAATATCGAGCCCAAGCCGGGAGTAACAAATCCGACCAAGCTGGAAGAACTGACTGCGGTGTCCCAGACCAATGGACCGTTTGCCATGTTTGAGTTCACGGGCGCCCTGCCAAGGGCCGGTCTTTATACTGACTGGCGGACTGTCACCAATGAGCAAGCCGCCCTGGCTGAGCTTGCCAGCCCGAGCTTCGATCCTGAGAAGACTGTGCTGATTTCCAGCGCCGTCCCTGGCTCCTCCGGAACAAACGCCAATCCGCGTGAAGTCAAATTCGTTAGTTATGCCCCAAAGGATATCGTGCTCAGCGCTAAGGCCGATGCGCCCTCCGTGCTGTTGCTGAATGACCGGTTTGACCCAAACTGGAAAGTCTTTGTGGACGGAAACAGCCAAGCGGTGCTGCGCTGTAATTTTCTAATGCGCGGAGTTTACATTCCGGCCGGCTCGCACAATGTGGAGTTTCGATTTGTTCAACCGATGGGGCCGTTCTACGTCAGTCTCGGCGGCGTGATCGTGGCTCTTTTGCTTTCTGCCATACTCCTCATCCTCCCCCGGTCGCAACCCCTGAACGAAGCCGGCACCGCGACTAGCAAATCCGAAACGGCTTCGAGCGCGATCGGCAAATGATCGGCGAGGCGGCCGAAAGAGCGCCCAAGCAGCAACCAAACCAAGCACAAACTTTTACTATTTATGGGTCTGGATTACCGCACCTTGCACTTACTCGCAACCGAAGTCTTTAAAACCCACCACCCGAAATCATGCATTTGTCTCGGCCGACCCCATTATTTCGGTGTCAACAAGGAGACAGTCCGGTTGTGCAAAGAATTCCGCCTTGAGGTTAGACCAGAGTTGCTCGAGGGAGAGTACCGGCAACGTTTCGCTGATAATATCTTGAAGGCTTTTGGCATACTCAGGCTGGAGCACATGGATGTCTTCCCCGAAGAAGGTGCCACGATCATCCATGATCTTAACACAGCTATTCCTGAGAAGCTCCGCAACCAGTTCGATCTGGTGCTCGACAACGGAACGCTCGAACACATTTTCAACATCCCCCAAGCATTAGAGAACTGTGCCTCGTTGTGTGCGATTGGCGGCTGTATCGTTATGATCGCACCTGCTAACAACTATTGCGGGCATGGCTTTTTCCAGTTCAGCCCTGAGCTGTTCTATCGCGCATTTTGCGAAAGCAATGGTTTTGCTGAAACCAGGGTTCACCTCCTGGATTATGGTGTCCTCGGCACCACCCTTACATTAGTTGACCCCGCGTTGAAGAAAAGCCGGCTGGAGTTCATTAACTCTTCTCAAGTCGTAATGGTCGGGATCGCGCGCAAAACTCGGGACAAAAAGCCGTTCTGGACACAGTGGCCACAGCAGAGCGACTACGTAGTTTACTGGAATACGGCAGAGAGACGTAACGCTCTGGAACACCAGGCACCCGGTTTTGAAGTTTTCCTCCTTAATAACTTCCCAAGATTGAGCAGGATCCTGCAAGGTCTTAAATTCAGCAGCCTGAACCCTAAAATGAGGCTCCGGTCCAACCGCTGAGGCCCGGGTTCGGGTGATTCTGCCTCGGGAGCGCGCCCACACACCAAACCGAAGCAGATTGCCGTCCAATGCTGCATTATTGATTTGACAAAGCCCTGCTTTGTGACAGACTGGCCCCGCGCGGACGGGAATGAAGGGGAAACGAAGAACAATCATTTGAAGTTAATGCCCTATGAAAGGAGCCCGACTTACCAGTTTCTTTTGCCTGATGGCATTCACAGCGATCACTGTAGTGCCCGGCGCATCGAGTCAATCATGCTATCCACCTCCAGCAGGGATCGTCAGTTGGTGGCAAGGCGAGGGGGACGCCAGAGACACTACCGGGACCAACAACGGCGCATTCATCACCAGCCCGGCCTTTGCTTCAGGGGAGGTCGGTCAAGGCTTTCGTTTCACCGGTACGGCGAATTACGTTCAGATACCCGATGCCCCATCGCTAAATTTCACGAACGACTTTTCAATAGAGTTCTGGTACAAGGATACTGGCATGCCCGCGGGAGCTTATGGGGGTCTGATTGCTAAAAGGCTTCCCAATGTTGTGAATGCGCCGTGCAACTTCGGACTGACGTTGATCGGAGGAAATCCTAGTACTTTCCTGGTTTATTTCCTCGACCCCAATTTCGGGGGATATCAATCGATGACCTACTCGGGTCTGCCGCCAGCAGGCGGATTTCATCATTTAGCCGTAACATTCCATCAAGCGCCTGCAGAACAGGTCATTATGAAGGCCTATTTGGATGGGCAGCCCGTCGCTACAAATACTGTTCCGGGAAGCCTTGCTCGCACCATTAGTAATGCCGCTGTGACCATCGGCGCTTCAAATTCGAACGGGGAGTTTTTTAATGGCATGCTTGACGAAGTTTCCATATATAATCGCCTGCTTTCGGATTCTGAAATTGCGGCTGTGTACGGCGCCGGCTCTTCCGGCAAATGCTTGAATACACCGCCGATGATCTCGTCGCAGCCGAGCGACCACGCCGTTTTCCAAGGCACGACCGTGAGCCTGAGCGTAAGGGCAACAGGTGCTCAACCCCTGAGTTATCAATGGATCAAAGACGGTTCGCCGGTCCCCGACGCTACGAACGCGGTGCTTACCTTCACGAATGTCCAGATCAGCCAGAGCGGGACCTATGCTGTTGGAATCACGAATACGTTTGGGGGAATCCTCAGCTCGAACGCGCTGCTAACCGTTACCGTTGCACCACCGTGCGCGCCGCCTCCGGCGGGACTGGTAACCTGGTGGCCTGGTGAGGGGGATCCCTACGACATTGTTGCCACGAACAATGGTACGCTGATGAACGGCGTAACCTTTAGCGCAGCAGAGGTCGGACAAGGATTTAGCTTCAACGGCACTGGCGCCTTTATTCAGGTTCCGGATAGTCCTTCTCTCAGCTTCAGCAACGATTTTTCAATCGAGCTTTGGTATAAGGATGGCGGGCTTCAACCGGGGCAATATGGCGCGCTCATGGCTAAGAGACTTCCCTCCGGAGCCTGCAACTACGGTCTTACGATTATCGGAGGAGCGCCGGGGACCCTGCTTGTCTACTATTTGGACCCGCAACACGGGGATTACCAAGCTCTGATTTATTCCGGCGTTCCTGCTGCTGGCACTTTTCATCACTTAGGGGCGACTTTCCATCAGTTGCCCGGAGACCAGCTTCAATTGAAGGCCTATATCGATGGTCAACTGGTACAATCCGCCACGTTGCCGGGGACGCTTGCCCGCACGGTGGATAGCTCACCCGTTTATATAGGATCTTCAAGCCCCAACGGCGAATTCTTCAAAGGAATCATTGATGAGGTCTCGATTTATGGAGGGCTCCTTTCAGATTCCGCGATGGCTTCGATTTACCAGTCGGGAGCCGGAGGCAAATGCGCTGGCCCCACGCCGGCTCACATCTTTCAACAACCAGCGGATGAGACTGTAGTGATTGGCCAGACGGCGACAATCACCGTAGGTGGTGCTGGCAGTTACCCGCTGAGCTATCAATGGAGTTTCAATGGAGCGCCTGTGATGGGAGCAACTGACGCGTCGTTGGTTCTCACGAATGTCCAAATGAGCCAAGCGGGGCTTTATTCGGTCGTGGTCACCAACGCCTACGGCTCGGTGACCAGTACCAACGCGAACCTGTCGGTGGTGTTCCCCCCCGCAACCGTTCGTGTCGCAAACGTCGCCGGGACAGCGGGACAGTTAGTAACCATGCCTTTGGTCCTGGTCGCGAACGGGAATGAAAACGCCGTCGGGTTCAGTCTCAACTTTTCGCCGACGCAGTTGACGAATGTCGGCGTGACGCTCGGGACTGGAGCAACAGGGGGATCCCTTCAGTTTAACTCCGGGTCGCCCGGTAAGGTGGGCGTGGCGGTGGCTCTTCCCAGCGGCACCACTTTTGCGCCGGGAACGCAAGAGGTAGCCGAAGTGAGTTTTATTCCGGCGGTCTCTGCGCACGCGTACGCGGTTACGCTCACCTTCGGAGACCAGCCTACGAAACGGGAGCTCTCGGATGCCAAAGCTCAGCCGCTGGCAGCCAATTTCACCGGCGGTCAGCTAACGGTGGCGCGCTCATCCTTCGAAGCGGATGTGGCGCCCAGGCCGGACGGTGACGGCACGGTAAGCGTCGTGGATTGGGTGCAGGTCGGCCGATACGTGGCCGCACTGGATACCCCGACTAACGCATCGGAATTTCAACGTGCCGACTGTGCGCCACGCTCAAGCTCGGGCGACGGCCAACTCACCGTAAGTGATTGGGTGCAAGCGGGACGCTACGCGGCCGGTCTGGATCCCATTACTGTCGCAGCTGGCCCCACCTCCCCTGCAATGGGGAATCTCATCCCGGTCGCTCATCGCAAGGGCACTGATCCCCTCACGACCGTCACCGTCCAAGGCCCGCTCCTGTTTAAAGGTCAAACCGCCTCGGCCCTAATCAACCTTCAGGCGCAAGGCGGAGAAAACGCGGTTGGGCTTAGCCTGTCCTTTGATCCGAGCGTCGTGACTTACACCGGGGCGCTGCTGGGCACCGACGCCACGAGTGCAACCATGGACGTGAATGCCAACCAGGCCACCAATGGCCAGGTCGGAATCATCCTGGCATTGCCCACCAACGCCGGCTTCAGCCCGGGAACGAGGCAATTGCTCAAAGTCAGCTTCCAGGCAGTGACTGCAACCTCGATCGACTCGGCGGTAGCGTTGACGGATTCGCCAGTACGCCGCGAAGTGGCGGACACGAATGCGCTGCCGGTTTCCGCCACCTACAGCAACGGGGTGGTTTCGGTCAACCCGAAGCCCTCACTAAGTATTAACCACACCCAGCAAACGATCGGCCTCGTTTGGCCGCTTTGGGCGACGAACTACAACTTGCAGCAAGCGCTTGGCAACACGTTCTCACCGACCTCCTGGACCAACCTTAACGTGACGCCGGTGGTGACAAACAATGCCCTGGGAGTGACGTTGCCGGTGAGCGGCTCCAGCCAATTCTATAGGTTGCAACACCAGTAAGGCACGCCGGGTTGCTGGGTTGCGGGTTGCCAGGTTACAAGTTACAGGTTGAAGGTTGCAGAGGTTCGGAGCTGAGTCCGGCGCAAACTTGCCCGTTGTCTATCTGAGGGACTTGAGCGATCTCAGGCCAGGCATTGAGCCGCGCGCCAGAGGACCTGTTCGCTCCAGGGATGCTTCCAGGCGCGGTGGGTGAGCCGTTGAAGCTCGCGCAAAGCGTGACGTGGTTTGCCCAAGCCGAGCCACATCTCGGCGGTTTTGACGCGAGAAACGTCCTTCTTCCTGAGGTTCGTCTTGGGAGCTTTCATGCTCGAAACAGAGAATACCCCGTGACGGCCGGTTGTGAATAGGGAAACCACCCCATTTCCAGGGGCGTTACTCGGCAGAATTGATCATTTCGTTGAGCAGGTCGTTCAGCCGAGCGCGCCCCAACGAATAATTGGGCGGCGCTTGATTCGATCCGGCCGGGGCTTTGCCCGTGAGATCTCGATTTTCGATGTCATTCTTCGTCAACCCCGAGTAAGCGGTGACGGCGGCATTCAGGGCGTCCCGGCCCCGGCGGCTCAGGTCGGCTCGAATTCTTGAACACTCCTCGCGAATTCGAGACAAAGACTGGGCATGGGCATCGACCAGGAACTCATCGCGCACGAGGGTGAACTGGTCCCGAAGGTTGGAGATCGCGGAGCGGAAATTCTGGACGCGCAGATCGCGGCCGCTCGAGAAATGGCTTTTGAGCAGCCAGCCAAAAATGGCGCACGCCGCGCTCCAGAGAGCCAATTCCGCGGGCCTGAAATGAAAGTCCATCGGCACCGTGCTCTTAAGGAGTTGGCAATCGGTCCGTCTCTGAATCAAAAAATCCCTGTATCTGTGGCAGCCTCACGGCGAGGAATGTAGCCTTGACGATGCGGCTTGCAAGCTGCAAGTGCTCGGCAATCCGCATGAAGTCATTGACCGGTGCAGGCAATCTTGTTTGGCTCAAGCACGTATATGGGACCAGCCGGCATAATCCTTTTGGCCGCGGCCGCCCCGGGCGCAGGCCGCGCCGCGCCGGAAGACGCTTCGCTGCTGCACCATTTCTGGAGCGCTTTCAACGATCTGATCGCTTTCACGGCCAATGTGTGGCAAAACATCGACGGCCTGGTGTTTACCGGCGTCGCGGTTTACTTGCTGATCCGGCTGGCCAAATCCGTCCTGGGACACGACGAGAGCACGATCAAAACCTCGACCAGCTTCGATTATCTGGGCGCGTTTCCGCGCGAATCGGACCACAAAGTTTTCCTGCTGGAAGACGTGTGGAAGCTGCCATTTCACGAGAAAACGGTGCGTGCGTGTTTCAGGCAAGCCAACGAGGAACAGCCGTTCCTGTGCATTCCCAACCGTGCCGTGTGGCTGTCGCTTCATGATTTTTACTCCGGCATGCGCAACGACTCGGTGCCGCGCGCCTCGGACCTGCGGCGGGATCACACGCTCCACCGTGTGAGCCATATCCTGGGAATCACCTTCGGCAATTACGAGATTCAGCAAGCACGCATCGAGGACCTGGCCGCGCCCAAGTTGTTGGATATTTTGCGCGACCCCGTCAAGGAGTTCAAAAAAGCGGCCTTATCGAGCCGGGAACTTGAAACCGCGCGGCAGTTGGCTTTAATCGAATTGGCCGCGGTGGTGTGCTGGAAAGCTCCACACCTGCTCGCCGATGCACTGATGGAGCCGGAGCTGAACCGGGAAGCGCTCTGGCGCGCCCCGGGAATTTCCACCATCGAAAAGAAACTCAACCTCGAGAAGAGCCTTCAGGAAAACCACCGCGAAGAATATGAGCGCCTGCTCGCTCAAGGGATCAACCTGGGAAAACTCATGCTGCTCAACCGCTCGGCGTCCTATACCTGGCTGAACTCATTGCCCGAAGGCGAGAGCGGGGACGCCAGCGGCGAAGTCACGGGCTGCGGAAGCAATGGACCTTGCCGGATTCCTGCGCTGGTGGCGCAGGAGCGCGATGCGGTGGCACGCTCTCTCCAGGCGCGGGAGAGCTTTCAGCCGTGGACGCATCGATTGGTCGAAACGATCAGCGCATTGCCTTACATCCAAAGGCGTTTTCCGTACCAGGAATACGTCCAGAAAGTCGGACGGCTGGAAGCGGATGGATGGCTCGTACGGGTTTATGTGAATCACGAGACGTCCGATTGACAGCGAGTTTTTCTCGCTTTCCAGCTTCGCACATTTGAACCATGGTAAAGACATGGGCACATTCCTCGGGTCCGCATATGTGTCGCGATCATGAACAGGGTTGGGGATGTCTCGTCCCCGCAAGGCGCCGCTCCGAGTTTAAGCAAAGCGGTTGGGACGAGCCGTCCCCGAGGTTCTTCGTAAGCCTTGCGCGCCAATGCTGGGCGCCCATTGGGGCCATGAACCGCGCGCTGGGAGCGCTAGCCTCTCGCCGGCGAGTTGCCTTTCGCGGGCGATACGCTGGCGGGGCGCCAGTGTTCCGAGGAACCCTCCTTCGGCTCCTTGCATGCGTTGGGATGGCCGTCGCGCCATTCGCCGCCGTGTCCGCCTGGTCGGCCGATACGAACTCCACCGTCCGCGAGCGCGCGGCAGCGGCGCCAGCCACAAACACCTTTCAAGTCAAGCCCGGCTTTCGCATCGAACTCGTGGCCGCTGAGCCGATGATCGCGTCGCCGGTGGCGATGGCCTTTGACGAGAACGGGCGGCTGTTCGTCGTCGAACTGCCTGCAGGTCAGAACCCCCGCGCCGCCAATCTCGGGCGCGTGCGAATGCTCGAGAACTTGAACGACGATGGTGTATTCCAAAACAGCACGATTTACGCCGACGGCCTGACCTGGCCGTCCGCGGTCGCAACCTACGCTGGCGGCGTTTTTGTAGCGGCTGCACCGGACATATTGTATCTCAAAGATACTAAAGGAGACGGCATCGCCGATGCACGCCAGGTGGTCTTTAGCGGCTTCGGAGGGACCAATCTACTGAATGCCAGGTTCCTTCCCAACAACTTCAATTGGGGACCGGACAATCGGATCTATGCCTCCAGTGGCGGCGTCGGCGGAGATATCTCCGGACCGGGCGGCGGCGCCCGCGTTTCAATTTCATATTGTGACTTCTCCTTCGATCCGCGCACGCTCCAATTTTCCGCCGAGTCGGGCCCGTCCGAATCGGGGCTCTGTTTCGACAGCGCGGGACATCAGTTCGTCACCGATTACTTGCGACCGCTGCTGTTTTGCAGATACCGATGGCGATACGCGCAGCGGAATCCGTATTACCCGAGGCCCGGGTCCTTGGGTCTGAGCGCCGATCCCTTGGTCCCCATTTACGAGTTCGTCACGCAGTCTCAAAGCCCCAATGGGCCGCAGCCGACGAATTGGGTCTCCACGGGCTGGATGCATAGCGCCCAGGGGTGTGTTGCCTATCGAGGACGCGCTTTTCCGACGAACTACCTCGATAACATTTTCGTTGCCGACCCCGAGGCGCACATCATTCACCGCTTCGTGACACACGAGAACGGGTTGGAAATATCGGCACAACGGGCGCCAGACGAAGCAACCACCGAATTCATCATCTCCAAAGACCCCTCGTTTCGGCCGGTGCAGCTTATTAACGGCCCGGACGGAGCCCTGTACGTCGCCGACGTGCAGGATGGAGGCGAACGCGGCCGCATTTATCGTATCCTTCCTGAAAAAGTTAAACGCTCGAAGCTGCCACAACTGGGAAAAGTCAAAACATACGACCTGGTGAGCACTTTGGCACAGGGCGACGGCTGGCACAAAGACACCGCGGCTCGATTGCTCTACGAAAGGAAAGATCCGGCCGCCCCGGCTCTGCTGCGAGGAACGCTGGTTCATTCCCGGCTGCCGCAGGCCCGGACATCGGCGCTGCAGGCCCTGTCCGGGGCGGGTGCCTTGAGCGAGGAGGACATCGTTCATGGCCTCATGGACGCGGAACCGCAAGTGCGCGCGCGCGCAATAACCCTTGCCGAAACACTCCTCAAGCACGGCGAGGCCGCCGATGCTATTTGGAACCAGTTCCAGGCGCTGGCTCAAGACTCTGCGATCCCGGTCCGGTACCAACTGGCCTTCACCCTGGGTGAGTTGGAACGGCCGGAAAAAGCGCTCCTGTTGGGCCGAATTCTCAGCCACGATTTGAACAATCCATGGATTCAGAACGCCGTATTGAGCTCGGCGGCGACCGGCGCCGGCGATCTGTTTGTCGCGTTGGCTGGTGACAACGGGATGCGGAACAACGCGGCGGCTGTGGATTTCCTGATGCACTTGGCGATGATGATTGGCACCAGTGGCAACCAGAAAGAGGTCACGCAGACAGCCGCGTTTCTGGCCCGCAATAACCTGCCGGCGCTTCAGGCCGATACCTGGCTGTACGCGCTGGGCGAAGGCCTGTACCGCACGCGCAGTTCACTCGCTTTAGTCGACACACAAGGAACCCTGCAGTCCTTTTACTCGGGCGCGTTGAACCTGGCAGCGGACGGCACCCAGTCCGAACCCGTGCGGATTGCCGCCACCCGTCTCCTGGAGGTCAGCACTTTGAACGTCGGATCGGTGGCGGATTGGCTCCTGCTGATCTGCAGCCCGCCAACAACTCCCGCGCTTCAGGCCGCGGCTGTTGACGTACTGAGCCATTATGATGATCCACAGCTGGTAAACGGCTTTCTGCAGCTCTGGCCGATCCTGGAGCCGATTGCGCGGCGGCACGCCATCTCGGGTTTGCTGTCACGCGGCAGCCAGGTCGGCACAATCCTCGAGGCGATTCAAGCCGGGAACATCCCCGCAAACGCCCTGACGGGAGCGGAGAAGAATTTCTTGCGCACACACTCGAATCCGCAAGTCCGCTTGCGCGCCTTGCAGGTCCTGGGCCCGGTGCCCGTAAGGAGGCCGGAAGTGCTCGAGCGCTTCAAACCAGCGTTGACTCTTCGCGGGGTCTCCGATCGCGGCCGGGCCATTTTCCGCCAGCGTTGCGCGGAGTGCCACCTGCCGGCCGGTGCGGCCCCGGCGAGCGGCCTCGGACCGGCCTTGCTCCGCGCCCGCAACTTTACCCAAGACCAACTCCTCAGCGCCATCCTCGAGCCCAGCCTGGACGTGCGCCCCGACTACGCGACCTATGTCCTGGAATCCAAAAAAGCCCAGAGCCTTTTCGGAATCCTGTTGGACCAAAATCCGTGGACGGTGACACTAAAGCAGAGCGACGGTACTACTCTCGTTTGGCCAACCAGCAACATCCGCTCCTTGCGCACCATGAGCTGGTCACTCATGCCGGACAGCCTCGAAACGGGACTCTCTCCTCAGGACCTGGCCGATGTGATGGAGTACATTCACAAGGGCCTTCGGTAACGCAGTTCTCAGAGCCATTCTTTGATTTTTTCCTGGTACTTGCTGTAGATAAACCCGAGCACCAGCAGCACGATTCCCAAGGCCATGAAGCTGAGAATTCGATAAACGGTTTCGAGCTTCCAAACGTCGAATATAACTACTCGACCCAGCGCACAGGCAAGCACTCCCAGGCCAACCCAGCGATACATTCGCTCGCGCAAGCCCAGCCCAACCGCAAACAAGATCAGGGCCAGAACCGACCAACTGGCGGTAAGATAGAAGCCGCTGGCGATCTCGAGGACCCAACGGGAAACAAAAAGCCACAGGCTCAGCGAGCCAACCACAATGACGGCATTGTGAACGCCGGGATCCAGTGGATAACGTGCCGGCAAACGGCGCGCAATCTGGCGCTGCGCCAACAGCACCACAATAAAGAGGAGGTTTGGAAAATAGACGGTAGACGCCTCGATCAACGGCAACCAGAACAGCGCGAGAGCCGTGACGGTGTAGGCGGCACCGAACAGCAACGCCTCCTGGCTGCGCCGCAACCCCGCCCAGAGAAAAACCCACAATCCCAACAAAGCCAATAACCAGATCCGCTCACGCGCCGGGACGTACTCGCAAATCCAGGTGATCGACATCGCCAGCGCCAGCCAGCGGTAGATCAGCGCTAATTGCAGCAACGGGCCACTCACCCGCGTATCCGCCTCGGGTCGTCGATTGAACCATTGCACGGCGCCAAATGACAACAAACCCATCGCCGCGATTGGCGCCAGCGGATATTGCATAGGGGGCTTCGATTCCCAGAGCTGGAGGGCGAATTGACCGGCGCTCACGGCAACAAACAGTTGAGCGCACGCCGCAAGAAACCACGCGCGGGTAACCACGCCGTATGCCGTCACTCCAAGAGCCAGCAGACTGGTGGTCACGATCCATCCTGGAGTCGCGCTTCTCGGAGCTAAATACAGGTACAACACCAGGTTGACGCCGAGGCCGTACAAAGCCGGCCACAAGAGCCTCACTTGTGTTCCAGACTGAAAAACTCGCTGGCGCGGCCACCAATGGCTCAAGGCAAGGCTTGCGCCCGTGAGCAGGGCCGGGTTCCACCAGGGCAGAGCCGGTGACTGGTCGATCCAGTTGATGAACCAGGCAGCATGGGCCAGGACCAGGAAGCCTTGACCGAAGAGCGGGATCTCCGGCACGCGCAACAAATAGATTGAAAAGCTCAGCCCGAGGGCTTCCACAGCAACAAACAACGGGAAGTTCTCACGGCTGGTGTTGTTCCAGGTAGCCACAAGCCAAATCAGCAGGGCAAGCACAACGAAATAACCCGGCTGTGGCCGCAAACTGATACTGATGGGGCCGGTTCCCGACGAGTTGGACCTCGCCAACTGCCGATGAACCAGAATCGTGTTTACCATCATCAGCACGCCCAGTCCGATCCCGAGCCAAAGACCGGGCGTGTCAAACTGTTTCATTCCGTCCATACCCCAGCCGACGGCCAGTGCCCCCGCGACGTACGCCCCGGTCAGCAGAATCACGTTCTTGCGCTGTTGTCCCAGAATCAGCAACAAGACGCTTTCGGCGGCGAGGATGAGAGCCAGTTGGAGGCCGGCGAACTTGGAGATCAGCCCCACGGTGATGAGCAAAAGGCCCTGGGTCAGATACATGTTCGACGTGGGCGGTTCGTCTTTGAGCGCGCGGCCGGCCAAAATCGCCGCGGCCTCCAGCACCAGGCCATAAATCAGCGAAAATCGCCAGAACCCGCCCTGCCTCACCTGCACCATAGTCAGCAGGAACAACGTAAAAAAGGCCCCGTTGTTAAATGTCAGAAAGCTCGCTCGATTTTGGCCCGCAAACTTTTCATCGCGACAAAGGAACACTGCGCAGGTAAAAACCGCCCAATAAAGCATCAGGAACGCCGTGCCGGACCAGAGCCCTTCCTCGGGCGAGGCCCAATGCCAGTTGCTGCCATCAAAAAAACGCCAGAATCCATACGAAGCGTAGGTGGCCGCCAGGCTCGCGAAGGAAAGCGCAGCCCAGCGATTTCGGATCAGGAAAAAAACTGCGGCTATGCTCAGGACCAGGTTGGATAGCAAAGTGAAGTACCCGACACGCGTGATGATGGAAGAATAGTACGCCAGGCCGACGGCAAAGAAGGCCAGCACCTCGGAACGTTTGCGTTCGGCGGCCCAGACCATGAAGCCGGCACACATCAATAATAGCAGGCCATCGAGCCAGGCGTTCTGAATCACCCGCAAGCGCTCGAGGTGATGCGCGGCGTACGTGGTGAAGTATAAAGCGCCCAAACCTCCCGCAAATAACACCTGTGCGTAATTTCGCAGCGCTTCTTTCACCGCTTTTCTTTGCCACCACCAACCGGCCGCCAGCAACAAGCCACTCGTAAGATAGAGCAGGCACACTTTCCCTCCCGGGCCCAACTTGCTGATGTAGTTGTGATAGGCAAGGTTCCCAAAAAACACCAGGCCGGTTAAGACCATCACCACCCCGATCCGCACCAGCCAAAACGTTCCCAGGCGCATTTCAAATGACGGGACCGTCGCCGACCCGTGAGACGAAACCAAGGCCGGCGGAACAGGTATCGAAGATGGACCGTCGGCATTCGTCTCCTCAGCGGCGGGAGCTGACTTTTGGATTTTAACCGGCGCGTCCGGCCTCGATGGCAGACTTACCTCGACCACTTTCGTTGACTGCGATGTGGCTGATGCAAGATTAGTGAGTGGAACGGAACGGGCGGGTTCGCTGGCTGGAGTTACATTCTGGGCAGACGCCGCTGGAATGATTGGCGGCGCAGCAATTGTCTTTGGAAGCGACGGTTGGCCGGAGTGAATGAACGCCGTTGCCATCGAGCCAGTGCCGGGCGCTGAGTTGGCTTCGTGCGCCGCGGTCGGCAACTCAGGCCTTTCAGCGGATGTTTGGGCCAGGCGATGCTCGAATAAGGCAACTTGCTGGGCGAGAGACTGCAACTCGTGCTCAAGCCGCGCCTGCGCTTCTTTGAGCCGCGCCAATTCGGTTCGGTCGGTTTCGTTCATGTATCCTGCGTCCGGGAGGCAAAACTTCGCCGCATTTCCACCAGGCTACCTGACTCCAAACCAATCACAAATCCTGTGCGCCTGACCTGTTGCCGAGGGCTGCCCAACAGTCCAGCCGCAGCCGCCCTCACGACGGAACTCGTCGCTGAGCAGAGCTAATGTTACGATCAGCAGCAGCAGGAGAACAGCCAAAATACGCGCTTCGTACCGGCCACTTTGAGCAGGATAATTTGCGTTCATGGGAGAGAGAGTAACCGGGACGCAGGCGGCGGCGTTAATTGATAATACTGCGCCGGACATTGCATAAAATGATACAGAAAAATTTTGGTTTCATGCCGGGCATTTCTGCGGCATGGTTTAGTTATGGGTAAGCGACGCGAAGCGCGCGAACGCGCTGTGCAGTTCCTATTCCAGCATGATCTCAATCCGCCCGAAAATCTTCAGGCGGCTTTGGAACAATTCTGGGAGACGCAGCGCGCCGCCGCGATTGCTGAGGAAAAAGGCGCCGCCACCTGGGGACAACCGACCGAATTGCCTCCACCCACCGCCGACGAAGCGGCGGTCCGGCTGTTCGCCGACCCCCTCATCCGCGGAGCATTGGAATTCCGCAACGAAGCCGACGAACTAATTAAAAAACACGCGATCAACTGGGAACTCCACCGCATTGCGGCGGTCGATCGGAATATCCTGCGGCTGGCCATTTTCGAGATGTTGCACCGTGACGATATTCCACCCGTGGTGAGCATCAATGAAGCGGTCGACATCGCCAAAAAGTTTTCAACCCAGGACAGCGGCAAATTCGTCAATGGGATTCTGGACAAGGTCAAAGGGGACTTGCTTCGGCCGGCGAGGATTGTGAAATGAGTCACGAAACCCGCTCGGCCGACTTGCATTTGCACACGTACTTCTCAGACGGGACATATGCGCCGCATGAACTAGTCGCCGAAGCGAAGCGCCAGGAATTAGACGTGCTCGCTTTGACCGATCACGATACGGTCGAAGGCTGCCCTCCGACAGCCGCGGCGTGCCAGGCCGCGGGCATCGAATTTATCGCCGGCACCGAGTTGACGGCGGAGCAAGACGGCCACGAGATCCACATCCTCGGTTACGCGCTCGACCTGGCCAATCCCCGGTTTCTTCGTGAAATTGGCAAGTTCCAATCCGTGCGCCAGAACCGGATCCGGGAGATGGTCCATCGCCTGAACCAGCTGAACGTGCCCCTCCAGGAAGAAGAGGTTTTCGCCCTGGCGAACTGCCGCGCTCCCGGCCGGCCGCACGTGGCTCGCGCGCTGGTCCAGGCAGGTCTGGTGAGCAGCCTGGACGAGGCGTTCGAGAGATTTCTGAAGAAGAATCGGCCGGCGTGGGTGCCAAAGTTCAAAATGTCCGCCGCCGATGCTACCGAGCTTATCCACCAATCCGGTGGCGTCGCCGTCATGGCGCACCCCGGCCTCAACCGCAGTGACGAAGTCATCCCGGCGATGGTGGACGGCGGTCTGGACGGCATCGAATGTTTTCATACCAAGCACTCGGCCGCCATGTCCGAGCACTACCTCCAAATCGCCGCGCGCTTTCAGTTGCTGATCACGGGCGGATCCGACTGCCATGGGCTGAGCAAGGGCCGTCCCTTGATCGGATCGGTGCGGCTGCCCTACGAACACGTTGAGAAGTTGAAAGCAAAGGCGGCAGAACGGCGCGCCGCCGCGATCCGCCATTTCTCGACATGAAGTGTCGGCGCAGGGTGGCGAGACTTACCATTATGATCGCCGCGTGGAACAAGGGGGGGCACCAGACGCATCCCTCATAACCTTGTGGGGAAATTCCGCATCGCAACCAAGCAACAGCCTTGAGTCATGGGATTATTCGATAAATTCAAAGCAGGTCTCCAGAAAACTCACAGCAAACTGGCGCATGAGCTCAAACGGATCGTCACTCGATCTCCCAAACTTGAAGCCGACGCGCTGGAGGAACTCGAAGCCGCGCTGATTGCCGCCGATCTGGGCGTCGAAACCACCGCCCATATCGTTCAAGCCGTCAAGAAAGCCTATGAATCCCAAGGTGGCGGCGGACCGGACGTCTTTGCCATCGCTCAACGCGAAGTCGAGTCCAGCCTGGCTTCGGAACGAGCCGCGCTCATTCGCGCTCCAAAAGGGACCACCGTCGTCTCGATTGTGGGAGTCAATGGCACCGGCAAAACCACAACGGCCGCCAAGCTTGCATCCCTCGTTCGGAGCCGTGGCCAAACGCCTCTACTGGCCGCCTGTGACACCTTCCGGGCCGCAGCCATCGAACAGTTGAAACTCTGGGGACAGCGATTAAATGTGGAAGTCGTCGCCGGCGCGTACGGGGCCGATGCCGCCTCGGTGGCACATGACGCCGTAGCGGCAGCCCAGGCGCGCAATGCCGATTACCTGTTCGTGGATACGGCCGGCCGCTTGCACACCAAACATAACCTGATGCAAGAGCTGCAAAAGGTGCACCGGGTGATGAGCAAACAGTTGCCCGAGGCTCCCCACGAGGTCCTGCTGGTCCTGGACGCCACCACCGGCATGAACGCGTTGAACCAGGCACGCGAATTCAATAAAGCCGTGCCGTTGACCGGGCTGGTGGTCACGAAGCTCGATGGCACCAGCAAAGGTGGCATGGTCGTCGCCGTACAAAGGGAACTGGCAATCCCCGTGAAGTTTGTCGGTTTGGGAGAGCAACCCGACGACTTCCAGCCGTTCGAGGCCAAGGAGTTTGCTCAGGCGCTGTTTGAGCGCTAACCAACCTCTGGGCCGCAATGGATGCCGACCTCAAATACATGCGCCTGGCTCTCCGGCTGGCCGAGCGCGGTTTTGGCACTACTTCACCCAATCCAATGGTAGGTTCGGTGCTGGTTAAGCATAATCGAGTCATTGGCCGCGGCTGGCATACGCGCGCCGGGCAGGCCCATGCGGAAATCGAGGCGCTGGGTGATGCCGAACGCCACCGACGTTCTCCAAAGGGAGCCAGCTTGTATGTTACGCTGGAACCGTGTTGCACGCATGGGCGCACCCCGCCGTGCACCGAAGCCATTATTTCGGCCGGCATTCGCCGCGTCATCGTCGGAGCCGTCGATCCCAATCCGGTCCATGCCGGCGCCGGCCTAATCGCTTTGCGCCGTGCCGGCCTGAAGGTCACTGAGGGCGTTCTGGCGCAACAATGCCAGCGTTTGAATGACGCTTTCAATTTCTGGATCACGCGACGCCGCCCGTTCGTCATTGTCAAGACCGCCATGACTCTGGATGGGAAGATCGCCACCCGGACCGGTGATTCCAAATGGATCACGGGCAAAGCCGCCCGCGCCCGCGGCATGGAACTGCGGCAGGCTGTAGACGCGATTTTAGTCGGCATCAATACCATCCTGTCGGACGATCCGGAACTTACGGTGCGCTTGCAAAAGAAACGCGCGGCGGCCAAACGGCCAGGCCTCCGAAGGTTCGTACTGGATACGCTGGCACGCACCCCGCTAACGGCCAAAGTGGTCACTGACAAATTTGCGCCCCTGACGACCATCGTCGTCAGCAAACAGGCACCTAAGAGAAAATTGCGGGAACTGGCCAAAACAGCCCGCGTGCTAGTGGCGCCCGCACGGGAAGGCAAAATCAACTTGCCGTGGTTGCTACACAAGATGGGAAGCGAAGAAGTTACCAGCCTGCTGGTCGAGGGCGGCGGAGAAATCAACGCCTCCTTTCTGCTCGGTGAACTCGCCCAGCGAATAGCTTTTTTTTATGCCCCGAAAATCCTTGGCGGTGCCAGCGCCCGCAAAGCCGTCGCCGGCGGCGGCGCCAGAGGATTGGACGATTCCTTGGCGCTAAGCGAGGTCGAGTGGACCAGGGTCGGCGCTGATTGGCTTTTGCAGGCCAGAATCGGAAAGAGCCCAAAGTAGATACCATGTTCACGGGAATTGTTGAGGAAACCGGCATTGTTGAGGGTGTCAGACCGACGCCCAAGTCCATCCAACTGAACGTTCGGACGCGCCGCTGCGGTCAGGGCTTGAAACCCGGGGACAGTCTCGCCGTCAACGGCTGTTGCCTGACCGTGGTTAAGCTGAAATCCGGCCGCACCGGCAGGCTGGCTCAGTTCGATTTGCTGAGAGAAACCTGGAACCGCACGAACCTGCAGTTTGCGGCCCCGGGCTCGTTGGTGAACCTCGAGCGGCCTTTGCGCGCGGACGGCAACTTGGGAGGACATTTCGTCACCGGCCATATCGACGGTACCGGAACCATAACCCGTTGGGAACGCCAGGGGGAGGACCACGTGCTGGACATTAGCGCGCCGGCAGAAGTCATGCGCTATCTCGTTTTCAAGGGCTCAATCGCGGTCGATGGCATCAGCCTCACCGTGGCCGAGGTTCAGAAAAAGGGCTTCCGGATCTGGATTATCCCACACACCTACGAAGTCACCGCGCTGCGTCAAAGGAAAGTCGGAGACCAGGTTAATCTTGAAGCAGATTTGATCGGCAAATACGTCGAAAAATTCATTTCCGCCCGAGCAGGCAAATCTACGAAGTGATTCGCTCCGATGGCAGGCTGCCACCTTCACGGTAGCGCAGACTCTCGACTTCCTAACCGGAAGGCTTCCGGCTATTCCTGATGACCTCCATGACTCGCGAGGAATGGCAAGTGGTGGGCTTCACTGCCAGAATGGCGGTGCTAAGCACGTTGCTGATTCTGCCATTCGGGCTCGCAGTAGCGTGGTGCCTGGCAAGATTGTCCTGGCGCGGCAAGGCCCTGCTTGAAACCGTAGTGACGCTGCCCCTGGTTTTGCCTCCGGTGGTGACAGGTCTGGCTTTGCTCAAGTTGTTTGGTCGGTGGGGACCGATCGGCCGATGGCTCTACAACTGGTTCGGGTTGGACGTGGTCTTCACCTGGCGGGCAGTGCTCTGCGCGCTGTCAATCATGTCTTTGCCATTGCTGGTGCGGGCGGCGCGAACGGCATTCGAGGACGTCAACCCCGCCTTCGAGCAAATTGCCCGCACCCTGGGCGCCAGCGAATGGCGTATTTTTTTTACTATTACTCTGCCCCTGGCCAAGCGCGGCGTGCTGGGCGGCATGTTGCTCGCCTTCGCGCGTGCGCTGGGGGAATTTGGAGCAACCATTATGGTGGCGGGGAACATTCTCGGCCAAACGACTACTATCTCGGTCGCTGTTTACCAGCACGTCCAACTCGGCGAGGATGCGCATGCCTGGGCCCTGGCTGGTGTCTCGGTTTGCCTGGCATTCATGGCTGTCCTCCTGGGGGAAATACTGCTATTGCGCCACAAGCGATGAGCGCTGACCTTCACGCCACATTCCGCAAGAGTTATCCCGCTGGCCCGCGCATTGAAGTCGAGGATCTGAAAACTGCCGGCCCGGGTACAACCACCGTTCTATTTGGCGCCTCGGGTTCCGGCAAGACGACCGTGCTGCGCTGCCTGGCCGGACTGGAGCGTCCCGAGCAAGGAATCATCCGGTTCGGGGACGAACTTTGGCTGGACGCGCATAGCCGCACAATGCTGCCTCCGCAGCGCCGTGGGGTTGGCTTTGTTCCCCAGGACTACGCCTTGTTTCCCCATCTGTCGGTCGAGCAAAACATCGGCTATGCGCTGAATGGCAAGCCGCGCGGCCAACGCCAGGATCGGGTGCGCCAACTGGTCGAATGGCTTGGTCTGCTCGGCCTGGAACAACGGCGGCCGAGAGAATTATCCGGTGGCGAGCGCCAGCGCGTGGCATTGGCGCGAGCGCTCGTTCGCCGCCCGCGCCTGTTGCTGCTGGATGAACCGCTTTCTGCCTTGGACGCCCCTACCCGCGAACGGCTGCGGGGCGATTTGCGGCAGTGGTTGAAGGCGTTGGGCATTCCCACAATCCTGGTAACACACGAACGGACCGAGGCGCTCGCCCTGGGCGACCAACTGATCGTCATGGACGCCGGGCGCGCCGTTCAGCAAGGATCCGTGCCGGAAGTCTTCAGCCGTCCAGCTAACCTGGCGGTGGCGGGGGTGGTTTCCATGGAAACGGTTCAACCAGGCCTCGTGCTGGAGTCGGCACAGGGTTTGGTGACTGTGGCCGCCGGTCAGAGCAAGCTTATCTCTTTGCATCCGCCTTTGGCGGCCGGAACCGAAGTGTATGTGTGCATCCGCGCCGAGGATGTGGTCCTGGTGAAAGGCGACCCCGTTCGGAGCAGTTCCCGCAACGCGCTCTCAGCAGTCGTGACTGCGCTTAGCCCGGAAGGACCCGTCGTGCGCGTTGGCTTGAATTGCGGCTTTGCGCTGACCGCGCTCCTGACGAAAAACGCGTGCGAGCAATTGGGGCTCAAGCCTGGCGACGCTGTGTTGGCGCTGGTCAAAGCCCCGCAGATTCACCTGATCCCGCGTTGAAGCGACAGCCGGTCTTATTCGTCTTTGGGTGGGGGCTGTCCTTTCGGAACCACTGTCGTTGGCTCGGCACTGGCCTTTTCGACTGTGGCAGGCACAGCATTTGAACCCTGGGCTGCCTTCTGGCGCTCTTCCAGATTGCGCGCTACCCGGCTCTTGAGATCGGTGTACACGTCATTCGTAACGCTCTGGAGGATCGCGCGTGCTTCATCAAAATGCTGCGACATAATACTGATTCGCGCGAGGTGAATGTAGACGCCCTCCCGCTCGACCTCGTCGTGCGCCAATTGTAAGGCGTTCGTCCAGGCCTGCAGTGCGTCCTGCGGTCGAAACGGGTGCACCCCGTAGTAGGTCTGCGCGACATCCGATGCCAGGGGAAAGTCGTTTGGTTCGAGCCGCATTGCATTGCTATACAGTTCGAAGGCCTTATTAAAGACCTGCTGCTCGTCAATGCCGTAAAATTCCTGGGCATCCTTGCGGAAAAGGAAAACCGTCGTGCCCAGGTTGTGGTAATACACCGGCTCGTTCGGGTTGAGCTGCAGTGCCCGGGCATAATAGTCGAACGCCTTTTTCACCGGGCCATGGTGTCCGTAAATGTTGGCGAGATTGTTATAGATCGCCGGATTGTTTGTGTCGATCGCCAGGGCTTTCTCCAGTTGCTCTTCCGCCGCGTCTTCACTTTTGGTATCCCCGAGAAAGCTGGCATAGGCCACGCGCGCGCGCGAGTTCGTGGGATGTTGTTCAATGAACTTCTGGTAAGCCTGGCTCACGGGTTCCAGCCGTTTCTGGATGCGCCGGCGCATTTCCTCACGGGGGACTTCAGCCCCTTTGCTTGCAAAACCGGCATTGTCTTGCAGCCATTTATCCACCTCGGCCTGCGCGGCATCGTCCTGCTCGAGGATCCCATCCAATTCCTTTTCGACCGGGTCGTTTGTACTGGCATTGGGCGCCTTGAGCGAGATGCCGGTGCTCTGCTGTAAAAGATCGCTGACCGCCGCCGGCTGGTTGGTTGCCAGCAATGCGCCCACGAACCCAATGAGAAGACAGCTCACGCGACCAAGCTACCATTGCGGCCGTGAATTGGCCAGCTTGTCAGACTTCTTTCACCACACCCCAAAACACATCCAGCCTCTTTGTCAGGTGCAGCTTGACGGCCCGCACCAGCGTTTTGGCTTCGAGCTTCTGCCCCGCGGCGACAATCTCCTTGAGTGTCATGTGTGGTTTCACCGCGAAACTACCCTGTGCGATAATCGGCCCTTCATCCAAATGCATCGTTACAAAATGGGCCGAAACCCCGATTATCTTTACGCCGCGCTCATAGGCTTGGCGATATGCTTGGGGGCCGGGAAAACTCGGTAGTAGCGACGGATGAATGTTGATGATTTTGTTTTTAAAACCGCCGCTCCGAACGGGTACCAAACTGCATCTACCAGCCCGAGGGCCATCTCCCATTCGCGTTCATTCGCGTTCATTCGCGGTTAGAGATTTCGCGGTCTCCGTCACGGCGCTCTGCCGAGGCGCCGCTACGCTGCGAAGGCGACGTTTGCATTTGCCAAGCGGGCATTCTCCCTTTTCAATCAGGCTTAGTAGTGAAATGTGTTCTTATTCTCGTACTGATATTGGCGCCGGCGTTCACTTGGGCCAGGGATCTGCTCTGGTATTCTCAACCAGCCGAGCACACGATGACCGAAGCCTTGCCCGTGGGGAACGGGCGCTTGGGGGCGCTCATTCTGGGCGGCGTGAACGAGGAACGGCTGGTGCTGAATGAGGATAGCCTGTGGACGGGAGACGATAATCCTTCCGGCGATTACGACAAAATGGGGGCTTATCAGGTGCTGGGAGAAGTGCGTGTGCATCTGGGGCAGCCGACTGGAGTTGCCGGCTATCGCCGCGAGTTGGACCTCGGCGACGCAATAGCGCGAGTGCAATACGAGTCAGGCGGTGCGCGCTTTCAGCGGGAAGTCTTTTGCAGTCACCCGGCGGGGGTGCTGGTGGCGTCATTTACCGCCGACAAACCGGGGCAATACAGCGGAACCGTCGATTTAAAGGACTCACACGGCGCCGTTGCCATAGCGAACACCAATCGATTATTCGTCCAAGGGCAATTGGGCAACGGCCTCCGATATGAGTGGCAAGTCGTTGTCCTGCCGCAAGGCGGAACGGTTGAGGCTCGCGAAGGCGCACTCGTGCTGAACCACTGCGACAGCATCGTGCTCCTGGTCGGGGCTGGAACGGACTACGCCATGAACGCCGCCGCTCATTTTCGCAGGCGAGCCCCGCATGAGCAAATTTCCGCGCAACTACAGAAGGCTGCGGAAGAGGGTTATGCGAACCTCAAGACCAAGCACGTGCGGGATTTTCAACCCCTGTTCAGTCGTGTGGCATTGGACCTGGGCCGCTCCTCGGACGCTCAACGCGCTATGTCCACAGACCGCCGCAAGGTCGAAGCCGCCAAGGTGGTTGATCCGGAACTCGAAGAGTTGCTCTTTCAGTACGGCCGGTACTTGCTCATTTCCTGTTCCCGACCCGGAGGTTTGCCCGCCAACTTGCAGGGGCTTTGGAACGATTCGAACGATCCGCCCTGGCATTGCGATTACCACGCCAATATTAACATCCAGATGAATTATTGGCCGGCCGAAGTAGCCAATCTGCCCGAGTGCCACCTTCCTCTCTTTGATCTCGTCACCAGCCAAATCCCAGACTGGCGTAAGGCGACTGCTCAGGCGAGCGAGCTTAGCCGCCCCTCGGGCGAGCCAACCCGCCGCGGCTTTGCCGTGCGCACCTCGCACAACATCACCGGAGGCATGGGTTGGAAATGGGATAAAACCGCCAATGCCTGGTATTGCCAGCATTTTTGGGAACACTACGCCTTCACCCTGGACCGGAATTTTCTTGAGTCAGTGGCTTACCCGGTGCTCAAAGAAACATGCGAGTATTGGGAAGACCATTTGAAACAGCTTCCTGATGGCCGCTACGTCATCCCGAATGGATGGTCGCCCGAGCACGGCCCCGACGAGGATGGCGTGAGCTACAACCAGGAAATTGTTTGGGACCTGTTTAACAATTATGTGCGCGCCTGCGACCTCCTCGAGACTGACAAGGTTTACCGGGACAAAATCGCGGCTATGCGCAATGGCTTGGTTACACCCGGCGTTGGCAGTTGGGGCCAGTTGCTCGAATGGATGACAGAAAAGAAGGGAACAAATGTCGTTCCTGGCAGCCCGGAGTTGGACACGCCCAGGGACCATCATCGCCACACTTCGCACCTGTTCGCGGTATACCCGGGCGCGCAAATCACGCTCACGAAAACCCCAGCGCTCGCCGCCGCAGCTAAAGTCTCACTCGACGCGCGTGGAATCGCTCCGGACAGCGATGTCCGGGAATGGTCGTTCGCCTGGCGTTGCGCCCTGTACGCTCGATTGCATGATGCCGAAAGCGCTCATCGCATGTTGCAGGAATTGTTTTCCGCGCGGAACACCAGCCCCAATCTGTTTGGACTGCATCCTCCCGTGCAGATGGACGGCAATTTCGGCATTACCGCCGGCCTGTGCGAGGTGGTCCTTCAGAGCCAGGCCGGCGAACTCGAACTCCTTCCGGCATTGCCCGTTGAGTGGCCAAGCGGTTCGGTTAAGGGCCTGCGAGCCCGCGGCGGCTTCGAGGTGGATCTCGATTGGAAAGACAGCCAACTCACGAGCGCGGTCGTGCGCAGCGTCGGCGGCCAATCAGGGCGATTGCGTTACGGCGCCAAAGTTGTGGATTTCCAACTCAAACCAGGCAAAACCAAGCGCTTCGCGGGCGACTTGTCCGAGACGCGGTAAGCCATTCCAATTTTGTGCCTCTGGCGACTTCTCGCGGCTTTCTGATTCGGCATTCGGGTTTGGGATTTGGAACTGTACCGGGCAAATTCTTTTGAACCGTTACCAGATCTTAATAGGAGATAATTGCTTGCAGGCTGCACGGTCCTCTCTCGCCGCAATAAAAACACTTCCCATTTTTCGCTATGCATCTAAAGTCCGGCTGTAGCCGAAGATTCAAGCGGGGTTCAACCCTGAACCAGCCGGCAGTGGGGTTGGACACGCTTGAGTTTCCAAAACCATTCAAAGATTCAAAGCATTGAAATTATGAAACGTTTCATGTTGGTCTTCGCCGCCCTCACCCTTGCGTCTTTCGGCACCTTTGCCGCCGAAACGGACGCGGGCACCTGGAAATGGTCCCTCGCCGGACTGAATGGCGAGACCATCCTTAAACTCAAACAGGACGGCGAAAAACTCACCGGCAGCTACACCAACCAATTCGGCCCGGCGCAAATTACCGACGGCTCGCTCAAGGGCGAGGACCTCACCTTCAAAGTGAAACGCGAATTCAATGGCCAGCCCTTCGTCATCAAATATTCCGGTAAAATTTCCGGAGACAAAATCACCGGCAAATGCGAATTCGAGGTCAACGGCGAAGCCCGCTCGCTCGACTGGGAGGCCAAGCGCGAGAGCGCCAAGGCCGCCGCCAGCGGCAACTGGAACACTGCGCTCATCCTCCCCGACGGCAACCGCATCGAAGGCACGCTCAAGCTAAAACAGGATGGCGACAAACTGACCGGCGCCACGGTTCGCAACGAAAACGAAACCCAAATCCAGGACGGTAAAGTTGCCGGCGACGAAATCAGCTTCACTGTCACCCGCGACCGTGACGGCCGAAAAGTCACCGCCAAATACAAAGGGAAAATCACCGGAGACACGGTCAAAGGCAAAGTCGAATCCGACTGGTCCGGCGATTGGCAAACCCTCGAGTGGGAAGGCACACGCGGGAAATAATTTCATCCTGGTGGCGCCGGTGCTCTCGCAACCAAGCCTGGGCCAGCGTTTTTAGAGGCCGATGACGGTGCTCCCGGCTCGGAAGTTAGAACCACGGCCTATGCGCTCGCTCCTGACCACTAAAGTCTTGCTCAATGCAACGAAGCGCACTCTCTGCGGCCGCACGTGCGTCGTTATCGGGATCGGTCAGTTCGCGGACAACGGAAGGAATAGCTGCTGCCGCATCGGACCTGAACTGTCCAAGCGCCTGCATAGCGGCGCATCTCACGCGGCCTTCCGGTGCGTCGAGACACCTCGCCAAGGCTGGAACCGTTACCTCGGGATCCATCCGAATCCTGCCGAGCCACCTCGCGGCCACGACGACCACGCCCCAGTTCTTATTCGTCAAACAGCCCACCAAGGGGGCCACCGCAAAGTGCCCGTCCGGCCCCAACCTGCCCATAGCGCCTTCGAGGTAATAGACCTGAGGATACGATTGCCGGTTCGTGAGGACATCCAACAGCACCGGAATGCCGACCTTGCCCGCCGAGTCGACCACCTGTAGCGCACGGGTGGGGACGACCGCATTGGTTTGCTTCATCATCTTGACCAACTCAGGGATTGCCGGGGCAACGTCCGGGCCGAGCATACTCAAGCACTCCTGACTGAGCATGGCGCGCTCCGCCTGGTTGTCGGTGAACAAAAACCGGAACCGTGCGAACACCCAGGGTACGTTGCGAGCCAATCGCCTCCTCCAGGGCGGGTACTCGTACTGCATCCATTTCAGCAGAAAGGGCAAGGCGTTGGTTCCCATGGTCCTGATCGCCCGCTCCTGGTCGACGGTTAAGGTGCGGAGGTGCGGGTCTCCCCGAAGCAGCCAGGCACTCAAGGTCCTGCCCTGAAACTGCGGCTCGTGTTCGACTTCCCGAAGGGAGAAAACCAGCGCCGCCACTAGGAGTGCGGAAACCGTCATTACCACGAGCGCTGCTGGCCGCTTCACGCCTCAATTAAGCCCCAAGACACGCGGATACTCAACCTTTGGAGAGACGGCGCGCCGCAACGCACAATGGGCACCCTTCTCAGCACATTTCGAGGACTTGTTTGGCGATAGAAACAGGCGTAGCGTATTTCCGATATGACAGGCGACATTCGCAAGCACATCCAGATTTTCCCTTTCGTCCCTTTCAGCGTGCGGACTTCCGATGGGCGCGAGTATCCCGTTCCAACGATCGATCATATTTATCTTCCGCCGTCAGGTGGGCGGGTGGTCATTTCCGACGATGAGGGCGTAGTGGTCGTGCTACCCGGATTGATGATAACCGGCCTTGTGCATGCAAATGGAGGCAGACACTCGGGGTAGAGGTCCAACGTGGCCGCAGCCGACCTTCGCCGAAAACTGAGGGCTCCCGGGGGAACAGGCGTCATGAACCGCAGTGACGACCAAGAACGCAGCTACCGGTGAGGCAGGCTGGAGAGGAAGCCCCAGGCCATTCCGACGATCAGGCCGGCGGCATGCGCGGAGTTGGCGACCTGGCCGACTACCGACGTGAGCAGCGGAGTGTAGCAGAGGACAAACCACGCCAGCATCATGATCACGGTCGAAGGATGTAAAAACAGGCCCGAGCCAGGATCGAGTTTTCCCCGGATCCAAATGTAACCCAACAGGCCGTACACCACTCCAGACATCCCGCCAAAGGCCGGCCCGCTCATGAAGTATTGCGCGAAATTCGAGACTACCGCCACCACCAGCACCAAAGCCGCTAATTGTCCCGTACCCTGCCTGCCTTCGATCATGCTGCCCAGGTCCCGCAACCAAAGCATGTTGAACAGGATATGGGCGAAGGTCATATGGATGAGCACCGGCGTGAATAGACGCCAAATTTGCCCATGCCGCACTTCCGGCAGCATCGAGTGCAATGACTGGCTTCGAGGATACTCTGAGATAAACAAGCCATGAATCGGCTGGAAATCCATGGCAAAGTGCGACAGGAGAAAGACCAGCACACAGGCCGCAATCAGCACAAAAGTCAGGGGACCAAAACCATATCCGCGCAATGGCCGAAAAAGGTGCCGGCGATTCCGTAATTTTTTGCGGTACGCTTCCTGGTTCTTCTCTTCTTCGGCCCTCAATTGGGGGGCGCTTCTGCCTTCATTTTGGTAGCGCGGGTCTTTTGGGTTTTCTCGAAAGACCGCTAATAATTGGGTGGCCGAGGCAAGCTTGTCCTCGTCGCGAATCCAAATAGCCCAGCCTTCGTCCTTTTGGAACTCGAGCTGATTCTCAATTCTCTGCACGTACAGGTAATCTGCGAATGTCCTGGCTTCCGATTCGTTCTCGAGGTGACCGATAATGCGCATTTCCTGAGCATAGATTTCTTGGGGTCGAATAGCCAATGGTAACCGGTTAGCGACGGCAGCCGGGGGGTCAGTTCCTGGGTCAGTTCCCAATTCTTCCCGACCACAACCCCGAAAAACTGCGGCAGGGACCCGGCCCGCCGTTACTAACCCATTGCAGCCAATGACGCTTTGACAATTTTAGAATTCAGTGTTCTGCTTCATTCAAGGTGAATCTGATAAAGCACTTATTCAGGCACCGTCAGGGCGTGTTTTGGAATTCGGTTTGGAGTCCCGCCTTTAGGCGGCCCGGCGCCGAGACCACCTGAAGGCGGGACTCCGAACCCAGACGCCGAGCCAAAGCTGGCATTTTAAAACATGCTTTCAGGCGCAGCTCGAACATTGTCTGGACCGGTCAGGTTCTCTTAAAACGAAGGGCGCTGTGCTTGAATTGGCATGATTTAAATCAGTTTGTGGAAGAGTGGGCCGTGCAACACGGCCTGCCAACCAACCTGCGCGGAAAGCAGCTTCTCCTTGTCGATTTCGAGGACGATCAAGCCTGTGCATTTTTTTACCCAGGCCGAACGCATTTTTCCCAAAATGCTTTCCTGGTCGCACTGGCCCAATTCGTCCGAAGGCGTCACGGACGCACCAGCCGGGTGACGATCACCCCAGATCAGTACCAGGCCTGGTTACTGGCGGAAAAGCTGCCTGATTCCGAGGAAACCCGGCAAAAGTTTATTGAATCACGTTATCGAGTCGAGGCCCTACGGTGATGCCCACTCGATCTTGCGGGTAAGACCCCATACCGCGCCGATTATGCAGTCGGCTAGTGTCACGCAACTTCGACCAGACTTGGATTGGAGGCGAGTCTTGGGTCTCTGCGTTCAACGGCGACAGTTAGATGTGTCGCCGTTTCTGTTTTTCGGGGTCCGACTAGCCTGTGTCTGCCCGGGAGGAATCCGGGCGATGACTCAAATCGCGCCCGAATCTCCCAAAAAATGCGACTGCACCCCGGCATCTTGAGGAGAGGGAGGGGCTTGCGTCCGGGCCGGCGTTTCCTCAATGCCCAGGGATGTTCGTAGAGTAGTAGTCGTGTGTCTGGTTCCCAAGGTTCTGCAACTCTGGGATTTAGCTGGAGCCGCGCAGGCAGGTTTTCCCGCCACGCCCAGGGGCAAATGCGGCAAATACTGAAACCGCTTGAAAGCGGGATTCAACGCCGATGTTCGCACAGTTTCTGGCATAGTCTGACAATCATGACCCGGGTACCCGGAGTTTTGTTTCACCTGATTGATTGGCCCGAACGAAAGGAGAGACGTTGACCCATGCAACTTTATTCAGCCCGTCCCCGCGAAGCCGGGCCGAGCCGCCAGCTCTCCGATGACCGTTTGCTCCTTTAGAGTGGGTCCGCGGCGCCATTCCGGCGGCGAGACGCCGGCGGAACCCGCAGACGAGGACGCCTGCGCTACGTAGCGCGGGCCTCTGGCCGGCGGGTTTTGGCGGTGTCCCGCCGCCAAGATCATTATTAAAGCCCCCTCTTAGGTGGAGCGTTGGACGGTCGCAAAGTGGAATGAATTGGATGCTGACAAGTACGGCCAAAGCGGCATTATCGCCGCTGGCGGGCCGGGTTGCGTAAGCTGACGCAACCAGGCGGTTCCCAGGATCCGGTGGTTCGATTGCAAGGTTGCGGCTATGAAGAAACATTGGTTTTTGTTCCTGTTGTGTTTGCTGTGCGGCTGCGCGCATCAGTACGAGATGAAACTGACCAACGGCATGCAAATCACTTCGGCCGGCCGTCCGAAACTCAAAGGCTCGTACTACTACTATAAAGGGCCTCACGGCGAAGAGCAGGTCATCTCGCAAAGCCGCGTGATCGAGATCGAACCCGCTTCTATGGCAAAGGAAGAACACAAGTTCAAGGTGGTCGAGCCCAGGAAGAAACACTGGTACTGGCCATTCTAATTCCGGCTAACCCAAACAACGCAGTTGAAACCTCGGATGAACACCGATTCGCACGGATGAGACAGGCCAGAGGCTGTCTCACGAAAAGCGGCTTCGTTCATACAAAGATGAGGCCGGCTCGGGCAGCTGAGGTGATGCAAATCCGCTCATTTTATCACTGTGTATCCGTGTCCCTCGGTGGTTGAACTGCATCGTTCCGACTAAAGGCGAGACTCAAAAGCCGGGCGCGCGTCAAGGGCTGATAATAAACCCGTGCTTCTCGAAGACGGCGGTCGCGGTGGGGCTGGCCAAGTACTGAACGAATTTCGCTGCCGCAGCGGGTTTTGCGGAGCCTTTCAAAAGGGCAACGGGGTAACGGATCCTGGGTGCCTGGTCGGGAGGAACCGTGTAGGCGATGACAACTCGTTTCGAAATCAGTGCATCGGTTTTATAAACGATGCTGGCGTCGGCGTTACCCGCCTCGACTGCTGCCAACGCGGCCCGAACATTTTCGGTCGGCACGACCTTGGGAGCGACGGCTTGCCAAAGACCGGCGCCCTCGAGAAATCTGCGCGCATATACGCCAATCGGGACGGCCTTGGGATCGCCCAGCGCAATGCGCCGGATGGACGAACCCGCCAAATCCTGAGGCGCGCGGATGGCAACGGATCCACGGGCGGCTACGATGATAACCAGTTCATTGGACAGTCGATTGGTCCGAGTGCCGCTGACGATCAGCCCGTGAGCCTCCAAACGATCCATTTGCGCTTCATCGGCGGAAAAGAAGATGTCCGCCGGAGCACCTTCTTCAATCTGCCGTGCCAAGGTGCTGGAGGCGCCCAAGTTCAATGCAATTTTTTCGGATGCTGAGGTGCGGTAAGACTCGGCGATTTCTCGCAGGCTGTCGGTAAGACTGGCGGCGGCGAACACCAGGACCTGCGCCGCGGAAACCTGCAACGCGCCGGAGCACAAGCAAATCGCGAAGAAAAAGACCCGAATGCCTGGCAAAAAAATCATGCCAGGTGTTCTACCGAGTACCGGAAAGAAAAGCGATTGAGATTAGGCCCGAATTACTCCAATGACAAAACCCTGCGCTCTTTTTGAAATTCAACCGTCACGGTTGTCTGCCGGATTTCCACAATCCGCGCGCCATCCAACCGGTCGTTGCGACGGACCAAAGCGCCGTTGATGATTGCGGACGGATGCTGTGGAGAAAATAGAATCCCTTGCAGTTTAAGCGCAGGGAAAGCGGGCTTGGTGGGGGCCGGTTCGGCGACAACTTCCGGGCCGGCTTTTACCGAGCTCGAAGCGTCCGGAGCGGATGATGCCACGCTGTTCGATGAGACAGCCGAGTCAAGACCTGGGGTTGAATCTTTCGCGTCGGTCAGCGCGTTTTGGTCCGCGGGTGCCGAGGCCGCTGCGGGTTCGGCCTGGGCAGGTTGGGGTTCGCGGGCTTGAACCGGAACCGCGTGCTGATGGTCACGGCCGGATCGGCCGAGGACCAGGCAAATGACTAAAAGACCAAACACGGAAAGCCCGGCGGTGACGAGCCAGCGATTACGACGACCGCCTGAAATGACCGGTTGCGGAGCTTCCTGGGGCAACGTTGTAACGGCTGGAGTTCTATCCGTTGGAGCTGTCTCCACCGGAGTTGCACCCATCGGAGCTGTCTCGGCTGCGGTTATGTCCGCTGGATCGCTGGTGAAGCTCTCCTGCGCGTTAACTTCGTTTTCGGCCTCGGACATTTCGTTTTTCGATACCTCAACGTCGGCGGCAGCTTCAACGGTACAAAGCTCTTCGGGCGTCATTTCAGACGCCGGTTTATCCGGCAACGGCTGTGGCACGACCGGATCGGGGCAAACAGCTGAAGCCGGGGGGGGAGTAAATGCCAGCTCCGGTTGGGGCACTTTGGAGTTTGCTGAGGCTTGCTTCGGTGCAAGATAGCGACTCGCCGCCTCCTCGCCCAATAGCTCTTCGCACCACGAGGGGAGACATTCGCTCATTCCAATCGATTCCAAATAAGCCAGGTCCAACTCGGGCGCAACATGACCAAGAACGTCGGGATTGGCGATGTACTGCAAAGCATTGGCCACATGAACGGCCGTAAGCACAGTAAAGGTCTGGTCAGCGCTGCGGGAGGGATGATGATGAAAGGCCGCGGCCTCGAGCAAGTTGCGGGGCAATCCCCACAGACTCAGCAAGTAAGCGCCCACCTCACCGTGGTGGGCTCCAAAAATCTCTTTCTCGACCTCGCACAGCGGCAGACGTTGTTTGCGCGCCAGCGAATCGGCTCCGCCGTATTGCTCGCCAAAGTTCCCGGCCAGAACCGCTTTACCCACGTCGTGCAAAAGACCCATGGCAAAGGCCGACTCGGCCAGGCTGCGCTCACCCGTCTGAAGCAGAACCAATTGCCTGGCACTATTCGCGACGGCGGTGCTGTGCTGCCAAAGACTGTCAATGGAGAAACCGTCGATTTTGATCCGGTCGTACTGATTGAGAAGCTTTACGGCCATGACCATGGATTTGGCCGTTTCGAATCCGAGCAACGCCACGGCCTCCGCCGGGCTGGTAACGGTGCGAGGCAGGCCGAAATAAGCGGAGTTGATGACCTGCAAAAGCTTGGTGGTGATCGCCATGTCCTGCACGATGAGCTGCCCAACATCCTCCGTGGTGGCGGTGGGCGATCTGAGAGCGGCGATAATGTCCAGGTAAAGCGCCGGGACCGTGGGCAAAGAACGCATCCGCGCGACCAGTTTGCGCAGTTGTTCACTTTCGAGCCAGCGCTCCGTGCCTAGCGCGCCCGCGATGGTTGTCCTTAACCCGTCGGCATCGAAAGGCCGGATTAAAATCTGATGGGCTCCCAGGGACTCGTTCACCACCAACTCCCGGTCCTGCTCGCTCGCCACCACGAACCGGATGAGGTTCGGGAATTTGGTTCGAACCCGGTTGAGCAACTGCTTGGGCGGCATGTCCGTCAGGTGCAGGCTGACGATTAGCCCGTCGTAGGCTTGCGCCCGAAGCTCGCGTAAAGCCGCAGCGGCGGTTTCCACCGAGTTTACAATCCATCCTTGCCCCAACGCCTGCCGCAGTTCTTCGGCGGTCCGCGCATCGGGGTCGGCCAGCAATATGTGCTTTTCACTCATAAGTAGCGGCGGAGTCCACTCCTGTATCGGCCGAACGATTCGCGGACTTTAGTGGAAATCCTGCCGCGGTGTGCCAGGAAGCTCGAAAACGTTGTGCCACAAGCAGGAACAGCAAATACGTCCAAAAGATACGTTCCGGGAAAAGAGCGCCCTGAGGTAGGGACATCGCGCTGAGACTGTCTCAAAACTTCTTGAAGGAATTTTTGAACGTACCGCCGGCAAAAGGATCGGATCACCATGGTTCAACCGATAGCTCCCGATTACGGCCAACAGTTCCTG
>DASRFK010000340.1:0-2221 GCA_035651635.1 Verrucomicrobiia bacterium | reverse complement strand
GCACTGGCACAACAGGGCGGCCTGGGACAAGGCGTCGGGGGCGGAGTTCAAATGGCTTCGACCGACAACGGCCAGCCGGGAACGCCAGGTACGCAGCCCTCGGGCATTCAGAACAATAATTCTGGCAATCCCAATCAGCAGGTGTTCGGCGGCGGCGCAATTATCGGCGTGGCCAGCACCAGCGACAAGATTGGCATTCACGAGTTCAACAAAAAGAAGAAATATAGCGAGTGGCAGTTTGTGTACGATCCCAACCTCGACCGCGGCGGGCTGATCGTCGGGCCGGCGCAACCGGCAGTCGGCGGAGTGGGTGGCGTGGTGCAAGGACAAGCCGGGCAGCAGGGCCAGCCCGGTTCGAATCCTTCAAGCCCATTCTCCAACAGCCCATTCGGAAGCCAGCCTCAGGGCATGCAGGGCCCCGGGATGCAGAGCCCGGGCACGCAGCGGCCTGGCGGGATACAGCCGCAAAGTAACTTCCCTCCAGACACACCGCCGCAGTAGAGGGCAGCAGTGTAGAGATCCGTTGAATCTGATTCAGTAAATTTTATAGAGATTGGTGCCCGGGATCGGAATCGAACCGATACGTCCCTCTCGGGACCCGGGATTTTAAGTCCCGTGCGTCTGCCAGTTTCGCCACCCGGGCGGCGGTGGTAAGTAGTTGATGATTGTAGGCTAATTGACTGATTTGGTCTTTTCAACCCGCACCGTTCCGGTGCACGGCCCTAAACGGCAACTGAGGTCGGATCATCAGGATTAATGCATGAAGAAACGACGCCGCATGGGATTGCTGTTACCCATGACGGAATAGCGGCGAGCGCGGTCGGCCCGGCTGGCACCCTCGAGGACGTCCCTGCCCAGCCGTAGCTCGCTTGGCGGCCCCGCCTTACTGCACCGGGCGACCTTTCCCAGTGAATCTGCCGAGGATGAACTCTTGAGCGACACTGGCGGCAACTCTTTCAGCCGTGCTGATGGCGAAACTGGAGAGAATGGCGGCGGTGCCCCGGTCTGGAGCGGGATAGTAAGAGTTCGCGATGGCCGACGACGCCAGATCCCCACCCACGCTGGAATAGTTCGGCTGCGACTTTCCGTTGTCGCCCCTGGCGATGAACGGACTCAGCATGGCATGACGAAGGCGGGACGTGGTTGAGCCGGTTCCCTGATAGAAGTAGCGCGGGTCCTGGTGCAACAAAGACGGCAGTACCGCGCCGCCGATCATGATGTCGGTCAGACCGTTGGCCGCGGTTGCGCCCAGGCGCTTGCCATAGCTTTCCCAACCCTGCCCGTAGTTAGGAGTGTCGGCTGCCTGATTCACGCTCGCCATGAACGCAACGCCGGCAAAAGTGACGGGATCGGTCGCGACTTTGGTGGCGAGTTTGAATTTCAGCTTCGCCGTGAGTGGTTGTGGGTCGCGATCGTACACCACGTAGAAGTTCGGCACGATTCCAAACACGCGCTGCTTTTCTTCGCTCTTCACCTGCTCGGTAGCAACCTCCACCGGGTCGTAGGTAACCTGTACGCGCGTCTCCTCGGGCGGCAGCCGAAGCTGGGCGTTTAGGATTTTGACTTGGCCGGCATCAAGCGTGACCCCAGGCGAAGTCCAGGCTTGCAGACCCTGTGCGCTAAACGTAATGCGGTAGGAAATGCCGGGCTCGATTTGCGCGATCCGGAAGAATCCGTTTCCATCTGTCGTTACCGTCTTGCGGCCCTGGGAATCGGAGTCCTGCAGAACCACCGTCGCACCTGGAACTGTGCCACCGCTTACATCGGTGACGGTGCCCAAAATCGTTCCCCATCCAGCTTCGGGTGGGTTGCTGTTCTGCGCGAGAGTAAATATCGAAAGTGCCAAGACAGTTGCCATCGCAACTGACAGGCGGAGTCGAAAATGTGACATGCAGGCGCGTCCTTGTTTAAGTCTGAACCGGCAAGGCAATTGCTAAATGGCTACTCCACTGCGGGAATGCCGACCGCAACATCACCATCCGGCGTCAAAAAATTGAGGAATTGGGATTCAGCGTCACTCAAGGGCAATATGGCCCCCGAAATCACCGCCTTGCCTCCCTCAACCAATAACCCGGAATCAGCGGCCCACGCTAATTACGCTCGTACCCGGCCATTGGGGTATTTTCCTGCTCCTTGGACCCGTTCATTTTCGGCGACTTATATGTGTGTGGAAGTACAAAGTCTCGCGCACGAAAAGGTAGGTGTTTCTACCCGGAGTAGA
>DASRFK010000339.1:0-4526 GCA_035651635.1 Verrucomicrobiia bacterium | reverse complement strand
TTTGGGGATCGCTGCGGACTGGGAAGTCCGCGCGCCGGGCATTCTGCCCGCAGCAACGGCCGAAGAGTGGCGGGGCCGAACCCGTAGTTTTGCCAGATTCGGTTTGGGATCGCTGCGGACTGGGAAGTCCGCGCGCCGGGCCTAGGTCTCGTTCGTGCTCCCGCGACGGTAGCCCTGGAGGTCCAGGGTCACATGCGCGTACCCGATGCTCTTTAGGGCCTGAGCGATCTTTAGCGACGTGCCGTTCACAAGAAACTTTTGCATCTCAATGGGACCGACCTCGATCCGGGCCAACTGGAGCGCCGGGACAGGCCGTTGGTTGGGATCTGAAGTGACGGCACTCAGCGGCTTGCCGGCCGAGCCCAACTCATGGTGCCGCACACGCACATCGTAGAATCCGGCATCGCGCAACACGTTTTCAGCCGCTTCGATCATCCGCAATTTCTCCGGCGAGACCGATTCGCCGTATGGAACCCGTGAGCTCAAACAGGCCATCTGCGGTTTATCCGCCGTCGGCAAGCCAAATTGCGCGGAGAGCTCGCGAATTTCAGCTTTGGTCAATTGGGCCTCTTTGAGCGGCGCACGGACTTGAAACTCAGCCGCAGCGACGGCGCCGGGACGATGATCTCCGATATCACTGGCATTCTCGCCGTAGGCCAACACCTTGAACCCCTCAGCTGAAGCAAGCGGTGCCAGTTCGGTGAATAGTTCGTGTTTGCAGAAAAAGCAGCGATTGTTTGGGTTCGCGAGATACTCGGGGTTTTCGAATTCGCGAGTGTGAACAACTCGCACGGGAAACTCAAATTCTTGCGCGATCCGGAGTGCTTCGTCCAATTCACGTCGGGGCAAACTCGGCGAGTCCGCAATGGCCGCCAGGGAGCGCTGACCCAGAACCTGGTGCGCGACATAAGCCAGGAAGACTGAATCCACTCCGCCGGAATACGCCACGAGGCATGAACCATAGGACTCAAGCAAACCTCGCAGCCGTTGATATTTCTCTGCAACCACTTATCGAAAATGCCATGGAGCTCCCGCTTTGTCGAGGCTGGCCCCGCGTAGCGCAGACTTTCCGCTCCGGCTTTCCAGTCTGCTGTACCGCTGCTGTACCGCAGACTTTTAGTCGGCAGGGATTTGGCTGCTGAAGCCAGCGCGATTTTCACGCTCGTTGGAATTTCGGCGCGCCCGCTGCACCGGGAGCCGAAACAAGGCTTGACGGTCGAGGCCAATGTGGTTGCATAAGCCCGATGAAGACTTGCATGTTTGCAATTTTACTAGGGATGGTGCTGGCCGGAGCAGGCTGTGTCAGCACAGTGGACGAGCGGAAGACGGCGGGGGTCCCCTTCCTTAAGGACCGCGTCCAAGGCCGCTACGAAAGGACGGTGGACCAGGTTGCCAGTGCCGCCAAACAAGTGGTCAGCAGCAATGGCGTCCTGGTCAATGAGAGCGTCTTGTACAACGAGACCAACGCGGTCAAAACCGTCGAAGGTAAGGTCAATCAAAGGACCGTTTGGGTGCGGATCGAGGCTGTCGACCCGAAGGTAACCGCCGTAACTGTTCAGACCCGGACGCCTGGGGGTGGATCGGATATCGACCTGGCCCACGAAATCGAAAAGCAAATCGCTCTGAAGCTCGTGCAGTAAGCGCGGCCACCTCGTAGCGCAGACTTTCAGTCGACTTTCAGTCTGCTGGGCCGCCGACTTTCAGTCAGACTTTCAGTCGGCAGGGCGTTCCCGATGCCGTGCGTTTAGATCTCGCAGGCCATGAACCCCGTCCCCGTAAAGTGAGTGTGCCTTCGATACTTCATTCACCAGAAGCGGAATGCCGCGAGGCCTTCAGGCCGATATTCTGCTCGTAAGTCCCCATCTTCACGGATTCCTTCTGCTCTTTGCCTTTAAGCTCTAATTTAAGCAGAGCGATGCGTTTGCGCGCGGTCTCGGCGGCCGCCAAATCCGGATCCAGGTCGACGATTCGTTGAAGTATCTGCTTGACCGTATCGTAATTAGCCCCGGCGTGAACCTGCATATCGGCTAATTGATTCAGCCAACGGACCACTTGTTTGTGAGGCTGGTTCTCCAGTTGGATCATCTGTTCAAGTTGGTCGGCGGCGAGGTCCAGCCGATGATAATGCTCAGCGTAAATGACCGCCAAACGTTCTCGGACATCGGTGTCCAGCGGATGTTGTTCGAGGTGTTTGACGTACTCAGCCGCCAGTTTTCCCGGTTCCGCTTCTTGCGGTCGAAACCGGGCCGTGTCCTGGACCAATCCCAGGCTGCGAATCCCTTCTTTTACGACGAATTTCCTGGGCTCCATTGAGCCAGCATCCGGGTCCGTCAAATGAGCTATCCTTTGGGCGGCGGCCAAAGCGAACTCCGACTCCGGGAGCGAGTCGACGATTTGTTGCAGCGCGCGCCGCGCCGCCTCTTTATCCTGCCGGTACTTAAGTTGCCAGTCGGCCAGGGAATACAGGGCGAAGGCAATGTTTTTGTGCGCGTGGCCGGGTTGGGCGCATAAATTTTGCACCGTTGCCTCGGTGGCATCCAAATCCTTGAGGTCCTGAGCCTGGATTTCGGCCATGAACATCTGACCTTCGAAATCGGTCGGGAATCGTTCGAGCTGTTTCTGGACTTCTCCGATGGCCTCGGCGTATTTGCCCTGCTTTTGGCGCGCGCGCGCAATCGAATAGAAAGGTCGGGGTTCGGGCTCGAGGTCGCCCCCGTCATAGAGAGAGGTGAATGGCTTGGCAAAGAGCGCCCCGATATTGTGTCGCCAGACTATTACCAGCACCAAAGCGACCAACATGCAATTGGCCACCGCCGCGAACGCCGCGATGCCGCCCGCATCCGCGCTGGGGAACACTTTCCAAACCACCAGGATAACCAGCACCGCGGTCAGGATCCATTTGAAGAGCATCCGGGCCGGGTCTTCGGCGCGCTTGATGGTGAAAAAAGCGACGAAGCCGAAGGCTAATGCCAGTGTCACGTCAGTCGCGATTCGATTGGCCAGGTCGCTCATATATCGGTGCTACTGTCCATTTGGACAAGCGCCGTGGAGAAATGGCATGCCCGTTTCCTTGCGAGCTTGTTTTAAAATACTGGCTTGGCGAGGGTGCCTGGGTTTGGAGTTCCGCCTTCAGGCGGTTGGACATCGAAGCCGCCTGAAGGCGGGACTCCAAACCGAATTCTAAAACACTCTCTATATATCACATTATACACCAATCAGGCTTTTTGGCGGACGATGTGCTCGGGATGCCGCGCGCGGCTGAGCGCGGTGTCGTACGTAATGAGCGCCTTGCAATAAAGATCGTACAGGCAATTGTCCATCAGCGTCATGCCTTCCTTGCGACCGGTTTGAATCGTGTTCTCGAGCTGATGAACCTGGTTTTCCCGGATCAGGTTGCGCACGGCGCTGTTGGCGACAATTAACTCATAGGCCAGGACCCGGCGCGTGCGGTCGGCCGCTGGAAGCAGTTCCTGCGCGATAATCCCTTGCAGCGCATTCGAGAGCTGAAGGATGATCTGCCGTTGCGCGCTGCCTTCGAAAACCCCGACAATCCGCTCGAGCGCATGAGACACGTTCGGTGAGTGCATCGTGGCCAGCACGAGATGGCCGGTTTCGGCGGCGGTCAGCGCGGTGGAAATGGCCTCAAAATCGCGCATCTCGCCAACCACGATCACGTCGGGATCCTGCCTCAACACGTGGATCAGGGCCCGATTGAACGAGCGAACATCGGTGAGCACTTCTTGCTGGACGACAATGGCTCGTTTGTTCGGGTGCACGAATTCAATGGGGTCCTCGATGGTCACAATCTTGCACCGGCGCTCATTGTTGATCAACTCGACCATGTAATTGAGCGTGGTCGTTTTGCCGGCGCCGGTCGGGCCGGTGACCAGCACGAGGCCGTTCGGTTTGCGAGCGAGTTCGTCGATTTTCTCCGGCAAGCCGAGTTCCTCGCGAGTGGGGATGCGGTCGCCACAGAACCGGCAGCTCATTTCCGGATGCCCGTTCCGGCGATAAAAAGTGGCGCGCACCCGACCAGCGGCACTGTGCAACAGGGAAATACAGAGCTCCCACTCCTGCTCAAATTTCCGTTTCTGTTGTTCGTTGAGCAGGCTGTACGCCATTTGCTCCACTTCGGCTTCGGTCAGGGCGTCGCCGTCAGCCAGGATGATCTCGCCGTTGACCCGAAATGCCGGCGGAACACCGGCGACCAGGTGAAGATCCGAGGCATCGAAGTCACTGGCCGCGGAAAGGAGTCGGTCAAGGGAAGGAGCTGGCATGCGGGGGCGAAATTGAAAATTGAAAACTGAAAATTGTCGATTTCACATTTTCCAATCGAGAACAGCATGCGCGGCCGGGCGTCGGTTGTCAGCAAAGAAAACTTTTTGTGTCGGCGGGAGTTCAAAAGGGGATTTCTGTGCGAGTTCAAAAGGGGACAGGCTTAGAGCGAGTATTTTCCGAGGATTTCTGGCCAGAGGTTGAGCGGAGGAGATGGAGGTTGGGTGACTGCCCAGAACTGTCGGAGCGGG
>DASRFK010000338.1:0-3304 GCA_035651635.1 Verrucomicrobiia bacterium | reverse complement strand
GGAACATGGTTCTTGCACCTATGGTTAGTCTCGCCGAGACACCACCGACTGGAAAGCCGGATGCGGGAAATCCGCCCGTCCGGTTTGGAGGGAGGGGTGGCGCGAAAGCGCCATCCCTACCCCTATCGGGCGCGCGGACTTCCCAGTCCGCAGAGATCCTCGAGCTGAATCTGGCGAAGGGTCAGGTTTGGCGTCAGATGGTGATCGGAGGTTGCAGCGGGCAGGAGTGCCCGCGCGCGGACTTCCCAGTCCGCAGAGATCCTCGAACTGAATCTGGCGAAGGGTCAGGTTTGGCGTCAGGTGGTGATCGGAGGTTGCTGCGGGCAGGTATGCCCGCGCGCCGGCCCGGACTTACCAGCCCGCAGAGATCCCCCCCGGTTCAATACTTTTTGCTAAATTTTTTACGATGCTCCTCTTCGGGGGCACCAGACGCCTGATTCGGCCCTCCAGGCGATTCCTGCCCGCCACCTTCCACGGTTTTGGTTGGCGGTGCTTCGGGCGGCTTTTGAGGCTCACCGGAGTCGACCGCTTCGACGAAAGCCAATCGCAAGTTCATGAGGCTTTGTTTGAGCAAGCCGGATTCTTCCTTGGTCAGGTTGCCGCGGGTTTTTCTTTCCAACATTTCCAATTGATCGATGAACAGGCGGGCCGCCTCGACGTCTTTGTAAACCTGCCCGCTCTCCGGATGCGCTATCTTGCCCAGGAGCATCATCGCCATATTGGTTTGCTGGAGGATTAACTGCGCAAACAGCGCCGACACCTCTTCTTGACCGCCAGCGGCTTCGGATTCCCCAGTTGAGGAATGTTGGTTCATGACTCGTTACCTTTTCGTTTGCCGCGAATTTCGGCCAGTAAAAAATGAATCAGTCGCCGCAAGCGCACTTCGACGTCCACCGTCTCCAGGATCGCTTGTCGCTCCGCCGCCCCCGGCAGCACAGCGCAAGAGACCAGGTCCGCCGCTTGCTCAGGATCGGTTATGGAATCCAGGTAGTTGAGGATCTCTTTTGGCGAAAACGAAGGTGGCGGCGAACCGGCTTCGGGCTGACCCGGGGACATGACTGGGAATGGAAAAGGCAGCCCAAGCTGGATTCGCTCCTGGAGCAGTTCGCGAAGTTTGGCAACGAGCGCGTCGACTTTAACGTTATCACACGGCGGCGCTTGCAACGGCTTGATCCGTTGGATTCGATATGGTTTATACCGGACCGCTTCTTCCAGTTCGACTCGGGCCAGCCCCTGGAGGATCAAATGCGAAGTGCCGTCTCGATGTCCAACCGATACCCGGATTAACCCCAGTCCTGCTACCGGCGAAGGGGTCTCGCGCGTGCTTCCCTGCTTTTGCATCGCAACAGAAAACATGCGGTTCGAATGCAAGGCGTCGGCCAACATCTGACGGTATCTTGGTTCGAAAATGTAAAGGGGGAGCAACGCTTGAGGGAATAAAGTTGCGTTGGGCAACGTCATTACCGGCACTTCGCGCGGTATCTTCATGTGCCTAATGTAGGTCGCGCGGCACTTTAATCAAGCAGCCGAGCAGTGAGTTCGAGGTTTGCGGCGAACTGAAGCGGCTGCAAAAACCGGCGGAACCCTGTGTTTGGTGACGCAACTCTTGCCTACCTGGGCTCGGGAGCGTGGGTAAGATTTGCCTTCTGCCCGGTCCCGGCATCCGCAAAAACCCCGGTTTCAGGGCAGTTCTGGCCGATGGCATCCCTGGTGCTCAGCGGAACTAGGAAAACTGCGTATGGTCGAAGCACTGTTCAATCAGCCGGACTATCTGGCGGCAAAAAAAACGCTGGACGCGGTTGCCTTACGCCAGGAAGCAATTGCCAGCAACATTGCCAATCTGGAGACTCCGGGCTATAAGCGTCTTGACCTCGCTCCCACTTTCCAAAGCGAGTTGGACCGGGCTTGCGCCACTCGCGATGCGCACCAAATCGTCTCCTTGCAGCCCGCATTAGCTCCAGACCCTAACGCTGTTCCCAACAGCAAGGATGGGAACACGGTTAATTTGGAAAAGGAGATGGCGCAGTTAAACCAAAATACCCTGGCGCACAGCCTGGAAACTCAGCTCGTTTCGAACATGCTCCTGCGCTTGAGAATGGCGATTACCGCTAAATCATCTTAATGGCTTATGGTCCAAATTCTTTCTGGAATTCAAAGCACCACCGCGGCCCTCGAGGCAGAACGCACCCGCCTCGATATCGTCTCGGAAAACATTGCCAACGCCAATACGACCCGCGGGCTCGATGGCAAGCCCTATCAGCGCCAGGTCGTTGTTTTTGAATCGGCCCTGCAGCAAGTAATAGGTACGCAGAATCAGCAGCAGACACCAACTCTTCGGGTCGCGCGCATCGAGAACGACTCCCGCCCACCCATCCTGGCTTACGAGCCCGGTCATCCGGACGCTGACGCGAATGGAATGGTTGCCCTGCCGAACATCAACATTCACGAGGAGATGGCCGATATGATTGCCGCCTCTCGCGCTTTCGAGGCGAATCTCGCCGTGGTTAAGAACGCTCGTGCCATGGCAATCCAGACGTTAGCGATCGGCAAACACTAAGCAGCACCTGACGCCTTTACATGGTTCCCGTTTCAGCCATCCCTCCGATGATCCAGTCCTACGGCCTCAGGCCGGCCGACGGAGTTGGAGCCGCGGATTTGCTGCCTCAAGTCAAGGGCCCCGGTGCGCTCACGCCGGCCTCGGAAACGGGGGCGGTCCAACCCGCGGGCGAGTCCTTCGCCAATGTGCTGGGCCGGATGGTCGGAGAAGTAAACGCGCGTCAAGTGGTCGCGAACGACGCGGTGGCGGCGCTGCAGAGCGGCCAGAATACCTCGCTGCACCAGGCGGTGATCGCGATGGAAGAGGCGAACATCTCCTTTCAACTGATGATCGAGGTGCGCAACAAGCTCCTGGATTCGTACCAGGAGTTGATGCGTATGCAAATTTAAGTTGGCCACTGAATGAATCAAAACTTATCGAAATTAGGCGCGCAGTTGCGCGAGATCTGGCAGCAACTGGGCACAGCTCAGCGCCTCAGCGTTGGTTGTGCTACGTTCGTACTCCTCGCCGGGCTGGGGACGCTTGCTTTCTGGTCCGCCCGTCCCGATTACAGCCTGCTCTATGGCCGTCTTTCCGACGGCGAGGCCGCCAAAGTCATTGCCGCTCTTGACGACGCCAAGGTGCCTTACAAAGTGGGCGCCGGCGGCAGCTCCATCCTGGTCCCGGCCGACAAGGTCCACTTGATGCGGATGCAACTGGCGGGCCGCGGCATCCCGCGCGGAGATGGGGTTGGCTTCGAGATTTTCG
>DASRFK010000337.1:0-8519 GCA_035651635.1 Verrucomicrobiia bacterium | reverse complement strand
CGAGCTGTCGTTTACGCACCGCTTGACCATACCGGGGGGGGAGGCCGTTGCCCTGTCCGAGGTGCAGTTCTTCAACCAGCGACCTCCCCTGGCCCTTGCCCGGGGCACATTTTACCTGGTGCGTAACTCCCCTCCGCCACAATTGCTCGAACACTGGGCCAGCCAGGCTTCGGTCCCGGTTCGACAACTAAGCCATCGCCTGCTGACGCACCTGCGCCGAACCCAAGCCAATCAGAGTGTCGATTGGGAACAGCTTTGCATCACCCATCCGGGCCGGCCTCAGTTCACTTTCGAGCTGCTCGATGAAACGGTGCGTCTCCGATTGCAGGCCCGAAGCGAGCGCGACGACAGTCTCTGGCTGTGGAATGGACACGAATGGCAGATCCAGGACGGTCGGAAAAAGGCTGCGGAAAAACCGGAAATTCTGGACGACGCCCGCCTGGAGCCGGCGACACGCTGGCTGCGGCAGCTGGACTGGTTTACCCCTGAACCCGGCTTGTGGGTGGGAGATGCCAACGAGGCCTTTTTGAGCACGGTTTCGCATGCCTGGGCGGAGCGCCCGCGCGAAGCTGACTATCTGGCCAATCCAGCATTCCAGCGGCTTTTCCTCACGCCTCGGCAGCTGCGCCCGCGGCTCGTGGTCAAGGGCAGCGGCATCGATTGGTTATCGGTTTCAGCCGAATGGGAACACGAAAGCATGAAGCTCAGCGCGGCCGATCTGCAACGGCTGCAGACGGCCACCGGACGTTTCGTGAAATTGCCCGATGCCGGCTGGGTCGAGCTGGATTCGGCGGCGGTGCAGAATGCGCACGAGGCGATGGCGGATATAGGAATCGATGGCCTGGTGCCCGTAGCCCAGAAGATTGGGATGGAGCAGATAGCCCACCTGGATGAGACGGGATTGCAACGGTTCGTCGATACGCCGCAAGCAGAAGCATTGCGCGCGCGCGTCAAGGATTTCAAGGGAGTCCCCGGAACGGAGTTGCCGACACTCATTCAGGCGGAGTTACGGCCTTACCAAAAGGACGGTTTCGATTTTTTGTGTCACCTGACCCGCATGCGCCTGGGCGGTATTCTGGCCGACGACATGGGATTAGGCAAAACGATCCAGACGCTGGCCTGGCTGGCCTGGTTGAAAGAGCGGCATACAAAGAATCCGAAACCAGGGTTGGTGATCTGCCCGGCATCGGTGTTGCACAACTGGCGGCGGGAAGCTAACCGGTTCACACCCGGGCTCAAGGTGCTGGTGCTGGAAAGCGGCGCGGCACGGCACAATTTGCGCAAACAAATTCCGCAAAACGATTTGATCGTCACCAATTACGCATTGTTACGGCGAGACCTCGAAGAGTTGCAGAAATTCCAATTCCGGGCGGTGATTCTGGACGAAGCCCAATTCATCAAAAACCCCGGAGCGCAGGTAACGCAATCGGTCAAACAGCTCAAGTCAGAGCATCGCCTGGCCTTAACCGGCACGCCCCTGGAGAATCGCCTGCTGGATTTGTGGAGCATCGCCGACTTCATCCAGCCCGGCTATCTGGGTAATCAGGATCAGTTTGCCGAAATGTACGAGCCGCGCGGAGAGAATGCCGAATCGGCGCAACGCATCGCTCGGAAAAGGCTGTCGGCCAAATTACGCCCGTTGCTGCTGCGCCGTCTCAAGAAACACGTGGCCAAGGACCTGCCCGATCGCATCGAACAGCGTCGGGATTGCCAGTTGGACGAGGAGCAACGGAAGCTGTACCTGGCCGAATTGCGGCGCAGCCGGGAGCAGGTCATGAAAACAGTGGCCGAGAAGGGACTGAACAAGAGCAAAATCCATGTGTTGGCGGCGCTGACGCGTTTGCGCCAGATCTGCTGCCATCCTAAACTCGTGGGCAGCGATTCGGCCTCGGGGAAGACCGAGACGCTGTTCGAATTGCTTGATGCGCTGATTGCGGAAGGACAAAAGGTCCTCGTGTTCAGCCAATTTGTGCAGATGCTCGAATTGCTCGAACAGGAATGCCATGCGCACTCGATCCCCACGCACATTCTGACCGGCCAAACCAAGGACCGGCAGGAGGTGGTAAGCGCTTTCCAAGATGACCCCAACGCGTCGGTTTTCCTGCTGAGTCTGCGCGCGGCCGGGACGGGCTTGAACCTGACTACCGCCAGTTACGTGGTCTTGTACGATCCATGGTGGAACCCGGCAGTAGAGGCGCAGGCGATCGATCGGTCGCATCGCATTGGCCAGACGCAAACGGTCAACGCGTACCGATTAATTTCTCCGGGAACAGTCGAAGAAAAGATTTGGGAATTACAGCAAAGCAAAGCCCAAACCATTGCCGATGTGCTCGGGGAAGAAGGTTTTGCCCGCAGCCTGTCTAAAGCGGATCTGGAATACTTGTTCTCGGAAGATTAGCCATTTACTCGTATCTCAGCGACTCGATTGGGTCGAGGTTGGCGGCTTTGTAGGCGGGATAGGTGCCGAAGATGATTCCGACGATGGAGCAAATGACCAGGCCGATCACCGCCCAGTCGACCGGGATCACTGGAGTGAGCTTGAGGAAATAAGCGGTTGAATTGCCGCCCAGAATCCCCGTCAGCACGCCCAGGACGCCGCCCACTTCGCAGATGACCACCGCTTCCATGATGAACTGGGTCATGATGTTTCGTTTCTTGGCGCCGATAGCGCGGCGAATGCCGATCTCCCGAGTGCGTTCGGTCACCGACACCAGCATGATGTTCATGATGCCGATGCCGGCGGCCAGAAGAGAAATAGAGCTGACCGCGCTAACACCGACTCGCACGGCCATGGTGAAGGAATTGAACTGGGAGATCATCGAGTCATTTGAGAAAAGCTCGAAATCGTCCTCTTTGCCTGGCGGGACTTTGCGGGCGACCCGTAAAATGCCGCGGACCTGCTCGACGGTATCGTCGTAACTGTCCTGATCGCGGGCCTGGACCAGGATGCTCAAGCTGCGGCGCCAGCGGCCAAAGCGGTTCATGCCGGTGGTCAGGGGAACGACCGCGAAGTTATCCTGATCCCCGTTGAGTTGACCACCTTTGGGGGCCAGCACACCGATCACGACATAATTAATTCCGTTTATTTTCAGCCGCTCGCCCAGGGCCGAGCCGTGGGGAAAGACTGTGTTGGCCAATTTATTGCCTAACACGCACACGTCCCGCGCCCCGTCGACATCCATGTCCAGGAGCAAACGGCCCTCCTGCAAGTCCCAATTCCGAGCGGGAAAACTGCCTGGGGTCTCGCCAAAGAGCTGGACGTTGGGGGCCGTCTTCTTGTAGCGGGTTTCAATCTGGCCGCCCCAGAACGTGGTTTCGATTCCAACGCTGCGGGCCAGGGTTGCTTTTTCTTCAACCGCCACGCCATGGGCCAAGGTGATATTTTTCCGGCGCCAATACTTTTCGAAGCCTTCCGGGCCGCCGAAATAAACCGCCGGCCATTTTTGAATCATGAAGGTCTGGCCGCCGAGCTGGCTCATCTCGTGTTCGACATCGCTTTGCATGACGCGCATGGCGGTCATGACCACGATGATCGAAAACACGCCCACCAACACGCCCAGCAGGGTCAGGGCCGAGCGCAACTTATGGGCCGCCAGGGCGCTCATGGCCATGTGAAAACTCTCGCGCAATTCACCCAGCAGAATGGTAGTGCGTTTGGCGCTCATTAGTCTCCCGTGCGCAAGGCCTGGACCGGGTCCATCCGCGCGGCGCGCCAGGCCGGGAAGAAGCCGGACAAAACTCCGGTAATCAAGGAGACGGAAATGGCCAAAGCCACGATGGCGACCGAAAGGGTGGCCGGAAAGACTCGTTGAATCCCCAGGGTGACCGGCCAGGCAATACTCAGTCCGATCAGTCCCCCCAGCAGACAAATGCTGGCGGCTTCGATCAGGAATTGAACCAGAATGGTCCGGCGTTTGGCGCCGATGGCTTTGCGGATTCCGATTTCCCGGGTCCGTTCCGCCACCGAGACAAACATGATATTCATAATACCGATGCCGCCGACAAAGAGGGAAAGGCCCGTCACAAAAAGGCCCACGGCGGCAATCGTGCCTCCCAGCCGATGGAACATTTTGACGAACTGGTCCTGTTGGTTGATGGCGAAGTCGTCGGGGTCATTCGGAGGCAGGCGGCGGACTTTGCGCATGGCCGAGCGCAGTTCCTCTTTGGCTTCCTCCAACTGCGCCAGTTCGGTGACTTTGATCTGCACGTCGTAATCGGGATTGTGCCAAAAGGCGGCGGTGAACTGCGGGAGTGGCACGATGATCTGGTTATCCAGGCTGAACATGCCGAGGAAAGTGCCTTGTTTCTCCAGGACGCCGATAACTTCGAAGGAAGTATCGCCAATCAGGATCCGATTTCCGAGCGGCGAGGCCCGTTGAAAGAGATTGGCGGCAACCTCGGTGCCGATGATGCAAACCGGCCGGCCACCAGAGGCTTCACCGGGGGTCATGAAGCGCCCTTGCGACATGCCGACACTACTAGTGTAGGCGTATTGGTCGGTAGTGCCAATGACATGAACGCTGCTGGAACTCCGCTTTTTGTAACGGACGGTTTCCTCGTCGTCGGCGGTGGGAGCGACCGCTTTGGCCATCGTGAGAAGGTCTTTGAGTGCATTGGCCTGTGCGAGGGTAATCCGCGGTCGCTTTTGCTGCTTCATCCACTCTTCGTGCGAATTGATGAACCAATCGAAACGCTGCACGTACAGGACATCTGCCCCAATGGTGGAGATGTTCCTGAGAAAGGCGCGGTCCAGACCGGTGATGGCGGCGCCCATCAGCGTGACGGTGACGATGCCAATGACGATGCCCAGCGTGGTGAGGATCGAGCGCATTTTGTTGGCGCGGATGGCGCTCCAGGAAATGCCCAGGCCTTCCTTGAATTCAGTGAACAGATTCATGCCCCGCGGTGTGGCAGTGCCTTTGGCCGAACGTTAGGATTTGAGAAGCGACAGAAACGGACGCCAAAACAGTAGATCTGCCCGGGTTTCGGAAACGGGCGGAACTCAATTCTCCCTCTCCTCCTGGGAGAGGGCGGGGCGAGGGGAATTTGAAATCCCAGTGGCATTGGGCTTTAGCCGGCGGCAGTCACCAGCTGGCCGGCCGTTTCAGTCCGGTGGCCTTCACCCTGTTCATCGCTGGCAATCAAACCGTCCCGGATGCGAATGATGCGCCGGGCGTGGCGCGCCACATCTTCCTCATGTGTGACGATGATGAGCGTGTTGCCTTTGCGGGAGAGTTCTTCGAAGAGCGCGAGGATTTCGTTGCCGGTTTTAGTGTCGAGATTGCCGGTCGGTTCGTCGGCCAGAAGAATCGAGGGTTTGTTGACCAGGGCCCGGGCGACGGCAACGCGCTGGCGTTGACCGCCGGACAATTCGTTGGGCTTATGATGAATTCGGTCGCCGAGCCCGACGTTGCGCAAGGCTTCCAAGGCGACCTGGCGCCGTTCTTCGGAGGAGACGCCCGCGTAGATCAAAGGCAATTCCACGTTCCGCAAAGCATCGGAGCGGGGCAACAGGTTGAACGTCTGGAAGATGAAGCCGATTTCCTTGTTTCGAATTTCGGCTAGTTCGTTGTCATCCATCTCGCTGACCTGGACACCGTTGAGTTCGTACTTACCTGAGGTGGGTGTATCGAGGCAGCCGATCAGGTTCATGAGCGTCGATTTGCCGGACCCGGAGGGTCCCATGATCGCGACGTACTCGCCCCGCGCGATTTCGAGGGAAACCTCGCGCAGGGCGTGGATCGTTTCCGACCCCATCTGGTAACGCCGCGAGATTTTGGTGAATCGAATGACCGACATGCCTTAGTCCTTCTTGTCCTGCTGGCTGTCTTTGTCTTTATCCTTCTCGCTGGGCGGCGGGCCTTTTTTGATCTTCTTTCCGTCTTCAAGGTCACGACTGATCGCGCGGTAACCGCCGGAGATGACCTCCTGGCCGTCCTTCAAGCCATCGGTGATTTCCCAATAGTTGTCATCGCTGATCCCGATTTTGACGGGCACCATTTTGGCGCGCTCGCCTTCCATGACAAAGACGACTTCGATGGGCTTGGCGGGTCCCTTGTTCTTTTTCTCCGACTTGGCTACCTCGACCGTGTTAGTGATGCAATTGGTGGTGCAATTTTCGCCATTGCTATTATTGGTCCCGACGGAATCCGCGACGGCCAATTTCGCGTCCTTTTTGTCTTTTTCCTTGGGCATCCGGGTGGTGACGCTGGCGATGGGAACCGTAAGGACGTTGGTGCGAAAGCGCGTCGAGATTTCTGCGGTGACCGACATGCCGGGTTTGAATTGTTCCCTTTCCTGAACGCGGATGCGGACTTGGAACTTAGTGGCGTCCTGCGTGCTGCTCGAACTGGTCAGGGTGCTGGAGTCATTTGAAGAATTGGCCACTTCGGTGACGGTGCCGTTGAATTTACGGTCTTTGAAGGCATCGACCTCCAGTTGCGCAGTCTGACCCGGGGCGATCAGGACCACGTCGTTTTCGCCCAAGTCCACTCGGGCCTCCATTTCGTTGAGGTCGGCGATGGTCATGATCTCGGTTCCGACGTTTTGGACGGTGCCCAGGACGCGCTCGCCGAGACGGGAATTGAGTTTGCTGATGGTGCCCGTCATGGGTGAGACAATGGTGGTCTTGTCCAGAGAATCCTGGGCGCTGGCGACAGTGGCTTTGGCGCTTTCGACCTGATGCAACGCGCTGTCGACCTGGGCCTTGGCGACGTCATAGGAGGCCTTGAACCCGACATAATCGGATTCCGAAAGGAGCTTGTGTTCCCAGAGGTCTTTGTTGCGCTTAAAATCCGCTTCGGCTTTCTCGAGGTTGGCTTCAGCCTGCGCTTTTCCGGCCAGGGCTGATTCGTAGCCGGCCTGACATTGATGGATTTGGGCAATATAGAAATCGGGCTTAATCTTGACGAGCAAGTCGCCCTTTTTTACGGATTGGCCTTCTTTGACGGGCAGATCGATGATTTCGCCGCTAACCTCGGGGCTGATCTTGACCTGGAGAACAGGCTGGATCTTGCCATTCGCGACCACCTTCTCGGTGAGATCCCGCCGCACCACTTTTTCGGTCTGGATGGTAACGACGGCCTCGCGTTTGTGGAAGAAAGCGACTCCACCGAGGCCGGCAAGAACCAGCCCAATAAGGGAAAAAACAATAATTTTCCTGCGCTTTGAGGTTTTTGCCATTTTAGATTAATAATTAAGACACAGCCGGGTCTGTTTTGTTTCACTGTTCACCGCGGATTCGGTTGCATAACGGTCGTTCATCTGGCCAGTTGGGCTATGCCGGTGACCACCAGCAGCGACTGCTGGATCACCCAGAACGTCACTACCAGCCACGCTGCCCGCAGATAGGGCACGCCTGCCAGCTTTGCCAATCCGATGGAACGAACCCCCACAACCCAAAACGCAAATATATTGGCCGCGGCGGCGAGGAGATGGCCTTTGCGAGTCACGTCAAAGTCTTTGATAACCAAGGCCAGGCTTGGGGTCGCGCCAATTCGTCCCAAGTGGACGATCAGAAGCATTCCGACCACCGTCCCCAGCACGTCCACCAGCATTGCCAGCCCTGCGACTTCCAGTGCCTTGCTGAACGGCACGTTCACCCGCAACATCCGGTGGGCCAGCAACCAGAGCACAAAACCCCACCAGAATACGCCCGCGAAACTGCCTAGCGCGGCTACGATTGCGCCGAAAACTTTCATGCTGGTTGGCGCGGTGATTTTCTCGAGGACGTTGGCCAGGTCCGGTGTCAGCTTGCCGGCCGTAACGGCTTCCTGGATCCGCTGATTTTCCTTTTGGAACTGTTGCTGGATGCTGGGTTGGGAAAAGATAATCACCGCCGCCAGCGCCCCCACAATAGCGCCCAACACCGACGGGACCAGCCAGTTGGAGACCGTTGGCGGCGAGCTTCTGACGTCGTTGAAAACCTGCCCCGGGACCGCGAACACATTGAGCAATCTCGCCGCCAAAGACATTCTGGGCGGGTGCGGCGGAGCCGGAACCGGCTCCTGGATTAGCGGAGGGACATCCATTTCTGGTCAGCGGTGTGCGTCGACTTCTTCGAAGCAATTCCGCTCGATATTTTTTCGGGTCCGTCTCGGGTCGAACACCTGGCCATTCATGACGATATAGACGCCGGACGAAAGGCTTTGCACCGCGCCGATGGCGGCGCCGATGTTGAAGACGGCGTCCGTGACGCGAAAGCGCGCGGGTTGCATCGAGCCGGTCAGCACGATGATTTTGCCAGCAATTCCGATCAGTGCCTGCGCCGTTTGAACCATGGTATCGGTTCCGTGGGTAATCACGATCCGTGTATCCGGGTCGCGTTCAACGCGTTGGCGGATGAGTTGGCGATCGGCGTCGGTCATATCCAGGCTATCTTTGCGCAAAATGGATTCGATGTCGTACTCGAAGGTGACATGCGCCTCTTTGACCACTTCCAGCACCTGGGGCGGGCCGACTTCAAATTCGCTTTTGGCATCGAAATAGACCTTATCGATTGTGCCGCCGGTTGTGAAAAA
>DASRFK010000336.1:0-11486 GCA_035651635.1 Verrucomicrobiia bacterium | reverse complement strand
ATCGAGCAGTTGCTCTACCAAGTGGGGCCCGCCTTATTGGAGGAGTATCGAATCAAGAATCCCGCGCAAACAGGTCCGGCCGTGGCAATTAGGAAATCTTCAGCCAAAAAACGCCCCACCAAATCCTAGTGGCATTGGACTGCAAGTCCGCGCGCCGGCGCGCGGGCATTCTGCCCGCAGCTACGACCGGTCACCGCCTGACGTCGAACCTGACCCCTCGCCCGACCCAGTTCCCGGATCCCTGTGGACTGCAAGTCCGCGCGCCGGGGCGTCCTTGCAAATTCGCCTTTGCGGTGAGGCCGTGTTGCAGATAAAATAGGCTTATGCGTTGGCGCGCTTATGCACTCGTCTCGCTGGCCGTCAATATCGTATTGATCGGTTTGTGGCTTGGCCTGCGCGAGCATCCACTGGCCGGGTCTTTGTCCGTCCCGGCCTCTTACGATGTGACGGAGGCGAACCTGGGCCGATCAAACGTCGTTGTGCGCCGGCAACGGTTTTCCTGGCAGGAGGTCGAGTCCTCCGATTACCCGACCTACATCGCCAACTTGCGAAACATCGGCTGCCCGGAGCAGACGATTCGCGACATCATTATCGCCGACGTGAATGCGCTTTATTCGCGGCGGCGCGCTACGGAACTGGTGACCCCGGAACAACAATGGTGGCGGGCGCAACCGGACACGAACGTGCTACAAGTCGCGCTGGAAAAAGCCCGCGCCCTCGATGACGAAAGGCGCGGGCTGCTCACACGGCTGCTCGGCCCTGGATGGGAGTCGGGCGATTTGATTAGTTTACCCAGGCCTTCGCACCAGGGCGTTATTCTGGATGGCGCGGTCCTGGGAGCTCTTTCGTCGGAAACCAAGCAATCCATTCAAGAGATCAACGACCGCTCGGAAGGCCGCATGCAAGCTTATCTCGATGCCGTCCGGCAACAGGGCAAGACGCCCGACCCGGTGGAGCTGGCCAGGCTCAGACAGCAGACCCGGGACGAATTGGCCCACGTTCTTGCGCCCGCGCAACTCGAGGAATTCCTGCTGCGCTATTCTCAATACGCCAATAACCTGCGTTCTGAATTCGGCCAACTCCAGTTCTTCAACGCCTCGCCGGACGAATTCCGGGCAATCTTTCGTGCCACAGATAATATCGATCAGCAGTTGCAATTGCTATCCGACAGCACGGATCCCAACTCGGCCCAGGCCCGCCAGGCGCTGGAAGCGCAAAAAGACAATGCCATCAAGATTGCGCTCGGCCCCGATCGGTACGAAGAGTTCGAAATGCTCCACGACCCGCTTTACCGCCAGGCCGTGGCCGCGGCGGACCAGGCCGGCACGCCGGAGGCGGCCCAAACCTTATATCAAATCAACCTTGCAGCGGCCTCGACCCAGTCAGCCATCAATTCCAATTCCGACCTGACGACCGACCAAAAGGCCATCGAATTGAAGCAACTTGAATTGGACCAGCTTAAGGCTAATTCGCTCGCCATGGGCCGCCAGTTGCCACCGGAGCCGCCCCCCCCTGCGCCACAGCCTCCGCCGCGCCGAACCTATACTCTGCGCGAAGGCGACAGCCCGGCCGTGGTCGGCATGATTTACGGGGTGCCTGAGAGCGCCATCCGGGCTGCCAATCCCAATGTCGACTTCTCACACTTGCGACCGGGTGACTCGATTTTCATTCCGCGCGGGGGGTTAATGCCCACCACGGCCCCTTTGGTCCCCGGCGGATCGCCCTGAGAGAATTCCCTCACCCAGTTGGCACATTGAACCCAGAACCAACGGGCCAACTATCGGGCCTTTTCCCTCTCCTCCTAGGGAGGAAAGGGCCGGTGAGAGGAAGCCTTCTGTGTTCCCATCTGCGGTCGCCCTGAATCTGTGGGGGGGTCATGGGGAGGCGGGCTTATTTCCCATATTGAATTTTCTATTCTGCGGGCCGAAGTTATTGCATGAATACTATGCCAGTTGCGCTCTTCAGCAATCCCGCCAAAGCCCAACCGGTTCGGGACCGGCTGGCGCAGGCCGGTTTTGCTGCGACCATCAATGAAGGCCCGCCTTTGAGCAAACTGTGGTTTGTTTCTGACCGCGCCGCTGGAATTCGGGTCGAGGTCCCGGCTGATCAGTACAATCGTGCCGAGCAGTTTTTGCTGGACTGGGATGGTGCCGAGGGTGCCTTGGGCAGTGCCATCCGTTGTCCGGAATGCGGTTCGCTCCGGGTGGACTATCCTCAATACGCCCGGCACTCCTTACTGACCAATTTGGCCATGGGACTACTGGCCCAATTGCGCGTTATTGAGAAAGACTTTTACTGCGAAGACTGTCACTTCACCTGGCCTAAACAAGGGCTTAAACCCCGGCGCACCAACCCACACTCGGCTCCGTTCTATTTTATCGAAGGGGTTGAGCAAACGCGGTCCGGAGCTATTCATGAATTGCCGGGGCCGGGCTCTGCCCAAAAATCATCAGGAGGAGCCGGACAAGCGTCCAGCACGGTTCTAATCCCGGGTCCGCCAGCTTTCGGAACGCGCCAACCCCCGCCGGACAATCGGGACCAGACTCACCGCGAGGCGGCCTAGATTGAGGCGGTTGCAGAAGTACGGCCTTCTCGAAATCCGAGGTCGAAGGACCGAACTCTGAAAAACCAAATTATCCTTCGCGGGAGCAGTTGCCCGCGAACGAAAAGTACGCGAGGTTATTGGCCAATCAAATTTGCCCGCAAAAGTATGAGCAACACAGCGACGATGGCACAAACGCAGACCAGTCAAAGTCTCGATCAATTGGAACAACTGAAACAGGTTACCAAAGTGGTCGCGGACACCGGCGATTTCGAGACGCTCAAGCAGTACGCGCCGCAGGATGCGACGACCAATCCATCCCTGATTTTCAAAGCCGCGCAGATGCCGGCATACCAGGGACTGGTGAAAGGCGCGATTGCCAGCCAGCACAAGACCGGCGCCAGCGGACAACCGCTGCTCGAAAAGATTATGGACGAGCTTCTGGTCGCCTTTGGAGCGGAAATTCTTAAAATCGTGCCGGGCCGGGTCTCGACCGAAACGGACGCGGATTTGTCGTTTGATACCGAGGGACTGGTGCGCAAGGCGCACCGGTTCATCGAGCTCTATGGTGAACGCGGCATATCGCGGGAACGCGTGCTGATCAAAATCGCCTCGACCTGGGAGGGTATCCGCGCCGCCGAAATCCTCCAACGGGAAGGCATCAACTGCAACATGACTTTGTTGTTTTCGTTGACTCAGGCTGTCGCCTGCGCCGAAGCCAAGGCCAGGCTCATCTCGCCGTTCGTCGGACGAATCCTGGATTGGTACAAGGCCAAAACCGGCAAGGACTACGCCGGGCCGGAAGACCCGGGAGTGAATTCGGTGAAGGAGATCTATGCCTATTACAAGAAGTTTGGGTATGGCACCGAGGTCATGGGCGCGAGTTTCCGCAACAAAGGCGAGATTCTGGAATTGGCCGGTTGCGACCTGCTGACCATCAGTCCCCAACTCCTCGGCGAACTCAAGTCTGCTACCGAACCGGTCGCGCGCAAGCTCAGTCCTGCCATGGCTGCCTCCGCCAAAATAGAAAAGTTTTCTTTGGATGAGAAAAGCTTCCGCTGGCGGATGAATGAGGACGCGATGGCGACCGAGAAACTCGCCGAGGGGATCAGGCTGTTCAACGCCGATGCTCTCAAGCTCGAGAAGCACATCGCTTCTCTGCTGGGCCAGTCCGGGTAAAATGCAAGCGCGTTAACTATCCCTCATCATCTTTGGGATTCTCCCATTCCGGATAGACCTCCGCCGCGAGTTGTCCCCGGCGAATGAGTTCCTGCAAATCGCGAATAATAGTTCGCCGGGCGACACCGAATTCTCGCGCCAGCGCGGATATATTCGGCCGCGCACGGGATTTCGCCACGCGTTCACGGATTTGCGTTTGGCGCTTCAACCGGTCGCTGGAACGCGAAAACAGATCCAGGGCATCAATCCGATGGGAGCGTTCCAGGGCCTCGAATTGGTGCACGATTTCTCGCTCGCCGCATTCCTGCAGGGCGATTTCCACGGTTCGCTTGAGGTCGCGGATATCGACCGGCTTGCTCAAACAGTAATGCGCCCGCCGCGGACCTTGCAACGCTTTGAGCTGCTGCTCGATATCCAGCGCGCCCGAAACCACAATCACGGGCACGAACGGCATCAGTTCCTTGAGTTCGGGCAGGAAATCGAGCCCCAACTCACCGCGGTCGAGCACATGATCGAGGATCAGCACATCGGGGCGATGCTGCGCAATCCGTGCCAGGGCGTCGCTGCCGGTCGTCACCCTGGCCAGGTTGTACTTCTCCAGAGCCTCTTCGTAGATCTCGTACTGCAAGTCATCGTCTTCGATAATGAGGATCGTCGCTTGTTTCATACAGGGATAGGGTTCAGCTTTCGGCCAACTCACGCACCGGGAGGATCAACTTGAAGGTGCTGCCCTGGCCAACGACCGAGCTTACGGCGAGCCCGGCGCCCAATTTTTTCGCCAGTTCGTACGCCATGGACAACCCCAAGCCAGTCCCGCGCCGTGAGGAAAGCGCTTTGGTCGTGAAGAACGGTTCAAAGATACGCGGTAAATTTTCAGCAGAAATGCCGCACCCCGTGTCGCGGACCGAGACGCTGACGTAGCGTGAAGCCGGCACGGGCATCAACACCAGGTCGGCCGGCAAATCTTCCAGGAGCTGCGTTGAAAGCACGATCTGTTTGCCGGATTCCATCGATTCAGCGGCGTTGAAAATGAAATTCAACAGAATCTGCTGAATGAAATCCTTGGCGGCCAGCACCGCGGGCAACCCGGGCGCCGCCTCCGAGTGAATTTGAACTTCTCTCAGAAAGCGGTCACCCAGCAGTTTGAGAGTGTCCTGAACGACCTCGTTCAAATTACATAAGGCCGGTTCTCTGCCTGAATCGCGGCTGAAACCCAGCATCGCCTTCACAATGCCCGCGCCCTGTTCGACGACGAGTTTGATGCGATCCGTCCGGGTCCGGATCTTATCTGGATTCTCAAGGTTTTCCTCGATGATCTGTGTCGAGCCTTTGATGATGGAAAGGATGTTATTAAAATCATGAGCGATTCCCGCCGCCAACGTTCCCAACGCATTCATCTTCTGGCTGTGCACCAGTTCGCGATTGGCAATTTCTAATTGCCGGGTGCGTTCGGCCACTTTCCGTTCAACCTCAGCGTAGCTGCGGGAGAGGCGCCGGTGCCGGTTAAAAGCCAGGCTCGCGAAAAACAAGACGGCCACACCGCCCGCGCACGAAATAAGCACCAGGCGTGTCTCGTGGTACCATGGCCCGATCACCACGAACTCGCGGTGGGCTCCGTGCAGGTCGATGTTGCCATTGCGATCCATGGCGCGCACTTGAAAGTAATGTTTCCCGGCCGGGAGATCACTGAACGACACTCTGCTCATCTCCTGGAAGGGCGTCCAGTCCCGCACATCCAACCGATACGAGTACAGCAAACGTTCCCGTGGTGTGTACTTCCACTTATCCTGACCGCCGAAGGTCAGCGAGATCGTGCCTCCTTCGGTCAAACTGCTTTCCGGAGCCGGAAAAAGCTGGACGGAAGTTTGCGGCGGATCGGTATCCGCTTCCGGATGAAACAGGCTTAGACCGTGGGGAGTAGCGGCCCAAAGGCGGCCGCGTTGGTCCTCGTAAATGTCCCGAACGGCAGAACTGGGCAGGCCTTCCTCCAACCCGTTCTCAATCCAGGCGTCCTGGAAGTATCGAAACAACCCGCTGTTGCTGGCCACCCACACGCTGCCGTCCCGAGAGCGAAGCATGTGATTGATGCGGTCGAAACCACGGCGTAATACCGACCAGTTGCGGCCGTCAAACTCCCAGATCAACTCCTGCGTGGCGCACCAAATCCGGCCGTCGCCCAGTTCGACAAAACAGGTCCCCCCCTCCGGCGTGCTCTTATCTCCCGTGGCCGAAAAGACGCGCCATTTGTCCTCATTGAACACGGCGGTTGCTTGTTCGCTGCTCAGCCACAAGTCCCCGTTCTGGGCTTGGAACAGTGCCTGCCATTTGATCGCCGGATTTGGGTTTCGAACCGAGAGCGGCTCGAAGCGGGTGCCATCCAGCGCTACCAGGCTGTCCGCCGCAGTTTCGCGATCCCCGTTAAGCAGTTGCAGACACAACCGGCCGTCCTTTAGCAACCCGAGTGCGCGGCAGCTTGTGACACCAGCGCGGGCCGCAAGCGGGCCAATGAGTTGCCCGGTGCCGCTGTAGTCAGCGAACAGAATATCATTCCCCGCGAATTCCGGGTCCTCGAAGGCGACCACCGTGCCGGTGCGCAACACGTAAATCGCGCGGGGTTGCAGGTTGCGGCCGACCTGTTCCGGGAACGGGTAAGTCTTGAGTTGATCCCCCTGGAACACGCAGAGACGTTGCCCGGCCGTAAACCACAAACCACCGGCCGCGTCACTGGCTAAACACCGCACGGGGGAATTCACCTGCCGGACCGCAATCGGACTGCGCCACAAAGCGGGCGAGTAGCGGAAAAGCCCGTCGGAAGTGGCCAGCCAAAAAGTTACCCCGGGCTGCACCGCCACATCAAAGTACGCCCGAGCAGACACTTCATCGGTTTCAACCAGGTCCGGCCGCGCTTCATCACCCTCGAACAGCGCTTCGGTGCTCATGGCCCAGCGGGTTTTATCGATGCTTTGCCAGGCTTGCCGGAGTTTGTCTGAAGCGGCGGCTTGGCCCGTCCATTCGTGGCCGTCGAACCTGAGCACCAGCCGCATCTGATTCGTGCTGGATTCCGCCACCATCGTCACCACTCCGCCTTCGTCTTCGTGCAGACCCTGCAGGTTCCGAGCGTGGAGCCAGTCCGGGACGTATTGCTCCTGCCATTCGGTTTGCGGTTTTATATTCCGAATCGGGCCGGGAATCTTGGCCAGGCCTCGCTCGGCGGAAATCCATAGCCCGCCATCGCGCGAAGCGGCAAAAGCCGAGAAAAGTCCGATGCGAGTTTGTGCCGCCCGGCGCAATAGCCGGGTCTGGGGGTGCTGCGGATCCTCGCAATTATACTCCAGAAGACGGTCCGGCATCAGCAACAGCACCAGGCCTTGCCGCACCGGCCATAATGGAATCGGATCCACTACCTTCGCAAAACCGCCATGGGTTTGGCCTTCCAGTTCAGCCACGTAGTGGAAAACCCAGTCGCCTTCGCTGAACTCCTGCAGACCGGTCGGAACCACCTCCCACAATTGGCCGCCCGGGCTCTGGTAAACGCGGCTCCGCGCGATTTCGGGCGAGGAGATCGTGCGCACTGTGTAGCCATCCAACTCCGACACAAAGGGCACCGCAAAATGCCGGATCAGCACTTTGCCCTGCGGCGAAACCGTCACCGAAATGCAAGCTGACTCCGGCAATTGATCCGCCAACTTGTAAACGCGCCAGTTTGAGGCCTTTTGGGCCCAGGAAGTACTGGCCAACGCCAGTGTCAGCAAGCTGAGCGGAAGCCACGGGTGCCTGCACATGGATGTCTTGCCGTGATGTTAACCACCCACAATATGACCGCTCCCTGCTCTCATTCGCAATAAAAAGGACGACTGTGCGGCCGGACGCCCACACCGGACGAATGCCACGGTCTTCTCACGCAGTCAGTGATCTTTTCTCCACGGCTTTTTCGGCGGCTCTGGCAGACCTTGGGCGCGCAACGCGGTGCGGAAATGCATTTTGGCGACTTTGGGCAGGTTCTCGACGCCGTGCTTGGCGATAAATTCCTTCGCGGCCGCATCCACGGCCGCCGAGGCGCCTTTCGGAAAAATCAGGCCGAACTTTTTGCCCAGGGCACCCAGCCGAGTGACAAACTCGTTGCGGGCCAGGATGGAAGCGGCTGCCACCGCCAGGTCCGCTTCGGCTTTGTGTTTTTGGACCAGTTCGATTTCGCGGCCGAGACTCATCAGTGCCATCGCGACGACTTCCTTTTTGGATGCAAATTGGTCGCTGATGGCTCGCACGGGGGCGGGGTTCATCTGGTGCTTGAGCAGCATCAGGTTCTCGATCACCCGCGCATGGCCCCAGGCCAGCATCGCGTTGACGCTGCGCATTTTAAAAAACAGGCGGTTATACGCCTCGTTACCGATGGGAACGACCGTGCTCACGCACCCGGGCGTTTTGCGAATGAGCTCGGCCAACTCCTTCATCTTTTTGTCGCTCCCGATGTTCTTGGAATCCCGAATCCCCGAATCCTTCCACGCTTTAACAACGGATTCGTTCACATACGCCCCGGCCACACACAATGGGCCGAAGAAATCGCCTTTGCCGCTTTCGTCAACGCCTAACCTGGGCAGCAACATCTCAGGGTTCAACACGCTTTCATAGCCCACTCGCGCCTCTTTGAGGATCTCCGGTTCGAGCACGAATTCGACAAATTCCTGGGTACCTTTGCCTTGGACCACCAGCTTGTGGCTCTCATAAAACACCACGTTGGTCTTGTCCTTTTCGGCGGCAAAACGGGCGTAGGGAACATCGCGAAAACGATAGCCGTGGTCAGCCAGCCAGGACCGCAGCGCTTGGGACTGGGGATCCGAGAGAATGCAGGTATAAGATGTCAGCGGTGCCACGACCGGCCCAAGGCTAAGGATCGGAAGCGAATTGGCAAGTTTGGGAGGGCCGGCCGGTAGAGACGTCGCGTGGCGATGTCCCCTGTGGCGTTTCAGCGGGCGGAACGATGTGACGGCCGCCATGTAGAATGTCGTCGAGCTCCCGATGAGGAGTTTTACCAAGCGCTAGCTGGGCCTCGAGGCAGATAAATGCAAAGCCAGCACTTGCGGCTTTGCCTTTCGTGTCATTTCGCGTTAGCTCTGCGTCGCTCATGCGCCCCGAACGACTTGTGCCGTTGCTACTCGATTGGTTCGAACAGAATGCTCGGGATCTGCCCTGGCGCCGAACCTGCGATCCTTACGCAATTTGGGTCTCGGAGATCATGCTCCAACAAACGCAGGTGAAAACCGTGTTGCCTTATTGGGAGCGGTGGATGAAAGCGCTGCCGAGCATCGCTTCACTGGCCAGAACCAAGCCTGAAAGACTCTACAAGCTCTGGGAAGGTCTTGGTTACTACACCCGCGTGCGCAACCTGCAAAAGGCGGCGCAGATGATGATGGAAAAGCACGACGGAAGGTTCCCGCAAAGGTTTGAAGAGGTATTAGAACTCCCGGGGGTTGGACGCTACACGGCGGGAGCGGTTTGCAGCATCGCCTTCAATCAGCCCCGCCCGATTCTCGACGGTAACGTCATGCGCGTGCTTGTTCGCCTCTTTGCCATTGAGGGGAACCCACGTGAAAAAGTCACAAATGCGCAACTCTGGAGCCTGGCGGAGCGGCTAGTACAAGAAGCGCATAAGACGTCAGCTGGCGATAAATTCGAGGATCGCAAATCGCAAATGGCAAATCGCAAATTCCGTTGTTCCCACCTGAATCAATCTTTGATGGAACTGGGCGCTCTAGTATGCACGCCTCGAGACCCTCACTGCGAGTTGTGCCCGCTGATCACCTTGTGCCTGGCGCGCAAGCAGGGGCGGATTGAAGAACTGCCGCGCGTTTCACCTCGACCCGCAGCGAGCAAGCGACGCTTTGTCGCTTTCGTCGTCAAACGCCGCGGAAAGTTTCTCGTCCGCCAGCGGCCGGAGGGAGCGGTCAATGCACATTTGTGGGAGTTCCCTAATATTGAAGTCGCAAACGACGATGGCAATCCCGGCATCGCCGGCCGTAGGGCGCTTGGGTTTACTCCTTCCGGAATCAAGCTTTTGGGAAGCATTCATCACTCCATCACCCGTTACCGCATTCGAATGGATGTCTTTCAAGCCGCCGCCCACGGCACGGGCCATGCCCATACACAACGGGGACGTTGGCTCGGCAAACAGGACTTGCACCGGCTGCCCTTTGCCAGCGCTCATAAAAAAATTCTCGCGGGACTATAGTTGAGAAGACCTCTGGGTGTGGGCGACTTGCCAGTCGCCGAAAGCACCCGTCCGTCGCATTTGAAAGACGCGTCGCGATGGTGCCAACCCGACACAGGGCCAATTCATGAAGGCCAATGGCTGGGGCGGGGACGTCTCGTCGACGTCTCGTCCCCGGTTCGTGGGGCGTCAGCATTGAGGACCCGGGGACGAGACGTCCCCGCCCCTTTCATGAATTGGCGCCAACCCGACACGGTGCGGCTTTCTTATCGACAATCCCCACGTTTGCGATTAAAAAAGGCAAAATGAACGAGAAAAGCCAGGGCGCCCGGCCTTTGTCTTATCACGCTCCGTCTCTGAAACTTTAATTCATCAAGCCCATGAAAAATGCCATCTCCCGTCGTTCGGCTCTTCGCAAGGTCACTGGAGGCGCAGTTGCAGTAGCCGCCGCCACCAACCTGTCGCACCGGCTGCAAGCAGCCGATGAGGCGCTCGGTTCCAAGCTCAAATACCGCATCCGCCATTCGGTTTGCAAATGGTGCTACGGCAGTATTCCGCTGGAAGAGTTTTGTCAGGCGGGAAAGAAGATCGGCCTGCAATCGGTCGAATTGCTCGAAGTGAACGACTTTCCGACTTTGAAGAAGCATGACTTGGTCTGCGCCATGGTCAGTGGAGTGCCGGGCGGCATTACCAAGGGCCTGAACCGCCTCGAGAATCACGATAAAATCGTGGAATTCTTCGAGCAAGTGACACCGGTTGTCGCCGACCACGGTTATCCCAATATCATTTGTTTTTCGGGCAACCGCGCCGGAATGAGCGATGAACAAGGCCTGGAGAACTGCGCCGTTGGCCTCAAGCGCATCGCGCCTATAGCGGAGAAGCACAAGGTCACCGTTTGCATGGAGCTGCTCAACAGCAAGCACGATCATCACGATTACATGTGCGACCACACTCCCTGGGGAGTTGAGCTGGTGAAAAAGGTCGGGTCTGAACGGTTCAAACTCCTGTACGACATTTATCACATGCAGATCATGGAAGGCGATATGATCGCTACCATTCGCGCCAACCATCAGTACATCGCCCATTATCACACCGGCGGTGTCCCCGGCCGCGCGGAAATCGACGAAACGCAGGAAATCAATTACCCGGCGGTGATGAAGGCGATTATTGATACCGGTTTTAAAGGCTTCTGCGCCCAGGAATTCATTCCCAAACGTCCCGACCCGCTGGCCTCGCTCAAGCAAGGCGTGGAAATCTGCGACGTGTAACCCGGCGCGCGGGCATCTCTTGCCTGCAGCAACGGCCGTTTACCCCTGAGGTCAAACCTGACGCTCGCGCGATCCCAGTTTGTGGATCTCTGCGGATTGAAAGTCCGCGCGCCGGCGCGCGGGCATCCTGCCCGCAGCAACGACCGGCCACCACCTGACGTCAAACCTGACCCTCCGTCCGACCCAGTTCCCGGATCCCTGCGGACTGGAAGTCCGCGCGCGTGCGCCTGTGAAGGCGTGCACACTGCGGGGTGCAAGTCCCCGTCAGGCGGAACGTTCACCCGCCTGTAAC
>DASRFK010000335.1:0-5837 GCA_035651635.1 Verrucomicrobiia bacterium | reverse complement strand
TGCATCAGCGGCTGGTTGCAGTGGTGTCCGCCACGCAAAGCGACGCCGCGTTGATCCGCCACAGTGACCACGTCGTGCGCATGCACGTTCGGCAGAAGGAAGCTAACCAGCCCGGCGCGGCCGATATGCGGACCAAACAGGCGAATGCCGCTCTTGAACCCGGCCAGTTTTTCATACGCGTAAGCCCCAAGTTCCTGGTCATGCTCGGCAATTTTGTCGCGCCCGATCCGGTCGAGGTACTCCATCGCCGCGTGCAAGCCCACGGCGCCGGAAATGTCGGGAGTGCCGGCTTCGAATCGGTGCGGGGCATGCTTCCAGGTGCTCTTTTGATACGCTACGCTAAGAATCATTTCACCGCCGCCCTGGTAAGGCGGCATCGTTTCCAGGATCTCCTGACGGCCGTAGAGGATGCCAATGCCGGTCGGCCCGCACATTTTGTGGCCGGAAAAGGCGAGGAAGTCGCAGCCGATCTCCTGCACGTCCAGCGGGCGGTGCCCGGCGCTTTGCGCGGCGTCGACGAGAGTGGTAATCCCGAGTTTTCGCGCGCGGGCGCAGAGTTCCACCACCGGATTTATGGTGCCCAGCGAGTTGGAAATGTGGGTCATGGCGAAGAGCTTGACCTCGCTGGTGAGCCAATCGTCCAGATGATTCAAATCGAGCAAACCAATGTCCCCGGTCACGGGCAGGAAACGCAACTCGGCTCCGGTGCGCGCCGCCAGCAATTGCCAGGGCACGATATTGCTGTGATGCTCCATCTCGGTGAGCAGGATTTTGTCGCCGGGCTTCAGATTCTTCGAACCCCATGACTGAGCAACGAGATTGATACCCTCAGTAGTGCCGCGCGTGAAAATAATCTCCTCGGCGCTGCGGGCATTAATGAATTTGGCCGCGCGGGCGCGGGCCGCTTCGAAGCCGGCCGTGGCGCGATTGCTCAATTCGTGGATGCCGCGATGAACGTTGGCGTTGTCATGCTCGTAATACTGGCGCAACGCTTCCAGGACGGCGCCCGGCTTCTGAGTGGTCGCCGCGTTATCGAAATAAATCAAGGGCCGGCCATGCACTTTCTGGTGCAGAATAGGAAAATCGGAGCGGAGAACGGACCAGTCCATAGCCTCAAAGCCGGCAGGTTTACATGAGGCCGAGTTGCAACTTGGCGGCCTCGGTCATCATGGCCTGGTTCCAGGGTGGATCCCAAACCAACTCAACCGCAACGTCATCCACGCCTTCCAGGCCGAGCAGTTTGTTTTGGACATCTTGCGCCAGCATCGGGCCCATGCCGCACCCAGGCGCCGTGAGAGTCATTTTGACGTCCACGCGGTAAGTCGAGCTATTGAGCGGCGCCAGGTGACAGTCGTAGATCAAACCGAGATCAACGATGTTGACCGGGATCTCCGGATCGTAACAGCCGCGCAGCTGATTCCAAATTTCCTTTTCCAACTGTTCCTGACCGATGGGCGCCCCCGTGCTCGCGGGCTTCGACGTCGGCGCGATGCCCAGGGCATCGGCGTCCTTTCCCTCGATGCGGAACATGTTTCCGTTGACGACAACAGTGTAGCTCCCGCCCAAGGACTGCGTGATGTACGCCTGTTCGCCTTTCTGCAAGGTGACTTTCGTTCCCACAGGGATGACCGCGGCCTCAACGTCCCGAGCTAAAGCAATAGATTCGCTGCTGTTCATATCAATAGACAATATCACATATCTTCGGTCTCGGTGCTCACAGGCTCTCCACCTCCGCTGAGCGCGACTTTCACCGCGTGCCAGGCCAGGATTGCACATTTGACGCGGGCGGGAAACTTATAGACGCCGGCAAACACCGCCAACTTGCCGACGTCGCCTTTGATTTCGCCGGTGGTAACCATCTCATGGACCTGGTCAAACACCTTCTGAACCTCAGCTTTGGTTTTACCCTTAAGATTCTCGGTCAGAAGCGAGGCTGAAGCCTTGGAGATGCAACAACCCGAGCCGAGAAAGCTGAGATCTCGGATTATCTCACCGTCCAGCAACACGTACAGCTTGAGCTGATCGCCGCAGAGTGGATTTCGCCCCTGAGCCGAGCAGGTGGCGTTTTCCATTTCATGAAAATTGCGCGGGTGCTTGCAATGGTCGAGGATAACCTGCTGATATAAGTCGGAAAGATCGTCGAACATGATCGGGACGCTCAGTCCTTTCCGGCGATTTGGGGATTGTTTTCCAGCCGTTCCCACACGACGCGATCGAGCTCTTCGCGAACCGGGGCGCAGCGGATGCGTTCGATGATTTCGCCCGCAAAGGCGTGAATGAGCATGCGGCGGGCGCGCTCCGTGCCGATCCCGCGCGAGCGGAGATAGAAAATCGCCTCGTCGTTAAGCTGCCCGATGGTGGCGCCATGCGTGCATTTGACGTCATCGGCGTAAATCTCGAGCTGCGGTTTTGTATCCGCGGTGGCATCGTCGGAGAGCAGGAGGTTTTTGTTCGTCTGCTTGGCGTCGGTTTTCTGGGCGGCTTGGCGAACCAGGATCCGGCCGTGAAACACACCCTTGGACCGGCCATCGAGGATCCCATTGTAGTACTCGTGGCTGTTACAATGCGGCTGGGCGTGCTCGACGATCATGTGGTGATCGGCCAATTGGTCATCGCGCGTCAAATAGAGCCCGTTTAACACGCATTCCACACCTTCGGCTGCGAGGGTGGTACGGATGTTGTTACGCGAGAGCCTGGCGCCGGTCGCGAACGAATGAGCAATCAAATTGGCGTGGCGTCCGAGGTGTGCGTGCACAGCCGCAATGTGAAAGGAACTCAGGCTTTCATCCTGGAATTTGCAATGTTCCAGCGCGGCGTTTTCTTCCAGGACCAGCTCGGACACTGCATTCGTGAAATAGGTGCTATCGACAGTACTGACATAACTTTCGATCACCGTCGCCTGGCTGTTTTTTTCCATCACTATGAGGTTCCGCGGGTGCGCCGTTGTGCCCGGCTCCTTCATCGTCGAAATGAAAATCAGGTGCACCGGTTTTTCCAGGGTCTTGCCCGGCCCCAAATGAATCAAACCGCCATCCTGGAAAAAGGCGCTGTTCAAGGCCGAGAAGGTGTTGGTTGGGTCCTGAGCATAGCGGCCGAGATGTTTTTCGAGCAGGTCGGCATCCTCCGTCAACGCCACACCAAGGCTCTTTACCTTTGCGCCGCCCTGTTGAATCGGGGCTGCGGATAAGCCCGCAACGAAATGACCGTTCACAAAAACCAGCCGAGTCGCGTCGAGACTGCCGAAAGTATATCGGTTTACAATATCGGACGTCAGACCGTCCGGAGAAGTCTCCAACGCTGGTCGAAACGGCAACTTGACCAAGGGAGCGGTATTGGTAAACCGCCAGTCTTCATCTTTGAGAGTGGGAAAACCAAGTTCGGCGAAACGGGCCATGCCGGCCTTACGTAAAGGATACAACCACACTGGCTTATGCGCGTGCTTCTCAAACCACTCGAATTTCCGCTGGTGCGGCTCGGTTTCCTTCATAATCACATCTTCCTGAGTATCGACCATAGCTGCACAGTTGTCTGGATCCGGGTGTTCGTCAATAGAGCCTGCTAGTGTTCCATGGTCGGCTAGCCAGTGCAAGTTGAAGCTGAATTCAGGGCGATGGCGTGCGACTGGCGGGATTTGGTAGGACTTCCTAAGCCTCATGGCGGACCGGGATGGCTTGCGGAGCCATTAGGAGTTAAATCCGAGATCCGAAGGTCAAAGGTTCGAAGGACTCCGAAATCCCAGACGGGGACCTGCGCCGCTGAACGCGAGGTTTCTACGAAAGAGTACATTGCCGCACTAACCCCAACGGGGATTCCGGCCACAAGCCCAGGGTTGCGAGCTTGCGAGCTACCGTGGGCCAAAGGCCGGAGGCTGCGTCAACCCGGAAAGGGTTGTGGCCAGGATCCGCGTGCAGCGCCACAAACCTTTCCATGAACCGTGCGGCAACCCGAAGGTTTTGGAGTGCGCACGCTGTGCGGCGCTTTTCGGGAGCGCACCACGTCCGAAAGCGGCGCAGAGCGCCGCACTCCAAGACGCTGACGCGCCCTCCTGTGGCGGGTTCATGGTCCCAATGGAGGATTTTGCGATCGTGGAGGCTCTCCATGAACCGAACGGAAAAAGCCCGCTGCCCACCCCGGCCCTCTCCCCCAGGAGAGGGTGGAGCTTTCGCCGCGCAGTTTGGGTTCATGGTCGCATTACATCTGCATCGCAAAAGAAGACTCCCCATGAACCGCCCGCGCCGAGCGACCGCAGATGAGAACACAGAAGGCCTCCCCGGCCCACTCGTCCCAGGAAGGACAGAGGCGCCGGAACGACTCGGTGGGTCTTTTAGCTCAAATCCTTTTGGCCATGCGCGAGGCGAGGCGATCCAAGGCCGGGGAACGGTCCAGCATGCCCAAACGGACGTCCAGCAAACAAAAACTCTCCGTCCAGCTTTGCGCTTCGATCAAAGCGCTGTCGAGTTCTTCTTCGGTCTCGACGAGAAAGCCTTTGCCGGCGCCGAGCACCTCGGGTAAGCGCCAGTATTGCCATGGCCAAACATCATTATAAGGACCGTCCTGCATGTGCCGCTCGGTGCCGTAGCCGTTATTGTTCAAGATGACCACGACCGGGTTCAGTTTGTAGCGGGCGATGGTGGCCAATTCCATGCCGGTCATTTGGAATGCGCCGTCTCCGACTAAAACCAGGGGACGCAGCTTGGGATTGGCCAGTTGAGCGCCGACAGAAGCAGGCACCGCAAATCCCATGGAGGTATAGTAGGCGGGAGCGAGGAATTCGGTGCGCTGACGAATGAACAGGTCCGTGGCACCGAACAAGGCATCGCCCACGTCGGCCACAACCACGGTGTTTTTGGAAAGGAACCCATTCAATCGTTCGAAGAGGCGCTTAACCGTCAAGCGTGTATCGCTGTTCTTGACCCTAAAGGGCAGAATTGGTGTGGGCCGCGGCAACCGGCCCGGCGCCCGGCGGCGCAGCTTGGACCGCAGCAAGCCGCTGATGAAATCCTTGAAGCGCACATCCTCGTACGTATGGTAACGAATCGAGAGTTTTTCGCTGGTGGCATAAATTGACCGGGCTGGATCCAGCCGGGCGGTGTAGATGCCGAGATTAATATCGGTCATGAAAGCGCCCAGAAGGATGACGCAGTCGCTGCTCTCGACATATTGCCGCACATTCTCGCGGCCCATGGCTCCTTCGTAGATACCGAGGTAAAGCGGATGTTGCTCGCCGATGACGGATTTGCCCAGAACTGTCGCGGCGATGGGAATTCCCGTTCGCTCCACCAACTGCAAGACGCGGTCCTGGAGACCGAATCGGTGCACTTCAACGTCTGCGAGAATGACCGGCTTGCGCGCCCGGTTAATCATCTCGGCCGCTTCGCCAATGGCGGCGCGGAGGCTGCTCGGGTCGCTGCGTTCGTGGACCTCGACCGTGCGATGCTGAGAATTGCCCGGCAGAAAGACCTGGTCGCGCGGCATTTCAATGTAGACGGGACGCTTAAAGCGCAAGGCGGTATGCAGTACGCGATCGATTTCCTGGAAAGCAATCTGCGGATCGCTCAGCACGGTTGAGGCGATCGTGAGTTGATCGAAAACTTTTTTCTGCGTATCGAACTCGCGAACCTTGTGGTGCAGCAGGGGATTTTTTTCGCGCTCCTTCATACCCGGCGCCCCGCTAATGACCACGACCGGCGATTTTTCGGCGAAGGCTTCAGCTGTCGTATTGGTCACTTTCAGTCCGCCCACGCAGTAGGTAACGCACACGGCGCCCAAGCCGTGCACGCGCGCATAGGCATCCGCCGCAAACCCGGCCCCCTGTTCATCACACGTATTAATAATGC
>DASRFK010000334.1:0-9046 GCA_035651635.1 Verrucomicrobiia bacterium | reverse complement strand
CGGACGATGCCCGAACCAATGTGCCGGCCGGACTGACGAATGTAAGCGCGATCGCCGGCGGATATTTTCATGACCTGGCGCTCAAAACAGATGGCACCGTGGCGGCTTGGGGACAAAACCTTGAGCACCAATGCGACGTGCCCGAGGGGTTGAGCAATGTTGTTGGGATCGCAGCGGGCAGCGGCCATAGCATGGCGCTTAAGAATGACGGAACCGTAGTAGCCTGGGGCACGCAATACGGAAGCACGACCCGAGTGCCGGTTGGTTTGACGAACGTGGTCTCGATTGACGCCGGAGCACACAACAATCTGGCGCTTAAGGCTGATGGCACCGTGGTCGCGTGGGGTGAAGCTTACGGCGGCCAATCCGTTGCCCCAACCTGGTTGACCAATGTCGTCGCCATTTCGGCAGGTGCAGGCCATGACCTGGCCTTGCTCGCCGATGGAACCGTAATTGATTGGAATGACACGACAGGCGCTCTCAACCCCGTTCCCGCCGGCCTCAGCAACGCCGTCGCGATCTCCGCCGGTGAATTGACCAGCCTGGCACTCAAGGCTGACGGTACCGTTATCGGCTGGGGCACCGGCCTGGACATGGGCGGGTCCCTCAAAATTCCGGCTGACCTGACCAATGCTGTTGGGATTTCGATCAAGTGGGATCACTCCCTGGCCATGGCGGCCGATGGCAGTTTGGTCGCCGCATGGGGAACTAATTTTTCAGGCGAGAGCTCTGTTCCGGCCCGCCTGCCCAACGTGGTGGCGATTGCCGGGGGATATTATCACAGCATCGCCCTCCTGCGGGATGGGACGCCCAATCTCACGGTACAACCCTGGGACCGTTGGATTCGTGCGGGGACCAGTTCGGCGATGTCGGCCAAAGCGGTCAGCCGTGAACCGATCTCTTACCAGTGGCAGTCCAACGGAACCAACATCCCCGGAGCAACCACTGATACACTGAAAATCGCCAACGCTCAGCCAACTGACACCGGCGTGTATAACCTGGCAATCTCCAATCAAATCGGGACCATGACCAGCCGGCGTGCCAAACTGACGGTTTTGACGATTGCACTACCCGGGGTGACAAATCACCCACCCGTGCTCCCGGCTCAGGTAAATTGGGCCGTTTACGAACAAATTCCGGTTCAGATTGTGAATTCGGCGACCGACCCTGACGGAACAACCAATCGCCTGACTTATCAGCTTCTGAATCCTCCCACAGGAGCGACGGTCGACTCTGCCGGAGTCATTCGTTGGACGCCCAGCGAGGAACAGGGACCGGGCCGAATAGCGATTACCACCGTAGTTACGAAACAGTGCAATCCACCACTGAGCGCGACTAATATTTTTTTCATCTCAGTCAACGAGTTGAATGCGAGCCCATCGTTACCACTTCAACCGAGTCGCAGGATCCACCCGCTCACGGAAATGAGCGTGACCAACACCGGAACCGATCCCGACCTGCCCGCCAATATTCTGCGTTACCAACTCGTTCTGGCGCCCACAGGGGCCTCAATTGACAACCGCGGCGTGATTCGCTGGACCCCGACCCGAGAACAGGCTCCGAGTACCAATTGGTTCGTCACCGTTATCACCGACAACGGGCAGCCAAACCTCAGTGCGACCAACAGTTTCGCGGCAATCGTCAGCGCGCCGGTCCTCTCGGGGCAGCCGGATACCACCATTAACGCGGGGCAGCTCTTAAACGTTACCAACCTGGCTATCGATAATGATCCGGTCGCGCGATTGACTTTCTCACTCGATGCCGCACCAGTCGGGGCAACGATAAGCTCAGAAGCGGGCGTTTTTTCCTGGAGAGCGCCGGTGGATCGCGCTGGCAGTTCCAACTACGTCCTGGTCCGTGTGACGGAGGACCAGGTCCCGATCAGCGATGCGCGCGCCTTCAGTGTTCTGGTCAGGCCCCTGGATTCCACGCTTCTTCAACCTCTCGGTTTTAGCAACGGCGCATTTCGGTTGCGCCTAACTGGCAGTATTGGCCCGGATTACGTTTTGGAGGCCTCCGAAGGCTCGGCCGACTGGGCTCCGCTTCAAACAAACACGCCGAATTCACTGCCGTTTGAGCTGATAGACACCACCGCACATTCGGTAACCAACCGCTTTTACCGAGTACGGCTAGGGCCTTGATCCTTTGAGGCTGAAGCCAAACAACGCTGGCACTTGGAAGCGACCTGAGCATGGGATAAAAAAGCTCGCGAAGCGGTTACACAAACGCGGCGCGCCGGTGGCCCTCGGTTGTCGCTTTTGCAATTTTAGGGTTATTGTCATTCGGCTCAAGATATGCTACTATTAGCCCGGTGAACCGTCTGACCAAACGGGAACAGTTGGTTCTATGCCTGGTGATTGGGCTGTTGCTGGTCGGCTGGTCTGTCAAAGCTTATCGCACAGCACACCCGCGGATTTATGTGTCCGAGCCTGTAAGATTCTGAAATGCAAGAAGTTAGTTTCGAAGACGCACTCGAGATTATTACGCTGAAGGACCCGCGTTTCCCGCGCGAGGCCTATCTATTCGTTCGCGAGGCACTCGACCATACCCAGCGTTGCCTGACCAGAGAACGGGAAGGCTGTATCCGCCATGTTTCCGGGCAGGAATTGCTGGCCGGCATCAAAGACTACGCGCGCACACAGTTCGGGCCAATGGCGGTCACCGTCCTCGAGGAGTGGGGGATCCGTTCCTGCCAGGATTTCGGCGACATCGTTTTCAATATGGTCGAGACCGGCGGTTGCCCAATTCTCTCGATCGACGACCTCACGGACTTGCCATCGTTAGTCCAATCCCTGATTACGCACGCTGACCCGGTTTCGCGTTTTCTTTGGGACAGTTTTTCCGAAGCCGCCCGCCGCAAATTGACCGAGGAACCCGGCAGCAACGAAATCCCGGAGGTCTTGACCAAAGAACTGAACCACGTCGTCGCTTCAAAGACGATTTACGAGGACGATCGATTCTCCGGGATCACTCTCCCTCCCGAAGCCAAGTGCCTCGCCGAGCACAAGCTCTCGGGTGTGCCACTGGCACAGTTCAATCGCCTCCTGCTCGAATCAGCTTATCCGCGGCAGATCGCCAAAAGCCATGGCCTTCTGGCCAAAACCAAGAACGACAGCCGCGCCGATTTCGAAGAGGGCTATGACTTCTTCGAAGCCTTCCGCAAGCCTTTTCTCCCCCCCAGCAAGCAAGAGCCCGTTCAGCCCGATCCCGCTCCCTCGACGACCTAGCCAGGCGCGCCGGCGTGGGCCTTGGGGGTCGGTGCAAGACTTTTTCCCGCCTTCGATCCCGGAAAAAGTATTGCGCCGACGCCCAAGGCCCGGGCGTCACTGCCGGGTTACGCGACCCGCCTCTTCCAAGCTTGTGATTTCCCAGCCCTCGGCGATATTTGCCTCTCAAACGCCCTATCAGAATGTCCCGTCGATCACAATTGAGACTAATGCGTTATGAAAACAACCAGGTTTCTAGTCGCGGCGGTTATATCCCTGAATGCCATCCTGCCGAGCGCGCATTCGACCAACATTGTTGCTTACGCGACGGTGCAAGTTGCCCCGGGGTACAACCTAATGGCCAATCCGTTTAGTACCGGTTTGAGCAACGGCGCGAATGAGATCATGCCGATTATTGACGGCGAAATAATTCTCACGTGGACCGGAACCACCTTCATTCAGACCGGCTACGATAGCGGTTTCGGTGGCTGGGTTAATTTTAGCGGACAGGCCTCGGCGCCGGTCCCCAAGTTGCCTCCGGGCGAGGGCTTCTTTTTCTATAACCCGGTCACGTATGCCACCAACTTTACCTTCGCGGGCCAGCTTATTCCTTCTCCTTCCGTCACTAATTGTATAATTTTGTATCCTGGTTACTCACTCCTTGGCTCGCCCTTGGCAATGGGCGCCAGGCAAATCACGAACTTCCCCGTTAGCCTGCCAGCCATCGATGGGATGTTGGTTCTACAGTGGACTGGTACCAACTACCTGCAAACAGGGTACGATTTAGGCGCTGGCGGTTGGGTTAAAGCAGACGATCAAACTCCCACCGTTGCCCCATCCTATGCCATTGGCCAAGGGTTCTTTCTGTTTAATCCGAGCACGTTTCCAAGCAACTGGTGCCAGTATTTGCAATAGCAAACTCACCGCCGGCCAAGTGCTGTTTCATCAATCTCACTCTGCAACCTTCAGGCTGGTGGTTCCCCACATCCGTGTTTACCGGTGTTCATCGGTGGTTTGAACTTCATTGAATGTGAAGACTGGCTTGCCAACGAATCTGCGGCTAAGTTTCCTCCCTGAAAATGATTGCACACCCAGCAAACGGCTTAAAGCCCCAAGCCTCGATTCCTTCCATCCCTCCCGGGGTCCAACTTGCAACCCTGGACAATGGATTAACCGTCATCGTACGCGAAGATCACAGCGCGCCGGTTGTGTCAGCGCAGGCCTGGTGCATGGCCGGTAGCATTCATGAGGGCAAATGGCTCGGCGCCGGTTTGTCGCATGTGCTCGAACACATGCTTTTCAAGGGAACCACCACGCGTCCGGGCAGCCGCATCGATCAGGAAGTGCAGGAAGCCGGCGGCTACATGAACGCCTACACTTCATTCGATCGCACTGTCTATCATATCGATGTGCCCAACACCGGCGCGCGGGTCGCCATTGATATTCTTTGCGATATCATGCAGCACGCCACCTTGCCCACGGACGAATTGGAAAAGGAAAAACAAGTCATCGTGCGCGAGATGGACATGAACCTGGATGACCCGGGACGCCGCGCCAGCCGCCGCCTCTTTGAGACCGCCTACACCAAAAGCCCCTACCGCTTCACCATTATTGGATACCCGGACATTTTCCACGAGGTCAAGCAATCCGACATCCTCGAGTATTACCGCGAAAAGTATTCGCCCAATAACGTCTTTTTTGTGATCGCCGGCGATGTGCGCGCCGATCAAGCCATCGGCCAGGTGCGCGAGGCCTACGCCAAAAGCAAAGCCAGGGCCTTGCCTCCGTTCGTTTTGCCGGATGAACCCGCCCAGGTCGGCTCGCGCGAAATCATCGAGGAATCGCCCATCGAGTTGGGTCACTTCCATGCCGCCTGGCATATCCCGGAGTTGCGCCATCCCGACGTGCCGGCCTTGGATATCCTGGCGGCGATTCTCGGGCACGGCCGCAGCTCGCGGCTCTATCAACAAATTCGCGAGATTAAAGGACTGGTCCATCACGCCGATGCGTGGACCTACAGCCCCGGAGCGCCCGGGCTGTTCGGCATGAGCGCCACCATCGACGCGGAAAAGTTCACTGCTGCGCGCGACGCCATGTTCGAGGAAATCGAGCGGCTCAAAACGGCGTCGATTGCCTTTGAGGAACTCAACAAGGCCGTGAAGCAATTTGTTTCCGCCACGCTGTCCTCGCGCAAAACGATGCAAGGCCAGGCGCAAGACCTGGGCGCAAACTGGCTCGCCGCCAGCGACCTGAGCTTTTCCGAGCGGTACCTCGCGGCCGTCAAAAAGGTCACCCCGGCCGATCTGCAGCGTGTGGCCAGACTATATCTGACGCCGGAGAACCGATCCGTGTACGCGCTGCTTCCGACGGGGACATCGCCAAAAACCAGCGCCCTCATCGAGGGTTCAACCGAGCATCCGATCCAGAAGTTCGTCTTGCCGGGTGGTCTGCGACTGCTCGTCAAAGAAGATCATCGGTTGCCGTTTGTTGAATTTCGTACCGTTTTCAGCGGGGGCGTGCTGGTGGAAAACTCGAACAACAACGGCATCACTCAACTGATGGGCAAACTGCTCCTCAAAGGCACCAAAACCAGATCCGCGGAGGACATCGCGCGCGAGATTGAATCCATCGGGGGGAGCATCGACAGTTATGGGGGCAATAATAGTTTTGGCGTCAATGCGGAGGTGCTGAGCGCCGACTTTCATGTCGGTCTAAACCTGCTGGCCGATGTGCTGCTCAATCCAACTTTCCAGTCGCAGGCTTTGGCGCGCGAGCGCGAAGTGCAACTCGCCGCTATCCGTTCCCAGCGCGATCATCTGCTCCAGAGCGCTTCCAAAGCGATGCGCCGCGCCCTCTTCGGCGAGGCCGGCTACGGCCTCGATGCCCTCGGGTCTGAACCAAGCGTTCAGCAGATTCAAACCAGCGATATCCTGGACTTCCATGCGACCTACGCCACCCCTAACAATTGCGTGCTGGCGATCTACGGCGATGTTCAACCCGAGTCCGTCCGGGCTGCCGTCGAGCAGGAATTGGCAAAATGGAAACCGAACCCAGCTGCGGAAGCGGCCAAAAAAACGAATCCGAGCGCCGCGCTCACTCAACTCAAGCGAGTCAACGAAACGCGAGACAAAAAACAGGCCGTCATCGTGGTCGGTTACCAGGGCACCACCTTGCATGACCCGGATCGCTATGCCCTGGAATTGCTGCAGGAAGCCTGCAGCGATCTGGGTTCGCGACTCTTCATGCGGGTCCGCGAAAAACTCGGCCTCGCCTATTATGTGGGCGCGCAAAATTTCATCGGGGTGGCCCCGGGCTATTTCGCTTTTTACGCCGGCACCATGCCGGAGAAGGCGGACCTGGTTGAGCATGAACTGCTGGCCGAAGCCGAACTGCTCAGGCGCGACGGTTTGACTGAAGCCGAACTGAAGCGCGCCAAAGCCAAAGTCATTGGCCAGAGAAAAATCGCCCGCCAAGACCTCGGCGGCCTCGCGATGACCACGGCGTTGGATGAACTCTATGGTTTGGGTTATGCCTACACCGATGCCGAGGACGCGCTCTACGACGCCGTCACGCTTGAACAGGTCCAAGCCGTCGCGCGCAAGCACCTGAAACCGGATGCGCTGGTCGTGGCAACCGTCAAGCCCGAAAACAGCGTCACCAGCTAGCTAGAGCTGTTCGGGATAGAGAAATCTCGCGCCAAGACGCAAGGCGCAAAGAGGATTTACCTGAAGCGGTCCTGGCGTCTTTGCGGCTTGGCCTGGAGAACCAGGCCGAACAGCGCTACACGTCAACTTTATCCAGCCGCCGCAGGTTGGTTATGATTTTATCCAACTTTTTGAGCTCGTTGAAGTACTCGTCGGCATCCTTTACCTTCTCCGCGATTCCTTTTTGCATTATATTCTTGGCCGCATCGATTTTCTTTTTGTCGTCCGGCTTTTTTTCATCGAGGTCAAAATCTGCGGCGTCGACGATATCCGAGTACTGGTCCAACGTATTCTTATACGCATCGATGGCGTTTTCGAGTTTAAGGAGCTGGTCCCCCAATCCATGGATCGATTTTCTGAAGTCTTCGACCACTTTATTGGCGGCCTGCAGAGCGGCAATTGGGTCGGTTCGCGGTTTGGGCAGTTTGGCGCCGTTCCCAAGGATCTTTTTAGCATTAGTTTCAAAGGGATATTCGGCCATAATCAAAGAAGTATGTTGCGCATGGACGTCATGGGACTATAGAAAAGATAGGCATCCATATCCGTTAGTCAAATCACGCTGTGGAGCGCGTGCGTCGCTCGGAGCTGCGGGCTAGAGATTCGTATGGACTGCCGCTTGAAATGAGTTTTCGCATCGCAACGGTTAAGCCTGGTCCTGTGGGGACGTGTCTCTTCATCCGACGTTCGGATTTCGGTCCTTCGGATTTCGACCTTCGGCCTTCGGTTTTCCCCGAAGGGGTTGGCGACCCTAATGGGAATCGAACCCATGCTACCGCCGTGAAAGGGCGGTGTCCTAACCGCTAGACGATAGGGTCAGCCGGAGCCTGCGCAATATATTCGCCGCAAACCTGTTGTCACGTAAAATAATCCTGTGGAAGCGATGTCAGTGACGGCGGGACTTTGGGATCAGTGCGACACTTTCTTCGGGATTACGGGCGGGAAAAAATGCGAACTGATGACCCCAAAGCCCCGCCGCCCCTGACCCGCTATCCGTGGACCATGCCCGGGCCAGATTCGGTTCGGGGATCGCTGCGGACTGGAAGTCCGGGCGCCGGCGCGCGGACTTGCAGTCGACTTCCAGTCCGCAGCAACGGACGAACACCGGCCGACGACAGAAATGCTCACCACGCCCCGGGAATCTCGGCTCAATCCACAACAATCCAACCCGGCGCCGGACGGATGTCGCAGGGCAGATTTTCCGAGAATGCGTGGCAAAATCTGCTTGTGCACTGACAGTCAACGCGCTAGGAGAACATTATGTCTAATAAAGATTCTTTGCTTCCAACGACCTCCCTCACCCGCCGTCGGTTCCTGTATTACTCCGCCCTGGCCGGCGCCGGCATTGCCGCTTTTCCTGCGATTGCCAAACCCAAGCCACGAATTCCCGGACAAGGCGAGAAACTCCGCATCGGCTGCGTGGGTGCCGGCGGCAAGGGCAGCAGCGATATTCAACATTGCAGCACGGAAGATATTGTCGCCATCTGCGATGCCGATGAGCACCAGGCCGCGGGCGCGCGGGAAAAGCATCCCAACGCGCGGTACTACCAGGATTGGCGGGAAATGCTCGAAAAGGAAGCCAACAACATCGACGCGGTAACGGTCTCGATCCCGGACCACGGCCACGCCATCGTGGCGTCAACCGCCATCAAATTGGGCAAACACGTTTATTGCCAAAAACCGCTGACCCAGACCGTTTACGAAGCGCGGTACCTGCGCAAGTTGGCCAAGGATTACAAGGTCGTGACGCAAATGGGCAACCAGGGCAGCTCCGAGGATGGCTTGCGCCGCGCGGTTGAGGTCATCCACGCCGGCGTCATCGGCCCCGTGAAGCAAATCCACGTCTGGACCAACCGTCCGATCTGGCCTCAAGGCATTACGCGGCCGGAAGGCTCGGATCCTGTGCCCGCCGGATTCGATTGGAACCAGTGGCTCGGCCCGGCCCAGGAGCGGCCGTTCAAAAAGGACGTCTATCACCCATTCAAGTGGCGCGGTTGGTTCGATTTTGGCACCGGCGCATTGGGGGACATGGCTTGTCATACCGCCAATATGCCTTTTCGCGGCGCCAAGCTAGGCTATCCCCGGTTGGTTGAATTGGTCGACCATTCCGAACTCAACCCGGATACTTATCCCAACACT
>DASRFK010000333.1:0-3049 GCA_035651635.1 Verrucomicrobiia bacterium | reverse complement strand
GAAATAGAAAATAACCCACAAAACAAATTCGCCCACTCCCCACCAGCGGCTTTCAGTCTCATGGACGGTGCCCATGCTGAAATAGACCCATGCCAGGCCAACTTTCGCAAGCAGAATTGCGAAAGAGCCCCGCTTTGCGAACCAGCGCTTTGAAGCTTTCGCTGAGGCCGTGGCGGCCACCTGGTCCTTTGTCTGCCATGCCAGGAATGACAAAAAGCTGCGGTTTGTCCGATGTTGCAATTTTTTCCAGCCCAGCTTGAAGTTCAGGATGTAGGGGAACTGTAACTTGCTTCCCAGTTTTGCGCTGAACGTAGGAGAGCGTTCCGTGCGCTAAATCGACGTCTGACCACCCTTGCCTAGTGCTACTGGGCGAGCCTGGAATTGGCAAAAGCTTTGCATTTAAGCAAGCCATCGATACTGCTCGTAACCTCCGGCTATCGGCTGAAGTTCTGTTCTGTAATCTGGGCGCGTACGGAGATGCCAAACTCATGAAAATCAGCCGAGTTCAATAGTCGCACGGATCAGCGTGAGTATCACGGCTTTGCTCATGTTTGCGGCAGCCGCAGGCATGTTTATTTTTTAGGCTCTCCCCAAGAAACTCAGCCAAAGCTCATCGGAGGGTTTCTGCCGCGCCAATTTTCGGTCCAAAATGCAATTTAGTGAACGAGGGAAATGCTGCAAAAACTTTCGGCAAAGCCTACAAAGCAGTTGGCCTGGCTTGTGCCCAGATTGTTTTTAGGTTCCACGACCGATCGTCCGCATAACTGCCGGATGGGAGTTCTCGACGGTGCGGTGCGGGCTCGGCCCAGACCACACAAGGCGTGATGGTGACTCCTCCCATGGGAGGATTGACTTTGAGTCGCGCTCTCTCCGGATTGAATGTTAAATATTCCGGCCTTTTCGGCCGGGATATTGCACAAGCATTTCAGCAGGCTTCAGTGCTGCGCTCACCGATGTTTCTGCTTCTCGTGTGGTTGTTTCATGGCGTTTTGTCGGTCGAGCAGCAGTCGGCGGAGCCTGGGTAATAAACCCCTGATGGATTTTGTAAAAGTGATATCCTAAAATGGCCAGTCCGATAAAGTTCTGAGTGGATTCCGGCTTGTGGCGAACCGTCCACAGGAACGTCCGCCAGAAATGACCACGCCCTTTTCGAATCATTCCAAGCCAAAAGAAGCAACGCAAAACCCCCAGCAGAGCTTCTTTGGTCAGGGGAGGCTTTTCTTTGGGTTCTTTGTATTCTGTGAGGAGCGTCTTGACACGTTGATAGTAGTTGGCGGGCGCATAAAGGGCCTGAACCAACGCCCTGTATTCGCTTCGAAGGAACTCGCCGTCCAAGCGCGTAATAATGTTCGTGTCATCAATGACATTGTTAGCGCAATACTGGCCCGAAAGCCGGCCTTCGCGCTCGAGACGCTTATACAACTCCGTGCCAACTGGCGCCTGAAGCAGCCCGACCATGGCCATCACGATGCCGTTGTGCTGGATCAGTTCGTATTGTCGGCGAAAAATATCAGGACCATCGTGATCAAAACCGATGATAAACCCGCCTTGGACCTGCAAGCCGTGTCGTTGAAGGCAGCGAATTTGTTCAGGAAGGTCGCGGTGCAGGTTTTGTTTCTTATTGCACTCGGCCAAGCTCCCTTCATCCGGTGTTTCGATGCCGATGAACACCCAGTCGAACCCGGCTTCGTACATCAGGTCCATGAGCTCCGGATCATCAGCCAGATTCATTGTGATTTGTGTGTGGAACGACAGACCGAGCTTGCCTCGCTTCCACTCAATGATGGCTGGCAGCAGCTCCTTTTTCAGGCGGGGCTTATCTGCCATCAAATTGTCATCCACGAAGTAAACTTTTCCCCGCCAGCCTGTCTGGTAGAGGTTGTCCAGCTCGGCGATGGTTTGGGCTGTGGCTTTTATCCGCGGCCGGCGCCCGAACAGCGCGGTCACATCGCAAAACTCGCATTGATAAGGGCACCCCCGGGTAAACTGCACGCTCAGGGCGCCATACCCACTCGTATTCAACAGGCTGTAGGCTGGCGCCGGCGATTCGGTCACCTCTGCAAACTCAGCCGAAGTATAGACCGCTTTAGCCTCTCCCTTTGCCAAATCGGCGAGGAAGGCGCGCAGCGTGATTTCCGCCTCGTTGAGGACCAAGTGGTCCACATCCTTGAAAAGGTCCGGACCGCTCGTAAACAACGGTCCCCCTGCCACGACCTTCCGTCCCAGCTGATGGCAACGATCAATGAGACGGCGCGCCGATTCGCGCTGCACATCCATTGCGCTGATAAAAACGTAGTCTGCCCATGCCAGGTCACACTCGTTTAGCGCCTCTACGTTGAGGTCCCGTAGCCGCCGCTCATAATGCGCGGGGAGCATTGCCGCCACCGTCAAAAGGCCCAGGGGTGGCGACCACGCCTTCTTGCCAAAAAAGCGCAGAGCATGCGTCAAGCTCCAAAAGGTCTCGGGAACTTGCGGGTATAGGAGCAGTATCTTGAGTGGTTTCATGCAGTAAGCCGGTTGGCTTAGTCACCCAATTTAAGGCGGAATGGCCCTGGCTGTCGAGCCGTTTCAGGTACTTGATCCCCAAACTGGCCGCAAGGCTTCGTAAAGTTCTTTTCAACAGAAGCCAAGGGTGCGTGGAAGCAGTGCGTATGATTGATCTCCTGCTTTCACGAGGGGCCGATTTGGAAGGTTGCCAAGTGCAGCACTGTTTTCAAACTCCCCGATGGTCGGGTCTTCACAGAAGAATCTGTTGCGACCACGAAAACGATTGGCGGCAAATATATCGTGTGCATCATGGATTCCCAATACGCCAAGGAGCCGATGCGAGCCGTGATAGTATATGATGAGAAGGCCTCAGCCATAAAGTCCTGGGGGATTAGTGGCGGCAGTCTTGCAGTGAGCACCATTGTTCTGTACCCAGGAAAGAGGCTCACCGCATCATCCGGTGCACATGGAGAATTTATTGAGATTTCTGTGGGAACCTATTCAGAAACGGAGTCCTTCTCACGAGTGTCGGTGTATAAGAACGGGGTGCTGTCTCTTACGC
>DASRFK010000332.1:0-26308 GCA_035651635.1 Verrucomicrobiia bacterium | reverse complement strand
CGCTGCGATGTCCCCGCCCGCGTTTAGCGGGCGGAACGAATGCGAGAGGAGTTACGTTCACATCCAACGTTGCGCCGCTAACGCGGCGCGGACGGCGCAGCGCGCCATCCCTACCGCCAGAATTAGATGCGTTTGCCCTGGTGCACGGGGTGATGTCTGTTGGCGTTAACATGGCCATCTTTTACTATAGGTATTTTTAGTCGGAGCAGTGGCGAGTTAATGCGCCAGCGATCCGAGTGGCAGCCAGGGACAGGAGCCGGCGCTTGCGTTCCGGGCTAAGGAAATGCGCCGACACCGATCGACCTGGCTGCCACTCTTGCGGGCAATGACGCTCTGCTCGTTTCCGTTGAGCGGGCCCCGGCCGAATTTGGCCTGGCGAGTGGGCTTGGTTCGTGGATGGAGCTTTATCGCCACGCGGAGGTGCCGTTTTAAGCGGAGCTGACTGGTTTTTGGAGCGTTCCAGGGACCTGCAGGCGTAGTCAGAAACCTGCACGTTATCGGAGGCTTCGGATTTTTACCGGCAGCAGAGGGAAACACGCACTAACGAGCACAAGCAGGAACAAGATTTTCAGCCAGGCTTCACACAGGCGGCCGAAGAAGTCGATTTGGGGCAGAGAGCTCATGCGCAAGGAGCGGGCGCATTCCAGGTGAAACGGAAGTTGGCAATTCCAACACCGCGCGTTCAATCGTGAGTCGGTCCAGCACGTCGCCGGAGCGATCTCGGAAAAATAGGAATGCCTGCTGCACAATCCGCACTGGCCCACTCCAACTGAAGTCCCAGCATGCCAAAGGTCAGCCATCAGAGCGAAGCTACCGTCAGATTGTTTGTTGAGGACGGGCCCTTGAGCTGAACGACGTAATCGCCTTTTGTTTTGTTTTCATAATAACCCCTCGCTTGGTGTTCTCTGGAGCAGCGTCAACCCCCGCTCCGCACGGGGCAGCCGTAGGGCTTCGATGTCTTTGATTTGCGTTTTGATTTCGGTGAAGTGGGACATATTTCGTTTCTGTTGTTGGTGGTCGAGTGACGATTTTGCTTTCCAATCGACAAGATGATCTCCTAGGTGTTGCAAATGGCACATGAAACGGCGGGATCAAAAACCGCAGACAATGGGATGAATCGCAAGTTACGGGGAGAGCAAAGTGCCCACTATTTCCGGGCCATATTCGACGCGCTCACCAATCCCGCGCTGATTGTTGATGGGGAATTGCGAATCCAAGATTACAATCTCGCGGCAAAGCCGCTCTTTGGTGCTAACCCTGCCATGGCGCTTCACCGTCTCGGTGGTGAAGCCATCCAATGCATCCACGCTGACCTGAAGGGATGCGGTGAGGCAAATATCTGCAAGGATTGTATCATTCGTAATAGCGCGATGAAGGCATTCATCGGCAAAGGAGTACAGAAGGAGCTTCACAAGGCCGAACTTCACCGAGGAAATACGAAAGTTAGGATTGAATTGCTGATAACCTCCAGCCGATTACCAGATATCCTGCCGCCTCGGGTGCTCCTCGTTCTTGAGGATGTAACCACACTCAGGACGAGGCATAAGTCCTTTCACGAACCACGGCGACCTCGGATTCATGACTAGCGGAAGGGGAGCTTGCCCACCGCTCCATTAACGGCTTCTCCTGGAGATCTCTTTGGGTCTATAGCCAAATCCCCTGAAGGCTTTGATGTAGTTACGGCGAGGACCACGAAGCCTTTAAGCCTCGATCTGTTATGCCGCCATTACACCGGCGAAAACATTAGACAATGCGGCCTTGCCAGCAGCATTGTTTACATTCTCGCAAAGGTAATAATTCGTGATTGCCGAGCACGTGGATCACAGGCCGTCTTTCGAATCGGGAGGTAATCCATTCCAAACCTTTAGCGCCAGTGTGTACATCGCACGCGCACTCGATGACGTCGGCATCGGTTGGGGAATCTCGATCGTGCCAAAATCCAGATGCAGATCTGCGAGCACGTGCAACTTCATGCCTCGAAGCTCAGGTCAATTCGTCCCGATGCTGTTTCATGAGCTTTTCTGCGAGTTCATCGGCAACCTGGTTGGTTTCGGCATCGATACCGAAAACCTGTCCGGCAATGGACCATCCACCGGGCTGATCGGTCACCGCGGCGAATCGGACCCGCTTCTTCGGATTTGATGCGACCACAAACAGCCAATTGCGCTCCTTGTCTCCGACAATATCCCATAGCACACCCTTGTGGTCCCGGTCGGGGGATTTTCGTATGAACGGGTTGCACTTTCGGCTTTTCACGAGTCGGTCGAACTCGCGCAATATTTCCGTGTTGCCACAGGGTAACTCCGGTTTTATCGGGGCCAATTGAACTGTTAACTTGCTGCCCAAGGCGGTGCCGATCGACAAAAGATCGAGGAGTCCAATCAGGTTTAGTTGGTAAGCCTCGAATTTTTGGATCGTTTCAAGTGACACACGTGCACGCCGCGCCAGGCCAGCCGGGGTCATTCTTTTTCGCTGGCGCTGGCGCTTAAGCATGTCCACCAGCAATGCCATCCCTGGATCCAGGCCCGCTCTCTCCCTGGCTCGTTCAGCCGCATTGGCATTCGAGAATTCCCTCTGGCAGAGTTTTGCCGTGATGGGATGGACCAGCGAGCCGTGTGTTATTTTTTCAGGCTTTGGTTTCATTATATTCGTGTTGGATCCTCCCCTGGCTTTGTTTTTTTCACGCCGGAGGGGGTCGGGAATTTTAATGAGGCTGAGGTATTTGGCCGGTCTAAGTGGGTCATGAAAATTGGTTCGGGTGTTCGGATGGAAGCAGGGCTTTGGACAGAAGTTTGCGCACCAGGTCAGGCGCGTCCGGCTGGTCTGAAGAGGAGGGGGCAACGACGTTGAGCACCTTAGCTCGAGTCTCCTCAAGAAAATGTTGGAACATCGGAGCGGCGTTCTCCCCGGCGGCGAAACCGGAAACATGCAGCCAAGGCTTTCGGTGTTTCTCGGCCAGCCTGGCAATTCTGGTCAGACCGCGAAATTCAAGACTTGGGGTAATGACCACGGTAGCGTCGGAGTTGGCGATGTTGCGCTCGATCACGTGCGGCGTTTTGGCATCCGGCATCTCTGTCAATCGGTAGCGCTCATCCAGAGGACTATCTTCTGAGGGCTTGCCTTGTCGGCACGAGCCTCCGTGAGCCAAGCCGTTGTCGATCGCAAAATCGAGGGCCGTCCTTTCGGCCTCGGTCTCCCCGCTCGAAACCAATTTTTCAACCTGAGCTCCTGAATTTGATCCCGAAAAACTGGCGGCTCTTTCAGCCGCTTCGTTTCGTTTCGCTATTCGTTGCGCAAAAAAGGCTCGGGAGTGCCGATGACCCTCCTCGATCAAATGTGGGTACGCCAAGGTGAGGCCAATACTCGCCATTTCGTGTCGTAAAAACTGAATTGCATTATCGTATGCTCGGTATTCCTGGCCTTCCGTGCAATCACGCCAATCCTGCAGGGTGTGCAATATGGTTCGCACCAGGTATTTCCACCTTGGCCCGTTCAACGCGTCCCGCAACTGCTCGTCGTTGGCCGGTACCCGGAATTTGCAGGTCACCTCAAATTGCGGCTCGGTTTTGTTGGCGCTGGCTGATTTGGTGCCCCCAACGGAAGGATTTGGCGTTTTATTTTTCCCGCTCATAATCAGTCGTTCGGAAGCCTCTTTCGAACATCCAACCGGTTTTTACGCACATTTGTTGGACGCGTGTCTCGCCGAGACAATTGGCTTTCAGCCGTTGCGAGGGCGCATTTCACAACGGAGGAAACCCACTTCATATTTCGTGCCTCGATTCCAACAACTTTTTTAATTCCCGCAGGACTCTTCGACGTCCGCCAATTTGCATCGCGACCGCAATCGGCCGACGTCCCTGAAAGATTGGCGAACGAGTCTCCAGCCAGTTCCGTGCCGCCTTTTTATTGCCCTCGAATACTCGCAACGCACATCGCCAAACGGCCGGAACGTCTTGCGCAATTTCAGCGAAAGGAGTCGGTCGGCAAAGTTTTCCGGAAAAGATCGCCGAGAGCAGGAACGAAGCATTCTCTTCGTTCATCCAGTCCGCTTCAGCTTGGTCGTCGATTGCAGCCGGTCCTTTGCCGCTTCGTTTCTTTTTCATATGGTTAGGAGCAGGGATTACCTGGGGCTGTCTGCCTGCTGGTGCATCGGCCACAGTCGAGCGCCCCGAGCACGCGTTCCGGCTTTTCCACATCATTCTGGCGCCGTTCTTACGCGCAGACCTCGACTATGCTGTTCGTGTTTCTAATGCCTCCACATCGCCTGTCACGGACAATCGAAAAACCGGCCTCGTTTGGATTTTCCTGCCGAGGAAAGCAATGCGGTACCGAGGAAAACGATTTGGCGACCGGGTGCTCAGAGCGCGCGAATATCCAAAGCGATACTCTTCGAATCGGGCATTGTGGAATCAACCGTGATCAGCGTTGTTCGGATCGGCCAGCTTCCACCCGCTTGATTGATTTGGATTTTTAGCTCATCGGCGACGAGAACATGACAGCGCTCAGCCAACGCACGGATTTTTGGCTGTGAGTCATGAAGTGCGGACCACAGCCCGTTGAAGATGACGAGTGGAGTTTCTCCGGTGCGAAGCTGCGGCCACGCCGTTTGGAGTGCGCGCCGGAGATCGTCGCTTCGCAGCAGGTTGTCTAAGTAAGCGACGCCCGGCACCGGGACAAACCAGTCGGCAGCGTGCACGTCCAGGCCAAGCACGCGCTTTGGGGGGAGGGTGAGCATCCCATGTGAGTGCCCCAACGCGGTAATTACAAAAGTCCGCATCTCGTCATTGCCACCCTGGATGAAGCTCAATCCGCGGGGCTGGCCCAAGAGGGTAGTAAGGCGACTTAGAACCGTGCGGTCACTCGCGAGCCGCGCATGGTCCAGGGTTGGATAAACCCGGGAGAACTCGCCCAAAATATGCAGGCGCGCTTTTTCAGGAGTGCGTTCCAGGAGTGCGACCAGGAATTCCGCACTTGGATTACCTTGGCCCGCGAACCATCCGCGAATCGTGTTCTCGGGGACGTTGGTCCATTTTTCAATTTCCGCAAACGTCGCCACCCTGGCTCGCTGGCTTTGAAGCCACGGCTGGATTCGCCGCAAGATTCGGACAATACGACTGATTTGAGGATTCGGAGTTTCGGCATGAATTTGCTTTGGTTTTTTCATGCGAACGTGTTTGATAGTAAACTGGCCACTGCACAGGATGAGGGAGCTGCCGGGTGCGCTGAATTGGCCGCCAGCTTGGCCGGTCCAGTTTTTCCCAGCGGATAGTCCCTTAACGCAGGAGGCACTTGATCAGGCTATGGGCGCTCAGAGGTTGAAAGACCTGCAGGAAAATCGCCAATACCACGCGACAGCCGTTCAAAAGGTCATCGACCAGCAGATGGATCCCAACGTGGCCCAACAGATGAGTTCCGGAGGAAGTGGCATGCTCTGAATCTGATTTTGAAGTTTGTTTATGCCAAACCGGATGGCCAGCAGATCGCGCCTGCTGAACAGGCGCTCTGTGATTTTACCTGGTTAAACCTTCGTGAAGGGATCGATCCTCGCTCCCTGGTTACATTTCAGGCTCTGCCTAAAGTCCGTGGAATATCGGCCCTTCGCGGCTACTGATCCGACAAATCAATTGGCTATTGTGGTTTACCCTTCTCCTGGCAGTGGGAGTGGGGATAGGGTGGTATTCTTTAGAATCGGGGATCTAATTGCGCCATAGAACAAGAATGCTCAAGGATTTCATATTGCCAGAGGGTAACGCTGCGCAGCCGCTGGCATCGTTGCAGGACCCTTGTGGAAACGCTGGAGCGACCGCGCGAAGTTCCGGGTTTGATTGGCACAGCTCCCAAAGGACCCTGCGTTTCGAACCAGCTCAGGGACTTTTTAGCCGGTAAAACCGACTCCCGCTCGGAGCAGGAAGAATGATCTGGTTCTGGCCACTGACGGAACTGACTCCGTTGGTGAGGCTGATCCAGGTCCCGCCGACCAGGTCAGTGGTCTGCTGCAGAGTCCAGTTCGTCGAAGATGCGGGCCAGGCCAACACCACAGCGTTGGTTTGCAACACTTGGATGGTCAGCAGCGGCACGCCGGGCATTGCCACTTCGTAGAGTGCCCAAAAACCACTCGCCAGTGAGTAGGTGCCTCCTGCCAGCGACCCGCCGGCGACGTGCTCGCCGATCGTGCTGTTACTGGAATAACTCCCGCCGGAGGTGACCCCGCCTCCGCCGGCGATTACGTCCCAGTCAATGGAATAGCTCTGCGCGTAAACGTCAACCGAGAGCAGCCACAATGGCAGTGTGAGAGGAATCCATTTGTTCATCGTGTTCATAGCGTGTTTTGAGGTTGATTTGAATGATTGGTGTGCGAGACAAGTTCATTTTCGTCCAACGGTCGCCGGGCCGCCCACCGAGATTAGGGCCATGGGTTTGGAAATCGTCATGGTTTCGTGCGAGACACTGGGCTGAACGTTGGCTTTGAAAGCGATGGTTCCCCTTTTGGAAACCGCACTAACTCCATTCGACAAGGTCGTGTAGGGATTTGAGTAGGTGCCGAGTTGCAGACTGCCGCTGTAATTGAAATCAACCCAGATAGGCTCATTAAAAGTAACAGGATCGGACGCAATGCCATTGGCGATGACCTGAAGCGATAAGGCTTCAGAAGAGTCCGCCACCGCCGCCGGCACCGTCGCTTCGGTCGTGACAATTTTGCTCCCAGTCATGACACTGGTGCTGCTCCAGTTGTAGGTCCGACCATAATAGATATTCCCGCTGGAGTCGGTGAAACGAACCAACGGATAATTGCTGTCCTGCTGGGCATCGTCACCATAGGACGTGCCTTGAGAAATGCCGTTGAACAGGGTCCCGCTTAAGTGCAGCGACCCGTTGGAATTCCAAGTGACACCCGTAATGGCGGGTTTTCCAGAGGTCAGCGGCGTGGGATTGGCGGGGTGATAAACATAGAGTTGGCTGGTCGCGGTGCTGGCCATGAGGATGGTCCCGTCCGGGAGATCCAAGAGGTGATTGAAACCTGCGCGGGAGTTGTACGCGTTGGTAGTATTGTCCGGACTAACGACCAATTGGAAGGACCCGTTGGGGTTGACCGTCCCGTCCGAATTCATCGTCTGGCCGGTGTAATCGAATTCATAAAACGAGGTGGGCGGCAGGCTTCCAGCCTGGTGTGGCACGCCCACAAGAATGAGAATCCTGCCATTAGGCATCATGGCCGCGGGCGCATCAGAGACCGCCAGGCCATTCGGAATATCGGGGCCCCGGACCCAGCTACCCTGATTGGTGCCGCCCTTGGGCGATTGGGTGTAGAGGGCGGTGTGTCCGTTTCCGCCGAAGAAGACTACCCGGCGATCTGGCAGCAAGAACCCCGCTCCCATTTCGGCCTGTTCCCACAAGGAGGTTGGGGCGAACGCATCCGGGATCCATGCGTTTAGAGCAGGAATGTAACGTTCGGTCGTGGTGGTCTGCTTATCAACCGTGAGGATGCTATCGTCTGGAAGTTTGACCCAGGTTGCTTCGCCCACTCTTCCATTGTTGGTTCCTCCCAGCGTCCAGACGTTTTGCGCGGCGTTGTAAATGAGATTGGTTGGCGGAACGTTGGTCGGAAGCAGAGGATGCACCAGCACGGTACCATCCGGAAGGAGAACAGATTCCGAGTCTTTGAACGGCAATCCGCCTTCGTCCGCCGTCACATACCAACCATTGGTCCTCGGATCATAAACCTCGGCATGGATTTGTTGAGGGCCATTGGTCGGCTCCTCCCCGCCCGCGACAAAAATCCTCCCGTCGCGAAGGACATCGGAAGCGTAGTTAGCCCGCGGGTAGCTCATGAAAGCAATGTTGGACCATCCGCCCTTGATGTAGCTCCCGTTGGTGGGCGTCAGCCGATACCAATTAGCGCTGTTCCCGTTTTGGACCATGACGGTGGCATCGGAAAGCAGGAGCATGTGACCGGCATTGCCGTTGTTCGGCGGCCTATTTTCCAGTGGCGTCCAATCAGCACCGGCTCGAAACACCACCAAAAGAGGGAATGCGGCGAGCATCAATGCCATCGACCTCGTCGTCGCACGGACTTCGCAAGCAGTCGGCAGGCGCCCGAAGCGTTGGGGCACGAGAATGTGCTCGGAGCCTTGCACGCTGGAAGCCGGCGATACAGCAGACCAGAGGTCTGCGTTACCTTCGTAGCGGAGAGGCGTTCTCATTTTTGTCCGACGGTGGCCGGGCCGCCGGCTGAGATAAGGGTCATCGGTTTTGAGATGGTCATGGTCTCATGCGAGATGCTGGGCTGAACGATAGCCTTGAAACCAATGGTTCCCCCTTTGGAAACCGCGGTGACTCCATTGGACAGGGTCTTGTAGGGGTTCAAATAGGTGCCCAGTTCCTTGATGCCCTTGTAATTGAAATCAACCCAAACGGCGGGTTGGATGAACGCGAAAGGGTCCGAAGCGTTGCCATTAGCGACGACTTGAAGGGAGTAGGTTCCGGGAGAGTTGGCGATGGCCTCAGGCACCGTCGCTTCCGTGGTCACAACTCTTTTGCCAGTTCTGACGCTGGTGCTGTTCCAATTGTAGGTGCGTCCATAATAAACCCTGCCGCCGCCGGCAGTGAATCGAACCAAGGGATAGTTGCTGTCTTGTTGTGCGTCATCACCAAATGAGGCGCCTTGAGTAATGCCGTTGAACAAGGTGCCGCTCAAGTGCAGCGAACCGTCGGCATTCCACGTGACGCTGTAAATGGTCGGTTTTCCTGAGGCCAACGGTGGTGTGTCGGGTTGGTAAACATAGAGTTGTCCGGACTTGTCCCCGTTGTCACAGAAGAGGATTGTCCCATCCGGAAGATCAAGCATGTAAAGCTGATAGGAGTTAGCGAAGAAAGACGTGCCGGTGCTGGAATTGGTGGGAGAGCTGGCCCTGTAAAAGGCGCCGGTGGTGCCGACGGAGTAATCGTATTCATAAAACCACATCGGCGGCGGGCTTCCCCCATTCGGCGCCAAAGCGCCCGCGGCGCAGAGAATCTTGCCGTTCACCATCATGGCACCCGGAGCATCATCCGCATAGCGATGGTCGGGAATGTCCGGGCCAATCGCCCACGAGCCCTTATTGGTGTCGCCCGTGGGTGTGTACAACGCGGTCTTTCCACTGGCGCCGAGGAAAAACGCGCGTTTGTCGGGAAGCAAAAAGGCTGGGCCGGTTTCCGCGTTGCTGAAAAGGTTCACCGGGACGTTTTCATCCTTAATCCACTTGTCCAGGGAGGGGATGTAGCGTTCCGAGACCAGGGATTTGTCGTTAACCGTCAGGATGCTATCGTCGGGAAGCTTGACCCAGGTCGTTTCGCCTTGGCTTCCCGTGTTGGTCGCGCCGAAGATCCAACTATCTGAGGTGGGGAAATAGTGCATCACGAGTGATGGTGAATTAGTACCCAGAAGGGGATGCACGATCACCGTGCCGTCTGGCAGGATGACCGACTCTGAGTCGGAGAAGTTCACGCCGGCTTGCGTCGTCGGACTCCAATGATTGATCGCCGGGTCCGGATTATAAATTTCGGAATTGGTCCTTTGCGGGCCGCCATTTGGGTGCTCCCCGCCGGCCACCAAAACCCTTCCGTCGGTGAGGACAACGGAGGCGTAGAAATCCCGCGAGTAGCTCATGGCTGGCAGGTTTGACCAAGAACCGTTGACATAGTTCCCCTTATTGTCCGGGGTCAGGGCAAACCATTTTTCGCTCGTCCCGTTTTGAACCATGACTGTTCCGTCGGAGAGCAGCATCAAATGGCCGCCATTGGCGCCGATGGTATTCGCCAAGGGTGTCCACGATCCCACCGCCGCTTGAACTTGCCAGGATAGGGTCAGTGTGCAGCCGGCCAGACCCGCTGCCAAAAAGCGCCGGATCGTGGGAGACTTGAGCATTCGACTCTTCGTTTTCATGGCCGTACTTTCTTCGCTCGGGTTTGCTACGGGCCGCCGAATGGAGGCCTGGTAGCTATTGCAGAGTCACCAGAACCAGAACCATACCCTTGCCCTGGTCCAGGCCGGTCATGGCTTTGCCAAGAATCGCGCCCTGAGCTCTGGCGTGGTCCGCAGCTTTCATGGCATGACCGGGGATGTTGGACGTTGTTAGCAAATCACCCGGCTTGATGGCGCCGTCGATGGCTTCCGCGTGGACGTAAACGCGGCCGGTCAGCGCCACATTCTTGCCGCCCTCGAGCAACCCTTGTTGCTGCATCTGGATGCCAGGGTTAATGCCATTGGCGCCGCTAACGACGCCGGCCACGCGGGAGTCGTAAGGCCGATTGCTGACTTTTAGTTGGCCAGGATTCTCTTCATCGATGACCACCACGGAACCTTGAGAGATTTGCTTTCCTTCGTCGTCAGCGATGGGGAAGGGTTCGGCCAGGTCGGCGCCGCCCTGGATGGTGATGGAGCCGCAGTAGACGTGCATGGGAGTGAAGCTGGCGATATTGAAGAACTGAACGGCCGTGACAGTTGGGTTGAGGCTGCCCACATAAACCTCGCCCAGGTTGCCAGAGAAGAAAGCCTCTTCGCCGCCGCTGCCATCCAGCAGGATGGTGGAGCCGTTGACTTCAAGTTGGGCCTGGGGGTTATTGGTGCCGATGCCCACGTTGCCAAACTTGTCGATCGACAACCGGTTGGCGGAAGCGGTGTAAAAGTCCAAACCAAACTGATTGCCTCCGCCGGTGCGCTTGGAGGCGATGCCTTCGCCGCTGGTTAGCGGAGCACCAAACCGGAGACCGTACTGAATGTTGCCATTGTTCTTATCATTGCAGTCAGCGTGGACCCCATTGGTGCCGTTGTAGAAGAATACGCCGCCCGATGCCAGAACATTGAAGGCGTTGTCGGCTGCGGGGCCCTGGAAGGGGTTCTCGGAACCGTCCCCCCAAACGAAACAGCCTTCTCTAGTGGTTTGAGCAAACTGACCTGCCGCAAAGCTGCCCATCCCACCGGCCAAGTTGGCGTTGCCGCCCGGGATCGTGGCTTGTTCGCCACTGGCCTTATTGCCGCTCCCTCCGCTCACGGCTGAATAAAACCCGCTTGCAGTATTGCCCGAGCCCCCACTCACCGTTGCGTCCGACCCGCTGGCGGTATTGCCGTTTCCTCCCGCCACGGTGGCGGCGGAGCCATTGGCAACATTAAAGTTGCCGCCGCCTACTGTAGTGTCGGTGAAAATGCCGCCACTGCTGTTCATCTCACCGCCAGCCACAGTCGCTCCGAGGCAGCTGGCGATGTTTCCCCTCCCACCGCTCACAGTCCCAAAATCGGCCGTGACAGAATTGCTAAAAATACCTCCAGTGATATAAGTCAGGGCCCCACCCCCGGCGATGGTGCCGCCGTAAACGCCGGCGGCGATGAAATTATTCGGCGAGCCGCCCAGCATGTTCACCAGGTTCGAGTAGCTGGAAGAAGTCGCCGTCGGTTCCAGCCGCAGGGCCCGCATGTTGTTCACGTGCAACTCCAGCGGATGGTTGTCTGTTGTGCCCAAAAAGTTGCCTTTCAACGGGGCGGTCCCCGCGTTGCCCGAGATGTTCCAGAAATCTGACGAAGCCAAGCCGCCCACTGTCTTGGCGTCCACGCCAGTCAGTGCCGAGCCGTCCCCGACAAAAGCGTTGCCGGGGTTGGTCAAGTTCACCGCGTGGCCATAAGTACCCTTCAAAGCTTCCTCAGGAATAACCCCGTCCAACCCTCCGGCGCGAGCGCTCTCGGCGTACACCGCATATGGCGTGGCCAACAACTCGTGGCGCGGACTCAGAATAGTGAAGGCGCCGTCGCCGTTTGTGCGCACGCCAATCTCCAGCCAGTAAGCCGTGCCGTCGAACACCCCGGACCCGAAATCCAAACGAGCGGTGAACACTCCATTGTTGATGGCCGTGGCACTGTTGGTGATGGGTCCCTCGACGGCTGTGCCGCCGGTCCCGTTGGTATACAGTGAAAAGGTCAAATCATAAGTCCCGCTGACCGGGACGGCATCGCTTTGGAGGCGCCCGTGATAAGTAAAAGCCGGGCCAAGGATGAAGGCGTTGGCGGTCTGCACAAACCCCGATAAAACGAGCGCCGCCAACCAGGGCAGCATCTCGATGAGCGTGAAGACAGACCGGCGCGCCCCAAGCAAGGCCGGCGGTTGCCGAGGCGGCTCAACCCGGGTCAACAGGTCGTTGCGCAGAGTTTGTGTCGGAGAATGTTGCAGAAGCCGGCCGGCTGCTAAATTCCGGACCGCTTCGGCCGGAGAATGGAAACGGGGCCGGGGTTTCTTAACAGGCCGATGGGCGAGCGAGTGAGAATTAATGGTCTTCATAAGATGTTATCACTTGAGCTTTCAACCCTTAGTGCGCTCTTTGGGTGCAGAACATCTCAACCAACCGAGTATCTTTCCTCAGGTAGTGAGCCGGGTCACGGAAGCGAGTTTTGAACGGCGGAGACCACTCAGGGGGCAAGCGAACGAAACCCTTGAGACGGCGGGAATTCGCTCCCAGGCCCAGCAGCCCTGCGATACAGCCGACTGGAGGTCGGTGCTACTTCAGGGCCGGAGTGTCCACCAGAGGCAGGCTTCTGTTCCGCGCTCATTTCTCCAGACGCGGCCGTTACCGTTCCGCCGTGACCGCGATGAGGAATGGCTGGCCTGGGGTGGGTTTGTCTGAGGTGAAGTCGAAAAACGTGATGGGCACGTCGGGATAGGGGTTGTCCCAGGTGGCTTTGAAAAGCCGGAGGGTGTGGCCGCTGCTTTGAGCGGCAGGGTTTTTACCGGTCCAGGCGACCTCGAAGGTCATCCCCTGTTCATTTGGCTGAGACCACCACTCGCCCATTTCTTTGCCGGCGACGATAGGAAGTTCAACCTGGCGACCGTCGGTGTAATGGAAGACGTAGCTGCCCAATTCGTCACCGAATCGCGCGCCCGCGGCGAAAATGGCCGCGTGCAGGAAATGTAATCGTCGGCAACGCTGCCGGATCGGGATGTCGCGGACATGGTTTGGGTAGGCCAGCCCGTTGGCGGCGGTCGCCCCTATCTGGATGAGACCGCGAACATCAAACTCAACGCCGGCCAATTTCTGCACACCCCGTCCTAACTCTGATAAATCGTTTCGTGCTTCTTTCGGGCTATGCCAACTCTCGGTCAGCGGCGCGTTGTAATATTGGGTGAGATCAATCAGTTTTGCCGCGACGTTCGTGTCGCGAGCCGGTATAGTCTTTGCCAGTTCCTGCTTGCTGAACGGGCCGGCATCCAGCTGCAAAAACCCAGGACGGGCGGTTGCGGCGCTGCTTGCCGCAGCCAGCGGTGGAAGTTTCCAGTCCAAGTGAAGCTTGTTGAGTTCGCTGCGGATGAGCGGCAAATCCCAAAGATCCACCTCACCGCCCCATTCGATGGCAGCGAGCTTGGCGCCGTCGGGGCTGAAGCTGATCGCGCCAAGGTGTGCGGTCGTCGGCCCTCTCAAAGTGGCTACGACCTCACAAGTGGGAACCTTGACAATTTGAACTTCGCTGGCGCCGTGAACAGCCGCCAACAACCGTCCATCCGGACTGAACGCCACCGGATTAATCTCGGACACCCGGTCCCCGGGAAGAGACTGCGGCCACGGTTCCCACGAGCCGGTTTTCCAGAGCCTCAACTCGGTCATTGTCGAAGTGGCCAACCAATGGTCATCGGGACTGAACGCAACGAAAGCCGTGCCCACGATCGGCAATTGGCGAAGGGTTTGGCCGGTTACCGCGTCGTAAACGTTGACTCCTCTGAGCTTCCAGGTGCCTGTTGCGGCCCAATGGCCCCCGGGCGCCAGCGCAACGAATGCAGCCCCCGGCGGGCCGCGCAACTTCCGGACGTTCGCTGGATCGGTGATGTCCACCATGAGCGAATCACTGGCGTTGCCGATCGAAACAAGGATACTCCGGCCGATTCGATCGAGGGCGGAATTGCGAAGATCCTGATTGGCGAACAGGATGAGAGGAGGGCCGGCCCGCAGGAACGAGCCGCCGGCGGCAGGCTCGATATCAAGGGGCCACCGATAAAGGCCTGCCTCGGTGCTCGCGACCAGGCCCAGGCCGGCGTTGGTTTGAAAATGTGCCGAATGGCACGCACTGATTTGCAAAATGCCGAGTTCCTTACCGGCCATAACATCCCAGATGGCAATGCCGGTCATGGTGCTGACTGCCAGGAGTCGCCCATCCGGCGAGAAGTCACCAATCCAGGATCTGCGGGCTTCCCCTGAACCAACGAGCCTTCGATATCCGGTGGCGTGGGCCACCTCAAGCAGCCTTGTGGCCTCAACTTCAACTGAATAAGCCAGCGTCCGGTCATCCGGACTAAAATGGAGGTCTGTATCCTGGGTCCGGTACATCAGTAACTGGCGGCCCCTGAACAAATCCCACAGACGAAGGGTGCTGTCCCACCCTTCACTGGCCAGCAAGTCTCCCTGGTGCGAAAAGGCCAGCACGGTTACCCGGTTCTCATGGCCCTCCATGTGAGTCAGCAACCGGCCGGTCTGTGCCGCCCACACGTCAACCGCCCCCTCCTGGCCGCCGGTCGCAAGCAGAGCTCCATCGTGGTTCCAAGCAAAAGTATTAAACCCTCCCGAAGACAACAATGAGGTGAGGAGCTGACCGGTAGCCGCGTCGTAAATTGGAAGCGTCGGGCTGCCGGTCTGCAGACCGGCCAGCCGTGTCCCGTCGGGACTGAAGCGGAGCCTGTCGGGCTTGCCTTCGAGGCGGAAGTGTCTCAACTCTTTCCCGGACTCGATTTCCTTAACGGTAACTGTATCGTCTGGATTCACCACGGCAATGGCCTGCCCGTCCGGAGTGAAATCCGGGTAACCCTCGCTGGGCAGATCGAGCACCATAGCACCTCCAGGAGAGAGGTCCCAAACCCGGCAGCGCCACGCTTCGCCGCGGGTGAGGCAAGAGGCGGCAAGATAACGGCCCTTGGCATCGAAACCGTGCGGCAGAAGCCCGTTGGACATATCCGGCACGTCCTTCACTGACAGGAAGGTTAACTCCTGGTCATCGCGAACGCGCCGGACGCTTATCCCCAGAGGGGTCCGATAGGCATACAAACCGAAGGACTCATCAAAGAGAACATTTTCAGCAATCCAATGAGCCGGGAATCGCCATTGTTTTTGCTCGCGCAAATCGGGCAGCGCCAGGGCAGCTACGGCCGCGTCGCTCAACTCCGTCGAACCGCGAATGGCTGCTGCCTTGCTGATCGCATCCAAGCTCTCAAAGCGCTGGCCCGCGCGCCCGGTTAACTGCTTGGCGCGCGCCTCGCCCAACAGCGCGTCATAGAGATGCCGCTCCGCTGCCGCGCGTTGGGTCGCTTCCCCGGCACGGGCTCGATCCGCCTCGCCACGCAACCGCCCCTGCTCGCGCTCTGCCCGCCGAGCGCGAATGGCCTCCAAGGAGCTGCCGACGATGCCGAAAACCAGCGCCAGCGCAACAGCCGCCGTCGCGGAGAATGTCAACTTGTTCCTGCGAATCAGTTTCTGCAACCGATACACGCTGCTGGGCGGGCGCGCCATTACGGGTTCCGCCGTCAAATAGCGCTGCAGATCCATCGCCAGGCCGTTGGCCGTTTCGTAACGCCGTGTCCGATCTTTTTCGAGGCACTTCATTACAATCCAGTCCAGATCTCCACGAAGCACGTGGATGAGTTCTTTCTTTCCAGCAAGCCAGTCGGGTGAACTTTTGACCCCCTCGGATTTCACTGGCATGTCCCTTGGCCTTACCGGCGCCGCCTGGGATTGCTGTTTTCCCATTCCGGCCGCGGTGACTTCCAGGGTCAGCCGTGTCGAAGGGCGCACTGGTTCCTTCTCCCGGATCGTTTTCCGCATTTCATCCAGGCCGGCGTGCAAAAGCTCCTTGGGGTCAAAGGGTGTTTTTCCCGTGAGCAACTCATAGAGCAGTACTCCGAGCGAGTAGATGTCGGTGCGTGTATCCACGTCCAGGCCCTTAAGCTGCGCCTGTTCCGGGCTCATGTAGGCCGGGGTCCCGACAAATTGCTCGAAGGAAGTGAACAGGGTTTGATCTGTCAAACGACCTTCGATCGCCTTGGCAATTCCGAAATCGATAACTTTGGGCACGGGCGCCCCGTCATGGACCGTGACCAGGACATTGGAGGGCTTGATGTCGCGGTGGATGATTCCCTTTTGGTGGGCGTGCTGAATCGCGCGGCAACATTGCATCACCAAATCGAGCCTCTGGGCAGTAGGCAGGTTATTTTGCTCGCAGTACTCGGTGATTTTCACGCCGCGCACGAGTTCCATGACGAAGTAGGGCCGGCCTGTTATAGTGGCCCCTGCGTCGAGCACCTTGGCGATGTTGGGGTGGTCCATCAGGGCCAGCGCCTGGCGCTCGGCTTCGAATCGGGCGACAACATTTTTGGTGTCCATGCCCAACTTAATCACTTTGAGAGCTACCAGGCGGCGCACGGGCGTTTCCTGTTCCGCCATGTAGACCACGCCGCACCCGCCCTCGCCGATTTGCTGCAGCAGCTTGTAACAGCCGATTCGGTCGCCCGTTTTTTCGGCAGGCGATTCGGTTGCAGGCCGCTGGGGCAATATCCCGGCATCGGCGTCGTGGGCCTGGAGGAGGGCTTGCACCCGCGAAATCAGAATCGTGTCCTGGCCGCAGGCTCCCGCCAGGAAAGCCATGCGCTCATCGGGATGGAATTCGATCGCCCGATTAAACAGAGCTTCGAGTTGCTCGATGTTCGTGCTCATGGTACGCCGAGTTCTCGCCTATAGTGGCGTCTTTCCGAAGCAAAATGGCTCAACGGAGGCCTGGAGCATTTGCGCCGAGGCGGTATCTGGGCTTATCCCCGCCAGGCTCATGGGTGAACGTATTTCCGTTGGGGATGTGTCGCTTTTGATATTCGCCGATTTGCAACCACCCCATCAGCTGGCGTTTTGCAATTCAGCGAGCAGCCAGGCCCGGGCAAATGCCCAGTGGCGGTTGGCCGTCGCTGTGGCCACTCCCATGGCTTCGGCCGCTTCCGTGATGCTGAGCCCTGTGAAAAATCGCAGTTTCACCAACTGCGCTCGCTCTGGCGCTTCGGACTCCAATTTCTCCAGGGCTTCATTGACCCGCAGCAGAAGGTCGTCGTCGGTTGTGATGGCGATGTCTAACTGGCTGAAATCGACGCGCACCATCCCGTGACCGTGGCGCTGACGGTGGCGTTTGCGCGCGCGGTCGATTAGAATTCGTCGCATGGCTTCGGCGGCGGCGCCAAAGAAATGACCGCGACTGTTCCAATGGTCGTGGCCGGGCCCAACCAACCGCAGCCACGCCTCGTGCACCAACGCGGTAGGCTGGAGTGTTTGGCCGGGCGCTTCGTGTGCCAACTTCGCGGCCGCCAGATGGCGCAACTCATCATATACCAGCGGCAGCAATCTCTCCGCGGCTTGCTCATCGCCGGCACCTACCGCATCGAGAATTTTTGTCGCCTGTTCCGAACTCCCGCTCATGACTGAGCCACCGGCACCCTTGGCTGCTTTCCAAAGTGTCGGGGAACGATCTAGACAGAACACCATAATAGGTTAATTGGCAAGCCTCTAACGGCATAACTCGCAAGCGGCGGCAAAGTCGCGACCAAACATGCCCTGGAACGGCGAACCGCTGTTTTTCGGTTCACTTTTCGCAAGATGGCCTTCCTTTTTCGTCCACCGCCACTGCTTCACCGTCTAAAATTAAAACGGTTTCTTTGATCTTTGAAACGCTTGCCGCAATCCGAGCAAACTTTTTTGTGAAATCGTTTCCCCCGTCGAGAATAGAGCCGCACCTTTTCTCCCTCCTTGATGGCCTCCAGACGGTAACCATCCAGTTTTAGTTCGTACTCCCATTCTGGCCCTTCGGGCAATGTTCGAACCAATGTCGCAAGCAGCGGCGGTTCAAATGCGAGGCCTGAATGTTTATTCGGCGACTTCACAATTGATCCGGTGCTGTCAGACAGTCACTAACTTAAGCTGGTCGCGTATTCATTCGGAGGGCAAGAGTGCCAGCGCCGCAAAAGCGGTCGCAGCGTCCGACATGAACATCCGCCTCCAGGGTTCGCCATTTTCGCCGCCGTGTTCAGTGTCGAAGTTCAGGGAATAGGTTCGCCAGCATTTCCAGCAGTTTTGATCTATGTGGCATTCCTGTTGATTAGCTTCCAGCCACGCCGTTGCTCGCTTCAGGCTCAAGTCCGCGACGGGAAATCCCTCCTGGCGCAGAGCGTAGGCGACCAAGCCTGTGGCATATCCATCTGACCTGTCCAGCATCGCGAGATCGGGCTTCCCCTTCGGCTCATACGGCGGCTTGGGCTTGGACCAGGTCCATGGCCCCAGACGATAAAGGGACCAGCCGCCATCGGGATTCTGCCTTTTCTCTAGCTCGCCAGCCAACGCAACGATCTCTTCACTGCTCAGAACTCCCTGCAAGCGAGTCGAGGCCAGTAACGCCCAAGTTCTGTTGTAGAGGTTCTGCTGGGCGTAATGCGCTTTCAAGTAGGAGCGCAATCTGCCGAGCCCTCCCCACACGTCGCCGTCTGTGCCGTTCCCATAACCGTGGGCCGTCCCCACAGCTATCGCGGCCAGGGCCGCGCCGTAGTAAACGCTGTCGTTGGACTCGTATGGTTCCATTCCTGTGTCCATCCAATCCCACGCCCCATCGGCACGCTGCGCTGCCCAAAGCTCGTCCAACGCTCGGTTGACCGGCGTGTATAGTCCCGGTCCATTCTGTTGAGCGCCTGCGCTGGCAAGGATCAGCACATTCAGCACCGCCTCGCTCCCGCGTGATTGTTCCTCCTTGCCCTTGGACAAGACTTCATGGTTGGCATAGGTATCCACCCGGTGGAGTGTTTCGTCGAGCAGCTTGGTTTCCTGCGGCATCGGTTGGCTCACTCCCATCGCCCGCCGCAGCGCCGGGCGGACCAGCACGTAGGGAACGGTGATGTGACACGAAACACACGCCGTCTTTCCTTGGCCCGTCTGCAGCGCTTTGGCTTTGGCGAACCACAAATCCATACGGTCGTCCAGGTATTTGGCCGCAGCCTGCTGGTCCCAGGCAGCTATCGCATGCGACGAATCAGAAGAGTGGGAAAGCGGTTCGCCCGGGTCCGAAGCGTCACAGACCCCATGCGATGACGCCACGCATAAAGCGCAGATTGGCATGGCGACTATTGCGCGGAGTTTCATGGCATTCCTTTATCCCCGGCGGATCTGCAGGTCAAGGGGCTTCGCTCCCTGCCGAATTGACGGCCGAGGTACATAAGCTGCCGAGAACATCAGAATTCCTCCAGCCGTAGCACTGATCGATTGCTGCCTCTTCCGGTAGATGAAGTACCCAAGGGAAATTGAACCCCAGATCAGCGAGGCAAAGAGAAAATTAGCGGTAAAAACTTCACAACGGTCGCAACCAAATGTTTCGGAATCGCACCGGGCAGTTGTGATTGGCCAAAGCTAGCGGACCCGTACTCGTCTTCTGTTTGTATTCCGGCAGGATGCGATGACCGGTCTCGCCGTAAATCTCCTGATTCAAATGCACCAGCACACCGTTGAAGAACATCGTCACATACGCCGGCCGCACCAACTTCCCTCCAGTAAACAAAGGCGCAGTGAAAACGATATCGTAGGTCTGCCATTCGCCAGGTTTGCGACACACATTCACCAAAGGAGGGGTCTGGCCATACACTGCCGCAGCCTCACCGTCCGGATAAATCTTCACGTTGCACGAATCGAAAATCTGGATTTCGAAGCGGTCCATGAGCACGACCCCGTTGTTGCCTTGATTGTACCACGGTCCTTCGAAATTCGCCGGAGCCATCCACTCCAGGTGGATTTGGCAACTCCCGAAGCTGTCCTTCGTTGTCAAGTTGCCCCCGTCGACAGCCTCAATACACCCATCCACTAAACGACACTCGCTTTGGGGATTCGCCCATTTCGACAGGTCCTGGCCATCGAAGAGCACAATGGCATCAGAGGGCGGTGCCACGGGCGCTAAAGGCGGACATGGCTGGATGCGTTTGGGGGCGGGCCGGTCCGGATCATGCACGAGATAGCCGCACCACGGGAGCTTTGGCGTATCCTTGTAACCAAAGACACCCGACCCGTCCTTGGCCTGCACAAGCGATTCAGCGCCCAGTGCTGATGAAGAGACCAAGGCGGCCAATACGAACAACCAAGCGGTCCACATGTAATGATCTGCTTTCGCCATGGCTTATCAGCATCCGTCCAACTGCTTCAAGCAGCAACCCCAAAAGAACCAGACATTGGCCTCACCGTCCTGGTCAGCGACAATCAGCGCTGCACTTCAAACAATTTAATTTCGCATCTCCCCAGGCATAACAGCGCGACCCAAAGCATTCCGGGCAGTAATGACGGCGTAGTCCAGTTTTTCGAGAAGTTCCTCTGGATCGTATTTTTCCACTGGGTCTTGGGTGGGCTTGTGAATGGAGGAAATCTTCTCCAGCATCTCTATCTCTACCCCAAACTGGCGCTCGTCCGTGTTCCTGAGCAACGGAATTTCGGTCATCAAGGCCTTATTACTTTTTGGCCGACCGTCTCTAATGCAAATGGCTTTGGTGGCTCGGACCCGTCATCCTGAAAACTCCTTTATCCCGGCCGCAGTGATATAAAACCTTTGCCGTAGGGTAATCGTCTTTAGGCGGCCTGTTTTCCGCAGTCGCCGTACGGCGGTTCTAGAGATTACGACGGCACGACGCCATAATTCGCGGCGGAGGCCGCCAGTCAATTCTGGGGTTGGTAAAGGCGATGTCATAAATGCTGATTTTTGTGGCTGCAAAGGAAATCAAAATAGCCCGACCGGAAAGGCCGCTGTAAACCCGTCCAAAGCACCTACATTCCAACTCGCTGCCAAATAATTGTCCACTCCGTTACATCTTTCGGCAGAGGCGCAGCCGCGCGTAGCAACAAGCGGTCACCTGAAAATGAGAAGAACCGTTTCCTGTCAGTGCCGGTCGAATTCGGCACTCGGTCGACCTCGATATGATGCACCACAGACTGCTCGGCCTCGTTGACCTCAAAAGTGCCAGCGTAGGCGACCAGCCCGTCGAATGCGTTCCGCAAATCTTCCCCCGTCGGCGCTTGCACGGAGGCCCACCGGGAGCGGTCGGGATTGGCGACCACAACACAGACTCGTCCGCTCTGGGTGTAGATGAGGTAGCCCACACCCTTCTGGCCAGTCTGCGGGTCTGGCCTTGAGGAGCCGTCGCCGAGTGTTTGGGTCGAAGATACTAAACGCCATGTGCCGACGAGTTGGGCGCGGAGTGGTTTGGGATTCTGCCCGTGGAGCAAAGCGAGCAGGCCGGTCAGGGTCAACACGAGCACCGCCAACAGTTGCTTCTTCATGCCGGCACATAAGACCAAACTCCGGCATTGGAGCAAGCAACAAGAAGGGGCTCCCGGGGCTTAAAACTGGGCGCTGCTTGTCTCCTTCAAAAAGCGCTCGACGTCGGCTTTCGGAATTCTCCGGTGCCGCAGCGCTTTAGAGCTTTTCTACAGACCGCGCCGCAGAAGCCTCCAGATACTGGCGGAGGACACGCCGAGTAGCTCGGCAGTCTCGTCGACAGAAAGGGCCAAGCGCTACCGACACCCCGAAACATCAACCGTGGGCTGGCCATGCCATGGCTGGCAATCGCGCCTCTGCGCAATAACGCCTTTGACCAACGATCCCAGCTCGCCTCTTTCAATCGTGAGAGTTCCAGATATGGCAATGCTGATTGTGTGTTTTGATTCGGTTTGCCTGGACCAAATCGCGGTTACGCGGCGGGTCTGCAGGGCTTGACCTGGATTCGAACCTGGTTGGTTGCTCGTCCGTGCATCGCTGAGACGATATACAAATCGCTAAACCCAAGTCGCTCCACCTGGCGTTCAATGGTTTGATAACTGATTTCTCGACCAACAAATGAAATCGTGTTACCGGCTTCGAGCTGGGGGCGCAGTTCCCCATCGGTCAAAGGCATTGTGCAGGTCCGCACCATATCGAAAAATAATTTAGCAGTGGCTGCAATCCGCTTCAAGTTGCAACAGTTTGCTTCTAAACGTCCGCGATTCGGCAATCAGGTAGCTCTCCTCTACATGGAGGTTCTGAAATCTGCGATGGCGAGCTTCCTTCGGTGAATTCGCGGGAGCTACCTGGCCGAGGCAGCATGGCGCAACCACTTCTCTGGACGCTCCCTTGAGACGCGGAATCCTGTTCGTGTTGATTGGCGGAAAGCCATCCCGGCGAACCCTCCTAAAGATTAAGCCAGGAGCTCCGGCAGTCCCTCGACGGTTGTCAGACTAAACACCTGCTTGGCGGCTTGACCCAATGCAGTGCGGCAATCAATCGTCCAGGTAATTGGAAGCTGAACCTCGTTGTCCTTCGATGTGAATCTAACCCAGCCTCTCTCGTGCGACGAAAGCGCACCCTTCGGATGCCATTCGACTCGCACTGCGGACGTCGTTTGCACCAGTAAGTTAGAAACCTCGCCACCCTCGTTTTGAAACTTACGTGTGATTCCCCCGCGAATATCTTTGACCGCGTGAGTCCAGGAAAATCGTGGCTGGTCCATCTGCTCGTGAGTTTTCAATTCGGGTCGTGGCCGTCTGGCGTTTGCCGGTGTTCGATGCATAAACCATCGAACTACGACTAAAACCGCAGTTCCAACTGCGACACCCGCGCTCGTGAAAACCCAAGTCCTATTATTCTGAAGCCAATCGGTCATCTACAGAGCCTGGAGTAAATGGCAGGACTTAGCAATCGGAAGTGCGCAGATTTCCAGCAATAGGGTGTGGTGTCGTTGTCCTGCCTGGCTCCGTCGCCTTCCAGACGCTATCGGAAGCAGTCCACTCCTAGTGCCGGCGCTGGAGGCTATGGTGGTGCCGGTCGCCTGCGCCTTCATCAAGCTGCTGGTCGCGCTCAGCCCGGTCACCGCCCTCGGTTTGTTGCCCGATTTGTTTCCCCAGATACACTTCGAACGGTGTTTGCTCCGGCTTTGGGGGTAGAAAAAGGCTAAACGTCCAGACCGCCCAGAAATAGAAAATAACCCACAAAACAAATTCGCCCACTCCCCACCAGCGGCTTTCAGTCTCATGGACGTTGCCCATGCTCAAATAGACCCATGCCCGGCCAACTTGCGCAAGCGGAAAAGACCCCGCTGAAACGCTAGCCTTTCGGCCGATTATGCCCGCTGCGCTCAGCGCTAGTCCTGCTTTCTTACACCCCCGCACCGGCCGGTATAACTCTTGCTTTGATTGCACTGGTGCGAATCACGTTTTGTTTGCTGGGTCTATCGACCGCTTTCCTCCTGGCGTCGGCCACCCTATCCGGCCAGCAGCCAAATCCCTTGGCCGACTTAAAGTCCGCCGCAGAGGCTGGCGATGCCAAATCTCAGGACAAGCTCGGCGACATCTACCGGAACAGCGGCGATTTTGAGAACGCGGTAACCTGGTATCGGAGGGCCGCGCCTCAAGGCATGCTCAATTCCCAATACCAGCTTGCCCATCAACTGCTAAGCTGGGCCGACAGTCCGATGGTTAAGAAAGAGGTTAGCGTCTCGCATGTGGACGAGGCTCTTCCTTGGCTGTTGAAGGCAGCAACCCGACGCCACGTCCGCGCCCAACTGGAACTTGGTCGGATGTATGGAGATGGCCGTTTCCTTGCGAAAGATTTACCGGAAGCCTACAAATGGTTCTGCCTCGCCGCCGAGGGCGCGCCCATGGACATCATCAACACCGGGAAATCCTCTCGCGACAGCCTCATACTGAAAATGACCCAGGAACAAATTTCGGAAGGCAACAAGCGGGTGGCGCAATTCCTGGCTGACCCAGAGCGGCATGCCGCAATCCTCGAACCCTCCTACTTCCAACACGTGAAGCTCCAAGGCATCGGCGGCGCGCCTGGACACCCGCTCGCGATTATCAACGGAAAGACACTCGCCCCTAACGATTCAGCAACTATAAAACTCGACGGCCGCTCGGTTAAGCTCCAGTGCTTAACCGTCACTCCTAAATCAACAACCATACTCATCGACGACTTCCCCACCCCGAAAAAGCTCCTGCTCCAGTAATTGGTGAGCGCCGTGCGCAATGGGCATCTCAGCTGTTGCTAAAGTTGGTTTGCGCGACCCCCTTGCTGCCGACGTTTTGCTCAGTCAGCATAAAACCTTAAAAACGACTTAAGTCCCACTTTCGGAATCCGATAAATAGAAATGCGTGGGTGGTCGCAACGTGTCCGCAACAAATGACTATCGAAATATGAATGTGACCGATTTATCGAATCCCGCCGGCGTTTACTTTGGGGACAATCAGATGAACGCCGTCAGTGGCGCAAGCCCTTACGTGCCAACGACTGCGTCGAGCACAGACCCAGTGGTTGGCCAAATGCGCAGTGAAATCAAACAAAACTCCCAGGACTTCAAGGCCCTTAGGAGTGCACTCAACTCGAACGACCTAGCCGGTGCGACCCAAGCCTTCGCTACCTTGCAGCAGGACATTCAGACAGCTTCTCAGGCCACAGGAGGCAAAAGCCTTTTCGATTCCAACAGCCCCATCGGCAAGGATTTTACAACGCTGAGGGATGCGCTCAAATCAGGCGACATTTCAGCCGCAAAACAAGCTTTCGCCGCCTTCAAAAAAGATATTAAGAGTGCGGGTCACGCCGCCCGCAGTCTTAGTCACCAAGCGAGAACTGACGGCGATGCGGACGACGGCGTCCAAACTCCAGCGGCTACTGCCACAACCACCGCGTCCGCTACAGGAAGCACGCTGAACACAACGGCCTGACAGACTTAGAGCGATTTTGCAGCCGGTAGGTCGCAAGGCCGCTGTTTTATCTCCTACGTCAGACCCGCCGAGGGAAGGCCCAGGACCCTGTTTTCTCAGCTTTAGTTAGTTAGTTAGCAGCAGGTTTTTTGCCATTCGAACCCCCAGGACTACCTGCTATTGCAGAGCGACCCCATTTCATCGGGCTGCAAAGTCTCCGGTATGGTTATCATTTGGCGCAGGATGCCCACCGTAATTTGGCCAGCTCTGCTCAGCCCGCGCCTCTTGCGCGTTGGGTTTCCGCGCCAAGCAGTGGCCATGCGAGTATCGCTGCCCCCCATTCTGGTGTGTCGCATGGTTTTGGCCATGCAGGCGGACGGTCGGGAGGCCGAGGGCGTTAGCCGGAGCCGAACCACCCGGCCTTAAATCCGCCACGAATGAGACCATACTCTTCTAGGTCTCAGTGGCCACCCGTAACAGTATACCCGGCCCGCCACAAAACCTCCGCTAAGTCCATCTCCATGGAAGGCGGGGCGGGCACTGGCGGAGAAAAACCTGTGCCGGGCGTAATAGTAGGGGAAAGCGCGGCCATGGCCGCAGAAAGGGTTTGCGGGCTACCGAGTCCACTTGTTGGGGCCGGTCAAAATCTTAACCGTCCTTGACAGCGCGGCTTAGTATTTTTTATTGTCAGTTTCATTCTCATGCATGAGGCTACGATGTGCATTCTGCGTGGAATCGCGGCGATTCTTCTAAGCTTTTCTCTCGCGACGGCGCATTCTCAGGTTGTTTTCTCCGACAACTTTGAAGGCGGGCCATCTTCGTCGTGGAGCAATTTGCGCGGTGCCTGGGTGGCAAGCAACGGAGTGTATTACGCGACACAACCGAACAACAATCCAGCTACGTTTAGTGGCCTGCCCTTTGTGCTTCAGAATTTCAGGATAGATGTGGACATTAACCAAGTGGCTGACGGAGGCATTTGGTTGCGTTCCGACGCCTCGGGCACGAACGGGGTGCTGCTTGTTACCGGCGGCAACGGGTGGGGTGCTGGGAGCCGTGGAGGAAATGCCGGTAGCTCGCTGTATTGGCACGTAATCACTGACGCCAACTATAACAATCCGCCTAAGCTCAACGAAGCATTCAACGTCATCACCAATCCTGGGGTGGAGAACATCCACCTGCGCGTCGAAGTTCTCGGCAACCAATATTCCGCTTTCGTAAACGGCTCCACGAATGCAACAACGTCGCTGGTAGACACTAACACGACGTATGCCTCGGGACATGTTGGACTTTACGACTTCTCACAGCAAACCTTCGACAATTTCGTTTTGCAGATTCCACCAGGCTTCGGGCCTTACAACCTCGCCATCAGTAGCACGGCTCCGCAGCAAGCAACACTTTCGTGGACAACAAATGCCGTTGGCTGGGACTTGGAATCCGCCGCATCTCTCGTCGGCCCTTCGTGGAAGCCGGTCACGAATACTCTATCGATAGTTGCTACCAATTTTGCCGTGACGCTCAATGCGACCAACACACGATTCTTTCGACTTTTTAAACCGTGACGTGGCACGCCACTACC
>DASRFK010000331.1:0-6617 GCA_035651635.1 Verrucomicrobiia bacterium | reverse complement strand
TACTTCGGCCGCCCTGAGCTGCTTGAGCAACAGCTCTTCCAGGGGCGTACTGGAGCTGACGCTGAATAAATTGATGCCTCGGGCCTGGCAAAATTCGCGCAGCCGCTGGATGAAATTCTGCACGCTTTGCTGGTAAGCCTTCAGGCGGAACCGGCCAAAAGTGACCTCCTGGGTCGCACCCGTCTCGGAATCCACCAGGCGCAAATCGCCGAAGCTCGTCGGAGCCAGTTCTTCGGGCGACAGGATCTGGACTACGTCGACTTGAAAGCCGCGGCCAGTCAAGGCCGTGAGGCCCGGCTCGTAACCGGCGGGGTCCAGGAAGTCGCTCAACACGACTGCCAGACCGGCTTGCCTGGCCTCCAGAGCGCCGCGTCGCAACGCCTGGTTCAGGTCGGCCGGCCCACCAGCCGTTAGCGCGCTTAGGTTTTTGAAGAATTCAATCCCGGATCGTTTGCCCCGCACCGACCGAAGCGCGCCACGCGCTGCCAACTCCGCCAGACGGGCATTGCCTGGCCCCGGCGTTTGCTCTGGCAACGACGGAAAAGGAATAACACTTACCCGGTCAAAACCGCACAGCGCGACATAACCCATGGCCGCGGCAATCTGACGCGCAAAATCAAACTTCCGCGGGGTCCCAAAATTCATCGACTCGCTCGCATCGATAAAAATGCGGACCGGCAACTCCCGCTCTTCCTCGTATAGCTTCAGAAAAAGCCGTTCGAGCCGGCCGTACAGGCTCCAATCCAGGTAACGGAAATCGTCGCCATGCACATAAGGGCGATAATCGGCGAACTCGACGGATTGGCCCCGAGCGCGGCTGCGGCGTTCGCCTCGGCTCGAGCTTTTGGCGCGACGCGACGCCAGGAGCTGAAACTGCTCGAGGCGGCGCAGCAGCTCGGGGGTAAGAAAAGGGTCAGGCACGGGAGATTTCCAACGTGGCGGCGAGAGGCTAGATGGCTAAGTCGGCGGCATAGCAGGCAAGCTTCAGGAAGCCAGGACGTGCGCGTCGCGAGGGACATCCCGCAAGATCTGGCCGATGATCTGATCGGTAGTGATGCCCTCGGCTTCGGCTTCGAAGTTCAAGATCAGGCGGTGTCGGAGTGCCGCGTAAGACACCGCCTCGATATCGTCAAAACTCACATTAAATCGGCCATCAATCAGGGCGCGGACTTTGCCCGCGAGGATCAAAGTCTGGCCCCCGCGCGGGCTGCTGCCGAAACGCAAGTACTGGCTGGCGATTGGTGCGGCGGTCTCAGTCTTGGGATGGCTGGCCAGCACGAGGCGCACTGCGTAGTCCTTTACATGTGAAGCCACCGGCACTTCGCGCACCAGGCTCATCAATTCCATCAGGGTTTCCCGGGTAACCACACGCTGCACGACCGGCTTGGCGCCGGTCGTCGTGCGGGAGAGCACTTCGCTCAGCTCCTCGGCGGAGGGATACCCGACCAGCAGCTTGAAAAAGAAGCGATCCAACTGCGCTTCGGGCAACGGGTAAGTTCCTTCCTGATCGATTGGGTTCTGCGTGGCCATCACAAAAAATGGCTCAGCCAGGCGCCGTAATTCGCCTCCGGCAGTCACCTGGTGCTCCTGCATAGCCTCCAGTAACGCCGATTGCGTCTTGGGGGTGGCGCGGTTGATTTCGTCCGCCAGGATCAGGTGCGCGAAGATTGGGCCGCGTTGGAACTGGAACTCGCGCCGGCCGCCGGCAACCTCCATCACGATGTTGGTCCCCAGAATATCCGCCGGCATCAGGTCGGGCGTGAATTGAATGCGGTTGAAGGAAAGATCCAACACGTCACTGAGCGTTCGGACCAGCAAAGTTTTCCCCAACCCCGGCACGCCTTCCAGCAGGACGTGGCCGCCGGAAAACAGCGACACGAGTGTGCCCTCGACAATGGCGTCGTGGCCCACGATCACTTTCCCGATTTCCGCCCGAAGAGCGGAGTAGGTGGTGAGGAAGGTTTGGATGGCTTGTTCAGTGTCCATGCAGGGGTTGGTCGGAAGTTGCAGGTTACAGGTTACAAGTTGCAGGTTAAAGAAGCTTCTGACCTCTTGCTTCTACGATTGTTGGGAAAACGCTCTAAATAGGCAATGAAGGTAGCCAGTCGGCGTGACAAAAGAAGAGTCTCTTTCTCCAATCCAGAAAAACTGGTCTGGTCGAGATACTCCTGATCTAAAGCGACGTAAAGCTGCGATCTGACTTCTCCATTTGATGCCTTCGCGACATGTAGGAATTGGATAAACTCTTTCCGCGTGCCGCGTTCGAATCCTTCCGCGATATTGGACATAGTGGAAGTTGCGGCGCGTGTAATCTGGTCACGCAGTCCGAAGTCTCGTCGAAAAGAAGGCTGGTTTGCAATTTTATAGGTTTGGCGCGCTAAGTCTCTTGCTGCCTGCCAAACCTCGAGTTCCTCGAACCGACGGACAGTCGCCATATCTGTTTCCTTCCGTATCGTTTGTATCTTTCCAGCCTCGGTTTATTCCAATAGAATCCTTGAGGTGCAACCTGCAACCTGCAACCTGCAACCTGCAAGAATCTATTTCTTCAAATCATCAAAATAATCCTTCACCGCGCCCTGGTATGCGCGGGGGACTTTTTCCTGGCTCAAGGCGCTTTGCGCGTCGGATTGGGCGGCGGCGGCGGCTTCGGTGTAATCGACTTTGCTTTGGCCTCTAATACTGACTCCTTTCAAGGTGATGCTGGGCATCTGGCCGCCGGGCGAGAACTGACCTTTCACCTTGGTAGGCTTTAGAGCGTCATTGAGTTCGCCATTTCCTCGGTCACTCAATCCGCGTCCAGCCATATCCGGCCGCTCGACGCTCGAGTTATCCCAACCGGCGGTTGATTCGCCGTTCCAGGTAGCATCCTGGTCGGCCCAGGTGCCCACGCCACTGCCCGGCTTGCCCCCGGGCTTAAAGCTGGGCGGGCCTTTGTACGGACGCCAGCATTGGCCGGTCCCGAGGCATAACGATGCCTGGTTCAGCGCATCCAGTGTCGCCCCGAGCTCCTGAGCATCACCCATCTGCTGCATGAGATTCTCCAGTTCCTTGGCCGCGTCGGCCAAGGACCGAGCGGCGCCGGCCTTGTCACTGCCCTTCATCCGGGACGTCGCCGCTTGCAGATGCTCGGCCACCTTCCCGTAGTTGCCGGCCGGGTTGACCGCTTTTGAGACTTCCTCCTGGATCTTCTGCAACTGCTCGGGCGTCAGGTTGGCCGAGTTGAGTTGCGTCATCATTTTCTGCAGCGTTTGCTGCGCAAGTTCCGGCTGACCATTCTTAAGTTGCTCGGCGAGATCTTTGCCCAGCTTATCCATCTGCTGCTGCATCTGCTGGAGCGATTTGGCCATCTCCTTCATTTTCTCAAGGTCGGTCGTCGCAGCTTCGAGATCTTTAAGGAACAGGTCCGTCTGATTGGCCGCCAAAGCGTTAATCGCGTCGTCGAGCTGGGGTAACTGCATGCCGAGCGCTTGCATTTGTTTTGAAAGCGCCGAAAGGGAATCCGCCAGCTTTTGACGCTCCGCATCTCCAAGCGAAGAGTTCTTGTCGGCCAGGCCTTTGGCGGCCTCCTGAAGCTTTTGAAGATTCTTTTGGATCTTATCCAGTGCATCGGGCGTGCCGGTAGGAGAGCCGAGTTGCTTTTGCATCGACTCGATTTGTTTTTGCAGGCCGGCAGCGGACTGGTTGTCATTACCGCCGCTATTGCGCGCGGCCTCCTCGAGACGCTTCAACCCAGGATCCTTGGCCATTTCCTTGAGTTGGTCTTTGAGTTTATCCGCGACGTTCGCCAGGTCCTTGAGCGCGTCGCTGCGAGTCAGGCTTTGCTTCGTGAGCTGATCCCCCAAAGTGGAGACCGCTTCCATTGATTTCTGCGTCGGTTCAAAGGCCGGCGGCCGCTTTTCCAGGTTATGCCGGGTCAGTTCAGCAAGCAGCCGGCCGGTCTCTTTGATGTTCTGCTGGTCGGTAAGCTTCTGGCGTGCGCTCTTGCTTCGATATTCAGGCACAAAACCGAGCCCAGCTCCGAGGGCCAGAATGACCAGCGCCCAGCGGGCTATTTTTGGCAGGTGCAATGGCAGCAGGCGGCGGGCATCGATGCCTTTCACATGTTCGGCTGCATCGGCCAAAACTAAACCACTCCAGGCCGTTGCAGCCGGAGAAACGCAAACTTCCAACGCGGTGCTCAGCCGCTCCTTAAGATGCTGGTGGTTATCGACCCAACGGGCAACGTCCGCCAGTGCAGGCTCGCGCCAGCCGCCAATCACAAAACCGACAACCATCGCCAGGAATGGGACCAACGCCGCCAGGGTCAGAGTCCACAATGGCAGCGGAGCCAAATGGTAAACCGCCAGCAGGAGAGTGCTGAGCAGCGCGCCAATCAGTAAGCCATAACACAAAGCGCGCAGAGCGCGCGCCAATCGGAGCCGATTCCCTGCCCGTCGGAGCACGGTTTGGATGGATTCCAGTTCGCTCATGGACTTTACTGAAGCTGCCTCACCAGGAAGTGCTTCGCCAGCGTTAAATATAGGACAGTCCCGAGCTAAAAACGTTCCGGTCAGCCTGATCCGGCACGCACTTTCCGAGTCCGCAGAGATCCTCCAAACCGATTCTGGCAAAAACGAACAGGCTGAGCGTCAGGTGGTAATCGGCCGTTCCTGCGGGCAGAATGCCCGCGCGCCGGAACCTGCAACCTGTAACTTGGAAGCTACTGCCGCTCGTATTCGCCCTTGTTCACCCGTTTGAGAACAGTAAACCCGGCCTTTTTCGCGTCAGAAATCGAAACTGTCTTGGGGGAATTGAAAGCGGACCAGACCTTTCGTACCGGCTTTTTGCAGGCCGGACAGTGCGTTAGCGGGGCAGCGGAGAGCGGGCGAAACAAGGTGAATTTACCGCCGCACACCTTGCAATCGCCGTCACACAGCTCGTATTCGTAAAAAGGCATAGACAAGTCCCACGCACCGCTGGGGCTTCTCAAAGGTAACATTCCCGGCAATGCCTTGCCAGACCGTAGTGGGTGGAAACGTCGGCGCCTCAACCCCGTATCGCCGACTTGCAAGTCGGCCGGCGCGCGGGCATTCTTGCCCGCAGAAACGGCCGATTACCGCCTGACGCCAAACTCTTCCGTGCGCCAGATTCAGTTCCAGGATCTCTGCGGACTGAAAGTCTGACTGAAGCCTGCGCTACGGTTCGGGCGGGCGTGCCTTACCTCCCTTTAACATCGTAGCAGAGCAACACGTCCTGATCCCGAATGTACAGGTGGCCGCCAGCCACCACAGGATGGGGCCAGCTATTCTTATCGCTGCGGTCCGGCTGATCGAATCGGCCATGCTCCTGGTAGCCCTCCGGAGAAGCTTCGATGAGCGCAATCGTTCCCTTCCGATCTTCCTGGCGCAGGTAAAAATGACCGTCGGCACAGACCAGAGAACCTTTTCCGAGTTTCTCTTTATCCTGCCATTTGGCTTCACCGGTTTTAAAATTCTGGCAGGTCCACCCTTTGCCATCGGAATAGCCGTAGACATAATCACCCACTTTGATTACGCCGCCATGATGGTTGACCATGACTTTGTTAGCGTAGACCTGCTCGGCGGAGAATTTTCCGCTTTCAGAAGTGACTTTGAACAGGTTGCAACCCACGCCGTAGCCGGAAGTCACATAAACAAAGCCGTCCGAATAGACGGGCGTGGGGATTACCGCGACGTTTCCTTTGCGTCGAGCTTTCCACAAGACCTTGCCGTCAGCGGCGGCAATTCCAGCCACGTGGTCAGGGGTCAGGACAATGTACTGACGCACGCCGCCCAACTCAGCCACGATCAATGAGGAATAATGAGCCAGATCAGTCAAGTCTTTGCTTCGCCAGGCAACCGCGCCGCTTTTTTTATCCAGGGCAACTACAGTGCCCTGGCTGCCACCCGGCGTGACGGCTACCAGATTGCCATCGATCAGCGGGGATTCGGCATAGCCCCAGTCGGGAGCGGTGCCGCCGAAGTCCTTGGTATAATCCTTGCGCCACACTTCTTTGCCACTATCGGCCTGGTAGCAGACCAGGTCTCCCCACTGGCTGACGCCGAAAACAAGTTCACCGTCGGTGGTTGGCGTGGCGCGGGGCCCCGCGAAAGCAGGTTGGCCGACTTCGCCAGCTTTGCCGAGTTTGGCCGACCAAATCGCCTTGCCATCCGCAATATTGCGAGCCTCTACAAAACTTGCGCCCTCTTTGTCACCCGCCGTAAAGAGCCGATCGCCGAAAACAGAAACCGAGCCGAAACCATGCCCAAGATCTTTGACTTCCCAAACACGTTTAGGCCCGCCTTGGGGCCACTCTTTGAGTAACCCGGTTTCGGTGCTAATGCCATCGTGGTTTGGACCGCGCCACTGAGGCCAATCGCCCGCAGCGGCCGAGACAATGTCTGTGATCCCGAGCAGAGCTACACAAACAAGAGTGTATTTCATATGCGTCATCCCAAAAGCCACGCACATTCTTGAGATCGGAACCTGAAAAGCAAGCCACGGTTGAGCGGCGGGTGGACGAGATAAAAGTGGGTTTTGGCATTTCTCCTTGTTTTTGACCCTGTTATTGTAGTATGTATACTACAATATGAAAAAGAGCTCTCCCGATTACCCAAACC
>DASRFK010000330.1:0-70339 GCA_035651635.1 Verrucomicrobiia bacterium | reverse complement strand
CGCAGAGCTTCGAACGCATTCACCGCTCGAATCTTGTGGGCATGGGGGTGCTGCCCCTTCAGTTCAAAGAAGGCGTGACTGCGCAGACTCTGAAACTCGAAGGCACCGAGACTTATGATGTCGTCGGCCTCGGTCCAGGCCTGAAACCACAGCAGGACCTGGCGTTGCGAATCACACGGTCCGACGGGCGCGTCGAGACGGTGGCGGTGGCCTGTCGGATCGATACGCCGATCGAGATCGAGTATTACCAGCACGGGGGCATCCTGCCGTACGTTCTGCGCCAGTTACTCAAATAGCTGGCGCGATCCCACTCCAAGGAACCGAGCCGCCGCGTCGAGTTTGTGGTCAGCATGGATTCCACGGTGCTGAACCTGGTGGCACAGGTGATCAGCAAGAGCGACCGAGCGCATCCGGCCGACGCCGTCCTGCGCCAGGAGATGAGAACGCAGCACGGCGCCACGAGGGCGCAAGCAACCGAAATCAGCAGGCTTGTTTTCTCGTACTACCGTTGGCTCGGCTGGCTCGATGAGCGCCAGGAACTGTCGGCGCGGCTGTTGCAAGCGGCTGACCTGGCGGAAAATTTTGCGCACCGTCCCCAAGACTTTTCGGACAGGGAACTGACGCAGCGCAGTGTCCCTGCCTGGATCGGTGAAGAAATCGAGATCATTCCTGAGTTCGCCCGCGCACTGCAAACTGAACCGCGACTTTGGTTACGAGCCCGGCCGGGCGAAGGCGCGTCGCTGGCCAAAGCCCTGCGACACTGCCAGGTGCTCGGGAATGGAATTTTATCAGATACGCTCGCTTACCACGGGCGGGAGGATCTCTTCCAGAGTCCGCAGTTCCACGCCGGGGCTTTTGAGCTGCAGGATGTCAGCTCGCAGGCGGTAGGGTGGCTCTGCTCGCCTCATCCCGGACAGACCTGGTGGGATTGCTGCGCGGGTGAAGGAGGCAAGCTGCTGCACTTGTCAGATTTAATGCGCAACCAAGGGCTGATTTGGGCCAGCGATCGCGCCCAATGGAGATTGCGCAAGCTTAAGCGTCGCGCGGCACGCGCGCGGGTGTTCAACTACCGCGCTGAGCTCTGGGACGGCGGGGCGAGACTGCCAACCAAGACTCGATTTGACGGAGTATTGCTGGATGCCCCTTGCAGCGGTACGGGGACCTGGCAACGCAATCCCCATGCGCGCTGGACCCTGGTGCGTGAAGACATTAAGGAGTTGGCCGACCTTCAACTGCGCTTGCTGAGGCATGCCGCTTCAGCGGTCAAGCCAGGGGGGCAGATTTTTTATTCTGTCTGCTCCCTGGCGCGGTCGGAAACCATTGGAGTCGTAGAAGGTTTCGAGAAAGCGGTTCCAGGTTTCGTCCCAATTCGTCTGACGAATCCCCTGGTCCCTGGAAATGGTGAGACCGAGGTGCTTTTTCTGTGGCCCCAGCAGGTGAATGGGAACGGAATGTTCGTGGCGGGCTGGACGCGCGAGTGAGCTTGTGTTGCGATCCCGCGGGCCGAGTTGCGGGAGGGCGGAATTCTAACCAGGCCCAAATCGCTTATCCTGGCATCGACGAATTAACCCTTCGGCGAGTGCTGACCTACTGCTTGTCCTTGCCCATGCAGCGATACAAGTCGTCCGAGGTGGAGATCGAGCTATCTTCGAAGGCCTTATTCGGGCCGGCGGAGCGGATCAGCACTTCGTTGTGCGAAAAATAGAATTGGAGTGGAGTCCCCCAGGGATCGACAATTTCGCCTTTATCATTCACGTCGCTGCGGCGAACAGCCAGGATCAGAACCTTCTTTTCGGTCTGTCCCAGCAAGGCCTTGGTGATGGCAACGTTGTTGCCCGTGGGATATACACCCACAAACTCTTTGTACTGTTGGATGCCGAGGATTAAGGTATCGCAGTCGGTATTGAACTTAGCGATCCGTTCGTCCGCCCGTTTAAGTGTCCAACCTTTAGCCACCCACAGGACACCGCCCACCCCGAGGACTATCAGCGCAATGGTAATGAGTCTTTTCATATACATCATATCTTGAGCGTTTTTAATCGCTCGAGGATAGATGTAGCAGGAGCAGTGCCGCTGCTGGCTCGCACGACCAGTTGGGCGGATAAGCGTTTCACCTCGGGTCGCTGGCCGCGCAAGAGCTGGATCATCGCGTCCATGGCCGCCGCCCCGAGGCGATGCTTGGGCTGATCGATCGTCGTGAGGGGCACCCGGAAATGCTCGCTCAGCATGGCATTCCCGAAGCCAACCACGGACAAATCGGCTGGAATTCTAACATTTTGTTTAAGAAGAACTTCTGCACATCCGACCGCCACCAGGTCATTCACCGCCTGCACCGCGGTAATCGGCGCGGCTTCGTGGATCATCTGGACCGCGGCTTTGTTGCCCTCCTCGATCGTGCGCCCGGCCTGGAATACCAGCTTTTCATCGACATCCAGGCCCTGCTGCCGCAAGGCGCGACGATAGCCCTCAAATCGTTCCTTAGACCAGGGGGTCGCAGGTGGACCGCTAAAAAAGGCGATGCGCTTGTGACCGAGTTGCAGCAAGTGTTGCGTCATCATGTAACCGGCCGCCAGGTCATCGGTTGCAACATTGGGAAATGGCGAGCAAAACGGAGCAGTATGGCCCAGCAGCACGGTCGGAGTTTTGCGGGCCAGGAGTTCCTGGTAAATCCTGGCTTCGTTCTCGAGGCGGTAGACCGGTGAAACAAATAAGCCGTCGACGCGCCGGGAGAGGAATCGGCGAATACAAGTCTCTTCCCGTTCGGGATTGTGTAGCGTGTAGCCAAGCAGAACGTCATAGCCCAAATCGTAAGCCCGCTCCTGGATGGCGAGGACGAGCCGGGCGAAGATAGGGTTGGCTAGCGAGGGGATGACCAGGCCGAAAAGTTTGGTAGTCCGGTTGCGCAGTCCCTGGGCGGTTGAATCCGGAACATAACCCATCTGTTGGGCCAGCAGCTTTAACCGCACCTTGGTCGAATCCGACACATCCGGCTCATCGCGCAAGGCTTTTGAGACCGTCATGATCGAAACGCCCGCGCGGTCGGCGATATCCTTGAGCCGAACCATATCAGAGAGTGGCGCCGCGCCAGTGTAGCTTGCGACGGAGGGTTTCGCAGAAAGAACTGCCGGTTAAATGCATGAGCCGAACCTTGCGCCGGCTCTGACGAATGGTCAGGCAATCCCCCGCCGACAATTCGCTGATCACCTGGCCGTCCGCGCTCAAGATAGTGGACGGCTTGGGACTGATGATTTTGACATCAATTCGGGCTTTGAGCGGAACAACCAGGGAGCGATTCGAAAGAGTATGCGGGCAAATCGGAGTGATCTCGATGACTTCGGACGTTGGAAATACGACGGCACCGCCGGCCGCCAGGGAATAAGCCGTCGAACCGGTGGGAGTACTGAAGATTAGCCCGTCACACCGATATTGCGTCAGGAGCTCGCCATCGATGCACACCTCGAGTTCGATGAGCCGGGAGGAAATGCCGCGGCTGATCACGATGTCGTTGAGGGCCGAGTGCTCGACCAACGTGCCATTGCACCGGCCTGCAGCCTCAATGAGGGCCCGCGGCTCGAAGGTGAATTCGTTATTCCATACGCGCCGCAACGCCGTTGCCAATTCGGCGGAGGGCACCGCCGTCAGAAAACCGAAGCTGCCGATATTGACCCCAAGAATGGGCGTACCCGAGCCGGCGACGTCTCGGGCCAGCCGCAGCATGGTCCCGTCTCCCCCAAAGACCAACAGCAAGTCCACTCGCCGGGCTACGGCGGCCGCGTCAGGGCATATAGTGCCCTTGATACCGGCCCACCGGGCAGTCACCGGTTCGGTGAACACTTTGCGGCCAGCCGCCTCAATCAGGCGGGCCGCCTCTTTGACCACGCCGGCACCCGAGGTCTTTTCCGAGTTGCCAACGACCCCGACGCCATTGATCTTATCAGCCAGTTTTTTCAAGGAGTGCGAAAAACTCCCGGTTGCCCGCAGGTCCAAGCACCGGGGAAGCGGTCGTGCCCAACCACTTTACGCCCGCGAGCGATCGGACAAATTGCTCTAATTCCCTCAGAACGCGCCGATGAATTTCCGGATCCCGAATCACTCCCGCACCGCGGTCGGCTTCGAGCTTGCCGGCTTCGAATTGAGGTTTGATTAACGCCACGAGCTTACCGGAAGGTCGGACCAAAGCAATGGCGGGGGGAATGATTTTGCGCAACGAAATAAACGAACAATCGATCACCACGAGGTCGACTGGTTCGAAGGGATCCCGAAAACTCGCCGGGCCGAGCGCGCGCGCGTTAACCTTCTCCATGACCACCACTCGAGGATCCTGGCGCAGCTTCCACGCCAGTTGGGCATGGCCCACATCCACCGAATAGACCCGGACCGCTCCGTGTTGCAGCAAGCAGTCGGTAAACCCTCCAGTAGACGCACCAATGTCAATCGCCGTTAAGCCGCGCACGTCCAGCTCAAACGTGAGGAGCGCATGCTCCAACTTAAGCCCGCCTCGGCTGACAAACCGCTCGGGCGTTTCCAGTATTAGGGTGTCCTGCGGACGCACCCAATCGCTCGGTTTGGAGGACGGCTTCCCATTGACTTTGACCTGCCCCCCCATAATGAGGCGTTTTGCCTTTTCCCGGCTGGAACAAAGGCCGCGCTCAATCAGGGCCTGATCGAGGCGCAGGCGGGAAGGTCCAGTTGGAGGCTGGCCGGCCATACAAGAATAATTGTGCTATAAATTTGATTGTCAATCACTTAAGCCCGATATGCCGCCCCTGATGCCAATTCGTTCTTAGTACTGATCTTGGCAAAAGGCTTGCTACGTCTCGAACATAGCACTTATGGACAATATTAAGCTTTTACTTGCTCATGCGGATCGACGGATCAGCAACCAGATTGAAGTTGCGGTCCTGGATGTCTGCTATGACCGGGCGGCTGTCCGCTCGACCCGGACGACGCGGTTGGATGAGTTTGTGCACCAAGGCACTCTTTGGGATTTCGACATTATCATCGTTGGGGCCGACCATTTGTTTGGGGATCGCATGCAGCAGGCGTGGGCCAGTACCGAGGCCGTCGCCGGCGCCATCGCCGACATCCGGCTCCGGAGTTCTTCGCCGATTATCGCTTACGCTGGTTCGGAGGATGCTTGCGAGTCGCTCCTCCAGGCCGGGGCGGATTGCGTTTTGAACACTCCCCTGGATTCGGAACAACTCAAAACCGAACTGCGGTCTTTGCTGGACCTAAATGAAGTCGTGGAGTCGGAGCCGGCCGATCGCTGGTCCGGCTTAAGCTCGCTTCTACGGACTCTGCAGCGAGGCAAGGCCGCCGATTAAGCGGAACTGTCGGCTGCGTGGCGTCGCAAACGCTCTCCAGGCGTTCGCTTTCTTGTGGACATGTTCCTCGGCCGATCTTAGCCAGGAATAGAATACCCGCCGTCTCACAGCGGAGGCCGGCGGGTTTGAATTCTTTGCGCCAATTCGGTTACTTGGATTCCTTGATCTCGCTGAGGGTCAGTTCACGTTTCCCGTCGACCTTCTTCACCTTGCCTGTCGCCGTGACCTTTTCGGGCCCGTGACAAACCTTTTCGTGGAAGGCCTTGGCGGCGTCGTTGTCCGCCAGGTAATAGGTGACGGTTTTGCCGTTCTTGCCCTCGGTCTCGATAACGGTCTGGCATTTATCGCCCTGGTGCAGAGTGCATTTGGCGCATTTGGCCTCGCCCGTTATGGTGACTTCCTTCTCCTTGGCGAAGGAGGGTGTGGCCAGCAACAGGACCAGGCCGGTAATGCCGGAGAATAAAAGAGATGCCTTTTTCATAGTTAATTCATTAATTGTTTGTTGAAGTTTGACGCAGGAAGGGCGGTTTTGTTCAGAAAAAAATAGGTCCTATCAAGACTAATAGGACCTATTGAATTGGACTAACTGGAAAGCGCTCCCTCGGTGGCCGCCTTCTGGTTGAACACCAGATGATCGGCGTCGGCGCTGACTTGGATGGGCTCGCCGTCGTGGCATGAGCCTTTGAGGATCTCCTCGGCCAATGGATCCTCCAGGAACCGTTCGACGGCTCGGCGCATCGGCCGGGCGCCGTACTGCGGGTCATAACCGCGGCTGACCAGGAAGTCTTTGGCCTTTTCGTCCAGGTGCAACACGATATTGCGGGCCTTGAGCCGGTGCATAACTTTGCTGATTTCCAAGTCGAGAATCTCGATCAGATCCGGCTTGGTCAGCGAGCGGAAGACGACGATGTCGTCAAGGCGATTGAGGAATTCCGGACGGAAGGTCTTCTTGGCCTCGTCCAGAATTTTTTCCCGCATCTTCTCGTAGCTGTTTTCGTCGGTGATAGGTGAGAAGCCCAAGGTAGACTGTTTCTTGATGGTATCCGACCCGACGTTGGAGGTCATCAGGATGATGGTGTTCCTGAAGTTGACGACGCGGCCTACATTATCCGTCAGCTTGCCTTCCTCGAGGATCTGCAAGAGCATGTTCCAGACGTCGGGATGCGCTTTTTCGATTTCGTCGAACAAGACCACGGAGTACGGTTTGCGCCGCACCTGCTCGGTTAACTGGCCGCCTTCCTCATAACCCACGTAACCGGGAGGCGAGCCAATCAGGCGAGAGACGTTGAATTTTTCCATGTACTCGCTCATGTCCAGTTGGATGAGCGCCTTGGAATCACCGAAAAGCTGTTCCGCGAGCGTTTTGGCCAGCAAGGTTTTGCCGACGCCAGTCGGCCCGAGCAAGGCAAAGGTGCCGATAGGCCGGCGCGGATCCTTGAGGTCGGCGCGGGACCGCCGCAGGGCCTTGCACATCGCCGACACCGCCTCGCGCTGTCCAATAACCACCTTGCCCATCTCGGACTCGACCTGCATAAGGCGCTGCATTTCGCCTTGTTCCATGCGCTGCAGCGGGATCCCGGTCCATTTCGACACCACATGCAAAATGTCTTCCTCGTCTACTTTGACGCGTTTTTCCTCGCGGGTGGTGCGCCATTCTTTCAACACGGCTTCGAGCTTTTCCTTCGCCTGCTTTTCCTTGTCGCGCATTGCCGCTGCGCCTTCAAAATCCTGATTTTTAATGGCGCGCTCTTTTTTGACTTTGATCTCCTCGATCTCGCCTTCGAGAGTCTTAACTTCGGGTGGGCGGGTCATGGTACCAATGCGAGCGCGGGAACCCGCCTCGTCCATCAAGTCAATGGCTTTGTCCGGCAGGTAGCGATCGGTGATGTAGCGGTCGGAGAGTTTAACCGAGGCCTCGATGGCCTTGTCGCTGAATTCGGCCTTGTGATGCTCCTCGTACTTGGGCCGGAGCCCTTTGAGGATCAAGATCGCTTCTTCAATGGAAGGGGCTTCAACTTTGACGGCCTGGAAGCGGCGTTCGAGGGCGGCATCTTTTTCGATGTATTTGCGGTACTCGTTCAGAGTCGTCGCTCCAATACATTGGAGCTCGCCCCGACTCAGCGCCGGTTTGATGATGTTCGAGGCGTCCATGGTTCCTTCGGCCGACCCGGCGCCGACAATTGTGTGCAACTCGTCGATAAAGAGGATGATGTTTTTGGAACGCCGGATTTCGTCCATGACCGCCTTAATGCGCTCCTCGAACTGGCCGCGATACTTGGTGCCGGCGACCATGAGGGCGAGGTCAAGGGTGATGACACGCTTGTCGCGCAGCAATTCAGGCACGTTGCCGGCGGCGATTTCCTGCGCCAAGCCCTCCACAATGGCAGTTTTGCCGACGCCGGCTTCACCCAACAGGACCGGGTTATTTTTGGTGCGGCGGCACAGGATCTGGATAACCCGCTCGATCTCGCTTTTGCGGCCGATCACCGGGTCCATCTCGTTCTTGCGCGCAATCTCGGTCAGGTCCCGCCCGAACGCTTTAAGCGCGGGAGTCTTGATTTCGCCCTTTTTTTCCGGCGCCGGCTTTTCCGGGACTTCACCCGGGCCGGTTTCTTCCTGGGCCGCAAAATTCGGGTCGAGTTCCTTGAGAATTTCCTGGCGAGTCTGTTCGATATCAACATCGAGATTCTTGAGAACACGGGCCGCCACGCCGTCGCCTTCGCGGAGCAGGCCTAATAAGATGTGTTCGGTGCCCACATAAGTGTGGTTGAGAGCCTTGGCTTCTTTCGCGGCGAGAGCCAGAACCTTTTTAACGCGAGGAGTATAGGGAATATTGCCGATCATCTTCTGGTCGGGACCGGTGCCGACCTGTTTCTCGACTTCCATGCGCACGGTTTCGAGGTCCAGCCCCAGTTTCTGAAGCACATTGACCGCCACCCCCTGGCCGAGCTTGATCAAGCCCAGGAGCAGGTGTTCGGTGCCGACAAAATTATGGTTGAACCGGTCGGCTTCTTTGCGTGCCAGCGCGAGCACTTGTTGAGCCCGCGGGGTGAAATTATTCATGGCTTCATCGCTCATAACTACAGTTTAAAGTGCAATCAGTATCACTGTTTGTCCAATCCGGCGCCCGGCGGCGGCGGCGGTTTGGAAATAGGCCGGCTGACCGGTTTAAGCCGTTCACGAACCATGTCTGCTCGCAGCAAGTCGCGTTCCTCCGCCGAAAGCTTCTCGGAATGTTGTTTCTGCAAGTGCGCCGGCTGCGTCAAAATGAACAGCTCGTCTACTAACGATCTTTCTACCCCGGGGAATAAACCTACGTCAATGCCCAGCCTCATCAGCGACAGCAGGTTCATCGTCTCTTTTGACGAGATACTGTGGGCATTGGCCAGAATCCCGTACGCCCGGCCAATATGGTTGAACACCATTTTGGGCTTTTTCTCGAGCAAACTGCCCCGAGCATTCTCTTCATGCTCGATAATCTGGGCCAGGACCTTCTCCAAGCGCTCGACAATGGCGCTCTCCGATTCACCGAGTGTCATCTGGTTGGAAACCTGGAAAACATTGCCTAGCGCCTCAGTCCCCTCCCCATAAAGGCCACGGACAGCCAAGCCTAACTTATTAACGGACTGGATGATAGGATTGATTTGCTCGCCCAGCACCAAGCCGGGCAAATGCAGCATGGCACTGACTCTAATCCCCGTTCCTATATTGGTAGGGCAAGCCGTTAGGTAGCCCATTTCGGGGTTAAAGGCGTATTCGAGCCTCTTTTCGAGGGCGGAATCGGCCTGGTCAATAGCCGACCAAGCCTGCCTGAGTTGCAGGCCCGGCCGCAGGGCTTGCATGCGCAGATGGTCCTCCTCATTAATCATGAAGCAGAGGGTCTCGTCTTTATTGAGGACCAGGCCACTGCCCGCGCTCTTGGCGGCGTGCTCCCGGCTGATCAAATGACGCTCGACCAGGATCTGCTTGTCCAGCGCCGAAAGGCTGTCCATCGTTTCCGAGAAAGCTTCTTTCATCTCGGGCAATCCTTCGACGGCGGGGCGGATCAGCTCCAACACCCGTATTCGTTCGGGTTTTTTGGCCCAACCAGGAAAAGCCGCATCCTTGAGATTACGAGCCAGCCGGACTCTGCTGGACATGACGATGCGGTCATGCGGCCCCTTGCGCCGAGCTGTGTCAGCGGGGGGTACCAGGAAAGAATGGATATCCATGAAAGTCAGGAAGCGGCCGGGCTGCTTAACCGCGCGGAGGTTTGCTTGATTTCGTCGCGCAGGATGGCGGCCTCTTCAAAATCTTCGGATTCGATGGCCTTACTCAAGCGCTTTTGCAGGACCTTAAGCCGATCGTTTAAATCCCGATTCTGCCGGAAGGCTTCGGGCACTTTGCCAATATGGCGGGTGCCTTTGTGCATCGTTTTTACCAAACCTTCCAGCGGCTCGGAGAATACTTTGTAGCATTCGGGACAGCCCAGCCGGCCCGCTTTCTTGAAATCTGCCTGCGTAAAGCCACAGCGGGGGCATTTCAATTCCGACCCGCCTGCGGCCTGCTCGATTTCCTGCGAGGCACCAAGACCCAATAAAAGATCGGCAAGAGAGAAGCCTGTGGGATCATTAACGCCTTTGGTTTTGGCGCATTCCTCGCAAAGGTCGACCTTCTGCATCTTGTCCCCGGCGATTTGGGTCAGGTGCACGGTGGCTTCCTTTTCCTTGCAGATGCAACACAGCATAAAGTCTCTAATCGTATATTGGCTCGCCTGACATTTTAGTCAAGGTGCGGTATTGGTCGACCAAACGCCCGGTAATTGGCCCAGGGTTGCCGTTGCCGATCACCCGGCCGTCAATGCGCACGACCGGGACCAGTTCGGCGCCCGTCCCGGTCAGGAAACATTCATCAGCGTTGAACAGGTCATAGCGCGTCAGATCGGTTTCGGCGGCCGCAAGCCCGAGCTCAGTCGCCAAGTCCAGCACCACCCGGCGCGTAATTCCGTAGAGCGCGCCGGCAGTCAGAGGCGGAGTCAAGAGCCGGTTCTCTTTCACGATGAAAAGATTATCGCCAGTGCACTCGGCGACGAAGCCCTGGCCGTTGAGCATAATGGCTTCTTCGCAGCCGGCGTTGTTGGCTTCAATCTTGGCGAGAATGTTGTTGAGGTAATTCAACGACTTGATGGCCGGGTTAAGGGCGCTGTGAAGATTGCGCACAGTGGGCACCGTGATGATGTCCATCCCTTTCTGGTACAGCTCGGCCGGGTAAAGCTGGATCTTACCCGCAATGATGATTACGCAAGGATTTTTGCAGCGATTGGGATTGAGACCGAGGGTGCCGGCGCCGCGGGTCACCACCAGGCGGATATACCCGTCGCGCACCTCGTTTTGGCGGCAGGTGTCGACCACCGCCTTCATGACCTCCGCATGGCCCATAGGTATCTGCAGCAGAATGGCTTTAGCCGAATAGAACAACCGATCGATATGTTCTTTCAGCTTGAATACTCGGCCATTGTAAGCGCGAATTCCCTCGAAGATCCCGTCGCCGTAAAGCAACCCATGATCGAACACCGAGATCGTCGCCTCAGCTTCGTCGCGGTACTTCCCATTGATATAAACTTTCATGTCGTGACCCGGTGCTCACCGTAAGGCCAAAGAGCCTCCCAAAGCAACTCAACAGTTGCCACGGAACGCCGCGTTTATGCGGGTGCGCGCAAGAAAGGCGCGAACTTGCAGAACTAACCCAACGCCAACTCCAGTTTTGTCACCGATGCCGGTGGAAACTCATAAGTGAACACAGGGCCGCCTATTTTGACCTCGACATCGCGCGGCTGCACCGCGTTCGGCTGTTCGAAAGTGTTATGCGCGTGAATGTCACTTTCGGTCAGGACTCGACCTGACCCCGCGGACACAGTCGCGCCACGCACGTTGATTTGGCCGGCTCGAGGTTCGGACGCGTGCGGATTAACCACCGTCAGCACCAAAGTTTTGTCGTGAAGTGAAGCTGAGCCGGCCAAAGCCGGCACCGAGCCCGGTTTGCCTGTGTCCAAGGTAATGTCAGGAATATTCCACACTGTGCGCAGGGATTTGCCATCGTGATGCGCCGAGTACATCTCGAACACGTGGAAATTTGGGGTAACAACAAACTTATCTTCGCGTGCCAGGAACAGCGAGTGCAGGTTATTGATGAGTTGGGCCACGTTGGCCATCGCTACCTTGTCGGCGTGCCGATTGAAAATGTCCAGGGTCAAAGCGGCAATTAGCGCGTCGCGCATGGTCGAGGTTTGCCCGAACAAGTGCCAGCGGGCCACCTCGGTGCCGGGCCGGTGCCAGGCGCCCCACTCATCGACCACCAGTTTGACCCGGTGCCGGGTATCGATTCCGCCCATCGCGTTCCAATGGTCCTTAATGAGCGTTTCCATCCGCAGTGCTTTGCCCAGCAACTCGTACCAATCGGCCTGAGTGAAATCGATGGCGTCGCCTTTGCCAGCCGTGCCGCAATAGTAATGCAGCGCCCAGCCGTACATCGAGCCGAGGTGGTTTTGATCCCGCTCCGCGAGCTTGGCAAAAAAGTGTCGCGTCCATTCGAGGTCACCGCCGTTGGGGCCGGAGCCAATGAAAGCCAGGCGCACGCCATAATTCGGGACCCAGGCGGTGAATCGCCGGAATTCCATTGCATATTCTTCGGGTGTGAAATTGCCGCCGCAACCCCAGGACTCATTGCCGACGCCCCAGAAGCGCACGTTGAAAGGTTTTTCGTCGCCCGCCAGGGCGCGCTGGTCCGAGAGCGTGGTCCGGCCGGCGGGGGCATTGCAGTATTCGACCCAGTCGTCGAAATCGCGGGCGGTGTTGCTGCGCAGATTGGTGGCCAGGTAGGGTTGGGCGCCAATCAATCGGCAAAAATGCATGAATTCATTCGTGCCGAACTGGTTCGGCTCATACTTGGCGGGGCCGTCCGGCGCGTCGCGCAGGAAACTGTCATTGATCCAGAAATTGGTTCGCCGCGGCCTTTGCGCCGCGGGGCCGATTCCGTCCCGCCAATTATAGCTGTCGGCGAAGCAGCCGCCTGGCCAGCGCACCACCGAGGGCTTGATGCGGCGCATATGCTCGACCAGCGCAGTCCGAATTCCGCCCTGGTTGGGCACCGGTGAATCCGGTCCGACCCAGATGCCGTCATAAATGACCCCTCCGATGTGCTCGGTGAAATGTCCGTACAGATCCGGCGAGATGGTCCCGATCGGTTCATCAAGGAGAATGTCGATGCCGGATTGCGGCGCGGCCGCGCGGAGCGCGGGAATCGCGGCAACGGCGGCTCCGGCGATAGTTGTTTGCTGAAGGAATCGACGCCGAGTGATCCGTTTCATAATCGCTACACGTCAGCCTGGCCGGACCCGGCAAAGGCTGGGTCTTCCAGGCCGGCTAATTCGCCGGTGCTATCCGAAAAGCGCTCGACGGGAGCGCCCAGTCGGCGAAGCATGGACTGGTAGAGATTACATAACGGTGTGTTTTGGGGATAAGCCAGGTGACGGCCCGAGGCGATGGTGCCGCCGCCACGACCAGCGAGAACCAGGGGAAGGTTGTGTGGGTTGTGGGCATTGCCATCCCGCATGCCGGCGCCGAACAGTACCATGGAATTATCCAGCAAAGTGCCTTCGCCTTCCTTGATGGATTCCATTTTCTCAAGGATGTAAGCGGTCTGGGCGAGGTGCCATCGGTTAATCAGTTTGTACTGTTCGAGTTTGTCGCCTTTGTTCTCATGGTGTGACATCTCATGATGCGCACCGCGGACGCCTTCCAGGAATGAAAAGTTCTTATTGCTCACGGCATTGCCGAACATGAACGTCGAAATGCGGGTCGAATCGCTCCAAAAAGCCAGGACCATCAGGTCGAGCATCAGCCGTACGTGCTCGGTATGGTCGCCTGAACGTTCACTGGCCTGGGCCGGGTCGGCGTAGAAATCTTTGATGCGCTTGCCGAGTTTGTCGATCTCGCGCCGCACGAGAGGATCTTCGCTGTATTCAGCCGTTTTTCGTTTGGCGTCGAATTCGATGCGGCGTTCGACAGCGCGCACGGCTTCGAGATATTCATTCACCTTGGCCTGATCGGCTTTGCCCACTTTTGCTTTCAAACGCCTGGCATCTTCCAGGACCAGGTCCACTACACTCCGGTCGGTGGCTCCGGCCTGGTTTTCTGCGGCCGGAGTGCGAAACAGGCGATCGAAGGCGAGCTGGGGGTTGATTTCCTTGGCCAGGGGTGTGGTGGGTGTATTCCAGGAAATGTGCGCACCGTAGAGGCGGGTATATCCCACGTTGGTATCAACACCGGTCGTGACCGGTTCGATGCCCAATTCGAGCGAGGGCAGAGGGGTAAGATTGCCAATGTGCTGAGCTGCGACCTGGTCCATCGAGATAGCGCCGCAACGCAAATCGCTGCCGGTAGTGCGCGTGATGGTGGTGCCGGTGAGAAAAGCCGCGGTTTTGACGTAGTGACCGTCCCCGGTGTCCGTCGCGGCATTCATCAACTCGGTGAGCACCAGGACCTTGTTCTTAACATTGTTGAGCGGTTCGAGAATCGGCGAGAGCTTAAAGTCCGCCCCAGCGCCTTTGGGCGTCCAGGCGTGCGGATTGACTCCATTGGGCATGTACAGCACGCCCAGGCGCACGGGGTACTTGCGACCATCGGGGCCCGCTAGCGTGCGCAATGGTCCCATCGCTTCCAATAAGGGAAGGCTTAACATTGCACCCATGCCTTTGAGCATGGCGCGCCGGGAGATCTGCCAGTTCTTCATATGCTCAATTCTTGGCCGACTGCAGAACCGGCGCGTTGCGCCGATACTCGAAGGGAAAGCTTTGGACGATTTGTGAAATCAAGACCGAGCTTCGATAGTCATGGCTGGCCAAAGCTTTTGTGATCCGGTTGACCGCCGGCGTGTCGTAATACTCCAGGCCGCGGCCCAAGGCAAAGGCTAGCATTTTGCGGGTTAGGTTGCGAATAAATTCCTCTTTCCGGCCAAGCAGGACTTTTTTCAGCTGAGCCGGACCTTCAAATTTTTCACCGTCGGGCAGCACGCCGGAAGCGTCTACAGGCTGATTGCCAATCCTGGCTCGCCAGGCACCGATGGGGTCGAAGTTTTCCAATCCAAAACCCAATGGGTCCATCCGGACGTGGCAAGCCGCGCATTCCGGTTGCGCGCGATGTTTTTCCAGTTGTTGCCGCAGAGTCAGGCCGTCGACCGGCGAATCGTCGGGCGGCAAACTTTTGACCAGGGGTGGTGGCGGCGGCGGCGGTGTGCCGAGGATTTCTTCCAGCACCCACTTCCCACGCAGAACGGGGCTGGTCCGCTGCGGATAGGACGTCAGTGTGAGCACGGCGGCCATGCCAAGGAGACCCCCGCGCTTGTCATCGGCCAGTTTGACCCGCCGGAATTGTTCTCCCTCCACGCCATCAATACCGTAAAGCTTCGCCAGACTCGAGTTAACGAAAGTATAATCGGCTGAGAGCAGGCCCAGCAGGCTGGCGTCCTCTCGCAGGACGGAATCGAAGAAATCGACCACCTCCCGGTACATGGCGTCGCGCAATGCCGGGGTGAAGTTCGGAAAACGGTTGGGATCGGGCTGGGCGGCTGTTCTGAGTTCGCGCACGCGCAGCCACTGGCTGGCAAAGCTTTCGGTAAACACTCTTGATTTCGGGTCCCGGATCATCCGAGCGACCTGCTGCTCGAGCATCTTTGGCTCGTGCAACTGGTTCGCGCCGGCCCAACGGAACAATTCCTCGTCGGGCATGGACGACCACAGGAAATAGGAAAGCCGGCTGGCCAACTCGTAGTCCGAAACGCGATACGCGCCGTCACGCTCCTGATCGGTTTCGACCCGGAACAGGAAATTCGGCGAAACCAGGATCCCGGTCAGCGCCGCTTTGACCCCCGCAGCGAAATCGCGCTTTTTCTCTCTCGTTCGATCGTAAATCAGCATTAACCGGTCGAGTTCACCGGGCTCAAGCGGCCGGCGAAATCCCCGCATCCCGAAATGCGCGAGGATTCTTTTTGCCGCGGCGCGCTCCGACTCGAACCAGTTTTTTTTGGTGAAGAAGATCCTTTCTTTGGGCACTTGCTCGACGAGGGTGGTGGCCGCGGCCAGGTACCGTTCCATCAGAATCGGCGGAATAAACAAAGTATCGGCATTATTATCGAACCCGCCTCCGCCTCCACCTTCAGTCGGGAAATTATCGGCGGGGTTGCTATCAACGCCGAGGAGGTCGCGGATGGTGCAGTTGTATTCGGTTTTGCTCAGCCGGTGAATGAGGACGCGGCCCGGGTCGGCCGCGAAGCGGCCTTCCTCGAGGTCCTGCAGACTTTGGTGAACCCAGTTGGTCAGCGCGGAGCGCTGAGTATCGGTGGGCTGCGGCTTGCCTTCGGGCGGCATTTCGTTTGCCTGAACTTTGGCGAGCACCTTCTGCCAAACCTCCGGCTCGCGATAGACCGAAACGACATTTGTAAATGCGGCCAAGTTAATACCCCCCTTGGCTTTTGTGGGGTTGTGGCATTTGAGGCAATATTCTTCCAAGAGCGGCCGGACTTTAACTTGGAAATGATCAGCGGGGACTTCGGCTGGGATCGAAGCGCGCACAAAGCCCAGCGCGGCCAAAATGACAACGAAGCGGATCATGGCAGTGCAGAATGGACGTTGAGACGCCGGTTGCGATTCATGAATTGTGTGCCCGACCACAACCGGTCAATCCCATTTTGCGCCTTTTGTGCTTCTCGGCGGCCATCATCTTCGCGGCGGTTCGCCGACCAGCGGCTGGGCACTCTGAAGATACGCGAAGAGATCGCGGAGTTGTTGCTCACTCAGTGCGCTAAGCAGACCTTGCGGCATCAGCGACGCGCCCGTTGATTTCATTTCCTTGATTTGGTCCTGGGGCAAAATCTGGTTCACGCCGTCGAGACCGCGCAGCACCACCACGCGGTTGTCTTTGTCGGCCAGAAATCCCGAGAGGGTGCGGCCATCTTTTGTGCTGACGAGGTAGGTCTCGTAGCCTTCGCGGATCTCGGCATTCGGATTCACCACGTTGAGCAGCATGGTCTCGAGGTCGTCGCGCTTGTACGGAGTGAGGTCCGGACCGATCTGGGCTCCTTGCCCAAAGAGCCTGTGGCACAAGCCGCAACTCATACTAAAAAGCTTTCTGCCCTCGTACGGATCGCCTCCCCCGCCTCGGATCGTGGAGGCGAACTGGTGGATTTGCTGCTGCATTTCGGCGGTGGTAGGCAGGCGCTCTTGCGGACAATTCTTGCGCAGTAATTGCGCCAGGCGGGGATCCGGGTAGGTTTTCATCTTTTGCACCGCATCCGGCGTGATGGTCGAAGCCGGAAGGCGTCCTGCATCGACAGCCTGGAGCAGTTGCAACGACCACTCGGGGCGGCTCGAAAGCAAGCTAAGCGCGGCGGTGTGAGCGTCTGGATCGAGGGAATCGAATTCCGCCAGCACCTGCGAGGCTATGCCAGGTTCATCGAACTGTTGTAGCGCTGTCAGGGCTGCCTTGTGGAGGGATCGGTCTACCTGGTTCGAAATGAGCTTGAGCAGGAGCGGCCGGCTCCGGGGCTGTTTCACTTCGCCCAGGATTTCAATGTAGCGCAGGCGCTGTTCAGTGGATTGCTTCGGGTCGCTCACGACTTGCAGGGCAACGTCGATGGCTGCGGAGTCACCGCGGCGCACGCCAAGAATCACCGATTCGCCGCCGGTCTTGCCAATCGCTTCAGCCAATTCATCCGGCAGCTCTGCCAGGGAACGTCCTTTGAACGCCAACTCGAACCCGGCCATAAGCCTGGCGGTTTGCTCCGGACCCGGTGAGAGACGGAGCAGTTGCGCGCAAGTAATGAGGTCCTGGCGCGTTCCGGCCATGGCAAAACGCTGCATCAAGCGCGACAAGATATGCTGCTGGGCCAGCGGTAAACGCCAAATTGCCCGATCCCTGAACAGGTCCACGACCGCCGCGCGATTGGATTCGCAGTGCGCCTCGATGGCCCACCAGATCAGCAAGGGCAACCGCTTTTCGGTCGTATCTTCATCATGGCCCAATAGGCTGCGCACGATTGGCAGCGCCTGGCCGGCGGGTAAGCGTTTGGCGCTGCAAGCCAGTTGTGCGCGGACCTCCACGTCGGACTCCGTCGCGGCCAGCACGGCGAGTTTCGGCGCGAGTTTAGTGCTAACCTTGCATTCGTCACCCAACAGCCGCACCGTCCAGAGGCGGACAAATGGGTCCGGGTGGCTTAGAGTCTTGAGCGCGAGGGCATCGTCGAAGCCGCCGCTCAGGTTCAAAGCCCAGAAGCTCTCCAAAGCAAGTTGGCCCCGGTTGGTTTGGACCATGTCGTTCAAAAGCGGCGCCAGGGTCTTGTCCTTGCGGTCGCCCAGCAGACGCAGAGTTTGCTGCCTGAACCATTTGTTCGTGTGGCCGAGGTAGGAAATTAACTCGGTGCTCGAAAGTTTGCCCAGATCAAAGGGCGCAATGGGTTTCGCGTCTTTGGCTCTCAAGCGGTAAATGCGCCCGTTGCTTTTGTCGATCTGCCCCTGGTGATTTCGGTAATGATTGATTTGACCGTCATACCAATCGGCAATGTAAATCGCGCCGTCGGGGCCGAGCTTGATATCGACCGGGCGAAACCACTGATCGGTGGTGGTCACCGGATAATTGATGTCCCAGGTCTTAAAGGTCGACCCGTCGGGCTCGATGTCCGTCTGAACCACACGGCCCTGGAGCGGCTCGATGCCGAAGAGCTTTCCGTTGTATTGGGCCGGCAGTGCCCCGCCGTCATAAATAATGAAGTTGTGAGTAAAGCGGTCGACAGCCGGGTGGGGCATGGGCGGGAAGAAGCCGAAGGCATATGGATTGGAAAGCGGGCCGTGCTTGTCGAAACCTTTTTGCAAGTAGGCGCCTTGCATGTAATGGAAGCCGCGTGTATCGCCGCCGTTGTGGCCGGAGAAGATGCGGCCTTGGGCGTCAATCTCGCAGCCAAAGGCGTTGCCACCCCCTTCGGCAAAGACCTCGAACCGTTTGGTTTCAGGATGATACCGCCAAATCTGCTGGCCCATCGTGTAGGCAATCGGCTCTTTGTCCAGGCCCGGTCGCACTACTCGCGCGGTCACTGTGCTGCCTTGGCAGCCATATAGCCAGCCATCAGGTCCCCAGCGCAAACTGTTCACCACCGAATGCGTGTCCTCGAGGCCGAAACCTGAAAGCCGGACCTCGGGATCCCCATCGGGAATATCGTCGTTATTTCTGTCCGGATAGAAGAGAAGGTAAGGGGGATTGAGGACCCAGACGCCGCCGCGGCCTCTGGTCACCGCCGTAGTAATGTTCAGGCCTTCAACGAAGGTTTTTTGTTTCGTGAACCGGCCGGTGCCGTCCACGTCTTCATAAATGCAGATCTTATCAGCGCCAACAAATTGGTGCGGCGGTGGCGGTGGAACCTTGTCATAGACCGCGCGCCAGAAACTGTCATGGCTGAGCATCTTTAATCCAGCGGGGAAGGGGTACTGCAGGTATTCCACGACCCACATCCGGCCGCGTTCATCGAAGTTGAGGAACACCGGTTGGCGCACCTCCGGTTCAGCCAGGACCTGGTCGATTTGCAGGTCGTCGGCGACTTTGAACCGGGCAGCGGATTCGGCGGGGCTGAGCGGGGCGGCTTGAGGCAGGTTTTGAGTTGGGTTCACTCCTGTACTCGTTGTGGCAGTGGGGGCTTCGAGGGCATCGGGTGCGGAGGCAGTCTGGGTCGGCACGGGCCGGCCCAGCGACCAAAGCACTGCATTGAGGAGGAGTCTGCGGAAGAAGGGTTGGTTGAAATCGTCCAGGCTGCCCAGCGAAGTGTAGAACACGCGGCGGTCGCGGTCTGTGTTTACCCACGCCACCGGTTCCGACTCAGCCCGGCCCTCGACATGGCCGTTCATCAAGGCAGTCACGGTGGGCCCAAGGTCCCGGCTTTTGTACAAGTGCGATGTAACGCGAAGTGGATGGGCGGGGATACCCGTCAGGATCGGGTGCGGTCGATCCGGAAGCACCTGGACGAGTGTGGCTGGCGCGTTGGTCCCGGTATTATTATAATGATCCTGGTAACTGCACCCGAGAATGTCGCGATCGAACGTGCGCCAGCCTTCGTGCGCGTTGTCAGGAGGATCAGCCCCAAAAGCGTGGCTGGCCGTGCGAATGCCGAGCAGAGGTTTGCCGGCTGCCAGATGGGCACGAATGAGCGACATCATTTCAGTCGGCGGGGTTCGCCGGCGCACGCTGATGAAGAGCAGGTCCGCGTCTTTGATGGCGGCGAAATTGGTGAAATTGTTATCATGCTCCTTCGGGCTGGCCATTACGAACGAGGAGGTGAGGCGCTGCGCGGCCAGTTCTTTGCGGGCAAATTCGGGCAGTGTTTCCCAGGTGTGATATTCATTCTCGCCAATAACGAAAACCACGTGAGGCGACGGCAGGGATGGCGAATTGGCAGCCAGTACAGGCCGACGGAGGAGGACACAATTCAGGGCCAGGCAGCAAAGCAACGTGAACTGAGTGCTGTTAATTCGGGCAGTCATACTTCGGGCACGCATTCAAGGGCTTGCGGGAGAATAGGCCGAGCGCGGCTGATGGGCAAAGACTTCTGATCCTCAAAACGGGTTTGCTTTTCCGATCGAAGCATCGTCGTGCCGAAATTCACAAGTACGAAATGGATCCAAACCGTTGGGTGTTCCACCCATTGTGCCGCTGGTGAGCGGAGCTTAGCCTCCGGTGGTCAAAGCAAACAAACACAATGAAACGAAAGGTAGAGAAACTATGAGCACGCTGCGCGAAACTTTTCTGGATGAGTTAGGCGATATCTATGATGCGGAGAAACAGCTTCTGAAGGCATTGCCCAAGATGGCGCAGGCTGCCCAGCATGAAGATCTGCGTCATTCGTTCGAGGAGCATTTGGAACAAACCGAGGGACAAGTGGAACGGATCGAACAGGTGTTTGAAGTCGTCGGCGAAGAGCCTAAGAGCAAAGGCTGCAAGGCTATGGAAGGCCTGATCAAAGAAGCCGACGAGTTGATCAAAGAAAGTCAGGGGGACGCCGCCCTGATTTGCGCTGCGCAAAAAGTCGAGCATTACGAAATCGCTTCCTACGGTTCGCTCCAATCCTGGGCCCGCCTGCTGGGAGAAGAAGAAGCCGGGGATCTGCTCGAAGAAACTCTCGATGAAGAGCGGGACACCGACGAGCGGTTAACCGAACTGGCCGAGACCGTGATCAACGTCGACGAAAACGAGGAGCAGGACGAAGAACAAGAGGAAGAAGAGGAACAACCGAAGCGCCCGGCCAAGCCAAAATAGCCCGGATTTCCAGAGATAGCAGGCCGCGAGGAGCCCAACTAGAAACAGCGCGGGCTCCAAAGCGTGTTCTGACGAAGGTTCCTGATGCCCTGGCCGGCCCTGTCCTGGGTGCGCACCTGATCTGCATCGCCGCTTTTCCAACCGCACCTGCCGGCCCGCGAGCCGGCGAAACAACCGACTAAAACCGCGACGAGCGTACGCTGTTGGCAATCTTGCTTGCGGCCTACCAGGTGATCTTGATTCCGAACGATTTGATTTTTTTGGCTTTGAAATCGAAATCCACGGTCGGGGCGATCGACACATCCTTCCCCAGCGGCAGGCCTTTGCGCTTGATGATGTCTTTCATCCATTGAGGAATCTTCACGAGTTCCTTGCCGTCGGCCTCTGGGGGAATGTCGATGCCCATCAAGTCGAGACGCAATTCCAGGTTGGCGGTTTCAACCTGTTTATGTAAATCCGCGCATTTCTTTTTGAGCTCGTCGATGCGTTTCTTATCGTCGGGGTTGTTCTCGTCCAATTTATCCAGCTCCGCCAGGATGGGGGCGAGTTCCTTGGCGATCTTTTCGAGTTTAGCTCCCCAAAGGTCGAGGATCTTGGCTACGCTCTTGCGGTAATTCTCCAGTTTTATGTCATCGGCCATAGTTAATTAACCTTCCTCTTTGCTCTTTTTGTTGAGTTAGTTATCCGCACTTAAGACCGCTTTGCTTCGGCTGGCGCCTCAAGTGCGAAGCTGTCCGGTCCCGAATCCCATCCATTTGTAACTGGTCAACTCATCCAGGCCCATCGGGCCGCGGGCGCCAATCTTGTCGGTGCTGATTCCGATTTCCGCTCCCATGCCAAACTCGCTGCCATCCGTGAACCGCGTTGAGGCGTTCCAATAAACGGCGGCCGAGTCGACCTCCTTCAGGAATCTTTTGGCCCGCGCTTCGCTGCCGGTCACGATGCTGTCCGAGTGTGACGAACCGTAGTGGTTGATGTGTTCGATTGCGCGCGCGACACCGTCCACTACTTTTACGTTAAGAATGTAGTCGTTGTATTCGGTGAAATAGTCCTGGTCAGTCGCGCGCTGGGTCTGTGGTTTTGGACTCATCGCGCTCTGGTTGAAAATGGCCTCCGACTCCTCATCGAGACGCAATTGCACGCCCTTTTCTGCCAGCCTGGGCGCCAGCCTGGGCAGAAAGGTCGCCGCGACCACCCGATCGACCAGCAGCGTTTCCATCGCATTGCAGACGGCGGGACGCTGGACTTTGGCGTTCATCGCGATTTCCTGCGCCATGTCCAGGTCCGCATCCGCATCCACGTAAACGTGGCAAACTCCCTTGTAATGCTTGATGACCGGGACTTTCGAAGATTCGGCGACGGCTCGGATCAAGCTCTCTCCGCCGCGCGGCATGCACAAATCAACGTATTGTGTCAGCGAGAGCAATTCCTTGACGGCTTCCCGATCGGTAGTCGGCACGACCTGGATGCCGAACTCGGGAAAAGCTCCGAGCGTTCGGCGCCCCGCCTCGATCAAAATCCTGGCAATTGCCTGGTTTGACTTCAGAGCTTCTTTGCCGCCGCGCAGGATAGTGGCGTTGCCCGATTTAAAGCATAGGCTGGCGGCATCGGCGGTGACGTTCGGGCGGGACTCGTAAATGATCACGACGACCCCGATCGGTGTGGAAACCTTCTGTAATTTCAAACCGTTGGGCCGAACCCGTTCGTCGAGAATTCTGCCCACGGGATCAGGCAGTTCGGCGACTTCGCGCAACCCGCGCGCCATCGACGCCACGCGTTTGTCGTCGAGTTTGAGACGATCGAGCATAGCCGAGGAGAGGCCCGACCTCGAACCGGCTTCCATATCGAGCGCATTGGCTTGTTGAATGGACGGGCCGTTTTGCTCGATGGCCTTGGCCATAGCCAGCAGGCAAGCGTTTTTATCCGCCGTGCCCAAGCGCGCCAGATCACGTGACGCGGCTTTGGCCCGCCGGGCCAATTCAGTCATCTCGTCTCTCAAGGTCATCACTTCCAACCTACGCGAAATGGTCCCGATCAGAAAGCGGGAAACGAATTCCGGCGGCTCCCCAGATCCCCTTTGCCTTTCTCCTCCATTCGCGTTCATTCGCGTCCATTCGCGGTTCACAACCTTAGCGGTTCGTTTCCAAGATTTCTCCTTGGCTCGACGGGACAAAATCAATACAGTCCGCCTCGAAAGCACCGCCGGATCGCGATGCGCGCTGGGAGAATCTATCGATGGCAGAAAGCTGGCTTTCCGCGAGGAGGCTGTTGAGTCGATTGCAACTCGGCAAGCCGTTTTCGAAGTTTCGCCGTTTTTTCGTGGCCGGTTGTCTGCTTCAGGCCGCCAGCGGAGCCGGGACACTTGCCGACTCATCCAGTAAGCCTGCCGAACCGAAGTTTTCCCTCCCCAGCGGCCTCTACACCAGTGCGATCTCCGTCGAGCTTTCCGCCCACTCTCCAAACGAGGTCGTTCGCTACACGCTCGATGGGTCGGAGCCATCGAGCGCCTCGCCAGAGTACTCCAAGCCCATCCATCTTTCTGAGTCGACCCTGCTCAAGGCGAAGGTGTTCGGTTCGGGCGCTTCCAGCAGTTCGACTGTGTCGGAAGCTTACAGCTTCATGGAATCCGACCTGGCGGTGTTCAGTTCGAATCTGCCGCTGGTGGTTCTGGATACCTTCGGACAGCGTGTGCCTTACGGACAAAAGATTGCCGTTGCGGCGCGTTTCATTGAACCCAAACCCGACCGCAGCAGTCTGCCCGGCTCGGCGGATTTTCAAGGTCTGGGCGAAATCAATATCCGGGGTCATACGTCTCTGCGCTATCCGAAGCACTCCTATCATTTCCAAACCAAACAAGAAGGAGCCGGTTCGACCAAGGTTGCGCTGCTCGGTTTGCCCAAAGAGTCGGATTGGGTGCTGTACGGTCCTTACTCGGACAAGTCACTGATTCGGGATGTGCTTGGATACGAGCTCAGCAACCAAATCGGCCGGTACGCCGCACGAACACGCTTGGTCGAGGTCTTCCTCAATGACTCCGGTGGGAAATTGAGCCAACACCATTACCTTGGTGTTTACGTTTTTGAAGAAAAAATTAAACGTGGCAAACACCGGGTGGACATCGACAAGCTCACGCCTCAGGACGATACCGAGCCCAACATCTCCGGGGGCTACATCATCAAGAAAGATCATTCCGATGCGGTTGATAATCCCGATCCGAGCATTCCCATGTTTGGCGTTTCGGCCAACCGCAAGGAATCCTCCTTTCGCTCGAGTCACGGTGGCCAATTCTATTACGTTGAACCCAAGGGCGACGAGATTACCGCCGAGCAGAAGACCTGGTTGAAGCAGTACGTCAATAAGTTTGAGCGGGTCCTGTACAGTGATGATTTCAAAGACCCCACTAACGGTTACGCGGCCTATATCGACCCCGATTCCTTCATCGATCACCATCTGCTGGTTGAGCTGTCCAAGAATATCGATGGGTTCCGCTTCAGTACCTTTTACTACAAGGATCGTGGCGGCAGGCTCAACATGGGCCCAATCTGGGATTGGAACCTGAGCTTTGGCAATGCGAACGCGCGCGAGGGGTTCAACCCCGAAGGCTGGTACTGGTCGCAACTCGACGATCGGCAATACTCCTGGTTCCGGCGCCTGTTCGAGGATCCTGATTTTGCTCAGCGCTATGTCGATCGCTGGGGCCAGCTGCGAACCAACCAGTTTACGATTGTCAAAATCATGGCTCGCATCGATGAATTGGCCGCTCAGCTCGACGAAGCCCAGGCCAGAAATTTTCGACGCTGGCGGATTTTGGGCCGCAGTGTATGGCCGAATGCCTTTGTCGGCCAAAGTTTCGCGCAGGAAATCGGCTTCCTAAAGCAATGGATCCAGCAGCGTATCGAGTGGATGGATCAGGAATTCCTGCTGCCGCCATTGTTTTCAATCCGCGGTGGCCCGGTCAACCACGGCGCAAAGCTCCAATTGCACGCGCACGAGGGAACCGTCTATTACACGCTGGACGGTTCGGACCCGCGAGCTCCCGGCGGCGCGGTGTCCCGATCCGCCAGGCTTTACAAATCCAGTATTGTGCTGGCGGACACCACCAGCATCTGTTGTCGCGCAACGGACGGGAGCCGCTGGAGCTATCCCTCAACTGGCAAATTTGTTGTCGGCAAACCCTGACGGCCAAAAGAAGTCGACCGTTCGCCAAAAACGGTTGAGCCGTAGCTGAGACTGTGTCTCAATATGGGCCGCGCAAAACAACGTGACCCCTATGACCGCTACACAATGTCCAGCCCTGGCCATTGATCGCTCGAAGCCGGCTGCGCCGCAGCCCTCGCTCCGCCCGCGAAAACCGGCTGCCGCTCACGCGGAGGTGGATGCTCCCAAACTCCTTTATCCCGGTTTCAGCGAGTGCGGCGCCGGCATCCTATGGCGGGACTTCGAATCCGCCCAGCCAGTGAACTGGTCGCGAGGTTTCCAACCGGGCAGCCTCGAGCTTTGCCTGAACCTGGCTGGACGGGCTGCCCTGACTGCGGAAGGGAAAAGCGCGCGATTGGAGCCACTCAGCGCGGCGTTTTACATCCCCCGAGCGGGGAAGTTTGAGGCTTGGCGGGACGCCGGGCAGCGCCACCAATTTCTTACGCTCCAGCTGCGGTTACACTTTGCCACATGAGAGAGCTTCTGTTTTGCAGTCTGGTTTGCGTGCTAGGGGTTAAACCGAGTTTTGCCGACACCAGTGACCCAAGTACGGCCGTATCAAGCTCGCTGGAGACGCGGTACGGTTTTTTGAACTTGCTCGACCACCGCAGCGATTACGGGCAAGGGATTTATCCCGAGCCGTTCCTGGTCGACGACTCGGATTTGGAACCGAACGAAGCCCGCGTCGATTGGCTGCACACCGAGGCCGACGGGTTCCACAGTGATTCCGGTAAAGTCGAAATAGAAAAGGGATTCGGCTTAATGACTCTGGAGTTGGAAGTGCCTTACGAACGAGATCGCTCCGAAGGCATCACGACCTCGGGTTTTAACAATATAGATCTAGGTGCGCGTTACCCGTTTTTTCAGTGGGTCTCCCCGAACGGTTTGGTCGATTCGACCGCGGGGGCAGCGATTGAAGTCGGGATTCCTACCCAGTCCGTGTTTAGCAAGAATGCGGAGCTGGTTCCGAAACTGTTCAACGACCTTAAGATCGGCCGGTTCACCGCGCAGTCGATCTTCGGGTATTCCAGGCTGTTCGGCCCGGGAGAAGAAGGCGGTGTGCAAACCTTCGAATACGGATTTGTTTTCGGCTACACGATTACCCGCCGGCAATTGCCCTTGCCTGGTGTGCTTGAGGCAGTCCCATTTTTCGAATTGTCCGGAGAAACCACGCTGAATAAAAACAACGCCGGTCAAAACAGCCTGTTGGGCAACGTGGGCGTGCGCTTTAATATGAAATCCATCGGACGGGTGCAGCCTCGCCCCGGGGTTGGATTCGTTTTCCCCTTGGATAGCGGCGCGCGCCAGGATACGCATTGGGGCATCATTGCCAGTCTGGTATTTCAATTTTAACGTCGTTAAGACAGTTCCTTTCGTGAAGGTAAACCGCCGCGATTTCCTGATTTTTACCGCAACCTTTGCCGTTGGCTGCGCTACGACGCAAGGCGGCGCCGGCATCGCGGGAACCCGGCAAGTCGACGCCGGTCCCGCCAGCAGGTATGGCACCGATGGTGTCTACACTGGCTTCAGTAGCCAGGGCTTTTTCGTGGTGCGCCGGGATGGGAGACTTTTTGCGCTCTCGGCCATCTGCACTCACAAAAAATGCAAACTCAAGTCGGAGCGGGACCGCTCGTTCTACTGCCCCTGTCACGGGTCGACTTTTGACCCCAATGGGCATGTGACGTTAGGCCCGGCCAAGCGCGACTTGCCGGTTTTGGCGACGGCTGTAGATGAGCAGGGTAAACTCATCGTAAGCGTGCCCGGCAAGTGAGGAGTGCCAACGGCGCGGACGAATCCCAATGGGATACCGTCGCAAAGCTCAGGGTTGAACCGGCGCGACCGGGACTACCCTGGGTGATGATGTCGCCCGGTGATTCAACAACTCAGAAGGAGTTGTGCCCACGGCTCTGCGGTCGCAACCCGTTCCGGGTTGAACGATTCTCTGGCGGGCTAACCCCCAAAATCCGTCGTCACGGAATCCAGAGCTCGGGGTGCGATTGGTGGTCGTAATTGTAAATCGGGGCGGAGTTCGTGGGATTGAACAGAGTCCAGGGATTCATTGCCAAGACGTGTCCGTCGCAGAAGAGCTGATTGAAATTCTTTCCGTGCCTAGTGTCGAACTCGAACCCTGTAACGTCCGGCAAACCGCAATGCATGGTGTCCTGGCCGCCTCGAGCAGCGGTTCCGGCACGGAATCGGGATTCGCCAATCGATAGCATTTCGCTCGGCGCGCTCACTTGCGATTCGGAAACCGCAGGAGCATTCTGCCAAAAAATGACCGGTCCCAAGCCGAAATGTTCGCGGTCCTTGATTTCGGAATCGTCCATCACCATGGCACCAAACAGATTGTAGGTGTAGCTGCCCAGGCGATCGGCAGCTCCTGTGGAAAAGGGTCCCGTCGTGAGGCCTGTGTAGCCAGGGCAATGGTACCCCGAGCTTGTCCAATTCACCGCGTAGTAAGGATATAATTTAGTGGACCAATAGATCAGCCCAACCGCTCGACCATCGCGTCCGATTGCGTCGCCGTATGAAGGCCCGGCCGGACCAAGATAGAAGGGGTACTTGTTTGCGTTCTCATGGACATACATCTGGAGGGCCTGGCCCATTTGCCGCATATGGTTTTGGCAGAGGGCGGCCTGGGCATGGCTCTTGGCGCTGGAAATGACTGGGAGCAGCAGGGCTGCCAGGACGCCGATAATCGCGATCACGATCAGAAGTTCCAGCAAAGTGAACGCGGGATGGCGCGAAGTGTGCCCGGCAGGCTTCTCCGTATGGCGCGTCGCTGGCATCTGTGTTTTTGACGGTTAAGCCCTCGATTCGTCACGATCGTCATACTGGGGAAAAACGGAAGTTGGAGAATCGGCTGGGGAAAGCTCGACCGACGGAGACGGCGTTGCCCCGGGCCGTCACGTGGTAACGTCCTCCAGCCCGGTCGATTCGCAGCACTCGCGTCATCATGTCCTCAATCAAAGTGACCCATCAAAGCTATGTCAAACGCCATCCGTCCAATGACAAGATAGCCTGGTGCAGGACGGACAACGTATCCGCACAGAATTCCTGGCGACAGTACCGGCAGGCGCGTCCGCCCCACAGCTCGCTGAATTTCTTACCCTTGAATTGCGCGAATCGGTGGGATTAAACCAGGCTCAGCAAGCCGCAGTGTTCGCGCTGTTGCGCGATGAGCTGGCCTCGGGGCCAACTGTTGCCAACGGCCGGGAAGCGCTTTTGCGCGATAAATCGATCGTCGGCCGACGGATCCGGCAATGGCTCTCCCCGCGGCAGCGTCGCAAGTTCGATTTCACCTATCGCGAGGATTTCCTCGCCCTGTTTACCTTCGTCCGATTGAACTAGAGCCAGGGCCGAGGGTCCAATGCCACTGGCTGCCCCGGTCAGGACCAGGATAGGAGCACAGGTGATGTCATTTATTAGTAATTCGAATTACATATCAGCCAGAGAATCATCTTTACTTTTTCACTCGCCGCCGTGATTCTTTCCACGACCGAGCTGCGACCGTCCGATTCACGCTTCTCCTTGAGCCGCCGTCCAGCGAATTCACTTTTGGCGATAGCTAATATGACAAAGTCCTCGGGTAAAAAGGTGCTCTTAACGAGCGTCTGCCGGCCATTGGGACCGCACAATGGCGATGCGGCCTCGGTTGGCTATGAGTTGCTCTACAGCCAGGTTACACGCGCTCAAGGGCTGTTCAGCCCGCGCACGGTGAACGTGCACTTCTCGCTGGAGTATATCGCGGAAAATTTGGATGCCGCCACGGTGGTGTTGCAGTATCCGTCCAAGGGCGAGCTCATTCGGGAGCTCAAGAAGGGTTACGACTACGTGGGTGTCTCGTTCCTCATGGCGGTCATGCACAAGATGAAGGAGACGGTCGCCTTGATTCGGAAATATGCGCCGCACAGCAAGATCGTCCTGGGCGGTTACGGCACCGTGCTCAAGGACGAGGTGCTGAAACCTTACGCGGATTATATTTGCCGCGAGGAGGGAGTCGGCTACTTCCGTCGCCTGCTGGGTGAACCGGAAATCGCGATGCCCTACAAGCATCCGTTGATGGTAAGCTGGCTCAAGATATTTGGATGGAAGGTGTCCGGCACCGGCAAAATCCTGGCGGGACTGGGCTGTCCCAACGGTTGTGATTTCTGCTGCACCTCCCATTTCTTTTCGCGCAAGCACATCCGCCTGCTCCCGGAGGGCAAAGACATTTATGCCGTGGCGGAGCGCTATCTGGATGTGCACCCGGACCTGGTCTTCCTGATCCTGGATGAGGATTTCCTGCTCAACAAGAAACGAGCGATGGAGTTCCGCGACTGTGTGAAAAAAGGCGGCAAATCACTTTCCATCTTCGCCTTTTCCAGTGTCAAAGCGATCAGCCAGTACACCATCGAAGAGATCCTCGAGATGGGGATAGACGGGTTTTGGATTGGGTACGAAGGAACCCGGTCGGGTTACGCCAAACAGCAGGGCCGGCCAATCGAAGAGATTCTGACTGAGTTTCGCGAGCACGGCATCACCGTCCTGACCTCGATGATCGTCGGCTTTGATTACCAGAACCACGAAGTGGTTGCCCAGGAGTTCGAAGGCCTGATGCGGCTAAAACCGTCGCTGGCCCAGTTCCTGATTTACGGCCCGGTCCCCGGCACACCTTTTTATGAGCGGATCATCAAGGACAACCTCCTGCACGATGTTTACACCGCCAATCCGGAGTTGATGTACCGCCGGGCGGATGGCTTCACCACCGTCATCAAGCACCCGACCCTTTCGCCGGAGCAAATCGAAGACATCCAACGCTGGTGTTTCGACCAGGACTTTCAGCGACTCGGCCCGAGCATTTTTCGGGTGTTGGAATCGCGGCTGCTCGGATACCAAAAGCTCAAGAACTCAGCCAACCCGTTCCTGCGTCAAAAAGCGCGGCATTACGCAGCGGAATTGCGCACGGCCTACCCGGTGTTTCTGGCCGGCAGGGCGCTGGGCCCCAATCGGGCCATTCGCCGATGGATTGGCGATCTGGAAAAGAAAATTCACACCGAGCTGGGCAAACCGAAAGTGGCCGAGCAGATCAAAGCCGTGGTGGCTGTAGGCGCCGCTCTGTGGACTGGGCTGACGCTCAAGCTCAATCTCTTCCAACATCCCAAGCTGTCCCGAACGGCCTACCGGATGCCTGAGGAGCGGTGGGCCGGATTCGATTCGTGGGAAGGAATTCAACGCAAACTGTCCATTCCTGAACTGTTGATCCAGGTCGAGCTCCAACATGCGCGACAACAGGTGTGGATGCGTTTAGAAGGAGCGCTCTCGGCTGCAGACGCAGACCGCTTGGCGCAACGTCTTGGTGAACTCCTGGAACACACCCGCAACCGGTTGGTGTTGGACCTAAAGAAACTTCATTGGGAAAAGGTGGAAGATTTGAAGCCGCTTCGTGAGAAATTGGCGAGCTACAAATCCCGCATTCGGCTGGTTTTGCCCAAGCTGGCAGCGGCGCATCCCGAGCTGATGCTGGTTGCCGCCGCGTTTCATCACTATAACGGCTGAATCGGTCGCGGGGACCGCCCGACCGCCCACGCTGAGCGACAGACTGGGCCCGGAGAGACCCGGAGGAGTTTTTGAGTTTGAGATCGCGTCTGAAGGGCTAAAGTGCTAAGAGCCACCATTCGGTTTATGAGCACAAATATCGATTCAGAAACGGTGAGAGAAGCAGTTCGCGAAGGCTATGGGCAGATTGCGCAAAAGGACGCCTCCTGCTGTTCGGGCGTGAGCTGTTGCGGGTCCAACGCCGAGGATTCGGCGCAGTTGGCCAAGCACATCGGCTATAGCCTGGAGGAATTGGCCGCTCTGCCTGAAGGCGCGAACATGGGTCTGTCCTGCGGCAACCCGAACGCGCTGGCGGCTCTGCGTCCCGGTGAAGTCGTGCTGGATCTGGGCAGCGGCGGCGGCTTTGATGTTTTCATCGCGGCCCGGAAAGTCGGCGCGACCGGCCGGGCGATTGGCGTCGACATGACCCCGGAGATGCTCGCCAAAGCGCGCAAGAATATCGCTGGGTACCGTCAACGTTCGGGCTTGAACAATGTCGAGTTCCGCCTCGGGGAGATCGAGCATCTGCCACTGGCCGACAACAGCGTCGATGCGGTGATTTCGAACTGCGTGATCAATTTGTCGCCGGACAAGGCGCAGGTCTGGCGGGAAATTGCGCGCGTCCTGAAGCCGGGCGGTCGGGTTGCGATATCAGACCTGGCGTTGCTTCGGCCGCTGCCTCCTGAAGTGCTCAAGATGGTGGAGGCGCTGGTGGGCTGTGTGGCCGGGGCCGTGCTGGTCAGCGAAACCGAGTGCATGGCGCGAGATGCGGGATTGACGCAGATCCAGTTGAATCTGAAAAAAGATTACGTAACGGCTATGACCGACTGGAACGACCCACTCTATAGGAAGATCATCGAGCAACTCCCGGCCGGCAGCGGTCCAGCGGATTATATCACCAGTCTCGAAGTCACGGCACGAAAAGCGGGCGAAGCCCAATGCTGCGGCTAAACCTCGCATTTGCCCCGCGAGGCGCCCAAATCCCAGGGACGTGTAGGTTTAGGCTTACACCCATTTCAGCTAAGGCAAGGCCCGGGTGGTGCATCATTTGCTGATGATTCGTGATAGGCGCCGGGCGCCCGGCATTTAAGGGTCGGAAGACCGATTGTCTTCTACTTTCTGTCCATGCCGCAGCGCCCGGCGGGCCACCCGCGCATGAAAGAAAACTGCTGCGCCGGGGGGCCGGCGCAGCAGCGAACCTCCGTCAATCTCGACCGGGCAGAGACGAGATTTGCCAAACGTTACCCGTCCCGCCCCTCCCACGGGACAAGAACGCATGTCACGTCTAACACCACGATTAATCGCGACCAAAAGGTGATCCTTACAAAAAAATTGAAAATTTCTTTAAAAGATCATTTTTATAATTTAAGTGGCTATCTCGCAGTCACTTGTACGTCCATCAACGCAAGCGCTGCCTTGGAACAAAGACTCAACGCCCTTTTTTTCTGACAAACGAAAGGTCCATCGATGCTGGCCCGCGCCGCTGTCGGAGCGTCCAAGACGCAAACCTGATGAACTTGATAGGTTTGGTAAGTTCAGCCCGGCTGCTCACCGCGCTTCGCCAACTGGAGCGGTTGCTGCGATGGTAGCGAGACCTTGAGGGACGGCCGTGAGACCTGTGGCGCGTTGTCCATCCAGATCCAGTAGCCGCTGAGGGCCTCGGTCATTCGGCAGAGGTGCTCTAGATCCATGGGCTTGATGAGAAAGGAATTGGCCCCAAGGCGGTATGCCTGGTTCACATCATGAATAGACTCCGAAGAAGTGAGCACAATGACCCGCAAACGACTCAGTTCGGGTTGGGCGCGAATCCAGTGCAGGACGTCGAAACCGCTCATGCCGGGCAAATTCAAATCCAGCAGCATAACTGACGGCAACGGGTATTCCTTTCGGTTGCTGAACGGGCCAGTCCCCTTAAGGTACTCGAGGGCCTGCTCGCCGGTCGTAAGAATATGCAACGGGTTGACGAGATTGCCCCGGGCAAAGGCGCGCTTAAGCAGCAGCGCGTCGTTGTCGTTGTCTTCAACGAGTAGAAACACTTGTGTTTCTTGCATGCGTTTCTCTTAAAATGTAATTGTCGCGTGTCCAATAGGGTGTTTTCCCCAGTTCCGGGATGTTATGTTTGAAGCGCCCGTGTCTTGTCCTTTTCCCCGTAATTAGATCTGGCTTAGACGGTCAGTAACCCTAAGAAGCTCGTCTTTGTTCGGACCCTCCCTCGCTCAAAAAGGCCGCAAAGCGGAGGCGCTGAGATCGCTGCACGAAATCGAGCGGCCGCGAGATTGGTTGAGAATGTCACCAGGAATTTCCTTGGGGCAAAAAGCGCGTTGCGATTAGACGAGCACGAGACTCATGCGTAGAATTTCTTTGTCGCGAGCCGCTCCTCGGCAGCCTCCTAATGTCTCCAACTCTGCCACGGCTCGCGCACCCTTCTTGATGCGCGAGCATTCTGCCGGCGAGGACGAAGACAACTGACCGGCGCTAAACTTGTACGTTCTGCCACCTTCACTTTGGGGATTCCTGCGGGCTGAAAGTCCGCGCCCGAAGCGCGACTTTAATTGACACCTCGTGACCCCTCTTCACAATCCGCCCCATGAGTGTCACAAGGTTCCAAATCCTCCTGGCCGCCATCCTCGTGGGAGTTCGCCTCTCGGACTTGCCCGGCCGGGCTGCGACCAATGACCTGTTGAATGTCCAGAATTTCGGCGCGCACGGGGACGGGAAATCCGATGACACGAGCGCCTTCCAGCGCGCCTTGGACACCGCCGCACAGACAGGTGGCGGGATCGTTTATGCCCCGCGCGGGGCCTACTTTTTTAGCGGGCATCTCAGTATCCCGGCCGCAGTGACCTTGAAAGGAATGTGGGAGTCGGTGCCTTCGCACGTGGGGATCAGAAACCCCGGAGCGCCGCGCCCAACCGACGACGGAACGACATTTTTGGTGACCGAAAATCGCGGTACGGAGGATGCTCCCGCCTTTATAACCCTGAGCCACAACAGCACCCTTAAAGGCGTGGTCCTGTACTATCCCGATCAGCGCGTCGACGAGGAGCCGCAGGCTTATCCCTGGGCCATCGCGATGCGGGGCAAAAACCCGGCGGTGCTGGCGGTGGAACTGCTCAACCCTTATAACGGCATCGACGCCGCGCACAACGAACGGCATCTCATTCGCGATGTGCAGGGCCAGCCGCTGCGACGCGGCATTTATGTCGATGATATTTACGATATCGGCCGGATCGAGAACGTGCACTTCAACCCCTGGTGGAGCCTCAAACCCAGGCTCTTTCAATGGCAGCAAGCCAATGGCGAGGCGTTCATTTTCGGCAGGAGCGACTGGCAATATGTTTTCAATACATTTTGTTTCGGCTACAACGTAGGATACCATTTCGTTGAAACAGCCAAAGGCGTTTGCAACGGCAATTTCCTGGGTATTGGCGCCGATGATTGTTTCACGGCAGTGGTAGTTGATAATTGCGCGCCGTTCGGCTTATTGATTTCCAACGGTGAATTTGTCTCCTTTCACGGGCCTGACCCAACGATGGTGCGCGTGGCGCCGTCCAATCGCGGTAGTATTCGCTTCGTCAATTGCGCATTCTGGGGCCCGTGCAACCAGATCGCGTCTTTGGCCGGGAGCGGCACGACGGGCTTGAGCGATTGCACCTTCGTTCAATGGGATCACAAAAAAGAGGGCCGAGCCGCGCTGCAAGTGACCGAAGGTACGGTGTTGGTGCGCGGCTGTGAATTTCGCGAGAAGAAGCCGCAGATCCAGCTATCCGCCTCAGTGCGCCGCGCCGTCATCACAGATAACGTAATGACCGGCAAGCTCTGGCTGACCAATGAGGCTGGACCCAAAGCCGTCATCGCCAACAACAGTTCAGACGAGTAAATCAGATTTCAGGCCCTGAAGACAACCCTCTGCAACTTCTATGACTACCCCTCATCAAACGCGAAGGCATTTCTTTCCACCGTTCCTCTCTTTCCTTGTCCTGGCCTGCTCGCTGAGCCTCGCCAGGCCAATCCCGGCGGTGCCGAGCGTGCTTTACGTCTCTACGCGCGGTAACGACGGATGGTCCGGGACACGCTCGACCCCAAACTTCGCAAAATCCGACGGGCCGTTCAAAACTCTCCCGCGCGCCATTGCGGCTGTTCGAGAACAACGGCGCGCAAATGGTGCGCCGGGCGCCGTCCGCACTATTTACATTGCCGGCGGAGTGTATGAATTAAGCGAGCCCCTGGTTCTCCAGCCCCAAGACTCCGGCTTGACCATAGCGGCCCTTTCCAAGGATAAACCCGTGCTCAGTGGCGGCAGGCTCATCCAGGGCTGGCGCGAAACTCAGCGGCAGGGAAAGACCCTTTGGACGGCTGAAATCCCCCAGGTGCGCGACGGGCATTGGTATTTCCGAGAGCTCTGGGTTAATGACCGGCGCGCGGTGCGCGCTCGGCATCCCAACCAGGGATATTTGAAGGTGTCGAATTTGCCCGATTCGGCCAAGGACTGGACTCGCGGCCAAACCAGGTTTGAATTTGCTGCCGGCGATCTGCAGCCCTGGAACACTCTGACCCAGGCCGAGGTCATCGTTATGAATCGTTGGGCCGATTCCCGATTGCCTGTTACAGCCCTGCACGCAGATCAACGGGTGATCGAGTTCAGCAAACGCTCGGTTTTTGCGTTGGAGAAAGATGACCTCTATTACCTTGAAGGGGCATTTGAAGCGCTCGATCAACCGGGCGAGTGGTTCCTCGACCGCCTCGCCGGGCTACTTTATTACCTGCCGCGCCCGGGGGAATCGCTCAATAAAGTGCAGGCCATTGCTCCCGTGCTCACCCAGGTGCTGCGTTTCGAGGGACGGCCCGAACAGGAACAGTTCATCGAGCATGTCATGATGCGGGGCCTGATCTTTTCTCACACCGAATGGTGCTTTCCGGACGGATTCTCGACTTCAAAGGACAAGCCGGAAATCTATCCAGCACCCGAGTCGGAGGTTGGAGGATTCGGCCAGGCTGAAGTGGGCGTGCCCGGAGCGGTCTGGGGCAACGGCGTGAGGAACTGCGTTTTCGAGAATTGCTCTTTTCGTAATCTGGGCGATTACGGTCTGGAACTGGCCCGTGGGTGCCAGAGCAACAAAATTCAACAATGCGAGTTCTCCCAACTGGGAGCCGGTGGCATTAAATTAGGGGAAACGGCCATCCGAACGCGGCCATCCGAACAAACCGGAGCCAACGAAGTTGTTAACTGCCAAATTCATGACGGAGGCCAGATGTTTCATAGTGCGATTGGAATTTGGATCGGCCAATCACCGGACAATCGCCTGCTCCACAATGTTATTCACGATTTCTATTACACCGGGATCTCGATTGGCTGGACCTGGGGGTACGGCGCGGCCCTGGCTTCCAGTAACCTCGTTGCGTTCAACCACATCCATCACATTGGCGTCAAATCCAACGGAGATGGACCGATTCTCAGCGACATGGGCGGCATCTATACCCTGGGGAAACAACCCGGCACGAAGGTCTTGAACAATCTATGGCATGATATCGCCGGGTTGCGCTACGGAGGCTGGGGCATTTACTTCGACGAAGGCAGCAGCGGCATCCTGGCTTCAAGCAATGTTGTCTACCGCACCACTCACGGTGGGTTCCACCAACATTACGGCGAAACCAACCTCGTCCAAAATAACATCTTCGCTTTTGGACGGGATCAGCAATTACAGCGCACCCGCGTCGAGCCGCACATGAGTTTTAGTTTCGAAACGAATATCGTGTACTTCGAGAACGGCTCGCTCCTGTCCGGCGACTGGTCCAAGGACCAGTACCAGATGGACTGGAATGTGTATTTTGACAAACGCCTGGCTGGGAATCCCGGGCAGATACATTTTGCCAATGTACCCCTCGACCAATGGCGCGCGCGCGGACACGACCTGCATTCAGACCTTGCCGATCCGCTTTTTGTTGCGCCGGAAAAGTATGACTTCCGGCTGCGGCCTGAATCTCCGGCGATCCAACTGGGCTTTAAGCCAATCGACCTGAGCCACGTCGGGCCCTAGCGCTGCCGCAGCCAAGACTTTCGATCAACCTTTCAGGCAGGATTGCAAGGTCGGCTTGGTGATTACGTGACTTGAGTGACTCCACAAAACTTGCGCAACGTTTTCAACAAAAGTCCAGCGATTCTTCCGTATTTGTCGACGCCCAATCAGTACTCTCCGCCATTGGCCCACGCTGCATCGGTTGTTAACAATCAGAACCAAGTTAGAGTTGACCGGCCAGTGTGCTTATGCATGATCTCAACGCAGCAGATGTGATCGGAAGTTGCGGGCTCCAGACGGGGGACCACCCAAAACTAGCGATGTTTCAGAAGATTGTTGGTGCGATGCGCGCGAATTCGTTTTTCACCAGGCGTTACCTCGCCGGAACCATTCGGGGAGTTTGGAGTTACGCGCCATGAGGACCTTGCTCGTATTGGCCGAGCACCCGGACTTTGCCGAAGCGGTTCGGGCGGCGATCCCCGCAGACCAATACCGGGTGGTGCACCGGACAAACTTTGAAGAAGCGGAACCGTTCCTGGTTCATGGGCTGGCGGAGGTTTGCATCCTGGATGTGGAATTGGCCAATGTCCAGGGCATCTGGTCTTTTGAAAAACTTCGCCGGCGCGCTCCCAAGTGCCCGATCCTGGTTTATTCCGCAGGACAATGGGAATGGGAAGAAGAGGCTTATCTTCAAGGTGCGACCCACGTGTTGAGCAAACCTGTGCGCGGACGGATGCTCTGCGCATTGCTCGAACGTCTCTGGCCAGGCATACCAGGAGGCCGCTTGAGCATCGCCACGCCCAACGCGCCCACCCTCGAAGCGGTCCGCAACTCGGGCAGCGCCGCCACGCCCAGCGGCGCCCAAACCCTGGGTGTATTGCGCGATTTTTCGGGCATTTTGACCCATTCGCTCGATTCAGAGGCCATGCTCAAACAGTTCCTGCTCCTGTTGCGGGAGCTCTTGGGCATAAATCGCGCCGCTATTTTCCTGCGGCAACCCTTTACCTCGCCGGCGGGTCCTCCCGTCGCCTCAGACGTGCGGCGGCTGCGAGCGGCTAGCGCCCTTGGTTTATCACCGGGATTGCTGGAGCATTTTGAATTGTCCTTTGAGGCAGGCATTGGGGGCCATCTCTTCCGCTGCGGCCGAATCTTGCGGCGCCAAAGCGAAGAAGTGCGGTTGGATGTTGAAGCGCAGAAGGAGTTCGAGTTGCTCGGCGGACAGGTCGCGGTTCCGATTTTGGACCGGGAAACGTTATTGGGAGTGGCCGTCTTTGATGGGCGGATCACCGGTGAACCGCTGGTCAATTCTGAGTTGGAGCTGATCTTCCACCTCCTCGAACAGCTTGGCCTGGCCATCCGCAATATTTGGTTGCACGACCAGTCGGTGGCCAACCACGAAATGATGGCTGAGATCCTGCGCGAACTCAGCAGCGCCTGCGTGGTTGTCAGCCGTGACTTGCAGGTCTTGCACGCCAATAAGGCGGCGCGCAAATTCTTCAACCGCGTCGAACGGCGCAGCGGGGAAATGGAGTTCAGCGATTTGCCCCAGATGCTCGGCAGCAAGGTTTATCAGGTTCTCAAAACCGGGTCGGCGATTTCCAATCTGAGTTTCACGCCCGAAGATGCGCCGGGCACGGTTTACCGAATCAACATCGTGCCCTTCCAAAGGCAGCAGGCCGGGTTGCCCGCTTCGGCCTTGCTCATGGCCGAGGATCTGACCCAGAGCGAGCAATTGCGCCGGTTGGAGGTTGAAACCGCCAATTTGCGCCTGATCAAGAGCATGGCCGACCGCCTCACTCACGAAATTGGCAACGCATTGGTCCCATTATCCACTCACCAGCAGCTCCTGGGAGATAAATGGAAGGATCCCGAATTTCGCGCTTCCCTGGACCTGGCCCTGGCCGAAGGAGTGAAACGGGTTTCCCGGTTGATCAATCAAATGCGTTTCCTCGCGCGGGACAATCTCGCCGCGTCCGAGACGTTCCCGGTGGCGCCACTGATTGAAGAGGCGTACCAGGAGGCCTGCAAGTACCAGCCGGCCAAATCCGCCCAGTTGCGCTACGACAGCAGCAATAAGCCGATTATTGTCAACGGCGACCGCGCGGCGCTGAAGTACGCCCTGACCGAAGTGATGCTCAACGCGCTGCAAGCCAACCCGGCCGATCCCAAGATTGGCGTGCGGTTACATACCGATTCCAATGGCAGTGGACTCAAAGCCTTGGAAATTGAAGTCCAGGATAATGGCAGTGGTTTTTCCGCCGAAGCGATTCAACACGCGCCCGCGCCGTTCTTTACGACGCGCAACGTCGGGCTTGGCCTTGGGTTGACGGTGACGCGTAAGATCGTCGAGACCCACCATGGCAAGCTGGAAATCGTCCCGGCCAAAACCGGCGCTGCTGGAATGGTCCGGATCAGTCTGCCACTGGACGCCCCGGTTTCAATGCCCGCCTGAACCGTAGCGCAGGCATTCTTGCCTGCTGTACCGCCGACTTTCAGTCGGCTGGCCGGGGCCTCGCCTGCGCGCTCAGATTCGCATATGCGCACGCTTCCACGTCCGGCAGGTCAGAGACCTGCGATACAGCAGACTAAAAGTCTGCGCTACATGGCGCAGGTTGGCTGGCCGCCCCTCTGCGGGCGCGATCACAGCTTTATAACCTGAAACGTTTCTCCCTCAGTCCCAGCGCGAACAATTTTTTCTGTCCTTCCGCCCTCGCTTTGGCCCAAATTGCGAGATGCCCGAAGGCGGACCATTGCTGAGACTGAACGAAGTTTCCAAGGCGTACGAATCACCGGACCAAAAGGCGCCGATTAAGATTCTGGATCGGGCTTCCCTCCAGGTAAGCGCGGGGGAATCCGTTGCCATTGTGGGGCCGTCGGGCTCCGGCAAGAGCACTTTGCTGCAGATTGCCGGCGGCCTGGATCGGCCCAGCAGCGGGGAGGTCCTGTTGGCGGGACAGGATCTGAACCGCTTGAATGACGAGCAACTGGCGGTCGTTCGCAATCGGCAGATCGGGTTCGTTTTCCAGTTCCATTATTTACTCCCCCAATGCACGGTGCTCGAAAACGTATTGGTGCCAACGCTCGCCGACGACCGGACACCTCCGGCAGGCTCCGAGGCGGCCAGCACCCGGGCGACCCGACTGCTGCAGCGAGTTGGGCTGGGGCTTAGGTTGAGCCACCGGCCCGGCCAGCTTTCCGGTGGCGAGCGGCAGCGCGTCGCCGTCGTCCGCGCGCTGATCAACCAGCCCCAGCTGCTCCTGGCGGACGAACCGACCGGCGCCCTGGACCATGCCTCGGCCCAGCAACTTGGCTTGCTTTTGACCGAGCTGAACCGGGAAGAGAAAGTGGCATTGATTGTCGTTACCCACGCGTTGGAACTGGCCAATCACATGGCCAGGATGCTTGAACTCGCCGACGGCAGGCTCGTTCCTCGAAAGCAAGCATGAGTTTTTGGCTCCTGATTCGGCGCAGCCTGCGTTTTCACGCCCGGAACCACTTGGGCGTTGTGCTGGGCGCCGCGATTGGGAGCGCCGCTTTAATCGGCGCTTTGCTGGTGGGCGACTCGGTGCGGGGCAGCCTGCGCCAGCATGGCTTGGAGCGATTGCAAAGCGTCGAGTATGCGCTGAACACGGCCGATCGGTTCTTCCAACAGGATTTGGCGCAAAGACTGGGCCCGAACGACGTGGATGGCACCGTCGATCTGGGAGTGAATCACGTGAGTTTCAAACGGTTCGGCTATGTTAGGACGGCGGCGTTACAGCTGCCGGGAACCGTCAGCCGTCAGGACGGCCGCGCGCGAGCCAACCGAGTCAACGTGCTTGGGATCGACCTTGCTTCCTGGAGCATGCTCGCCCGCGGAGCCCGGGGAACCCAACCGGAAGGCCCCGTTGACGCCCAGCGCGCCGCAATGGAGACCGGTCTGGCTCCCGAAGAATTGAAAGGGTGGCAGGCGGGGGAACTCCTGTTGCTCAACCCGGCGCTCGCCCGCCAGCTTGGGGTGTCGCGCGGGGACGAAGTGATCCTGCGTGTGCGCAAACCCTCGCAACTGGCACAGGATGCAGTCATCAGCCCGCGGGAAGGCACCTCGCTCAGCTTAAGGCTAAAGGTCGGGCCGGTGCTGCCTGTGGGCTTGCTCGGTGATTTCAGCCTCGCTGCCAACCAGTCCTCCGCGCAAAACGCGTTTTTGCCGCAGGAAGTCTTAACCGCAAAATTGGACCTGACAAATCGCGCCAACCTCCTCTTGAATGGGCCGGTTCTCTCGAACCGCCCCGCGACAAAATGGGACACCTTGCGGCTCCGCTGGGGGATATGGCTGTCCCAAAAGGTTCACCGCAGCGCGGGAGCATTGGCGTTCCCGCAACTCGAGTCAACCGCCGGCGCCGCCGAAGCCATTGATTTCCTCAGGGCGCATCTGCGGGAGAGTTGGGCGTTGGAAGATGCCCAATTATCCGTCCGAACCATCGAGCAGCCGGCCACGGCAACGGGTGGCGAACTTATCACGCCGCAGATCGAAGTCCGGAGCGCTCGGATTTTCCTCGAATCGAACGTAGTTGCGGCGGCGCTGCAGCCCAGAACACGGCTGCTCACCAATCACGCCGGCATGGCGACGGACACAAGTGCCGAGATTGCCGCGAGCGGCTTCGTCACCAATGGAACTGGCATCCTGACCTATCTGGCCAATCTCATCCGGAAAGACGATCGCGCCACGCCTTACTCGATGGTGACGGCGGGCGGCGGAGAGCTTGTCCCGGCTGGCATGGGCGATGACGAAATCCTGATCAACGAGTGGCTGGCTGATGACTTGCAGGCGCGGCCGGGTGATCCCATCGAAGTCAGCTATTATGTCGTCGACTCCGCAAGTCGACTGATCGAACGGACCAATTTGTTCAACGTGCGGGCCATCGTGCCATTGAAGGGGAAATACGCTGACCGAACGCTCATGCCGGAGTTTCCCGGCGTAGCCAAAGCCGAAAGCACGCAGGACTGGGACACCGGGTTCCCCTTGGTCTACAAAATTCGCGAGAAAGACGAAGCCTACTGGAAGCGGTACCGCGGCACGCCCAAAGCCTTCATCACCCTCAAGGCGGGTCAGGCGATGTGGGCGAGCCGATTTGGGTCTTTGACAGCGATCCGTTACGAAGTGCCGGCCGGTTCGCCAGCGTACATGGAGCGTTACCTGGCTTACAAAAACCTGCTTGCCAATCTGGACCCCGCCGAGCTGGGTTTCCGGTTTCAACCGGTGCGCGAACAGGCCCTTCGGGCGGCCGATCAGTCGCAGGATTTTGGCCAACTGTTCATTGGGTTTAGCTTTTTCCTGGTTGTGGCGGCGCTCTTGTTGATGTCTCTGTTGTTTCATTTCAGCCTCGAACAGCGAAGAAGCGAGGTGGGCATGTTTCTGGCCCTGGGTTTCAAACCAGGCCAGGTCCGGCGATTGTTGCTGGGCGAAGGGATTATTCTAGCGTTCATGGGAGGCTTTTTGGGGGCGGCGTTGGGGCTGCTCTATTCAAAAGCAATGCTATGGGGGTTGACCACGATTTGGCGCGACGCCATCGGCGCCTCGACTCTGCATTTTTACGTCTCCCCGATCAGTCTCATCATTGGCCTTTTCGCGGGCACGATTATCGCAATCTTAACGCTCTGGCTGACGCTGCGAAAACAAGCACGCCAGCCTGCCCGCGAGTTGCTCGCCGGCGAGGTCCCCGCGAGCCGATCAGGCACCGGCCGGTGGGCGCGCTGGATTGCGGCGGGGAGTGGCGTCGGCGGCCTGGCCACCGTCGGCTACGCAATCGCCGCCCGGCAAATGACCGATCCGGAGATCTTTTTTGAAGCCGGTTCATTGCTGCTGCTCGCCGGATTGGCTTGGGCGACGTCCTGGCTCTCCGGGCTTCACGCCAACGCCAACCCGGCTGAATTAACATTGGCGCGTCTTGGCGTGCGCGGCTGCGTCCGGCGCCGCCGGCGCAGCGTCGCCACCATCGCGCTGCTGGCGTCAGGTTGTTTTGTCATTGTATCCATTGGAATATTTCGACTAGACGCTAACGAGGATGCGCTTAAGCGTTCTTCGGGCACGGGCGGTTTTTCGCTGATCGGCCAGGCAACGCTGCCCATCGTGCAGGCTCTGAACAGCTCCTCAGGGCGCCAGTTTTTTGGCTTAAGCGAAAACGACTTCAACCGGGTGTCGTTCGTTCCGTTTCGCGTTCATGACGGAGACGAAGCCAGTTGTCTGAATTTGAACCGGCCACAGCGGCCACGCTTATTGGGCGTCAAACCGGACCTGCTGGCCGGCCGATTCACTTTTGCCGAAGTCGCAAAGGGCCTAAGCCTTCGCCAAGGCTGGGAACTCCTGGGCGCCACGAATGGTGGCGCAACGTCGCTTCAACCCGGCGAAGTCCCGGCCATCGGCGACGCGAATTCAGTGCAGTGGGCGCTGGGCAAAAGCGTGGGGGACACGTTGGACTACACCGACGAGCGCGGGCTGCGTTTTAAGCTGCGGTTGGTGGGCACGGTGGCGAACTCGATTTTGCAGGGCAGCCTGATCATTGATGAAAGCGAATTCATGAAACGGTTCCCGAGCGAGAGCGGTTACCGGTTTTTCCTGATCGATGCCCCAACTAACGCAGCGTCGTCGATTTCGGCGACCCTTTCGCGCGCGCTGCAGGATCAAGGAATGGAACTGACCCCGGCCGTACGCAGGCTTGATGAGTTCAACGCGGTGCAAAACACCTATCTAGGCACATTCCAAATTCTCGGCGGCCTCGGTTTGTTGCTCGGCAGCGCCGGGCTCGGAGTCGTGGTGTTGCGAAACGTGCTGGAACGGCGGGCGGAATTGGGGCTGCTCCTGGCAGTCGGTTTTCGGAAACGAACCGTCCAAAAGCTGGTGCTGATGGAACACGGCGCTCTGCTCGGCTTGGGGTTGGCTTTGGGGATCGTCGCCGCGGCCGTCGCCGTCTTGCCGGCGTTGCTCACGCCAGGGCGGCAGTTGCCTTATGGTTCATTGAGCCTCACTCTGGGGGCGGTGTTACTGAATGGACTGGTCTGGACGTGGCTGGCAACCAGAGCCGCATTGCGGGGCAATTTGCTCGCCGCATTAAGAAACGAATAATGCTCAACTATATCTGGCTCGGCCTGATTCTGCTGGCAGTCATTATCGGCGGGTGCAACCACCAGCTCAAGGAAGTCACCGATAAAGCGTTCGAGATGGCAGAGTTCGCGGTGATGAAGACTGCGCTGCCCCTGGTCGGCATCATGGCCCTGTGGCTGGGCATCATGCGCCTGGCTGAACGGGCTGGTTTAGTGGCTATGTTTGCGCGCGCACTCCGGCCCTTGCTCCGCTGGCTTTTTCCCGATGTTCCGCCGGAACATCCGGCCATGGGGTCGATGGTCCTGAATATCGCCGCGGGAATCCTGGGCCTGGGAAATGCCGCAACGCCGCTGGGTTTGCGGGCCATGAAGGACTTGGAGTCGCTCAATCCGCATCCCGGCACCGCCACCAACTCGATGTGCACCTTCCTGGCGATTAACACCAGCTCAATTCAACTGATTCCGGCGACCGCCATCGCCATTCTCGCCGCCAATGGCTCAACCAATCCCACGGCGATTGTGGGCACTTCCATCATTGCGACCACTTGCGCCGCGATTTCGGGCGTTACGGCGGCCAAGCTCTTGCAACATTTGCCCGTGTTTCGAACAGCAACCCCCGCGACGCCAAACGGTGCGAGCAACCTTCACGCACAGTCAGCGGCGGCAGAAATCAGCGGCCCGCTTTCAGTTGAGCCGCCGCACGCTCTGAAATGGTGCGGGAAGCTCGTCCTGCTGATTTTCTTCGCCTTCTTCTGTTATCTATTTATTCGTTTGGCGTTTCCGGCACTCATCGGCGCGCAGCCGCAGCCGGATTTTCTGGGCCAAAAAGCATTCATTCGGATCGTCAACGCTGTTTCGCAACTTTCGATTCCATTTCTACTCGCCGGATTTCCGCTGTATGCGAATCTGCGGCGAGTCCGCATTTACGAAGAATTTGTTGAAGGAGCCAAGGAAGGCTTTGAGGTTGCCCTTAAGATAATTCCGTACCTGGTAGCCATCCTGGTGGCCATTGGGATGTTCCGTGCCGCTGGGGGCATAGACCTGCTCAGTCGCGCACTACATCCAATCATGCAGGCGGTAGGTTTTCCGCCTGACTTGCTGCCCATGGTCCTCATGCGGCCGCTCAGCGGCAGCGGAACCTTGGGCATGTTTGCGGAATTGGTGAAGCAGTGCGGCCCCGACAGCCTGGTGAGCCGGATGGGCGGCACCGTCTATGGCAGCACCGAGACGACTTTGTATGTCCTGGCCGTCTATTTTGGCGCGGTGGGCATCAAACGCACGCGCCACGCGCTCCTGGCCGGAATCACGGCAGACACCGTGGGTGTGATCGCCTCGGTGATCGTTTGCCGGGCGGTCTTTGGGTGATGGAGAGAGCCCCGTCAAGGTGTTGCGTTAGCCCCAAACCCCCGTAGGCTGAGCCGGGTTGATGCGCCTTGCTGTGGTACGCAACGCGCGTTAAGCTGTTGCCATGAGCAAGTCCGAGATCCTTTCTGCTCTCCCGAAGCTGGCTCCGGAGGACCGGGAACATGTCCTGAAGAGGCTTTGCGAGTTGCAGGAGGAGGAAATCATTCGCGGTGGCGGGCTCGGTTCGGCTGAAAAACGCGCTTTGGATGAGACCCTCACTGAATTCGAGCGCGATGGCAACCTCGGTCTGCCATGGCGCGAGGTTGTTCAGAAGTTGCGGGCTAAACGCCAACTGTGAGCTGGCAGGTACGGGTACGCGAGGCCGCCGAAGCCGATTTGAACCGGGCGCGAACCTGGTACGACCAGCAGCGCCAGGGGCTGGGGGATGAGTTCCTCGCTTCCATCGCGGAAGCATTTGCCCGGCTGGAGCTGCACCCGGAACGTTATCGTGTACTCTACAAAGATTTCCGTCGCGTCCTGGTGGGAGCGGTTTCCGTACAGGATCTTTTTCCAAGTCAGGGGCGATAATGTCATTGTGTTTCGAGTGCTCCATCACGCGCGTGACTACCCTGAGGAGCTAACTCGGGGCTGAGAGCGCACGGTTTTTGTCCTCCTTGAACGATGCTGATTTAAATGTCCAGCGTTCATCGTTTGCCGCCTGATCTTTGAGTAAGAGCAACCCGGACGCCGCTCAAGTGGTGTGTTCGCTGTTCCCATCACCGGAGGAGGTCGCTTTTTCGATGGCCGTCACAGGGAGACTGTTTTGACTGTGAACGCGCTTTTGGCCGCGATCTCCTGAATATCTGTTTCATTGAACAGCCGCCGGTATTCCTCGGCTTCGAGCAGGTGCTGCACCTGGTCCTGCTTGCTGCGTTGGATTAAATATTTCAGCTCCTTTAGATTGTTGGACCAACGAATGCCATTGAAGAACTGGGCGCCGGCGAACTGCGTTTTATAGAGGGCATTTTCCAGGTAGCACGATCCGAGATAGAGATACCGATAGCCAAGTTCGGCGAACTGGCTTACCGCGGAGGTAATCATGAACATGCCCAGGTTGCGGCTATAATAGTTTAAGTCGTAAAATGCGTAGTAATAATAGGCCAGCTCGTTCGGTTGCAGGTACAGGGTCACGGCGCCCACTTCCCGGCCTGAGTCGGAATCGGTAAACACTAAGACATGCGAGGTAATAGCGCCCTGGAAGAGCAGGTCGAGCCGTTCGTAGGACATGACATCCTTGCCGAATTTAATGTCCGCGTAGGTTTTGAAAAATTCCCGCCGTTCCGGTGTATAATCGAACTGCGTCTTGGGCACCAGCGTGGTGCGGATAGCTCCGCCCTTGCGCAGGATCCGGCGATTCTCCGAGGACAGCTCAAATTGGTTGAGTTCGACACGGACCTGGCGACAGAGATAAAAGCGGTCCAGGCTGCGCGAGGACGGGAGAAATCCGTGGTTAAACAGATCGGCGGCCGTTTCGCCCGGCTCCGGGAAGGCCCAAATGGCGTAGGGGAAAATGTAATGCGCATAATCGGCCCTGGCCTCCGAGAACAGCAGCTTCATGAAACATAAACGCGGGGCAACCGCGACCGCCAAGAGGTGAGCACATCGTACGAGACGGACCCTTTTAGTTTGGCAACTTCATGAACGGAGATCTCGTCCTGTCCCTGCCGGCCCATTATAACCGCTTCATCCCACAGGGCGGCCGCCGGAATGTCGGTGATATCCACGGTGATGGCATCCATGGCGACCCCGCCCACCAAAGGGGCGCGGTGCCCATGCACGAGGACCGAACCCTGGTTGCGGACGCGGGGGAACCCGTCACCGTAACCTAATGGAAGGACGGCGATCCGGCGGCGGGACGGAGCGGTGTAACGCATGCCGTATCCAACGCAATCGCCGGGTTCCAAAGTCTGGATTGCGGCAATGCGTGCTTTGACGGACATCACCGGCTGGAGACTGGCAATGCGCCGGCAGACGGTCGAGGGGAATACGCCCAAGGGCAAAATCCCGAGGCGGACCATTTCGAAATGCGCGTGCGGCAGGTCGAGGAAACCACCGCTATTGCACAAGTGCCGGCAGCCGACGTTGACCCCGCGTTGATGCATTTGGTCGAGCGCTTCATTGAACCTGGACAACTGCAGGTTCGCGTAGGTTTTGTCGGCCTCATCGGATTGCGCAAAATGGGTGAGGACGCCTTCGAGGTACAGCGCTTTGGAGGCGCAGATGTGCTCCGCAAATGCCGCCGCGCTGGTCCAACGCACGCCATACCGGTTCATGCCAGTATTTATTTTGAGATGAACCGGGATTCGCCGCCCCAGCCGTTCGGCCAATTGGACCAACCGCTCGACCGCATGCAGGTCGCTGACGCAACAGGTCAGATCGTGAGCCACACACCAGGGCAATTCACTCTCGTGCCGGTCGCCGAGCAACAAGAGGCGGCACTTGAACCCTTGATCGCGAAGTGCCATGGCCTCGTCCACCGTGCTTAAGGCGAGGAAACTCGCGCCGCAATCCAGGGCGGCGCGGCCCACTGCGCCTGCTCCATGGCCGTAGCCATCGTCTTTGACCACGCTGAGCACTTTCAACGAGGCGGGTTTGTCCCGGTTGATTAATTGGAAATTGCGCTTCAGCGCGCTCAGATTGATTTCAACCCAGGCTGGACGGCGCGGCAACTCCGTTGGCGCCGGGGCGGTTAATGGCTGAAGCAAGAGGTTCCCCCCTTCGGCTTGATCGAGAATCGCGCCGGCGGAGACGGCGCCAGACGTTGCATTTTTCAGCTCCACCATTAAATCCTTGTGAAGCGCGTGACAAAGGTTTTGGACTTCCAAACGAGCTTCGTATGCCGAACCAAAATCATGAGGCGAACATCTCCGAAACCGCCGGCTTCAACAACTCTTTTCAGGTTCTTTCATCAAGGTTCTGCGGTGTAGATGTTCAGGAACTCAGCGCCGTCGCCGGAATCGCCCAGGCCGAGAGAAAGCCGTGCTGGGGCGCTCGGTCCGAGGGTAAAATGCTGCATGGGTCCGCCCTCGGTGGTCACAGCCACCTCGCGACCTCGGACAGAAATGTGAAAGCGTTGGTAAGTTCCTGGTTTAGCGCCCTCAACCTTCAGGTCCAGGCCGTTGCCAGAACCGAGAAAGACCCGCGCAGGCGACCCCGATGTTGCGCTGCGGCAATCCAGGATGAAGTTGGCATCACCAAATTCCGTGTCGGTCCAGAGGATATCTTCGTGGTTCCCGGGCCGCAGGATGAGCCGCTCGCCTTCGACGAGCCAACGAGCCGCGGGGGCCGAGTTGGTTCGCCAACCGCGCAGGTCCAGTCCAGTGAAGAGCGAACGCCAGTTCAAGTCGGTTGGCGCGGTCAATTCGGGCGCCGCCCCACTGGCGGGTAGTTCCAAAATCCGCAGGTTGCGGAAATCAATCGGCGCTCCTTCCGATTCCAATCCGAGGTAACCTTTGCGGTAATTGCAATCTTCACCACCCGAGACCTCTTTGCCGTTGACATGCAGCCGAATGACGCCGTTGCTGCACGCGATGCGGTAATGGTTCCACTCCGGGGTGCCTTTGCTGCGCTCTTCGGAGGGGAAACTGCGCATCCCATTATGGCGTCCGAAGGGTTTCATGGTCGAGCCGTGGATGGGGAACACATCGCCATGGGTGGTGTACCACTCGTTTTTTCCGGGTACATTAAACCCGTGATCCAGGACTTGCACTTCAATGGCGCGCAGGAACGGCACGCCCGGAGCGGCAATCGGTGAGCCCCAGATGAAGACACCGGAATTGCCGCCACTGCGCAAATGCCTCCATTCAAGCTCGAGGATGAAATTCTCGTACTGGCGGGTGGTGCGCAGGGCACCCGTGGGCAAGCCCGTGCAATGAATCATTCTGTCCTTCACGCTCCAGGTTTCGGGAGCGCAATTCACACTAGTCCACCCGGTCAGGTCGTGCCCGTTAAAGAGCGGAACAAAGCCGTTCTCTTCGGCAGCCAAAAGGCTGAGGGCCAAAAAGCTTATCAGGAGCGCCAGGGAAAGTTTCATGCGCGCGAAGCTAGCAGAACAAGGCGCGCCTTGTCATCCAGTTGCCTCCAGCCGGCCCCCACGTGAACCTACTGTAACGTAGAACGCAGCTGGCGTGTCACAATCAGCAACGACTTGGATTTCAAGTATTCGGCTATCCCGGGCCTTGCGTGTATGCGCAAGGAAGACCAGGATACCGGCCGTCCGCCTGAGTTCAACCGAGTGGCATCATGAGAAATATAGAACCTGTTCACTACAAGAGAGCATTCATTGGCGTCGCTTCTTTGGGCGTCCTGTTGGCTTCCGCGTCTGCTGATGATTGGCCGCAGTGGCAGGGCCCCGACCGTAACGCCGTCTCGAAGGAACGAGGTCTGCTCAAGGAATGGCCCAAAGAGGGTCCACCGCTCGCGTGGAAGGTCAACGGCCGCGGCGGCGGCGACAGTGCGCCCGCGATTGCGAAGGGGCGGATCTTCGCCATGGGCAATCGTGGCGATGACGAAATCACCTGGGCTCTGTCGGAAGCAGATGGCAAAACGGTTTGGGAAACGCGGCTTGGGCCGGCGTTCGAGCAGCAAATGCCGCAGGGCAAAGAGGGCCCGGGATGCACACCCACGGTCGAAGGTGAACGGGTATATGTCCTGGGTTTGGGGGGCGACCTGGCTTGCCTTCAAGTCAAAGACGGCAAGCTGGTTTGGCAGCGCAGTTTGAAGGAGGATTTCGGCGGGAGAGTGCCCACGTGGAGTTACCGCGAGTCGCCACTGGTAGATGGTGACAAGCTCATCTGCACACCTGGCGGTGAAGACGCGACCCTGGTGGCACTCGACAAGTTGACGGGCAAGACCATTTGGAAAAGCCAGGTGCCGGGGAGCCCCAAAGCGGCCTACGTCTCGGCGATTGCCATCGATTTTAGCGGGCAACGCGAATACGTGCAGTTCACGCAGAATGCGCTGGTCGGGATCGCGGCGAGCGATGGCAAGTTTTTATGGCGGTACGACCGCTGCGCCAACAGCCACGGGATTAACTGTTCGACTCCTCTTTACCATGACGGACTGGTCTTCGCTTCCTCCGCTTATGGCGCGGGCGGCGGGTTGGTTAAGCTGAGCAAGGATGAGAACGGCGGTGTGAAAGCCGATGAGGTCTATTTCTCCAGGAAGATGCAAAACCACCACGGTGGCATGATCCTCTACGACGGCAGCCTTTACGGCGCCAGCGGCGGCAATGAAGGCGGAGCCCTGGTCTGTCTGGATTTCCAGACCGGCAAAGTCCTCTGGGACGAGCGCGACGACGCCGAGCACCGGGCGCCAAAAGGGTCGCTCGCCTTCGCTGATGGCCGGCTCTACTACCGCACCGAAAAGGGGGGGATGCTCCTGCTTGAGCCGAGCCCGAAGGAATACCTCGAGCGCGGCCGCTTCGAGCAACCTGACCGTACCAACAAGCCGGCTTGGGCACACCCAGTCATTGCTAATGGGAAACTGTACCTGCGCGACCAGGATTTACTGCTCTGCTACGACGTAAGGCAGCCGGGCAAATAAAATGGTCTGGCTGGGTAAAGCTCAGGGGTTTCCGGGCGGCCACAGGCTTTGGCCGATGTCCGGGCGATAATAGCTGCCGAGGCTGCGGAGCCGGCGGATGTTGGCGTAGGCTTTGCCAATCGCTTGCTCCAATGTTTTGCCAAGCGCCACCACGTCGGCAATCCGATGCCCGGTGCTGCGCAATAAGCCGTCACTGTCGCGGATCACTTCGTTCCACCAGACATCGCAATCGAGTGGAGAAGTAATTTCGACCGGCAATTGGGGGCCGCGGACCTGCACATACGGATAACCGTATCCCGCGAGCGTCAGCGAACAACCAAATTGGTGACTGTCGACGAATTCCAACTTGAGGGGTTGGTTTTTTGCCGTTCGAACCAACACTTCGAGCGGGTGGCGCAGCAGGCGCAACAACATCGCGCCGGAGGTGACACCGATACGTATATTGTACTCGATCACGTGCCACTTCTCGCCACGGCGCACGGCGGTGACCTGGATCGGGCCGTGATAGTCGACTTCCCGAAACCAAGGGCGCAGCGGTGCCAAGAGTTCGCGAGACAGACCGTACTTGTCGCCAGGATCCTGTTCCACCAGGCCGCCCAGAGGAGCGCCGGCGACAATGCCGAGGTTGCCGGCGAAAGCGCGCTTGTATTCCTGGTTGGTGACCACGGAATGAATCTCGCCAGCGCTCACAAACGCAATATGGCCCGCTTCACAACGGCCGAGGTACTCCTGCATGAAGACGCCTTCGGCGTAATCCACTTGCTTGAGCCAGGCCTTGGTATCATCGAGCGTTTCACACAGGATGGTGTGGATGGGGCTGGTCGGCGAACAGAGCGGGTTTTTGAGCACAAACGGATGCGGGTGCCGCTCGAGGATGGACTCGGCCTCCAAACGGTTGCGGGCCAGGTGCGCCTCGGGAAAGGGAATGTTGAATCGCCGACACAAGAGGCGCGCAAAGTCGCGCTCGCGCTCGATCCGCATTGCTTCGCGGGTGGGGCAAAAGATGGGCACGTTCGAATCGAGCAGCTCCTCGGCCCAGGTTGATTGGGCCCAATCGATGGACATCGGGACTACCATATCAAAAGCGTGCTGCCGAAGGAGGGCCACCGGAGAAGCGGCTTGCTCCGGGCGATAAACCGGCCCGACGAGGCTGGGAGGAAAATGAGCGTATGAGCGCGTCAAGTAGGTGGAGACGTCCGCTCCGGCCTCCTTGAGGATTTGGCCGGTGCTATGCGCAAAGGCCCCTACGCCCAGGACCAGAACCGATTTAGAATGAGGGGGTGCCGAAGCGGTCATTACCAGGGCTACAACTGGCCGTGTCCAGAGGGCGGTTTATTGAGAACTGAGCATTTGCCATCGCTCATCGAAAGCCCCGAGGCGAAAGGCTTACCGTTGTTTGGGCCGCTTTGGCGTTTTGGATTTTGATTTGGGCGATTTCGGCCTGGCGGCCGAAGCAGGCGAGGGCTGCCCTTGCGGAGGCGAGGCTGAGGAGGGTTTCGGACCGGACGGCGCGGTCTTTTCGTGGATAACCTGGCGCACCTGGTCGAGTTTTTTATCAACCTCAAGTTTGGCGCGTGCGAGGCCTTGCTGGCCGATGTTTATGGCGTCGGAGAGGAGGGTACAGCTCTTTTGGATTTTTTGGGCATAACTACCCTCCTTGAGCTCGAGTCCTTTGGTTTTGAGAAAACCTTGCAGATTCTGAAACAGCTCGTCTTTTTCCAATGTTTTCATAGATGGTTCCGTTTGTTGAAGCAATTTGCTGGAACTTGGACGCAGGGCAATTACACAGCCGAATGGGGTTTGTAGTCGAGCAAAAGTCGACCAATTGACTTGCCCCGGTGCTCTGTTAGCGTGCTAGCGCGGCGATGTCGAAGAAGACCTCCAAATTGCAGCGACTGCGGGCCAGAGCCGCGGCGTGGCTGGATGAAGACGCCGTGGGGCACCCGGGGAAGCTGAGCAAAGGGGGCAAGTTCATCCACTTCTGGCTGATGGTATGGCGGAGTTTTACGCGCAATCGCTGCCCGGTTCGGGCTTCGGCGCTGGCCTACGCAACGTTATTGGCCCTCATTCCGATGCTGGCGGTGGTGATGAGCATTACCAGCACGTTCCTGAGGAAGGACGGTGAAGCGCGCATCGATCAACTCATCACGAAATTAGTGGCGGTGGCCATGCCGCCAGCCACGCTCTCGACAAATCTTTCCGCGACGATGAGCCAGCCTGCCAGCGAAGGCAACCTCGCGGGCTCCGATTCGAGCCCGGCCACAAATTCGGAGCTGGCGCCGCAAATGGAGAGCGTGCCGGAGGCCGGCCAAACCAACGACGCCGTCCGGGCGACCCTGGCCGAAAACCAGCAGGTGGTGGCGGCCCGCAAATCCGTAGCGCGCAAAATCAATGAATTCATCCAGAACACCCGCAGTGGAGCGCTGGGGGTAACCGGGAGTGTGCTGTTGATTTTTGCGGCGATCTCGATGCTGAGCCGGATCGAAACGACGTTCAACGATATCTGGGGCGTCCCGCGCGGGCGCTCCTGGTTTATGCGGATCGTACTGTATTGGGGCGTGTTGAGTCTGGCGCCGTTGCTGGTGGTGGTGGCGCTGGGCCTGGCAACCGGCCCGCACCTGGAGAGCACCAAACATTTCTTAGCCACCTTTCCGATTGTCGGGCACTTTGTGTTTCATTTCCTGTTCCAGTTCGCTCCGGCGGCGATTTTGTGCCTGACGTTCGCCGCCTTTTACATGTTGATGCCAAACACCAGTGTACGCTGGGATGCGGCGCTGGTCGGAGGGCTGGTGGGCGGATTGCTTTTCCACCTCAATAACCTAATCAATGTGTTGTATGTCTCGAGAGTGGTCTCGAATAGCAAGATATACGGCAGCCTGGGCCTGGTGCTGGTGTTCATGATCGGTTTGTATTTTTCGTGGTTGATCCTCCTGCTCGGCGCGCAGGTGGCTTACGCGTTCCAAAACCGGACGTCCTATCTGGAGGAAAAGCAGGTGGAAAGCATTAACCAGCGCGGGCGTGAGTTTATCGCGTTACGGCTGATGACCCTGATCGGACAGTATTACTTGCGCGGCGATCCACCCAATTCGATCCAGGATTTGGCGAGCGAATTGTGTGTCCCAAGCAGGCTGGTCCGGCAGATTATGGAGACACTGGCCGCGGCCCGCCTGGTGGTCGAGGTGGCGGGAGTCGAGACCTCGTATGTTCCGGCACGGCTGATGGAAACAATCACCTGCCATGACATCCTGCTGGCGTTGCGCGCGACCCAAGGGCAGGAAATAGCCACGTGCGATGACCCCACGCGGCGGGAGGTCTATGGCGAGTTTCAGCGAATTCAGGAAGCGGAGCGGCAGGCGGCAGAAACGGTGACGATGCTGGCCCTGGCGCACCGCGCGCAGGCGCAAGTCCAACAGCAACCACTCAGGGCGCTGCCTTCGTAGCGAGCCCCTGGTGAGCACAAGCGAGTCTGAAAAATAAAACCGTATGATTGTAGGCGTTCCGAAGGAAATCAAAGAACAGGAATACCGCGTGGCCCTGCTGCCATCCGCGGCCTATCAATTGATCAAACGCGGCCACCAAGTACTGGTCGAGCGAGGCGCCGGGGCCGGGGCGGGTTACCCGGATAACGACTATGAGCGCGCCGGCGCGGAGCTGGTTCCGGAGCACCGGGCGGTTTTCGAGCGAGCCGATTTGATCGTCAAAGTAAAAGAACCGCTGCCGGCGGAGTATCCGCTGCTCAGGGCGGGCCAAATCTTGTTTACTTACTTGCACCTCGCGGCGGATCGGGAGTTGACCGAAGCCCTGATGAAGTCCGGGGTCACGGCTTTGGCGTATGAAACGATTGAAGTCAACCGTCGATTGCCGTTGTTGGAGCCCATGAGCGAGATTGCCGGCCGAATGTCGATCCTGGTGGGAGGTTACTTTTTGGCCAAGCACAACGGCGGGAGTGGAGTTTTGTTGGGCGGCGTGCCTGGAGTTCTGCCGGGCCGGGTAGTGGTCCTGGGTGGGGGCACTTCGGGAATTAACGCGGCGCGGATGGCGCAAGGACTGGGCGCCGACGTGACGATCCTCGAAGTAGACCTCGAACGAATGCGCTTTCTGGATATTACGCTGCATACCGCCCACACGCTTTACTCCAGCGAAGCGCATCTGCTCGAATTGCTGCCTTCGGTCGACTTGCTCATCGGGGCGGTGCTGGTACCCGGGGCGAGAGCGCCCAAGCTGATCAGTCGCGAGATGTTGAGCCGCATGCGGCCGGGAAGCGTTTTGGTGGATATCGCGATCGACCAGGGTGGTTGCGCCGAAACGTCGCGTCCGACCACTCATCATAGTCCGGTTTTTGTCGAGGCCGGCGTGACTCATTACTGCGTCGCCAATATGCCCGGGGCTTATGCACGCACGGCGACGCAGGCGCTGACCAACGTCACGTTCCGGTATATCGAATTGTTGGCCGATTCGGGCTTGAGCGAGGCCTGCGAGCGCCAACCCGCCTTGCGCGGGGGCATCAATGTCATGGGAGGCAAGCTGACCCAAAAGGCCGTCGCCGAGGCCCACGGGATGAAATCGAGCGAACCGACGCTCCAGTGAGATTACCAGGGATTAAAGCTCGGCGTCGGATCCTGGCTAAAGTAGGAATCGACGGTCGTGTGTTGCATCAACCACTCGAAGTCAGCCCGTTCCGACACTGGCAAAATGTCCGAGGGCAAAGGCTGAGCGCCAAGCTGGCGGGCCGGACGTTTGGTACTGGAGAGAAGCCAGTGGTGTGATTCGGCATGACCATCGGTGAAGCTGAGGTTGGCGGAGCCGTTATGGTAGGAAGCGGGCAGGTCGAACCAGCCCAAACTATCGGGCTTATTTAAAAAGTACCCATCGTTGATGCTGTCGGGGTGTTCTTCAATGAAAGTAAAAATCTGGGAAGGCTTGGGCACCTGGGCCACTTTGAAGAACTGTTTGTAGTCGGGATTGTTCGTATTGGAACCGCCGGTAGAGAACACTCCCGCATCGCCCACCATGGCGTTCATGGAAATGCTTCGGACCCGGCGTTGCCATCCGGACTGGATTTGCAGATCGCTCAGCACGTGATCGCTGGGACAGCGGTAGATGTTCGCTGAACGGCTGGTATAAGGGCCCAAACCGCCCCGGGTAAGCCGGAGGGTGTTGGTATTATCAGAGGTGCTGGGATCGTCCGGGTTTTGCGTTTCCCAGTCCATCACCGTGCTGCTCCAATTGACAAATGAATTGGCCGCGACCGTTTGCCGTATTTCGCTGGTTCCGAGGTTATAGGGAAAGCGGTCGTTGAATTCGTCAGCGTAAATCAAGCAAGCCAGCGCCAGCTGTTTCTGATTGTTGAGGCAGGAGATGGAGGTGGCTTTAAGGCGGGTGCTGACCAGCGCGGGCAAGAGCAAGCCCGCCAGAATGGCAATAATGGCGATGACCGTAAGCAACTCGATCAAAGTAAAGCCTCGCGGCGCGCGCGCGCCCTCACAGCGGAGCTCCGGATGCCAACAAGACTTCATCTGATGGAACGAATTAACCGTCTTAACCAGTACTGCCTCAGGGGGTTTTTGTCAAAGATTCAACGGCCGGCGCCGCCAGGGGTTTGGAGCCAGACATCCACCCGCGGGGCTTCCCAATTGTAAGGCTTATCCAGCACATCCATTTTGCCGTCGCCATTGAGGTCCGCCACGCGCGCCTCATGGAAACCAATGCCGGTGGCAAAGACCGTCTGGCGGAAGTGGGCCTGGCCGTCGCCATAAAAAATCCAAGCTGTAGCGCCGGGGTGATCGGGCGTTTTGCTCTGCTCGGTCCATTTGGCCATCTCAGCGGCAAAAACATCCAGGTTTCCGTCGCCATCGATGTCGGCCAATTGGAGGCTGTGACCATGCACCATGTTGCGGTTTAACAAGTCGTGGCCAATCCAATCCTTGCTCGACTCGGGATTGCCCACGCATTCATACCAGCGCAGGGGGCCAATGCCGTCGCCTGGCGCAATCACGACCTGGGCAAACTTGCCCGGCTTGAACTTTCCAGCGGCGATTCGTCCGCCGATCGGGGCGATTTGGATGGGTTCAAATTTCATTCCACCCCGGTGTTTAAACCAGAGATTGCCCGCCAGTAAATCCAGTTTGCCATCACCGTCGATATCGAAGGCGGCCATGCCTTCGGCATACTTGAAGCCGATCTTCCCAGCCTCGCCCGCTTCGCCCGAAAAGATCTCGGTAAGCTGCCAGGAATCGGCCTGTCGCGGATCGGGCGGGATTTCGGCCAGATAAATTCGCTTGGCGCCCTGGTTCCAGAAAATCAACTGTGATTTGCCGGTGCCCAGGAGGTCGGCGAATACCTGGTCATGATGCTGCGTCGCGCCGGATTTTTTGATGACATGCCGCTTCCAGGGTAGATTGGGATCGAAATTCGGGTAAGGATTTTCCCACCACCAAACCTCATTGCTTTGCCAGTCGCCGCCGAAAACAATATCCGGGTCACCGTCCCCGTCAATATCGTACACCGCGCCGCCGGCTTCGACGGTCAAGAAAGCTGGCTCCAAAACGTAGCGGTCCCAACCGGAGGCGGCGCGACGGTACCACACCAAGGCCGGGGCGACTTTTCTGAAGCTGAGGACAAAATCGTTCGTCCCATCCTTATCGAGATCCACGACGAGAGCGCCGGTCTGTTCGGTGGACGGGCCGGGCACAGGCAGATCACCCGTGGAACTGGAGAGGTGTTTCCATTGCGGGTCGGCGGCCGCGGCGGTGAGAGCCACCATCACAACTGAAACAAGAGCGGCCGGCTTGCACATGAGCGCAGAATAGGCCGGGGGCGATGGCAAAGCAAAAGGTTTGCACCCAGGCGGGAATTTCGGACTATCGCGCGCGGAAGAAAGTCTGCATGAGGGGCCCGCGTTCGGTGGCGACGGCCATGCCGGGCTGGATATGATGCTTTTGAAACCAGCCTTGGGGAGTCTCGAGGACAAACCGAATGTTGTTTGAGGCGGCCACGACCGAGTTAGTGTTAAAAGGTTCAAACTCGTGAATCTCCTGGATGACGCCTTCGGTATCAATGTAGGCGGCCGAAAGCGGGAGTGGACAATGCTTCATCCAGAACGAGGCCTGCTGCGTGTAGGGCAGCGGGAAAAGCATTCCGGCGTTATCGGCCAGATTGGTGCGGAACATCATCCCAATCCGCAGCTGCTCCGGTGTCAACGCGAGTTCCGCCACCATTTCCTCGGCCCCGACATAGAGTTTCATTGTGGGCAGCTTTGGCTGTTCGTGGGTGATATCGTCTGGATCGTTTTCGGCTTGAGCGACTGAACCGGTGCCAGCAGCGCTGGTGCCGGAAGAATTTCCGGCCGATCGACCGCAGCCTTGCAAGCCAGTCACCGCCAGCAGGACGGCGAGGATAATCCAACGATTCATCGCGCTAAGCTGACCAAAACCTGGCCAAAGATTCAATCCGCAAAGGCGTGCCCAGCGAAAGTCTTGCAAACTGCGGATTTGCTCCTCAATCTGGCCGTCATGGAACCGAGTGTCTCGACAGGGCCCTCCGCAGGCAATCCACAACCGAAGAACTGGTCACGGCGAAGGTTTCTAGGCACTGCCGGGTGCGTTGCGGTTGCGGGTCCGTGGTTGACGTCGTGTAAAACGTCAAAATTCACCCCCAAAGTAGTTTCCGCCAGTGGGCGTTTGAATCACGCCTGCATTGGGGTTGGCGGCATGGGCTGGGGAGACCTGCAGAATTTTCTGCAACATCCGAAAGTGGAAATCATCGCGCTGTGCGATGTGGATGCCGACAACCTGGCGAAAGCGGCGCAGGCCGCGCCGCGGGCCCGGCTTTATTCGGATTGGCGGGAACTGTTACAAAAGGAAGCCACGCGTCTTGATTCGGTCAACGTGGCAGTGCCGGACCATATGCATTTTGCCATCGCGTACAACGCGATCGAGCAGGGCAGGCACGTTTATTGTCAGAAACCGATGTGCCACGATGTGGCCGAAGTGCGCGCGCTCACCCGGGCGGCGGTGGCCGCAGGCGTCGTAACGCAATTGGGGACGCAGGTGGCTTCGAGCACGCACGAGCGCACGGCCGTACGTTGGCTGCAGGAAGAGCGGATTGGCAAGGTCACTCACGCGTATCTTTGCTCGAATCGACCGGGCGCGATTGAGACTTACCGGTTGAAGGGACCGCGACCGGCGCAGGGCCAACCGCCGCCCGGCAGTTTAAGCTGGAACCTTTGGCTAGGCACCGCTCCCGAACGGCCGTACGTGCCGGAGATTTATCATCCCACCAAATGGCGGGCCTGGCAGGATTTCGGCACCGGTTGGACCGGGGACATTGGTTGCCACATTTTTGATCCGGTTTGGAAAGGCCTGAGCCTCACCGCGCCGCTGACGGTGGTGGCCGAGGCGCAGGAGTCCTGGGTGAAATCACCACAACGGAGAGCGGATACCTGGCCGCAAGGAGATCACATTACCTGGACCTTTCCCGCGACCGAGCGAGTCCAGGGCGGTGAACTGGTGCTGGAGTGGTTTGATGGGGATTACTATCCGCCCGACCATATTCGCCGCCTGGCGGGGCCCGAGCTCAAGGATTATCCGCCCGAGTCGTCGATCCTGATTGGCACCGAAGGCTCTTTGCTGATCCCGCACAATTACCCGCCGCAACTGTTGCCGGAGAATCGGTTTAAAGATATCCCGCGTCCGCAGCTTGCGCCGCGCAACCATTACCACCATTTCGTCGATGCTTGTTTGGGGGGAGAGAAGACCGAGTCCCATTTTGCTCAGACGGGGCCGATGACCGAAGCGGTGCTGGTGGGAACCGTAGCGATTTGCTTTCCCGGGGAAGAACTGGCCTGGGACGCGGCGGGCATGAAGTTCAAGAACCATCGCGAAGCCAATCGCCGCCTGGCCCGCGTTTACCGCGACGGGTGGCACGTAGCCCGTTTTTAACCATCCGGCGGATCAAGCGCCGGGGATCCGGAGCGCCTGGCCCACGCGCAGCCGTCGGGGTTCCAGGTTCGGATTGGCCGCCATCAGGGCTTCGAGTTTGACGCCGTACCTCCGGGCGATGAGGCTGGGGGTTTCGCCGGATTTTACCGTGTGTGTGCGTGCTGCCGGCGCGGAGTTGGACGCGGCGGGGCCGGCCGGCTTGGCGCCGGCCTGCTCGTGGCTGGGCGATTGGAGCACTGCCGAGACCTGCGCCAATGACGCAGTCTGCGCCGGATGTGCGGAGCCAGCCGCCTGGTTGGTCAGGTTTTGAAGCCGCGCCGCGTAACTACTCCATTTTTCCAATTCCTCGCGCAAGCGTTTATTTTCGTCAATGAGTCTTTTGTTGTCCTCGCCAATTTGTTCAAACTGGCGCTGAACGCGCTCGGTCACCGGGCCGAGTGAGACTGTTTCCGCCAGCGCCTGCTTGCAAACGGTGATGCGCTCCCGGGCGAGGTCCGAATTGTCGGCGCGGGGGCGGAGCTGGAGGAAATGCTGGTAGTGATAAATAGCCGCCGCGGGATCGGCTTCCTTTTGGTCGTAAATCCAGGCTAATTCAAAGTGGGCCGCAGCCGAGCGAGGGTTTGCCTGGAGAGCTTTCTCAAAAGACTCGATCGCTCCTCTCCAGTCGAGCGTGCCGATGCGTTCTTTGCCGGCAAGAAAATGAGGTTCTTTTTCCTCGTCCAATGGTGCGGAGCCGGAAGGGCCGCACCCGGCGAGCAGGAGCGTCCAAACGAACAGCAGCATCATGCCGCTCAAAAACCGGGCCCAATAGGTCATGTGCCAACACTAAACAAAGGCATCCAGGGATTCAATCACGGCCTGGTTGAAAAAGGGTTGCGCGCGGAATTTTTCGGATCCTGGACCGGTTCCTCGCTGGCGCCAACGGGCGGCGCCCGGAAGGGGTTTTCCTTGGCGGGCAGCTCGGAACGGATCTTCGGCGTAACCACCGCGGCCCAAAAAAGGTACGTCCAACCCAGCAGTATGTGGAAGCCCCAGGCTGCGGCCAACCGGACCAGGTCCAATCGGGCAAGGCCGTAGCCTGCGATGGCCACCGTCATAACCAATCCGCCGGGCATGAGGGCCGCTGCGGCCAGCCGCCAGCTCCCACCGAGCGTCAGCTCCCGATTCAAATACAGGCCAACCAGCCAGGCGGGCAGGCAATAAATGGTCGCGAGCGCCGCCCAGCTCAGGAGCAACCCGGCGGTGACGGCCGCAGCTGACAGCGCCAGGAGCATCGGCGCCCAGGCTCCCCACCAGGGCTTGACTTCGGAAAGGTTGAAGGAAATGCGGACTGTATACGGATAAGGAATTTCCGCACACCCGAAGACCGAGCAAATTCGAACGTCGGTCCGGCCAAACTCGACCTGGATTTGGGAGGCAGAACGGGCCTGGCCGCTATGTTCGAGGTCGACGGCAAAAGCGAGGAAGCGGTTTTCCGACAAGGTCTGCGGCGAGTTGGCAGGCCATTCGAGCCGGCCGGACCGAATGGCGCCGCGCTCGGGCAAGTGTTCAATGCCGGAGGCAATCGCTGGGAACCAGCGAGCGCTTAAAACCCAAACCACAGCGGCGGCAATTAAAATCGAAGCCACGAGCTGAAACAACAGCACGCGGCCCACAGAAGCATACGCGAAGGCGGCCACACCTCGGGGCGTGAGAGGCAGCCAGGCCATCGGACGGTTGTCCGCGGACGATTCCATATCGCAGCTGGACGATTTTAGGCGGGCAAGGGTCGTTTGTCGCTTTGGATCTCATCGAGAACCTGGGCACAAATCAGGCAACCCCTGCGTACGCGCGAACCGTGTGCCTTTAGTAGATCGATGACAAGCGGCGGACGAACTGGAGAGCCAAAAGCACCGGCTCTCAGGCAGCGGGAGCTGGCGGAGGCGAAGGGGGCTGGCCTTGGGTTTGGGGCGGCGCGACCAAAACGGGAACTGGGTAACGCAGTTTCATGACATCGTCGACCAGCACTTCGACATAATAAGTGCCGGCGGTTTTGAACTCGACCTGGGCGAAAACGGTAACATTGGTGGCATGCAGCGCGGCGTCCTGCAGGACAAACTTGACTTCACCCTTACGCAGGACAGTGGTCTGGTCGGGCGCGATCAATCGCGCGCTCTCGGTGAACTGTCCAACGCCGGCGGTCCAGCGATTGAAAAGGCTTAATTTCAGGGCTACCACCGGCAGCTGTGGGACCCGAATGAAATTGATGACGCCAATGAGAAAGAAATTGCCGGTCACTTCCTGGCGTATTTCCTCGCAGAGCAGTGAGCATTGCAGATCGGGCAGAATTCGCGTCGGTTGCATCTGAGTATGAAAGGGTAGGTTGCGGTTTGTTGGCGAGGATTAAGAAAGTGACGCGGCGCGCTCGGCGGCCAGCACTGTGTTTTGCATCAGGACCGCGATGGTCATGGGGCCGACGCCGCCCGGATTGGGAGTAATTTTGCCGGCGATGGGTTGCACCGCCGCAAAATCCACGTCCCCAACCAGCCGCGAGCCACTCGGGACCGAAACGTCCGGAACGCGATTGACGCCCACGTCGATCACCACGGCACCGGGTTTGACCATGTCGGCCTTGACGAAATGGGCCACGCCCATCGCCGCGATCAAGATATCGGCGCGACGGCAATAGCCGGCAATGTCGCGGGTCCCGGAATGACAAAGCGTGACGGTGGCGTTGGCGTCCGCCTCTTTTTGCCAGAGCATCGCGGCCATCGGTTTCCCCACGATATTGCCGCGCCCCAGTACAACGACGTCCGCGCCGGAAGTTTTGACCCCCATACGGACGAGCAAAAGACGGATGCCGGCGGGAGTGCACGGATGGAAACCTGAGGGATCACCCAGCATGAGTTTGCCGACATTAATCGGATGAAATCCATCCACATCCTTGCCCGGAGAAACGCTGGCGTAAATGGCAGTCGCGTTTATGTGATGCGGAAGGGGGGCCTGGACCAGGATCCCGTGGAGGCGGGAGTTGGCATTGAGCAACGCCAGCACGCCCAGTAACTGGCTTTGGTTGGTGGACTCGGGCAGCACATGGGTCTCGGAATAAATCCCAAGCTCCTGGCAGGTTTTTTCTTTCCGGCCGACGTACACTTTGGAGGCGGGATCCTCGCCGACGCGGACAAAAGCCAGACCGGGGGTGGACCCGCGCTGCTTCAAAGCGTCGATCCGCGGCGCCAACTCTTGCAAGAATTGGCGCGCGATGGCCCGGCCATCAATGAGCTGGGCCAGCGACATTACTCGAGGACCTGAATTTTTTGGATGGTAATAACCGGAGTGTTGCCCCAGCGCTCCTCCAAACCTTCCTCGCCAGAGACGATGATCCGCAGACCTTTGTACCGCCGGAGGTCCAGGCTGGGAGAGGTGGTGTAGAGGTAGTCGATGGTCCGATGGTTTTCGGGGCTGATCAATTCAAAATGAGTCGGAGCCTGGATGCTGGTGGTGCCGCGCACGATTCCTTCGCGCTCGACGATGCGCTTGGGCAGAGGTTCTTCGGCTGCGGGCGCCGCAGTGGTAGTTTCCGGAGCGGGTTCCGTTACGACCGCGGGCGCGTTGGTGTTTGGCTCGGCGGCGACCGTGTTGGTGGGAGCCTCGGCAGGCGCGGCGGCAATGGCCGGTTCATTGGTAACCGTGGCCGAAGTGGCCACCGGTTCGGTTGGCGGGGTCATGGCAGCGGCCGGCTCCTGCTTTAAGTACTGCGCGGCCACGAAGGCATAGCAGTTGGTGGGCGCCTCGATTTCGAGCCAATCACCCTTGGCGCTAACCTGATTGACAGCTTCCCCGCGTTCCATTCGGCCCAGCACACTGAAATTCTCTCCCGGCCCGCTGCGCAGGTTCAGCTTCTTCGGTTTAACTGTTTTGGCGTTAGGATCGATGTAGGTGTTGTTGACCCAGACGTGCACCTCGGAAGGAAGGATGATCTTCGCCCAGGCCGACGGCTCGTCGGGGCCGGAGTTGTTGCGGGTGATCTCTTCCAGGACGGTCACCTTTTGATCCTTCGCCAGCCGGGCAACGATCTCGCTGTTGAGCTTGGGCTGGCCGCGCACATTGACATGATTGGCGTCCACCGTCGCGGGACCCGACACCAGCGGAACGCTTTTTAGCTCGGCGCCGGCGTCTTTCTTTTTGGCCGGGGCTTTCTTAGGGGTTTTTTTCTTCCCGCCGGATTTCTTTTTCACCGGCGCGGCGTTGGTGCCCACATTATCCGCCGGCGCGGTGCCGACTGAGTTGGTAGTGAGCGGTGCGGCGGCTGGCGTGTCGATTGGTTGGGAGTTGTTGGTAGCCGGTTGCGCCAGCAAGCTACCGGAAAAAAGCAATCCAACAATTAAATAGGAGTTCATTCTCATAACTCACGACAGTAGAGATTTAATCTCCGCCGGTGTCAATGTTCGCCATCTACCGGGACGGAGCTGGCCCAATTTGATCTTCCCAACCTGGATTCGCTGCAGGCGTTTGACCGAGCGGCCCAGAGCTTCAAAGAGCCGCCGGACCTCGTGGTACTTGCCCTCCGTGAGGACCAGCTCAACCGTGCTTTGAGAGGCGCTGCCGGAAAGCAGCCGGGCTTTCTCCGCCTTATAGCGTTCGCCTTCAAACCACAAACCCTGAGTGCAGCGCCGAAGCATTTCCGGCTCGACCCGCCCTTCGACCATAGCGACATAAGTCTTGTGAACCCCATAGCGAGGATGGGTAAGGCGCAGACTGAACTCGCCATCGTTGGTGAGAAAGAGGAGTCCTTCGCTGTTGAAATCCAATCGGCCGACCGAATGCAGATGGCCCCATTCGGCGGGCAGCAGCTCATAGATGGTTGGGCGGCCCAATTCGTCCTTGCGCGAGCAAACGAGGCCGCGGGGTTTGTTCAAGGCGAGGTAGATTTTGCGTTTTGCGCGGACCGGCTGGCCATCCACCGTGACGCGGTCATGAAGAGGGTCCACTTTGGCGCCGAGCTCGGCGACCGGTTGCTGGTTTACGCAGACGCGCCCGGCCAAGATGATCTGCTCGGCGGCACGGCGCGAAGCCACCCCGGCTTCCGCCAGGAATTTTTGAAGGCGTTCTCTCAAACCAGGAGCCTGAGCGCGGCGGGACGCGCTTGGAGCGGCTTGGAACCAGCCCGGCTCCGCCCGCCGGGAAGCACTTGATTAGGCTTCGCCTTTGGTCTTGCGCAAGCCGGTAATCCGGTCGCCCTCTTTCCAATGGCCGCGCTTTTTGAGCAGCTCAAGGCGTTCAAACCGCTTGAGGACGTTGCGTTTGCCGCCCAACGTGGCGGCCGCGCGCAGACTGCGATGCTGTGACATAACGATAATTCCGGTTAAAAATTGTGTAAGCCGTCCGCTCCTGGTGCAAAGCGGATGCTGTATGTAGCACGCCTCCGGACGGATGCCAATCTAATTCGTCGCGCTTGGCAGCCGGGAAAAGTTGAGTAAGATTGACCGCCAGAACACCCAAAGCGTTTTTTTAATATGGCTCAAATCGTCGTTGGACGTTCTCGAGGGCTTTCAGCAAATCCTTTTCTCAAATACGGATTAATGATTGGCGCCGCCGTAGCCGTAGCACTGGCCGGCTCACTCGGCGTGCTGCGCGGGCTTTTCCGGAGCGATCAGTTCATGCCTCACGCGATGTGCTATTTGCAGAATCCAAAAGTAATCGCGCTGCATGTCTCTTCGGATCTGGTCATTGGCATTTCCTATGTCTCGATTTCCCTGACGCTGGCCTACCTCGTGCATAAGGCCAGCCGGGACATTCCATTTCACTGGATGTTTCTGGCCTTTGGATCATTCATTATTACCTGCGGGTTCACGCATTTCATGGAGGTTTTGACGGTTTGGGTTCCACTGTACTGGCTGGCGGGCTATGTAAAATTGGTCTGCGGGATTGCCTCGGTAGCCACCGCGTTGGCTCTCTACCCGCTGGTGCCGAAGGTCTTTGAGTTAATCCATGAGGTCCGCGAGTCGCAACAGCGCCGACAGGAATTGCAGCAAGCCAACGACGAACTGCAGGCTTTTGCCTACTCCGTGTCGCATGATTTGCGCGCCCCGCTTCGCGCGGTGCAAGGGATGGGCCTGGCTTTAACGGAAGATTACGGGGCGCAACTCGATCCCGGCGCCCGGCAGTACGTCGACCGCATTACTGCCGCGGCGGCCAGGATGGACGCGCTGGTTCGTGACTTGCTGGAGTATTCCAGGATCTCGCGCTCCGATTTTGAACTCCAACCGGTCGATCTCCAGCTGGTCTTGCAGGAAGCTCAGGCGCTCATCCATGCGGATGCCGAACAGATGAACGCTGAGATCCGTGTCGAAGGCAGCATGCCACAAGTTTGGGCTAATCACCGGCTGTTGATTCAGGTGCTGACTAACCTGTTGGGCAATGCGGTCAAGTTCGTCCGTCCGGGCGTGAAGCCGCTCGTTCGGATCTCGGTGCAAGTCAAAGGCGAAACAGTGCGGCTTTCCGTGACCGACAACGGCATCGGCATTCCCCCTGAGTACCAGAGCAAAGTGTTTCGCGTGTTTGAGCGTTTACATTCCGTGTCGGAATATCCGGGTACGGGCATCGGGTTGGCCATCGTGCAGAAGGCGATGGCACAGATGAGAGGAGGCGTCGGTGTGGAATCGGAGGCTGGGAAAGGCAGCCGCTTCTGGATCGAAGTGCGCCGCGCCGGTGAACCTGTCACCCCGATCTCCCAGCCGGTTGCGGACCGAAGCCGATGACCGTCCTGCGGCGCTACCGAGGTGGGTGGCGCCTCAAGCACCCTGTTCCAGCCGCGCGATGCGCTCTTCCAGGGGCGGATGATCCATAAACAGCCGCGAGAACCGGCTCGTCGAGCCGGAAATTTTCAAGCACTGGAAAGAAGGATGCTGCTGGGCTTCAGCCTGGGCGAGTTCCGGATCGTGGAGCCGCTGCAAAGCGCGCAAAGCGTCAATCATGTTCTGCCGGCCCGCCAGGCGCGCGCCACCCGCGTCGGCTCTGAACTCACGCCAGCGTGAGAACCAGAACACCACCAGCGAGCCGAGTATCGAAAAGAAAATCTGAAAGAGAATGACCATGAGATACTGCAAGGCCCCGCCCCCGCCGTCCCGGTCGTCGCGCGACCGCAAAGCCTGGCTCACGGCGAAAGCCAGCACGCGCGACAGAAACAGAACAAACGAGTTAATGACGCCTTGAATCAAGGTCATGGTGACCATATCCCCGTTGGCGACGTGAGTAATTTCGTGGCCCAGCACTCCCTCAACTTCCCGGGTGCCCAATCGGCGCAGCAACCCGCTGGAAACCGCCACCAACGCTCGGGAGCGAGTCGGGCCGGTGGCAAAGGCGTTCACTTCCTCGGATTCGTAAATACCGACCTCGGGCAGGCGCGGCAGGTGGGCGGCGCGCGCCAGGCCGTGCACGGTTTCCACCAAGCGGCTCAAAAGAGGATCGCCCGTTTCCGGCGGGATTACCTGGACCCCCATCATCCACTTGGCCATCAATCGTGAGATGGCCAGTGAAATGAAAGACCCGGCAAAGCCCCAGACCAGGCAGAAAACCGCCAGCCCGGCCAGACCACCCTGGGGAAAATAACGCCCCACCCGGAACACGGCGAGCACGACCGTGATCGTCAGCATCACCAGAACGTTCACTGCGACCAGCAGAAATATTCTTTTGGCGATTTGTCCAAATTTCATATCAGATCTCTTCTTTCAAAAATTACGCTCGATTCCGTTTCCTGTTGAGCAGCGCGCGGCAAAATCACGTTGAACGAAGGGCGTAACGACGCTCATCCCGCTGCACCTAGGGTAGCCAATTTCAACCTCTTTTGCAAACCGCCTCGGGATTCAGGGTAAGATGAACCCGCGCAAGAGTTAAGCCACGACTAGAACTTGTCAAATAGGACATATATGACCTATAAGACCAATCCCAAGCTACCCATGGTGTAGCCTGGCGTAACTTAAGCCGAACACCAGTATCGCCACTACCACCAACACGCTTAATACGAGCGCCACATAGCCAATAATCAAACCTGCCTTGGCCATGCCACGACCTCGCAAGGCTGGATTCTGAGCGATGCGCTTCATCGCCACGTGCCCGCAAATAATTCCTGGGATAAACAAAGGAATAATGACAAAACTGCCGATTGAGCAAACCAGCGAAGCGACGGCCAGGCCCGAAGTTTTGGCAGCTATCGGAGCGGCAACGGCTTGCTGAGGCGGCCGGAGTGGAAGCTTGGCGGGTAGAGCGACGGTCGTTCTTTGGGCCCGGGGGGCAGTGGCACTGGCCACCGGTGCGGAGGTTCCGGGACTGGGCACGATGAATTGGTTCTGGCAAGCGGGACAAGTCATCTGCAAGCCGCAATAGCCGAAATCGCCCGCAAAATGCTGTCCGCAAGCTGGGCAGGAGAATTTGTATTGAGCCATGCTACAAAAATCCAGGCGGGTCGCCGCTCGGCCTCGCAGGCGCAAAGAGTGCGAATTGGACGCAGCCAGACCGCTATCGCGAACCCGGAACTCACGCGGCAAATCCTGCTGATTTAAAAGGACGCATCATCGCCCCCGTAAACCCACCACATCTGACGCCAAGCACATGCAACGCCAATCTGCACTGGTCGTCAACCAGTAACCGCATTACGGAATCCAGACCAGGCTCGGGTTGTTGGTCCTTCCGCGATCGATAGTGAAGTCCCAGTACTCACGGTTTTCGAACCGTGCGGAATGGCCATCGAGAAAAGTAAAGTTGGCGCCGCGGTTATGGAGGTTGGTGTGGACATTATTCTGCTGAGCCACGGCGGCCAGGCCGCCGTTGTCAAAAAGCCACACGACTAATGCCGGGCGCGGCACGGTGCTCAACTTGCGCACGACGTGCGCACCACGTCCATTGACGTGCTCGTTCAGACAATAATGGAAAAGGTTAGTGCCGTTGCTGCGTCGCGGGTTGGCTGGGCAAATCCACAAACAGCGCCCCGGTTCGATGGCCTTGTTGGTATGCCAAGGCATCTCTGCATAACAAGGCAACCCGAGCACACGTGGAAGATCGTTGTACCAGCCGCCACCGTCTCGGTTGTAATTGTTGGAACTGCCGTCCTCCGGCAGGAAATCATTATTGTCGGCGGCGTAGAGCTGGGTCGCCAGGCCCCATTGCTTGAGATTGTTGAGGCAACTGCTGGTCTTCGCCGCCTCTTTGGCGTGATGCAGGGCCGGAAGCAACAGGCTCGCCAGAATGGAGATCACGGCGATAACCACCAGCAGTTCGATCAAAGTAAAACCTCGCTCGTTCTTCATAAAACCCCCGCTCATGGTTAAACCAGACTGTTTAGAAAATGTCAATGCATCAGATCCGGTAACTTTCTTGAGCGTTGCCGGGTGCGGGCGTCCCTTCTATTTTTCACGGATGATTCGGCTGGTTTTGTTCGACATCGATGGGACGCTGGTTCATACCGGCGGGGCCGGAGTCAAGGCCTTTGCAAAGGTTTTTGCCAGCGAGTTTGGCGCCACTGATGGTTTCGAACGCCTGAAGTTCGCCGGCCGCACCGATGTCAGCCTCGTGCGGGAATTTTTTGGATTCCACGGAATCGCACCGACACCGGAGAACTTCCAGCGCTTTTTTGGGCGGTACGTCTTCTGGCTCGACCACATTCTGTCCGAGAGTCAGACCCGGATGTGTCCGGGAGTTGTTGAGTTCATTCGTGAGCTGAAGAGGTTGCCGTCGGCTCCGTTGCTGGGCCTGCTCACCGGCAACATTCGGCTCGGCGCGGAGATCAAGCTGCGGCATTTCGATCTCTGGAGCAGCTTTGAGACGGGGGCTTTTGCCGACGACCACGAAGAGCGCGATCAGATTGCCGCCATTGCCCGGCAACGCGGCGAGGCTATCCTCAAGGACAACTTGCAGGATGACCAGGTCCTGGTGATCGGCGATACGCCCTTGGATATCCGATGCGGGCGCGCCATTCGGGCCAGGGTCCTCGCGGTGGCCACCGGAGGCGCCAAACTCGACGAACTTGCCCGGCACCAGCCAGACTGGTTGGTGCCGGATCTAACGGCTGTGCGTGTGACGGACGTGATCGCAGCAACGCCGCAAGCCGCAGGATAGATATCATAGATATCGTCGGCCCTTGCCGCAGGCGCAGTTTTGTGAATAGCATTGGTCAAACACAGCAGCGGGCCACCACTGGCCCGGCCACATGATCCGATCATTCCTATTTACAACACAGGGACAACTTCAAAGACAGGATGTCGACCTGGCAAGCCTGCCGGCGAGCCTGCAGGACCCCAGCCTGTTTGTGTGGCTGGATTTGCAGCAACCTTCGGAGGGCGAGGCCCGGCAAATCCTCGAAGGTCTCTTCCATTTCCACCCGCTGTCGATTGAAGATTGCCTGGCGGCCGATTCCTGCCCCAAAGTGGAGGAGTATTCACCGCGTGAAGACGATCACTTCAGCCCTTATCTGTTCATCGTCATGCACGCAGTCGATTACAACCGCCAGGACGGCGTGTTCGCCACCAGCGAGCTTAACTTTTTCCTGGGAAAAAACTATTTGGTCACCGTCCATGCGGTGCCCCTGCGCAGCGTGGCGCAAGTGGCGGAGCTGGTCGTAAAAGGGGCCGGCCGGCCCCCACGCGCTCCCGATCGTGTCAGCCATCTGCTGATCGATTCACTCGTCGAACACTACGAACCGGCTTTGGATGAGTTGTCGGCTGAAATCGCCGGTTTGGAAGAACAGGCCTTGCAGCGACCGACGCCGCAAACCTTGAACAAAATTCTGGCAATCAAAAAAGAGGTCCAGCACTTGCGCACGATCGTGGGCCCTCAGCGAGAGATCCTGGCTCGGTTTGCGCGCGGAGAGTTCAAGCTGGTCCGCCCTCACCTGGTGCCTTACTACCGCGACGTTTACGACGCGCTGCTGCGCATTTACGAGCTGGCGCAGAACT
>DASRFK010000329.1:0-9812 GCA_035651635.1 Verrucomicrobiia bacterium | reverse complement strand
GCGTGGCTAGAAATCCATAATAGAACCCGTTCAGGAATGGGCTCACCAGCCAGCCGAGCTCTTCGCCCGTTTCTTTATCGCAATACCGATTATGACTGTCGGCCTCGATGTTCTTTTCCCATCGAGCAAGCCAATCCTCGCGCAAGGCGGGGTCCGACTGGATTGATTGGTTTGGTTGCCCGCCCGGGCGCTCCGCCGCTGCCCAGACCATTGTAATGGGTGGACAAACCAAGGCTGTGCCAGCGCTCAGTCCCAATTGTTTCAAAAATATTCGACGTCTCATCATTGAAAATTCTACCTGCTGCTCGCGTGCCCGGGACCGCTTCTATCAGTGTTCATCTGGGTCAATCCGTGGTCTAATTGCACTGTCCCGCGAGCAGCTTATTTCCCTTCCTCTGAAATGATTCGGACGGCCTCTTCAATGTCTTTACTAGAGACCATCAGGTTCGTCACCGCCCGAATCGTGTCGGGCGCCACCGGCAGAATGAGCACGCCCCGTGCTTTAAGCCTTTCCACCAGTTGCGCCGCGGGCATGGTTTTCACTCGAAAACGGACCATGTTCGTCTCCACTTCTGCCGGGTTAACCTCCAGGCCTGGGATTCCACTGAGACCGGAGGCCAGCAGTTTGGCGTGCGCGTGGTCCTCCGCCAATCGGCCGCGATGATTGCGCAAGGCAAAGAGCGCTCCTGCGGCAATGATTCCGGCCTGGCGCATGCCACCGCCTAACATTTTGCGGAACCGCCGCGCCCGGTCGATCAAACTCTTCGAGCCAGCCAGCGCCGAGCCCACCGGGGCTCCCAGCCCTTTTGAAAAACAGACGCTCACCGAGTCGAAAGGGGCGGCATATTCGCGCTCCGCCACGCCACTGGCTGTCGAAGCGTTCCACAAACGCGCGCCGTCCAAGTGCGAGAGCAGCCCATGTTCGCGCGCCGCTGCCGTAACTTCCCCGATCTGCTCCCTTGACCAGATCTTGCCGCCGCCACGGTTGTGAGTGTTCTCCACACAAACCAGGCGCGTGCGCGCAAAATGCGGATCGACGGGTCGCAACGCGCCTTCCACATCGGCTGCGCCGAACACCCCGCGCTGGCCGGCCAGGCAGCGACACATCACGCCGCTGAGAGCCGCCGGTCCACCGCCTTCATAGTAATAAATGTGGGCGCCGGCCTCGACCAGGATCTCGTCACCGGGTTCGGTCTGGCTGCGGATTGCCAACTGATTCGCCATCGTGCCTGAGGTCGTAAAGAGTGCGGCTTCCTTGCCCAACAGCGTTGCCGTCTCACTCTCGAGTTCCTTGACGGTGGGATCGTCCCCAAATACGTCATCCCCGACCTCCGCGCGCGCCATTACGTCGCGCATGGCCGCCGTGGGTTTCGTCACGGTGTCGCTGCGCAAATCAATCACATTAATGGTTGCCATGTCCAAGGCCTAGATTAGACGAATCCCTATCGAACATAAACCACGAAACGTGCTCGGAGCGCGGGACGTCCCGCGCTCCGTTTGCAATATCAAGATGAACCTGCGCCCCCTCGCGTTCGCCGGGCACTCGCTGGCGTTTTCTCCTTGCCAAGCCGGGCAGGAGGAGTAAAAGCGCAAGAGACAACCGAGACAATTGGAGCGGTAATCTGCACGAATAATGAGCTGCAATATTTCCCTTGTCGGGATTACTCAAGCCTTATGAGCACGATTCAAGCAGAGACAGCCAGTTTGGCAACAACGACAATTTTTAAAGTCGTTCCTCGTTTAACCAGCCGTGGGATTTTCAGAAAGCGACGATTGTTGTCGCATAATTATCCACTCACAGCAGCGACATGGCTGGGGCTTGTCCTCTTTGCTCGGATACCAGCGGGCGGCCAGGATCCAACGCCACCCCAAAGTTCCCGTCCAGCGGTTTCCGTCGCGTCGAACCCGACCGCCGAGGAACGCCAGGTCGACAAGCAAAACATGCTAATGATTTACAGTAGCCTGAAGGCTTATGAGAAAGAGCATGGGAGATTGCCCGATTGGCTTTCGGACCTGGTGCCGAAATACCTTCCGGACAGCAACGTGCTGGTCTCGCCTTTTTTTCGCCGGACGGGCAAAGCCGAGTTATACGGCAACGAGGACCCGCATCTGACGACTTCCTACATTTATGAGTTCAGCGCCAAACCTATTCCGAAGGTTATCCGCAACGCATTCCCAGACCTGCCTGCCGCCATGACCATGCGAGAGTGGAAGACGAGGCAAATTGCGGAGTTTGGCCCGGTAGTTCCCATTCTTCGCTGCTTCCTTCACAATCCTGTTTTGAATGTCACTTCCGATGGCGAGTTTTTTGAATCCGGTGGTTATTGGGAAACCGACCCCAAGACGCTGGAGCTGCGAAAACAGCGGTTAGCCAGCGGCGGCAAATCAGAGAGCAAGCGCCAGGCGCCGTAACTTTTTTCCCTTGGTGAAATCAGCCGGAAAGAGAGTATGGCTGGCCTTGCTTGTGATTGCGATCCTTGTCGCCGGCCTGGTATGGCTTCTGCCGGGTGGACCTTATTACCGCGGCAGACCAGTCGCCCAGTGGGCGGTGGATTATTCAAAAAAACTCTATCCCAGTGGAACGATTCCTCTTAGCCCGTCACAACGAGGGTTGGAAGCCCTGCGTGGAATGGGGCCGCGGAAGGCGGCGACGGCGATGATTGAGGCGTTAACATGGAATGACTCCACGCTTTATGAGCGATACCGCGCGGTTCATCCCCGGCTTCCGGCGTGGTATCGGAACCAATTCCCCTTACGACTAAGCCATCAGGACAGAATGACGTTGATCCTTGGAGCCACCGACTTTTTGGACCGGGATTACCAAATGGCAATGGTCCCTTTTTTGATTGCCGATTTGGAGAAGTCAAACGTCTCCGCACAAGTCGCCGTTTGTCAGCTTTTGGCGAACATGCCTTCAGTCAGCTCACCCGCATTCCCCCTCCTGAGACACTTGAGCGTTTCGCCTGAACCGTCGGTCAGCCAGGCGGCGCAGAGCGCAATCAACCGGATCATCTTGAGCAACAGTAATTCGGTTGCGCTTTAAATAGCCCTTAGAGCGCGTTTTAGAATTCGGTTTTGGAGTCCCGCCTTTAGGCGCCTTTAGGCGGTTTGGCGTCGGGCCGCCTAAAGGCGGGACTCCAAACTCATACGCCCGCGCCCAAGTCGGTAATTTTTTAAAAGCGCTCTTAGCGCAAATGCTATATCTGAGAGATTAACCCGTTGGATCTCGAAGCTTAACAGCTTAGCTTTAGCTACTGCGTTCACTCAGCCCGCAGCGTGACGATTCCCCACGCGGGCACATTAATTGAATGATCGGCTTCATGCTTGGGCTGCTCGCTTAAGTCACTTAACCAAAGATGGCGTGGAGCGGGGTCGTTCCAGGAGAGTTTTACTCTTTCGTCGTGTCCGGATGCGCCGAAGAGCCGCACAATCCAGCCTTTGCCGTCGTCGGCCGGTTTGAAGGCGCTCACCAGCACCCGGTCGGTCGAGAGCCGCAAACGGGACTCCGGGGGAGCCTTTCCGCTCGCCTTGAGCGCAATCAGCGGCTGCGAGCAGGAAACGCCAAATCTGGCCGATTCGTCCGCGGCAAAAGCCCGGTGCGGCTGAAGCGCATAACGGAATACCGTCGGTCCATCCTGATCGGCCCGATAATTGGTGTGCCAATGGTTGTTCATCACCCAGGAATAAATTGTCTGGCTCGCGGGCAAATGCTGGATCCACACACGGTCGTCGGTCTGCGAGCCGATCAGGTTCGCCGTCATCCCGCCGAGCTCGACCAGCGGGGCATCCACGGAAGACCAGGTAATCCCGTAGCGGTCGTTGGAAATGTCCACCCAACGCTGAACGCTGAACCAATTCTTACACGCGGCGGGAATCTGATCCACTTCCGGCCGCACGGCACCCCAGCCGACATCCAGGCGAACGGTTCCCCTGGGCACATCAAAGCCATAGCCGAAGTGCACGCCTTCCTTGGCGCGAACCGCGAGCTTATCGACCGTGTTGATCAACTCGACGCGGTCCAGGCCATCGATGACGCGAACCTCGCGGGTGAGCTTTTTGCATCCCGGCGCGTCAGACTCGATCAACAACGAGGCAACCAGCGGCCCATTCTCTTTGATGGTGATCGATGGTTTGCCGCTGCGTTGGACACCTTTGAGATCCGCACCAGGCAAGTAAAAGTAATCGTTCAACTCGGTTGGACCATTGGTCGCAACGAAATCCCGTCCGACCGATCGGCTGTACAGATACTTAATCGCGCCGGAGTTCTCGTCCACGCGCACGAAGAAATTCGAACAGATCAATCTGCTCGGTTCGGCCTTCGCACCCCCTCCAACCGGGCAAGCCCCGGAAACGATCCGAAAGCGACTCGCGCCGAATGGGGGCACTCGCGAGGCGAGGAACGCAAGTTCGCCGGTGCTGAGCCGTTGCGACGCCACCGGAGCACCGCGTTCGTCCAGGACCTTGTCGCCGGCGGTGGAATCGCTGGCCGGGACAGTAACCAGATCCGTGCGCGGCCACGACGAGGTGTTAAACACGTCAATGGCCCCAGGCACCTCCGGCGCGGAGCCTGGCACCGCGGCGCGCCGCAGCAATTCCCGCGAAAGCTGGTCTGCCTGTAAAGCAAAACCCTGCTTCACTTTCCACTGGTCGCGCACGAAATCCAGATCGGGCTGGCTGATGCTGTTGTGAGCGCCCCACGTATGCTCGCTGTAGAGCAAAGCGTCGCGCCAGGCATTTTGAAATTCCGGGGAGGGAAACGGGCCCGGGTTGCGCATCGCCCAAAGGGTTTCGGCCTGCACCAGACGTTCATCGGACGCTCGGTTCAGGGCCGTTTCGCGCGCGGAGGATGCCGCACCATCTTCCCAATATGGTGTGTAGTCTCCTTTAAACACGGGCAGCTGGTTGCCGTACGCGTGTTCGAATTGGCGGAAAGCCGCCGAAGTTGTGCTGATGACCAGGTGTGGATAGACATAGCGTGAGTTCCAATCTTTAACCACTTCCGACAGGTGCTCGTCAGGCGAGCCGTTGTCCCCGTGAACATTCCATCGAAGGTAAGTGATATCGTAGGGGTAAGCGTTGGTTTCCAACTCAGCCAGGTAATCCGGAAGGAACCGGGTTAGCGCCGCCCCTTCGCCGATCAGGTGGCCAAGCGCATAGCCGCGAGAAGGACACCACGCAAGCACGCGAGAGCGACCATCCGGTCCCTCCCACCAAAAGGGCCGATTCTGCCATTCTTTCATGGTCGCTCCCATCCGATCAAAATAGTTCGGCGCAAAGGAGAAGTATTTCACGCCCGCCTGTGCCATAGCCGAAACCGTGCTCCAGGTATAGCCGGGTACGTCGCTAATCATCGCCGATTCAATCGGCACGCCGCACGCCTCCGACAACCGCATCGCATAGCCCATCAGGTTCAGCAATTCCTCCGGCCGGCACAGCCCGGTCAGCGTGTTGCCATAAAAGGCGTCCAGGCCGATTTGGCCGGCTCGGACGGCGCTAATGAACGCCTCGCGTTGCTCGGGCGTGCAATCCCGCAGGTAATTGTCCACCGGCCACAAAACTTCCACGTTCCACTTAAATTGCGAGCCGGGAGGATAATCGGCCGTTTCCCGGGCCAGTCGCAGCCCGGTTTCGATGTTCGAGTTCTGCTTTTTCTCCACATCGGACTGCAACGCCGTGTAACCGATATCCACGTGCGAGTGCGGCAAGAGAAAAATCCGCCAGGGCCGCACCGGGTTCAGGCGAACGATCTGCGCGAGCACCTGCTGGCCGCCGACTTCCACGCCGATATGCAGGTCTTGCGCGACGTCGACCGCGGGCACCGCCACTTCCAACAGTTGCTCGCCCGGAATGAGTTGGATTGGTCTGGCGGGGAGACCTTCAACCTGAAGACTTGCCGGGGCGGCTTCAATGTAAGGATAATTAAGCCGAATTTTCAGAGGCTGCACCTCTTTATCACCGGCTCTTTCACGTAGCTGCAAAGCGCGGACTGAGACGGTCAGGTTCGCTGGCCGCGGCTCCGCCAAACCGGCGGTGAAAAATGCCAATTCGGACCCGCCCACCGTACCCAAGCCGCTTCCCAGGGCCGTCACTTGCCAGCGCACTCGCTTCGACACGACGGGCTTGGGAAACGCCGTGAAAGTAACGCCGCCTCGCTCGTTAACGTTTTTTATCGGCAGTCGAGAGACAACGTTGCTCGACGCGTCCAGAAACACTAGTTCAGATTCAGCAACGGTCGCGGGGTCATTCCGGTCCACGTGCCGGAAACCGGACAGTGCGGTGGGTTCACTGAATTCCACTTCCACGAAGGTATTTGTGCCTTTGCCGTTGGACGCGTACTCCGTGCGCGGGTCGGCGTCGAGCAAATTGCCGGCTGCGTACTGGCCCGGGTAAGCGGCAGCGCTGGCGACAATTTTCGGCGGAGGCAACTGATGAAGGGGTGTGAAAGCGGCAGGGGCAGTTTGCGCGAACAGCTTAAAACCGAGGAGGAATCCTGCGGCGCCCAGCCTGAGGGTACTGCCGCGTAAACACGGCTCTTCGACGGCAGGCCAGAGAACCAAACATTTGCACATAGGCATTGCTTTAGCGCCGCCACGGCAGAGGGGCGAGTTAATTTTTAGATTCCGATGCGACTAAAACTTGGGTTAACATCAGGTCTAGTGGACGGCGGCGCAGCGCCGGCCCATTGAGGCTGCTACGTAGTTGGATTTTTATGCAAAAACTCATGCACTGGCTGGGAGGGCATCTGGGCTCTCTGATGGCGGCGGGTACGAGTTCAGGCGCCGGCACCGGCCCCACCGAAACGAACGCCCGTGTGCGGTCCACCGCCATAGGACTGGCCTATACCTGCGCCGTTGGGATGGTGGATCTCATCGCCGCGCGGGGTATGAATTTCGATTTCTTTTATCTGCTGGGCTGCGCGTTTGTTGGCTGGGCAGCCGGCGCCAGGTCGGCGGCGCTGATCACGCTGGCTTCCGGGGCATTCATCTATTGGGAAGGTGTGTTGGGCGTCAACTCGGGGCTGGCGCCGTGGGTTCTGCATTGGAACCTAATCATTCGGCTGCTGGGATTCGGCGCGGTCGGCTGGCTGGCCGCCGAGGTCGGGCGGCTCACGCGAAGCCTGGAACGAACGATTCAGGAAAAAACCGGCCGCTTGCAGAGCGAAATGGAAGAACACAAAGAAACCGCTGTGCGGCTGCGCGAAACTCTCGAGTTGTTCCGCCAGGTGACCGAAAACATCACAGAAGTGTTCTGGGTGACCGATCCCGCCAAGACCCGCGTCAATTACGTCAGCCGCGGTTTCGAGCGCGTTTGGGGTCAGCCCCGGCAAGCCGTTTACACCAACCCTGCCACGTGGCTCGAGGGGGTTTATGCCGCCGATCGACCGCGGGTGGTCCACACCACTTATACGCAACAGATCACCGGCGATTACGACGAGCAATATCGCGTGCAACGGCCGGATGGCACGCTGTGCTGGGTCCACGATCGCGCCTTTCCCGTGCGCAATGAAAAAGACGAGGTCTACCGCATCGTTGGCATTACGGAAGACATCACCGAACACAAACGGGCCGAACAACTGCTCGAAGCTCAACGCGACGTGGGCGTGGCATTGAGCGTGACCAACGATTTGAACGCCGCCCTGGAACGGCTCTTGGCCACGGCAACCACGTTGGAAGGGATCGATTGCGGCGGCGTCTACCTGATGAACCAGGAAACTGGTGCGTTGGAATTGGAAGCCCATTACGGGCTCTCGCCGGAATTTGTCCAAAAGGTGGCGCGCTACGAGACCGATGCGCCGGAAGCCAGGTTGGTCAAGGAAGGGGTCGTGCGGTACCCCATTTGTTCGGTCGACGGCAACACCGAGGGCTGCTTCTGGAGCGGAGACGGTCTGCGGGCGCTGGCGGTGATCCCCATGCGTCACGAAGGCCAGGTGCTGGGGGCGCTTAACCTCGGGTCGCACGTGCAGGACGAGATCCCGCTGCCGATCGGAGTCGCCCTGGAAACGATCGCCGCCCAGGCCGCCGGCGCAATCGCGCGCATCCGCCTCGAGCGCCAAATTCTGGAGATCAGCGACCGTGAACAAGCGCGCATCGGTCAGGACATCCATGACGGTTTGTGCCAACAATTAATCGGCATGGCCTTCAACGCCCATTCCCTCGAACAGATGCTTACTTCGCAAAACCGGCCCGAGGCTGTCATCGCCCGAAAGATTTCTGTCCTGCTTGACGAAACCATCACCGAGGCACGGCGAGTCTGCCGCGGTCTCTATCCGGTGCGTTTGAAAACCGAAGGCCTGGTGCCCGCGTTGGAGGAATTGGCGCATACGGTTACCGAACGCTATAACGTTTCCTGCGAATGCAGCCTGGGGACGCGCCGGTTGCTTTGCGACATCACGACGGCCACACACCTGTACCGGGTGGCGCAGGAGGCCATCAACAATGCCGTCAAGCACAGCGGCGCGCGTCTCATCCATCTGCGCCTGGGCGTTTCCGAGGCCGGGCTGGAATTGGAGATTGATGATAACGGCAAGGGCTTGCAGCTCCGGCCCGGTCCCGGGGCCGGCATGGGCTTGCACATTATGGACTATCGGGCCAGAAGCATTGGCGGCAGCCTGGAGATTCACGATACGGGCCAGGGAACCAGGGTCTGTTGCCGTGTGCCGCAAAGAGCCGGGAACCTCTCGGAAGAAGCGGACGCGTTGGCGGGCTGAACCAGGAAATCCGCAATGGCTGCCGCGATCGAAAATTCCTCGAGCAAAGTCACTCGTGTTTTGTTGGTTGACGATCACCCGGTGGTCCGGGAAGGCCTGGCGGAGAGTATTAATCGCGAGACCGATCTCACCGTCTGCGCCCAGGCCGAAGATCACCAGGGCGCCTTGCGCGCAATCGAAACCACCCATCCGGAACTGATTGTGGTGGATCTCATGCTCAGAGATTCCAGCGGCATGGAGTTGATCAAGGACATTCATGTCCGCTGGCCGCGTCTGCTCATTCTGGTCGTCTCGATGCATGATGAAACTCTCTACGCAGAGCGGGTCCTGCGGGCGGGCGCGCAGGGCTACATCACCAAACAACAGGCCACCCACGATATCCTCCTGGCTATTCGTCGCGTCATTGGCGGCGGGATTTATTTGAACGAGCGCACCGCTTCGGCCGTCCTGGCGCGCCTGGCCGCCAAACCCCAATTGGCCAGCCACTCGATTCCCGACTTGCTGGCCGACCGCGAACTGGAGGTGTTCGAGTTGACCGGGCGCGGCCTGAGCACGCGCGAAATCGCCGGACAATTGCGGATCGATGTGAAGACGGTGGATACTTATCGCGCTCGGATTCGCGAGAAGTTGAACCTAAAAAGCTCAAGCGAGCTTCTCCAGCTGGCGATTCGCTGGAATCAGAGCCGAGCCAATCAGGAGTGAGCGACCATTAATAGGTCGATTGTTCTCGGGTGTGGACGGACTCTATCTACCACAATAAAATACTGGCTCTAACACTTCAAAAAAAAACGCCGAAAAGCAAAACTATGGACCATGCTGAAACTGGAACTGAGCGGAGCAAATCGTTCACGCGCTTTTTGCCTCACCTCGCCCGGGTGTTGATGGGCATCGCATTCCTCATTTTTGGGCTGAACGGGTTCCTGAACTTTATGCCGGCCCCGAAAGATATGCCCCGGGACATCATGGACGTGATGGGCGCGATGAACAAAGCGGGATTTTTCAAGGTGGTCTCAGCAGTGGAAGTGCTGGTCGGGGTGTTACTGTTGAGCAATCGATTTGTCCCGCTGGCACTGGCATTGATCGCGCCAATTATTGTCGCGATCCT
>DASRFK010000328.1:0-20356 GCA_035651635.1 Verrucomicrobiia bacterium | reverse complement strand
CTGACGATATCCTTAACCGCATGGCCACGGACAACCTCGCCAGGCAGTTGAGCTCGTCCTGGACGTTCTCCATTGATGCCACGACCGAACAGATCTTCTTGCAGTTCGCTGCCCAAGGCCAAACGTACTTCAACGCTTCCGGCGACGGCGGGGCCTATACCGGCGCGGTCGATACTCCGGCCGATGATCCAAACGTCACCGTCGTCGGCGGCACGACCATGATGACTACGGGCCCGGGCGGAGCCTTAACTAACGAAATCGTGTGGAACCGTAACAGTTCACCCGTCGCTGCCACCGGGGGAGGCATCAGCACCAAATACCCGATTCCGAGTTGGCAACAGCCGGTAAACATGTCCGTTAACAAAGGGTCCACCACGCTGAGAAATTTGCCCGACGTTGCCGCCGTGGCCGATAGTGTTTGGATCACTTACGGGAACGGCAACGAAGAATCGGTCGGCGGCACGAGCTGTTCAAGCCCGCTGTGGGCCGGTTTTATCGCTCTGGTCAATCAGCAGGGGGCCGGCTTCGGCCGTCCACCCGTCGGGTTTTTGAATCCGGCCATTTACAGTCTTGGATTGAGCGCCGGCTATTCGACAAATTTTCACGATATCACCATTGGCGACAACACGACCAGCACCAGCCCGTCGAAGTTTCTTGCCGTGCCCGGCTACGATCTCTGTACTGGCTGGGGCTCGCCGTTCGGGCAAAACCTCATCAACGCCCTGGCACCGCGTTTCCCTTTCCCTCTGTTGACTAATGTCAGTGCTACCATCATTCAGGAGGGGTGCTCGCCAGGCAATAAAGCGCTGGATCCGGGAGAAACCGTGACGGTCAGTTTCGTGCTCAAAAACGTTGGTGGCGTAAAAACGACCAATCTGGTGGCCACGCTCGTGGGGGATGACTCGGTGCGTTGGCCCGGGGTCGCCCAAAACTACGGTGCGCTAACCAGTGGTGGAGCGGCTTCGCGGAATTTTACTTTCACGGCCAACGGCACTTGTGGCGCTGGCATTGCCGCGACGCTCCTGCTCCAGGACGGCACTGCGGATCTGGGCAAAATTGTGTTTAATTTCAATCTGGGCACTCCGATTATCGTTTTGACTCAGAATTTTGATTCAGTCGTCGCTCCGGCGTTGCCGGCCGGTTGGAGTACGATGGCCTCCAACGGCGTGTCTCCGTGGGTTACTTCAACAACTTGGCACGATTCGCCGGCCAACGCCGTCTTTGCCGACGAGCCGGTGTCCCCCGGAGTCGAAGATCTGATCTCGCCGGCTATTCCCATTGCTTCGGCGAGCGCCCAAATTAGCTTTCGCCAATTTTACAATACGGAAGCCGACCCGGCCGTTGCTTCCGAGGCGTATGACGGCGGCTTGTTGGAGATTCAGATTGGCACTAATGACTTTGTGGAACTCACCGCCGCCGGGGGCTCATTCGTCGCTGGCGGCTACGATCATACCATTACCACTCAGACCAACAGCGATAATCCGTTTAAAGGGCGCCAGGTCTGGGGCGGCAATTCCGGCGGCTTCACCACCACTACCGCTACTCTTCCTGCAATTGCCGCCGGTCAGACCGTTCGATTCCGCTGGCGCTTTGCGGTGGATACCGAAAACTTCTTCGGCGGGTTTGGCTGGTACATCGACTCCGTTTCGGTTCGCGACGGGGCCGATTGCTGCAACCCGGTCGCCGATCTGGCTGTGCTCGGTTCGGTCTCGCCCGAGCCCGTTCCGCCGGGCCAGCCCCTGAGCTACTCGGTGTCAGTCACGAATCTTGGGCCCGGCTCCGCATACGGCGTCATGGTCACCAACGTTCTTCCGCAGGGGGTCGCCTTCGGCTCGGGCTCCGCCGGCTGCACCTTCACTAATGGGCTGGTTTTGTGCGATGCAGGAACTCTCCCTGCCGGCGCAGCGACCAATTACAGTTTTTCAGTTTCAACGACGAGTCTGAACTCAATCACAAACCTGATTGCCGTTTGGGCATTTACGCCTGATTCGAACCAGTCCAACAATCAATTAATGGCTGTGTCATCCGTGGCTGGCAGTGGGTCGCCCATCGTGTTCGTGCAGCCCACAAATACCGTCTCGGTCCAGGGTGGCACCGCCACGCTGCAAGCCACTGCGTTCGGCACGACGCCATTCGCGTATCAATGGTTATTCCAGGGTGGTCCGCTCGCCGGCCAAACCACGCAGTCGCTTTCACTAACCAACCTGCAAGTGCAGCAATCGGGAAGCTATTCGGTGGTGGTGACCAATATCGACGGTTCCATTGAAAGCGGCCCGGTGCGGCTTTTGATAGTGGTTCCGCCCTCAATTCGGATTACCAGCTTGGGGGCAATCGACGGCATGCTCACTGTTTCTTTACCGGGTGTGGCCGGTCTGGCTTACACCCTCGAATACAAAAACTCGCTCAACGATCCTCTCTGGATACCTATTTTGCCTGCGACTCCGGGGACGGGGACGCCGGTTTCCTTGATCGACTCGAATGCCGCGGGTTTGCCCGCTCGATTCTATCGCGTCACGGCACAATGAGCGCCCGCTAGAAAACCTCCGCCCGCAAACCTGTGCTTTGCCGGACGGTATGGGCTATGCGCGAGAGCACTCGCAGCGGCAGGTGACCGCACTGCGATGCCGCTGAAGGGCGTGTCGCCGAATAGACCTGCACCAGGGAGATATTGGCGCCGCCATTTTTCAGCTCCAACAAACGCTGCGCGTATTGTTCAATCTCTTCCAGGGGCGGTTCTTCATTATGGAAAGATGGAAACAGGCTCTGAATTACCACGGACCGTTGCCGGCCAATCAGCAGGATGTTGGACAGGATCTTCTCGAGTGGGATGTCAGAGCGATTCACGCGATTCAAATAAGCGTGCGTGCCGCCGTCCAGCTTGATCCAAATCTCGTCCGTCCGGGTAAAATGTTTGAGCCCATTCAGCACGTGCGGAAGATCAAGCCCGGTGCCATTGGTAATGAGCACCAGTTTGAAAGGATATCCGCCCAAAGCCCGCACATGAACGACCGCCTGCAGCGCTTCGGCAAAGCGCGGCGAAAGGGTCGGCTCGCCGTCACCGCTCAGCGCCACGTGACGCAGTTGTAACAGTTCGTCAGGCAAACTGCGGTACCAGGGCCGTTCACGCAATCGTTCCGCTCGAACCAGCGCCAGGGTGGCTCTGAGTTCCTCAGCCATGCGCTCCACGTCCAATACCTCGCGCGCCTCACCATTCCGATGCACCTCGCAGTAAACGCAATCGAAATTGCAGTTCTTTTCGGGATTCATGTTCACGCCGACCGACAGGCCCCGGGCACGCGCCGAAACGACCGTGTAAACAAAACGATTATTCAGGAAATCACGCGGCGACCCGAACACAGTCTGCGTTATCGACTGAGCGCGCGCCGGCCCGCGTCTCTTTACTTCGGCAGTTTCAGTCGGCCCGGATACGGTGACATTTGGTTGATCCACAATTTCGAACCTAACCTAATGGCCATGTCACTTAGGAACTACACGAGCCTTGCTAAATTTCGGACATTTTTTGCGGGAAAAATGGGCAAAATCTACGATTCCCCGTGAGGGACCGTGGACCTCCGGGTGATTTACTTTGCGGAGATCCGGAAGTGGAAAAAGGCTCCGGCGAGTTAAGAGGTTTTCCGTGAGCGCATCGGGCGCGCGGGGTTTCCAGCTACCGTTACGCCCGCCGGGACATCCTTGGTCACGACGCTTCCAGCTCCGATGATTGCGCCTTCGCCGACCGTGATCCCGCAAAGGATCGTAGCTCCTGACCCAATCGAGGCGCGCTTCTTGACGGTGGTCGGAACGCACGCCCAATCGGCTTCCGTCTGGAGCCCGCCCCCCTCGGTTGTCGCGCGTGGAAAGCGATCGTTGATGAAGGTCACACCGTGGCCGATAAACACCTCATCCTCCAGCGTGACACCCTCGCACAAAAACGAGTGGCTCGAGATTTTGCACCGGCTCCCCACGCGCGCGCCCTTCTGGATTTCGACGAACGTCCCGATCTTCGTATCGTCGCCGATCTCACAGCCATAGAGATTGGTGAACGCGTAAATCTTTACGCGTTGTCCCAGTTTGACATCCGGCGCGATGCACCGGTACTGCGGCTCGCCCATGAGTTCAGGCGGCGACCAGATTCTGGTTGGCCACCGGGACAAGCGACCCGGGCCGGCCATGGCCATTTCCATTGCCATTGGCACGGACGTGCGGATGGCCATTGTTCCACGGAACGCTGGCGCCGAGATTTACCGCCGCGCCGTGCTGGCGCAGGGATTCGCTCGAAGCCTCCAAAATCTTGACCACTTCCAATCCCAACCGCCCGTTGGTGATGGGGGTTGCGCCATCGGCAATGCACTGAAGGAAGTGCTGGCATTCCAGTTTCAGCGGCTCGTCCTGTTTGATATACGGCACGTAGGCATCCCCGTAGTGATACGAATAAGTAAACTCGGCAAAGGTGTCGTAATGCGGCGGCACTTCTACCCGCGCATCGTAAATCTTCAGTTTCTCCAACGGTTCGGTATCGTCATAGACAATCATCCGCTGCGAGCCCACCACCGTCATCTGGCGCACTTTCTTGGGGTCCAACCAGCTGTTGTGAATAAAAGCGCAACGATTTTTGCGGAAGTTCAGATTCATCATCGTGACATCCTCGATCCCCCGCGTCACATGGCTGCTGCCCTGGCAGGAAACACTCAAAGGCAATTCATCCAGCAAATGCAGCAAAATCGAAATATCGTGCGGCGCCAGGTCCCACGCCACATTGATGTCTTTCTGAAACAATCCCAGGTTCAAGCGCCGCGCAGCGATGTACTGCACTTCCCCGATGTCTCCCGCGTTAATGATCTCTTTCATTCGTCGCACCGCCGGCGAGAACAAAAAGGTGTGGCCGACCATCAGCACCAGTCCTTGCCGCTCGGCCAGTTCCACCAACTCGGCCGATTCCGCCTCGGTCCGCGCCATTGGTTTTTCGATGAAAACATGTTTGCCAACGCTCAGAGCCGCTTTGGCCATGGTATAGTGGAAGCGCACCGGCGTGGCGATCACAACCGCGTCCAACTCGCTGTCGTTGAGTAAATCCTCGAATTTATTGGTCGTGGCGAGCTCCGGATAGAGCCGGCGCATGTGGCCCAGGCGCGTGTCGCTGGCATCGCACAAAACTTTGAGATTGCAGTCGGGCGATTGGCGGAAATTTCGCACTAAATTCGGACCCCAATAACCGCAACCGACAACGCCGACTTTGATGGTACGCTGAATTGTATTCATAGGATAAAGCTTAGGTATAAGACCCGACGGATTTAGGTGAATGTGAGGGCTGGCGCAAAGGCGTCTGGCTCCGGACGGCACGCTGATCGCAGTACTGCCCCCATAAGGCCGGAATGGTTCTGAATAAAATCGATAAATCGAGCCACAGGTTCATCCGCTGCGAATATTCAATATCCAACCGGACCATCTGATCGAAGGTCGTGCGGTTCTTCCCGCTGACCTGCCAAAGCCCGGTCAAACCCGGGACGGCGTCGAACCGCCGCCAATGCCAGGATTCGTATGCCTCACATTCATAAGGAATGCACGGTCGCGGCCCGACCAGGCTCATGTCGCCGCGAAGGACATTAAATAGCTGCGGCAGTTCATCCAGACCGCTGACACGCAGGATGCTTCCCAAAGGGATCAGCCTCGGATCTCGCCGGGCGTCCAGTTTGACCATGGGGACCTGGGACCGAATTAACTGCTGCGTGTGGCGTTGGTGCGACTCGGTCTCGGCATCAACCCGCATCGTTCGAAATTTAAAACAAACAAACTCTCGCCCTTTGAACCCCACACGGTGCTGTCGAAAAAAGACCGGTCCGCGGGAGCCCACTTTGACGAGGATGGCGACCAGCGCGCCAATGAGGAGCAAGCCCGGTGCTAAAGCCAGGATGAGCGTCACATCCAGTGCCCGTTTCCACAAAGGCATCTGCGCCTCCGGACGGATGTCCTCACGCTCAAGCTCCACCTGTCGCATATTCATAGTAAACTCTCCACCCAAGCAGCTTCCCAGTTCCTCTACCGTCGGAGCAGCATCATTTATCCGATGACCCGCCCGATACAGAAATACGCTCAATCTCCAGAGGCGAGAGTTGCCCTGTGATTTGCCTTCGGCAACACAGCGCCCCGACTCAACAATTCTCGCCAATTCGAATCTGGTGATAGCACGGCACCATCATGCGCGTGGCAAAAAAAGGCGCAACTCCGACGAATACGGAAAACTGCTCAGTGGAATTACGGAGAGCTCTTCTGCAGCAGATAATCTGAAGCCGGGAATGAAGTAGAAAGGCTGAAGATCGAGCGCGGATCGTGACTGAACGGAAGCTTAGCCAGACGGGCGCCAAGACGGGCCGGAGACCGGAAAAGTTTCTTCGGAAGATCAGGAAACAGCACTCGCCGAAGCAGTCCGCGAACACTGAAGCTGGTCCACCATGATGGAGTCGTTGCGCACGCCTCGCGCGTCCAGAGTTGGTTGAGTCGTCTCGGAACTGGGCAAGCAACGTCTCGCCGCTGCACGTACCAAGGCAAGACAGAACAATGACGAGATGGACACCCAGGAAATAAGTACGATCGCCATAGACGGGATCAGAGCAAAGAGTGTGCCTGTGTTTGGGGCAGATGCAAAAAAGCGAAACAGCGAGCAGGAGATCTAGCGTAAGACGCTAATTATTAACGGTTTGAAATATTAACGAGGGTGAATGCTGGTGCACCCCGAACTAAGCTGCTGTCCATTTTTGAGGCGGGGTTTGCGGGTTAATGGACACACCAGGGTCGGGCCATTGGGCGTAGCTTCGCACATTAGAAATGCGGAATCTCATTGGCAAAGCTTATGCGTATGACCGCTTCTGAAAACAGATGTTGCGAACTTCTTTGACACAAAGGGTAGGGTCAGTGGTTAAAATCTTCATTCTCCTGTGCATGGTGACGCTTTCGTCCCCGCTGCTGGCACTCAGTCCGGCAGTGGCGCTGGCGTGGGATCCGAGCCCCGACACGTCGGTGACGGGCTATAACGTGTACTACGGCACGGCGAGCCGCACCTACACCAATATTATTGCCGTTGGCAACTCGACCAACGCAGTCGTCTCGAACCTGGTCACTGGCGTGACTTATTATTTTGCCGCGACGACGCACACCGCGGCCGGATTGGAGAGCGATTACTCGGCGGAGGCTTCCTACGCCGTGCCTGTCCCCAATGCTACTCCGACTCTGAATCCTCTGGCAAACCTGGTGATTGCGCAGAACGCGGGTCGGCAAACGGTGCAACTGAGCGGGATTACCTCGGGTTCAACGAATGAAAACCAGGGTTTGAGTGTGACCGCATTTTCCAGCAATCCAAAGCTTATCCCAAACCCGGTTGTGACGTATACCAGCCCTAACCTGACTGGCACGTTGACCTTCACCCCATCGACGGGAGCATCGGGCACGACGATTATTACTGTGCTCGTGGACGACGGCGGCCCGGTCAACAACACTGCGATGGCTTCGTTCACCGTCACCGTCGTGAATAACCAACCGATCCTGCAGGCTTCCACCTCCAGCGGGACCAATCGGACACTTACCGTGATGTGCCAAGTGGGCGCGACGTGCCAGGTTCAGTATTCCACCAATCTGGGGCCGACCGCGGTTTGGTCTGCGTTGACCACATATACCCAGACCAACTTGAGCCAGGCCATTACTGTGAATCCGAAACTGCCGCAGGTCTTTTACCGCGTGCAGGCGCATTAGGACGCGGTGCAACCGGTCAGGGCCGGCGAATCTGCTTTCAATTTGTCCCCGCAGGAATCGTGAGCAGGGTCTGCGGGGACGAGTCTCAGATCTTTCGTTGGTCTCCTTTCTGCTCAAGCTTCTGTGGGAATCTGTCGATAACACCGTGTCGAGCGGTGGCGTACTGGCAGACTCGGACAGGACATCTGTGGTGAACACGATTAAAGGCTTTGACCTGATTTTCACGCGCGAGTACTTGCGCGCGGCGCTCATCGTGTCGCTCTTGAGCGTGTGGGTTCTGGTCGGATTGTTTTATTACCTGAACCGCTACACCAAAAGGTTTTATTTCACGATTTGGACGGCGGCCTGGCTTTTCTACGCGTTGTGGCTGACGATTGGCCTGACTGTCCCGGTAGCGCCGCCGGATTCGTTTGTCGTCATTCTGAGACAGTGGTGCGTCTCGATTTCGGCGGTCTTCCTGTTGTGGGGCAGTCTCTCGTTCCTGGGCTTAAAGACACCTCAAAGCCTGTTCGGCTTGTTCATGTTATTCCTGTTAACCTGGAGCTATGCCGGCCGGCTCCTGACCAACGACCCGTTTTACATTCAGATCCCCATTTTCGTCTTGATCGGCCTCTCGAGCATGTTCGCCGGACTGAGCTTCTATCGGCTGCGGAAAAGCCGCCAGTTCGTGGCGGTGGGCATGTTGTTTTTGGGATTTTTCCTGTGGGGACTGTATCTGATGACCTATCCGCTCTCGCAGAAATTCCACACGCTCTATAACGCCGGATTTTTGATGTCCGCGGTGCTGCAGCTCTTTATTGCCGTGAGCATGATCGTGCTGGTGCTCGAAGAGGCGCAACATATCCATGAAAAAGTCGAGCGCGAGGTGCAGACCATCAATACCGAGAAGAGGGAACTGCAGTTGAAGGTGCTGTCGGCGGAGGAGAAGTGCCGGAGCCTCTTTGACAAGGCGCGCTCGCGCGAGGAATTGCAAAGCGCTTACGATGAGCTGCGGCAAACGCAGCAATCGGTCATGCAGCAGGAACGGCTGCGCGCCTTGGGCCAAATGGCGAGCGGCGTCGCCCATGATATTAATAACGCGCTTTCCCCGATTCTGGCTTTCTCGGAAATGCTGCTGAAAAAGGAACCCGTTTTGTCCGAAAACGGACGCAAGAATCTGGGCCACATTCGGACCGCAGCCGAGGACATTGCGCAAATCGTCAGCCGGATGAGCGAATTCTACCGGCGCCGCGAACACCGGGACCAACTCCGATTGGTCGCGGTCGAGCAGTTGGTGCAGCAGGTTATTGAGTTAACCAGTCCGTGCTGGCGCGATATTCCGCAGGGCCAGGGCATCCCGATTCAGCTCAAAACCCGATTCGACGATCCGCTTCCGCAACTCTATTGCAATGAGTCCGAATTGCGGGAAGCCATGACTAACATCGTCCTCAATGCCGTCGATGCCATGCCGCAAGGCGGACAGATTTTGATTTCCGCCCGGTCGGTTAGCGTGAGCGCCCAACCCGGGCAAGAGAACCCCAAACGCACCCACATCATTCTGGAGTTTACCGATACCGGCGTGGGCATGGACGAAGCCACCCGGCAGCGCTGTTTGGAACCATTTTTTTCCACCAAACGCCAGCGGGGCGGCTCCGGTTTGGGCCTGGCGATGGTCTACGGCGCGATGGAGCGGCACGAAGGCCATATCGAGATTCAAAGCGAGGTGGACAAGGGCACGACGATTCGCTTGATTTTGCCCGTGCGCGAACCAGCCGGCACCGGGCAGGAATTGACCGCCGCTCCAAATCTGACCAGCGCGCCGCTGCGGGTGCTTTGTATCGACGACGAGCCGTTGTTGCGCGAACTGCTCAAGGAAATCCTCGAATTCTATCATCACTCCGTGGAAACGGCCGACGGCGGTCAAAGTGGGTTAGAGGCCTTCCAGAGCGCCAGAAAAGCGGGTGAGCCCTTCGACGTGGTAATTACCGATCTGGGCATGCCAGTAGTAGATGGACGGCAAGTAGCCGAAAAAATTAAGGCCGAATCTCCCGGCACGCCCGTCATCATGCTGACCGGATGGGGAACCATGCTTGAAGACAAAGGCGAGAACATTCCCAGGGTGGACGCCGTACTGAGCAAACCGCCGCGAGTGACCGAACTGGTCGACATGCTGAGTAAAGTGACCGGCGTGGCCGCGCCGCGGGACACTTCTTTTTTCAACCGCTACGGCTGAGAGGCGGGTTAGTTGGGGGTTTCGCACCAGGCAAGCTTCAGAAAACGATCTTTTTTTGGGCTCTGGTTGTGGTAGTCTGGGGAGATGAAAAGCCTGACCGCGGCAATGGGCCGGATGTTTGCCGGTCTGCGTTTTCGGTTATTGGCCTTGGTGCTGCTGGTGTGCGCTCCCTTGCTGCTGTTGATGCTGCACGCGGCCGGCGAGGACCGCCGCCGGGCGGTTGCCGATTGGCGCGCGCAAGCTCAAAACCTGCAGCTGCTTGCCAGCCGCGACGAAGATGAGCTCATCGGCAGCACACGGCAATTGCTTCTGGCCATTTCCGAATCGGCTTATGTCCGCTCGCTGGATCCGCGCCGATGCAAAAAAGGGCTGGATGATTTATTCGCCAGCTATCCGCGGTTCGCCAACCTGGGAGTGCTCACCACCAATGGCCAGGTGCTGGTTTGTGCTCGCCCGTCCTTGAGCGAAATACTCGCCGATCGAGCTTTTGTCCAGGAGGCCATCGCTACCCGCGCGTTCACCATCGGCTCTTTTCCCTCGGCCATCGGGCGTCCGACCATTAGTTTTGGGTTTCCCGTCCTGGACCACGCCGGGAAACTGCTGGCGGTGGTGTTTGCCGAACTGGATCTTCAGTACTTCGATCGCTTCGGCACTGAGGTTCCCGCGCAACTTCCTCGGGGCGCAACCTGGACTGAACTGGACCGAAGCGGCGTGGTGCTGGCTCGCTATCCGGGAGACCAGAGCTGTATTGGCAAAGTCTTTTCCGACGCGGAACTTTTAGGCACAGTTTTTGCCCGGTCCGAAGGTGTCCTGGAGCATGTCGACCCGCACGGTGTGCGCGATTTTTACGCGTTCGCGTCCCGCCCGAGCGATTTAGCCAAAGGTCGGGTCGTTTCGGTGTTGAGCATTCCGCGGCAGGTCCTCTTTGCGGAAGCCGATCAAGTGCTGCGAACCAATTTGGAATGGCTGGCCCTGGCGGCGGGCCTGGCGTTTGCCCTGGGATGGGGCGGTGGCAAATTCCTGATTCTGCGGCCGGTCAAAGCATTGGCGCGTTCCAGTGCGCGGCTGGCGCGCGGCGAATTGTCGGTCCGCACCGGAGTACCGCACACCCACGATGAATTGGGGCAACTGACCCTGGCGTTCGATCAAATGGCCCAGGCGCTGGAACAACGCGAGCGGGAACGCGAACGGGCGGCTCACAAATTGCAGGTCCTCTCGTACCGGTTGGTCGAAGTTCAGGAAACCGAACGGCGCCATATCGCCCGGGAATTGCACGATGAGATTGGCCAGAGCCTGACGGTAGCGGAAATGAATTTGCAGGCGGCCCTGCGCTGTCCTGCCACGGCCGCCAGGCAGAAACGCCTCGAGCAAAGCATCCAGGCTGTCGGAAGGGTGCTCGAGCAAGTGCACGATCTCTCGTTGAATCTTCGCCCATCCATGCTCGATGACCTCGGCCTGGAACCGGCCCTTCACTGGTACACGCATCGACAGGCCGGGCTCACCGGTCTGCGTGCCGAGTTCAAAGCCGCCCGCCTCGAGAACCGGCTCGACCCCGTCATCGAGACCGAATGTTTTCGCGTCGCCCAGGAGGCTCTGACCAATGTCGTGCGGCACTCCAAAGCCCGCGCGGTAACAGTGGACCTGAGCCAGCGCAATGGCCATTTGCACTTGCGAGTGCGCGACGACGGTATCGGGTTCGACGCGGCCGCTCTGCGTACCCGCGCGGTCCAAGGCGCCAGCCTCGGTCTGTTAAGCATGGAAGAACGCACGGCGCTGGCGGGCGGAGGTCTGGAGTTCAATACTGGCCCGGGCAAAGGCACGGAGGTGCACGCCTGGTTCCCGCTCAAGTGGCAGGCCGCCAGACTCTCAGAGTCCCACAATGACTGATTCCAATAGCCCAATTCGAGTTGTCTTGGCCGACGATCACCCGATTGTTCGCGCCGGGATACGCACCGAATTGGAAAAGATCAACGGTACCGTCGTGGTGGGGGAAGCCAGTGACGGGCGCGAGGCAATGGAACTGGTCCGGACTCTTAAGCCTACGGTCGTATTCATGGATATCTCTATGCGCGGGCTCAATGGGTTGGAGGCAACCGCAAGGATTACTAAAGAGTTCCCCCACACCCGCGTGATTATCCTATCGATGCACCAAAGCGATGAATACTTCTGGCAAGCGCTCAAGGTGGGGGCGTCAGGATATTTACTCAAGAAGGCCGCCACCACGGAATTGGCTGCCGCCCTCCAGCAGGTTTTGGGGGGCGAGATCTATCTGGCAAGGGAAATGTCGTCGCGCTTGGTCAAGAAACTTCCGCTCCATCAGATCATTCACCAAAAGACTCCGCTCGAAACTCTCAGCGAGCGCCAGCGCGAGATCCTTCAGTTGATTGCCGAAGGCCAGACCACCAAGGCCATCGCCCTCGTCCTGAAGCTCAGTCCCAAAACCGTCGAGTACCATCGCGCAAAACTGATGGAACACCTGAAAATCTATGATGTACCAGGCTTGGTCCGCTTTGCCTTGCAGTCAGGGTTAATCGCTCAGGAATAGCCAGCGCGTCGAAAGGGTCGGGCGTAGCATGCTGGGGTGGTGGTACTTATAGAATACGAGGCATTCGCAAATCCCCCTCGTAGCCCAATTTCCTTCTTGCCACCCCCGCTAGAAAGGGTAAAAGGGAGGCCAGAGAAAGGTCTGTTGGCGATTCGCTCCATATGATTTACCAGGAAAAGACGCCGGCCATGGAAGGCCGTCCGGCACAACCACTGGATCGGTACGCCTTGCCGCGACCGAAAGGGGCTCAGGAAATCAATCATCGAACCGTCCGTTCCAAACCCATTGCACATCCTCCTGGCCCCTCGTTGTTGAACAAAGTCCGGGAATTTCAGAGTGCCATCCAAATCCGGGCGACGGGTCTTTATCCGTATTTCCGGACGATTTCCTCGGCCCAGGACACGGAAGTGCTCATCGAGGGCAAGCGGGTTCTGATGCTGGGGTCCAACAGCTACCTGGGGCTGACCAACCACCCTAAGATCAAGGAAGCCGCCACAGCGGCCGTGGCCAAATACGGGACCGGCTGTGCCGGGTCCAGGTTCCTGAACGGAACGCTGGACATTCATCTGGAGCTGGAGGCGGCGCTGGCGAGGTTGGTGAATAAAGAGGCGGTTTTGTTGTATAGCACAGGCTTTCAGGTCAATTTGGGGGTAATTAGCGCTTTGGTGGGCAAGGGCGAGTACGTCATTGGCGACAAAAGCAATCACGCCAGTATCGTTGAAGGCTGCCTGCTGGCGCCGGGCAAGTTCTTCCGATTCCCCCATAAAGACATGGGCGCGCTGCAATCGCGGCTGCAACAGCTCGATCGTGAGGCCGGCAAGTTGGTCGTGGTGGACGGCGTGTTCAGCATGGAAGGCGATATCATTCAGCTTCCGCAGTTGTGTCGTCTGGCCAAAGAATACGGTGCCGCAGTCATGGTCGATGACGCTCATGCCATTGGAGTTCTGGGCAAACATGGGGCGGGCACGGCCAGTCATTTTGGCCTCACTGAAGACGTGCACCTGATCATGGGCACGTTCAGCAAATCCCTGGCCAGCCTTGGAGGATTCATCGGGTCGGATGCGGAGACGATCGATTACCTTAAGCACCATTCGCGATCGCTGATCTTCAGTGCGAGCATGAGCCCGGCCAATGTGGCGGCCGTGCTGGCGGCGCTCGAGATCATGCAGAACGAGCCGGAACGAATTGCGCAGCTGTGGAGAAACACGCAGCGAATGAAGCAAGGCCTGGTCAGTTTAGGATTCCACTTGGGGGCATCCGAAACGCCAATCCTGCCGGTCTATTGCCATGACATGACCTTGGCGTTCCTATTCTGTAAACGGCTTCAGGAAAGTGGCGTGTTCGTCAATCCAGTCGTTTACCCGGCGGTGGCGCCAGGTGATGAATTAATCCGGATCAGTCTGATGGCCACGCACACCGATAAGCAGATTGATTTTGCCCTCGAAGCGCTCGGCAAGCTCGGCAAGGAACTGAATCTGATCTGATTGAAGGTGCTGCTGACAGGCGCCAGCGGGTTTGTGGGCAGCCATATTCTCGACAGCCTGCTCGAACATCAGATTTCCACAGCCGTTTTGCTTCGAACAACAAGCTCAAGCCGCTTCCTGAGTCAGCAGCTGAACCAGGGTGAGGTGCGCCATGGCTCAATCGAGGAACCGGAAAGCCTTTTCAAAGCCCTTCAGGGCATAACCCATATCATCCACTGCGCCGGCCGCACCCGGGCCGTCAGCCGCTCTGAGTTTTACCAGACCAATCACTTGGGAACCCGTCATGTGATCGATGCGATCAATTCGCAAGGTTCTGGAATTGAAAGGCTTATCCATATTTCAAGCTTGGCGGTCTGCGGGCCCGCCACCGCCCAAGACCCTGCGAACGAGAAAACTCCCACCCGTCCGGTGTCGGACTACGGCAAGAGCAAACTGCAAGCCGAGCTCGAAGTCCGGGAACACTGCCGCGCGCCCTTCACGATTATACGTCCACCGGCCGTCTATGGTCCGCGTGACCTGGGTTTTTTTTCGATGTTTGCCGCCATTAAACGGCATTTGCTGCCACGACCAAAGAAAGGTCAGGCCTTAAGCATGGTGTATGCGCGCGATTTGGCCGAAGGAGTGGTCAATTGCCTGACGAGTCGGGCGACAGCAGGGCAGATTTACTTCGTCGCTTCACCGGAAGTCGTGAGTGGGCGGGGCATGGCGGAAGAAATTGCGCGGCAAATGGAAGACTGGACGATCCCGCTGCCGATGCCGGGGCTTGTGCTTTGGGTAATTTGTCTGCTGCAACAGTGCTTTTCGCAGCTAACCGGCCGGGCCAGTCTGTTGAATCTTCAGAAGTACGCCGAACTGCGCGCCCCGGGCTGGGTGTGCAGCCCGGCCAAATTTCAGGCCGACACCGGTTTTACGTGCCAGACCACGCTTCGGCAGGGAATCGGCCAGACGCTGGAATGGTATCGTCGCGAGCACTGGCTGTGAAAGGCTATACGTTCGTTGACTATGCCACGCAAGGTTACCTCGCATTGGTCGGGTTGCTGATCGTTCTGTTTCACGGCTCGGCCGTGCCTCATTGGGGTTGGCTGGTCTGTGCCCACGCCGGCTCGGGGATGCTCATCCAGGCGCTGATTTGGGGCAGTCTTCGCAGAACGCAATGCCGCGGAATAACCTTCGTTCGACATTTTTATCCCGTGTTGCTCTACGCGGGGCTATTCGCTGAGACGGGATGGCTCAATCAAATGTTCATCAAAGGATACCTTGATCCAACCATTATCCGGTGGGACCAGGCCTTGTTCGGCTTTCAACCCAGCCTGGTTTTCATGGAACGATTCCCGTACCTGGTGGTCAGTGAAATCTTTTACGCCTCTTATTTTTCGTACTACCTGATGATCGGCGGAGTTGGAATCGCTCTTTACCTTCGAAACCGGGCTGCTTTTGTTCATTATGTTTCGGTCGTCTCCTTCGTTTTTTACCTCTGTTATTTGATTTATATTTTTGTGCCGGTAATTGGCCCGCCGATTTTCTTTCGTAAGATTTACGGGTATACTCTGCCTCCGGAATTGCAGCAACTTGCGCCTGCGGGTTATCCCGCGACGGTAACTTCCGGTTTTTTTTATCGAATCATGAAGTGGATTTACGAAGTATTCGAAGCTCCTGGCGCGGCTATTCCCAGTAGTCACGTGGCGGTGGCCTTGTGCACGGTGTTCTTTTCCTTCCGTTACCTGCGCCGGATCCGCTGGTTACACCTGGTCGTGGCGGTGCTCCTTTGCCTGTCTACCATTTACTGCCGGTATCATTACGCCTGCGATGTTCTCGCGGGAATTGCCACCGCCGCTTTGCTTATCCCCGCCGCCAATTGGTTCTACCAACGGTTCGACTCCGGCGCACCGATGGTGGGCTCGTCCTCGCGCGATCTGAAATTGCCGCTGGCGGGAGAGGCCGCCAAGGGTTCGGGTAAACCCAACTGAACCGGCGCGCCTTTGTTTCATGCCTTTTCCTCTCGCTCATCCGGCCGCGATCCTGCCCTTAAGGCGGTTTTGCCCCAGGTTTCTCAGTTTCCCGGCTCTCGTTGCCGGGAGTATTAGCCCAGACACCGGTTACCTCTTTGGCGGCCTCGGCGTGGATGTCTACTCGCATAAACTCGTGCCGGGAACTTTCTTCGGCGTAATCAGCGGCCTGGTTCTATTGGCAGTGTATTGGTGGGCGGGTCCACGGGTATTGCCCTTGCTGGCCAGACCTTCTCGCGAAATGCTTCGCCCACTGCTCGTTATTAAAATGCCGCCAACCTTTCCCTTGTTGTTATCTCTAGCGATCGGCGTCTGGAGCCACTTGCTGCTGGATTCATTCACGCATTCGCAGGGTTGGTTGGTCCGGCATTCAGCACTGCTGCAAACACCTGTTTTCATGATCTACAACCATGCCATCAGAGTGTGCCATCTGCTCTGGTACGGCTTCTCGTTCGCGGGAATTGCGTGGCTTATATTGGCAACACGCCAATGGCTCGAGGATCAAAGGACCGGCAACGAGGTGGTGAAGAAAAAGTGGCACCTCTGGGAGGCCCTGCTGGGCGCGGCGCTGATCCTGCCCATTGAAATTATTCATCACCTGGCCCGCTCGCGTGCGGCGTTGGTGGTTGTCGCGGCATTGAGCCTGGGTTGTGTGGTCGTGGTTGCGGGCAGAATGGTGCGCGCGCGGCAGGCCGGCTGAAGGGGAGTTTTCATTTGACGCGCCGCGCAACGGTGCGCCACATTTTGCTTACCATGCTGCGACCTCTGTTCGTGACCGGCTTCGGTTTGTGCCTCCTCTCCGGCTGCGCGACGGGTTCCAAAGAAGGCAAAGCGACCCCTCGCCACGGGGTGAGCATCTCGCAGTTGGAAGATCGCTTGAGGATCGAGATCGATGGGCAGCTCTTCACAGAATACTTTTTCAAGGATGTTCCCCGCCCCTATTGTTATCCGGTGATTGGACCGGAAGGCAGCCCGATGACCCGCAATTGGCCGATGAAGACCACGCCTAACGAGGAGCACGACCATCCGCACCATCGATCCCTGTGGTTCGCACATGGCTCAATCAATGGCCACGATTTCTGGTCGGAAGAAAAGGACTACGGCAAAACCGTTCACGTCGCCTTCACGGAAATCAAATCGGGTCGCAAAATGGGCGAGATTAAATCACGAAACAACTGGGTGACGCACGAGGGCAAAGTAGTGCTCACCGATGATCGGCTGTTGCGGATTTATGAACCGGCCGCCCCGAGCGAGCGGGTCTTTGATTTTGAAATCACTTTGCACGCGAGCAACGGCCCGCTCACCTTCGGCGATACCAAGGAGGGCACGATGGCCATGCGGCTCGCCGAAACCATGCGCCTCAAGGGCCCTGTCGGCCGCGGGCATATCGTCAACAGCGAAGGCGTTCGCGATGATCAAACCTGGGGTAAACGAGCCGATTGGTGCGATTATTACGGTCCCGTGAATGGCAAAATCGTCGGGGTGGCCATTTTCGATCATCCACAAAACCCGCGGCACCCGACCTGGTGGCATGTGCGCGACTATGGGTTGTTTGCGGCCAACCCTTTTGGCCGGCATGATTTTGAAAAACTTTCGGACAAGACGGCTGGTGATCTGACCATTCCTGCTGGCAGTGACCTGAGGTTTCGTTACCGTTTCTACCTGCATGAAGGGGATGAAAAGCAGGCGCGCGTGGCGGAGCGCTACCAGGAATACGCCGCAACCAAATAACCGTATACCCAATACTGAGTCATGAACACGTTTAGTCGCCGGTCTTTCCTCAAATCATCACTCCTGGCCACGGCCTCAGCGGCAGTGTGGCCTGGACTGCTGCGCGGCGGCCTGCCGGGAGCTAATAGCGAGATCCGCTATGCCGTGGTGGGATTCAATGGCCGCGGAAAGGACCACCTTAAAGAAATGCGAGAAGTTCCCGGCACGCGCCTGGTCGCGTTGTGTGACGCGGATCGCAACGTTCTGAACCGGGAACTCAAGCAATGTGAAAACCGCGGCGACAAAGTTGAAGGCTACACCGACGTGCGCCGGCTGCTAGACAACAAGGATGTCGACGTCGTGACTTTCGCTACGCCAAACCACTGGCATTCGCTCGGCGCGATCTGGGCCCTCCAAGCCGGCAAGGACGTTTACGTGGAGAAACCGGTTTCACACGAGGTGTGGGAAGGCCGGCAGGTTGTCAATGCCGCCCGAAAGCACAACCGTATCGTCCAAGCCGGGACGCAATGCCGTTCCAGCCAGGGCATCGCCGAGGGCATCGAGTGGCTCCGCCAGGGGAACCTGGGCAAAATTATCCGTGTCCGCGGCCTGTGCTATAAGCGCCGCCCGAGCATCGGCAAAGTCAGCGGACCGCAACCCATCCCACCCAATATTGATTACGATCTCTGGTGCGGCCCGGCGCCCAAGGAACCGTTGATGCGCGCCAAATTGCACTACGATTGGCACTGGGTCTGGCCGACCGGCAATGGCGACCTTGGAAACCAGGGCATTCACCAAATGGATTTGGGCCGATGGGTTCTGGGGGAAAACGAGCTCTCACCGCGGGTTTGGAGCGTCGGCGGCCGGCTCGGGTACATCGATGATGGCACCACTCCCAATACCCTCATCGCCTTTCATGACTACCAGAAGGCGCCTTTGATTTTTGAAGTGCGCGGACTGCCCTCAGCCGAAGGCTCAAAAGAAATGGACAAATACCACGGAGCCGACATCGGCGTCGTCACTGACTGTGAGGGTGGGAGAATGGTTATCCCGAGCTATTCTGTGGCGATCATGCTCGACAAAGAGGACAAGCCCATCAAGAAGTTTCAGGGCAGTTCGAGCCACTTTGCCAATTTCATCAGCGCCGTTCGCAGTCGAAAAGCCTCCGAACTGAAAGCTGACATTCTCGAAGGCCACCTTTCCAGCGCGCTGTGTCACACGGCTAACATCTCTTACAAACTGGGCTCACAACATTCCCCCGAGGAAATCCGCGACGCGGTCAAAGCCAATGCCGATCTTGCTGAATCGCTCGGCCGAATGGAGCAACACCTGGGGGCCAATAACGTGGATCTGCATAAGACTCCAGCGACTCTAGGCGCCGTGCTTACGATGGATCCCAAAACTGAACGATTCATCGACAATCGCCTGGCAAATCAACTTCTGCGTCGTGAATACCGAGCGCCTTTTGTGGTGCCCGATAAAGTGTGACTTTTAGACAACCCCGGTTCTTAGTTGGTTTTTTGGCGCACGAGCTTTTTTGTACGCTGCGCGGGTAAGGACAAGTCCATAGCCGCTGTCATTTCGGATGCATCAAGCCGCACGCGTCATTTTAGTCTCGACGACGGCTCGATGGTCCTTACAAGTGCCACCATGCAAAAAGCCATTTCCGTAAATCCTACCTTCGGTGGAACGACTTCGCTGGATCTCGCCGAGTTGGCCTCGCTCCTGGCCGACGGCTGGATTGTCGTGCAGACCGAGCCGAGCACCAACGGCGCCATCCTTGTAATTCTGCAAAAGGGCAAGCAGTTGAAAGAACCCTTCTCAGGCTGAGGAGTACGGTACGCTTTCCTGCTGCCGAATCTACGGACTGACCACGCCGATGACACCCCGACCGCCTATTTCTAGTTGAGCGGGATAAAATGTAATTTGGGTTTGAGCATCGGCATTGCCGCCGCCCTTTCGGGAGGTGGAAGCGAGAACGGCTCATCTACGTTTGTGCTCGGGACGATGACAATGCCAGCGAAAGGTTCCGTTTTGTGGGTACCGGGCCCGGGAAACCCAGGAGCAAAATGCGTAAAGACAATTTGAAATCCCGTTCGCCCCGTTAGGGAATTTTAGGGGCCTCGAATGTCCTGCCGCCCTGGTGGTGAACGGCTTTGGTAACTTTCCCGGCACTATCCCTGACAAAGGCGACCCGGGCATCCACCACCTTCCAAAAATATTCGTTGGCGTTCTTGGCAAAGATTTCAAATTTCGGCTGTCCCGTGAGCTGGGCAAAAACGCGCGTTCCATCTCGGGTCACAGTTAAAATAGCTGTGCCCTGGCCATAATCGTACTTGCCGACAATTGCCTCGGCATCGGCAATCGCGATCTTGCTCTCAGCCAAATCTTCGAGCCGTGGCGCGCTGAAGGTGGCGCCGTTTTGGTGGTGGATTGCTTTCGTGACCTTGCCGTGTTCGTCCTTCACAAAGGTGACTTGCGCGTCGGCCACTTTCCAAAAGAATTCGGTGTCAGATTTGGGAAAGATCTCAAACCGCGGCTGGTCGCCGAGTTGAGCGTAAAGTCGGGTGCCCTCCCTTGAGACCGTCAGGATGCCGGAGTTATAATCGTAGCGCCCGACAACGGCATCGAGCGCCGTCGCAGTCACGTCCGGATT
>DASRFK010000327.1:0-25235 GCA_035651635.1 Verrucomicrobiia bacterium | reverse complement strand
AAAATGGTCCCGGCGCACAACCCAGCGGCCGCTATTCCCGCCGCCAGCCTGCCAACCCACAACTCCTTGGTTTTCATACAGAGCTAACATCCGCCTGCTTCCGTGCATGTACACCTAAGCAAAATGCCCCACCACCCCCGGGAGAAAAGGGGTAGGCAGGCACAAATGGGACAGCAACAAAGCAGCCCTATGCCGGCAGTGGCCGGCCTTTAGTTTCAGGGGCAAATAGCAAAATTAACAAGCCCAACAGGTAGACGAGGGCAATAGCGCTGGCGGCCCGGCCAAAGCTCCCTAGCTGCGCCACCAAATAGCCCGTGAGAAACGGGCCGGCCGAGGCCAACACGCGGCCGACATTGAAACAGAAGCCAGCTCCAGTCGCGCGAATGGCGGTTGGGAACAGTTCTGGCAAGTAAATAGCAAAGCCGCTGAAAATGCCGTTGTTGAAGAATCCTAACAATGGCAGTAGTGCAAGGACGGTCGCATAGGAACGAGGCGTCAGAAAAGCGGTGGGCAGCATGATGAAGCTGCCGCAACACATCAGGCCAAAGGCAGATCGCCGACCGAACCGATCAGCCAAAGGCCCGAATGACACATACCCTGCCAGGGCTCCAAGATTTAAAAGCATGGTGGCGTAACTGACTGAGGCGTTCACCCTGGCTGGAGCGGTATGCGCGAAATCCGGCAGCGATCGTATCAGGGTTGGCGTCCAATTGGTTGCACCCCATAGGCCGAACACAGCCACAAACGCGAGTCCGGCTCCAACCAAGGTCGAGCGACGCAGGCCCGGTTGAAAGAGTGCAGTGAGTTTGGATTTGGAAGAAGCCGCTGACGGTTGCTCCACGGACCGCGCGCGTAACCAAAGCTCCGGCTCCCGAACCCATACCCGAACAGCCAGCGCCACCAGCGCCGGACCAATACCGACGACGAAAATCGGGCGCCATCCTGAATTGCGCAACATCAGGTTGATCAGCGCCGCCAGAAAGAAACCGGCTGCCCATGCCGATTGCAATAATCCGGCTGCTTTGGCGCGCTTGGATTCAGGCCACACTTCGGCTACTAGCGCCGCGCCGGCAGCCCACTCGCCTCCGATCCCCAAGGCAGTCACAAAGCGCAGCAAAGCCAGCTCCCACCAGGTCCGCGACAAGGCGGCCAAGCCGGTGAAAATGGCGTAAATCAGGATCGTCCAGATGAGAACCCGGGTGCGGCCAAAATGATCGGCCAGCACACCGAACGTAACCCCGCCCATCGCCCACCCGATCAGGAACACCGACAGAATAATGCCTCCGTACCAGCTAACCAGTTCGGCTGGAACGGGGACTCCGGCCTGGCGGCGCAGGAGGTCCTGCAGAGCCGGTTGAAGTACCAACGTGTAGATGGTCGAGTCCATGGAATCGAACACCCATCCCAGCCAGGCCACGAACAGCACCAGCCACTGATAGCGCGTGATGCTGGAGGATTGCACGCCGCACTTCTACTCGAACCACCACGCATGGGGAAGCGAATATGCCCTGAAGAGGCGAGGCGAAACCGCCGATTGACTCTGAAGGAGTTGCGACCTTCGCTCACCCGGTCGCATCCCACTTCGGGTAGAAGGGATCTTCTGCCGGGCTGACTGCGGCGTTTGGAGACCTACGAGTTCTCGAAGAACCGGGTCCAATCTTGCGCTGCATGCGTTTCCAATAGTTCCAAACAGTTGTCAAAGGCCGCTGAGGCGATTCATCCTAGTTTTCGAACCGTTCTGAGCTCCTAAACACAAACGATCGTTAATTTCTTTGGACCGTGAGCGCCCAAAACCAGGATGCGCTCGATGTCGCCTGTGCGGCTTGGACCGGTAATGAACGAGATGAAGCTGGGATAGGTTGGAGCATACGTCCGTTTCAAAAGCTCAAGAGCTGCCGGTAGATCTCGCAGCAATTGCTCCCGTCGCGCCAAAACCAGATGGTGCGGGGGTAATACAGACAAGGCCCGGCCGCCCGCACTACGGCTGCTGAGGAGCACACTGCCGGTCTGAGCCACCAGCGCGTCGCATTGCGTGATCCCGACGCTGCAGCTTTCCAGTTCGGCGGGATCGTACGAAGTATCGGTATGACAAACCGGCAGGTTTAATTCCTGGCAAACCAGATCGGTCAGGTCACCACGATGGGTTGCCACCTTGCTCCAGCCTTCCGTATCCCTCAAGGCGCGTACCCGCGACCCCAACTCTTGCGGGGTTTGCAGCAGGTGGAATTCGGCTTTAAGATCCGTAGCGTTTTTTGCGAAAAGAGCCAACTGCTCGTCGAGGGTTTCACCTCCTGCCGGTAACCATCGGCGCATCGCCGCCGCATCGGGCAATCCGGGTGACTCGCCGGTCTGGCCGTCCGCATGGCCTGCCCTGGGAGCCTGGACCCGCAGCGCTTCGCGGATCCGGGCCAGGATGCTCTCGCGTTCGTTCATGCTATTGCCCTGGCTGGCGCGCGCGCCAATATTCCTTAAAGGTCTGCGACGCCACCGGCGGCAATTCCCGCGTTTGCGTCCAGGCGCGAGCCGGGTCAAGCCGGCCACCTTTCACCAATGGATGCAACTTCTGCAGCCAACGCCCCGCTTTGGCGGCCAACCCGTAGACACGCGGATGATTCATCACCAAGGCAAAAATCCGGAAGGCGAGTTTCTCCCCGAGGGCCGGCCGCTGGCGGGCAGCATTCCGGCGGTTGTGCAACAAATGGTGGTGCAAATTTATTTTAACCGGGCAGGTCTCTGTGCAGGCGCCACACAGCGAACTGGCGTAGGACAGATGTTTCCACTCCTGCAATCCGCGCAAATGCGGCGTCAGCACCGAACCAATCGGCCCGGAATAGGTGGTGCCGTAGGTGTGGCCGCCGACATTCCGGAAGATCGGACATACATTCAGACACGCCCCGCAGCGAATGCAATGCAACGCATCCCGTTGCTCAGCATCTGCCAGCAGCTCCGTCCGGCGGTTATCGAGCAGAATGACGTGATATTCCTCCGGACCATCCGGCTCTCCGAGCTGCCTGGGGCCGCTGTACAGCGAGTTATAGCAGGTCAGGGGCTGGCCCGTTCCCATCGTGGACAGCATGGGCAGAAACAGCGCCAGATCCTCCAACCGTGGCAGAATTTTCTCGAGGCCGAGCAACGTGACCATTGTCTTTGGCAAGGCTGCGGTCAGCCGCGCATTGCCTTCATTTTCCGTAATGGAAATCATGCCCGTCTCCGCGACGGCGAAATTGGCGCCGGTGAAACCAACGTCGGCGGCCAGATATTTCTGCCGCAACACCCTCCGGGCGATCAGGGTCAGGTCTTCCGGATTCTGCGTGGGGGCGCTGCCCAATTCGCGGGTGAACACTTCACTGATCTCGCCGCGCGCCAGGTGCATGGCCGGAAACACGATGTGGTACGGCGCTTCCTGGCGCAGTTGCACGATGAATTCGCCCAGGTCGGATTCAACGACTTCATAACCGGCGCGCGCCAGGGCCTCGTTGAGGTGAATTTCTTCCGAGGTCATGGCTTTGGACTTAACGATGCACTTGGCTTTCTTCTGTTCGAGAATGGCCAGGATGATCTCGCGCGCCTGCGTGCCGGTGCTCGCCCAATGCACCTTAGTGCCGCGTGCCTCAAGCCTTTCGACAAATTGCGGCAGGTATTTGTCCAGGTGATTGATGGCTTCCCACTTAATTTCAGCCGCTGCCTGGCGCGCTGCGGACCAGTCCTGAAAAGCGCCTTTGGTCTTGTCCCGCACGACCTCGTATTTGCCCAGTGCGGTTTGGATGACCTGCCGATGGTGCAGGTCCGCGGTGAGCCGCCGGGCTTGTATTTTGAACTCGCTGGAGGCTGTGCTCACGATTGGGCGAGGACCTCGGCCAGATGAATCGTCTTGAGCGGCGAACGCTGCCGGTCGAGCAAGCCTTGCAGATGCATCAGGCAACTCGAATCATTTGAGACGATATATTCCGCGCCGGTTGCTTTCGCTACCGCGCAACGCACCTCGCCCATGGCCGTCGAGATCATCGGGAACTTCGCGGCGAACGTGCCCCCAAATCCGCAACAGGTCTTTTCCTGCATTTCAACCAGGGTTAGCCCGCGTACCTTGCCGAGTAGTTTTCGCGGCTGATCATAAGTGCCGAGCTCCCGCAGTCCATGACAGCCGTCATGGAATGTCACTTTGGCTTCAAACCGCGCCCCCAGTTCCGTGATGCCGAGCTTCGTCACCAGGAAATCCGAGAATTCATAGACTTTTCCCGCCAGGCGCAGGGCCGCATCGGCCTGCGCCGTGCCGGTGAATAGTTCCGGATAAAATACCTTGAGCATCGCCCCGCAGGAGCCCGACGCGATCACCACCACTTCGGCGGCTTCGAGGCTCTGCAGCACTTTGCGTGCGACGCCACGAGCCTCGTCCCAATAGCCGGAATTATAGGCCGGTTGCCCGCAACAGGTGATTTGCCGCGGACACTCGATGGAGTGGCCCAGACGTTCCAGGATCTGCACGATGCTAATGCCGACCTTGGGAAACATGAGGTCGACAAAACAGGGAATGAACAGGGTGACTTTCATCCCCAAACTCTAAAGGGTTGCGGAGCTCCAGCGTTGATTTGCTGTGGCGCGGCCCAGGGCACTACGTGGCTCGCGCCATCGGTTAACCCGCTCTGACACCAACTCATGTCGCGGCAGTTAACCACCAAAGCGCGCCTCAAGCAAGCGAACGGCATGGAATGCATGGAATGATTCCCCCCACAACCCCGCACACAAAAACCGTGAATTCGCAGTGGGGTTTGGGTAGGGTGTGAGGTATGGAAACTTTTCAACTTCCGTGGTTGTTTGCGATTTTGACGGCGATTTGGTTCGGGTGGATGGCTAACCGCGCGGGGCGGACCTGGGTACTGTGGGCGGTTGGTGGCGCAGCCTTCGGATTGGTGGCCTCGACCCTGGTGATTGGGTTGGGCAATGCCAGCAGCATTCCCTATTCAGAACACCAGGCGATGATGGATCGGCTGGCATGGATAACGGCGGCGGCGCTTCTGATCCTCTCGATTGGCTGGCTGCTCACCGCAGGTTTGCACCGGCACCGCCTGCTGATGGACCAACAGGCGCGGGAATCTGCATCTTCCCGGGAATCAACGAGCTGAAGCCGGGCAACCCACCTCCCAAAGGGCCCCTGGCCGAGTTAAGTGTGGAGCTAATCCGCCGCCAGACGGTGGCCTGGCTAACTGCTTCGTCACTCCAATGTTGCAAATTTTGCCTCGCCCCAGACCTTTCAGTATTGGCATTCTGCCCTGCCGCCTCAGGGTGGACTCCATAAAAATGACATTGGAGCGGTACATCCTGGAGGCGGTTTGATAGGATTTATGGAATCAAAACGACTTGTTGAAAAAGATCCAAAATTGCAGAAAAGCGACCTGATCGCTGTAGGCGGCGCCGGCGGCTTTATCGGCGGAGCTTTAGTCCGTTATTTCCAAGACAAAGGCTTCACCCGGATCCGCGCGGCCGACAAGAAACCGCTTCCGGAATGGTATCAACGCGTGCCCGGAGTGGAATGCCTGACGATGGACTTGAGCGAGGAGGCCAACTGCAAACGATTGTGCGAAGGGGCAACCGAAGTTTACAACCTCGCTGCGGATATGGGCGGGATGGGCTTTATCGAGCGCTTTCGTGTCGAGTGTCTGCGGAGCATTCTAATCAATACACACATGATCGAGTCGGCGTACCGCGCCGGCGCGCGCCGCTACTTTTTTTCATCGTCGGCCTGCGCGTACAACACGCAATTGCAGCAGGATCCCAACGTGCGGGCGCTCAAGGAGTCGGATGCGTACCCGGCGATGGCCGAGCGCGGCTACGGTTGGGAAAAGTTGATGTCGGAGATGTTCTGTGAGGAGTACTGGGCCGAGCGCGGCATGAAGACGGCCATCGCCCGTTTTCATAATGTGTACGGCCCCTGGGGCACCTGGGATGGCGGACGGGAGAAAGCGCCGGCAGCCATTTGCCGAAAAGTGATCGAGGCGATCGATTCCGGGAACCATTCGATAACCATCTGGGGAGACGGTCACCAAACTCGCAGTTTCATGTACATTGATGACTGCACCAAAGGCATCGATCGCATCATGCATTGCGATGACCTGATTGCCACACCGATTAACCTGGGCTCAAGTGAACTGGTCTCAATCAACGACCTGGTGTCCAAGGTGGAGAAGATCGCCGGGATCAAATTGGAGCGGCACTACGATCTAAATGCGCCGCGGGGAGTTGCGGGAAGAAACAGCGACAATACCCTTATCAAGAAAGTGCTCGGTTGGGAGCCAAACACAACCCTGGCTCATGGGTTAAAGGAGACCTACAACTGGATTCAGGAGCGGTACCATTCCCGCAAAAAAGGAAAACGGGTCGTCGAGTAAGTCTAACCTTTGAGCACCGAAGCGCCTGCGGCCGGACGCGAAACAAAGGAAGTCGGTTTGATCCCGGTCCGGCGTTCGTACTCGGTGGCGATTCTGCGCGTAATGGCCTCAACCTTGTTGGCCTGCACCAGCGCAACGGTGCAACCGCCGAAGCCGCCACCCGTCATGCGGCAACCAAACACACCCCCCTGAACGCCGATGGATTGAGCAATGTCGACCACGGCGTCGAGTTCGGCGCAACTGACTTCGTAATCATCCCGGAGCGAAGCGTGACTGGCGTACATTAACTGGCCGACCGTGGCCCAGTTGGAAGCGCGAACACCCTCGGCGGCATGGAGGGTGCGCTCGATTTCACTGATGACGTGTTTGGCTCGACGGTAAGCCGTCGGATCCATTTTCGAGCGAGCCCGCTCGAGCATTTCGGCATCGGCATCGCGCAGAGAGCCAACACCCAAGGCGCGCGCGGCTTCCTCGCATTGCGCGCGGCGCCTGGCGTATTCGCCGCCGGTCAACTCATGTTTCACGTTGGTATTGGTAATGAGCAACTCGACCGACAAATCGGACATGGGCACTAACTCGGTTTTGCGCGAGCGGCAATCCAGCAGAAGAATATGGTCCTTCTTGCCCATGACCGAGATGAACTGGTCCATGATCCCGCACGGCATCCCAGCGTATTCGTGTTCGGCTTTTTGTGAGAGCAACGCCTTCTCGACCGGGTCGAGCTTCTTGCCCACGATCGTTTCCAGGAGTGTGGCCGTAGCCACCTCCAAAGCAGCACTGCTCGACAATCCGCCGCCCAAAGGGACTGTTGAATGTATCAAGGCCTGGAATGGGCCCGGCTTCAAGCCGCGTGCCTCAAAGCCAGCGATCACCCCGAGCGGGTAGTTGAACCAGGTGCCTTTCTTCTCCGGGTGAAGTGAGTGACTCAAATCAATCCTGGCAGGGGCTTTTTCAACGGTTGATCGCAGTTCAACTTCCGCCGTCTTGCCGTTGGACGGCGCGGCGGCGATGACCGTATAGCGGTCAATCGCCATCGGAAAGACGAAGCCCTCATTGTAGTCGGTGTGTTCGCCGATGACATTTACCCGGCCCGGCGCCGCCGCAATCCAACGAGGCGGTCGTCCATACGTGCTGGTGAATTGCTCCGCGACGGATTGGCCGAGTTCAGCGAGGCTCATAGAGAGTGTGCCATGGCAGCATAACCGAAGATCACGCAGTGGCAAACTTGTGGACTGTTGTTTGCCGATAGGTCTGGCCGGGCCGCAAGATGATCGAAGGAAACTGCGGATGATTGACCGAGTCAGGAAAGTGCTGGGTTTCCAGGCAAAGAGCGGAGTGCTGACGATAAACAATGCCCCGTTTTCCGGTCAGCGAACCATCCAGGTAATTGGAAGTGTAGAGCTGCACGCCCGGTTCGGTCGTAAGCACCTCCATCACCCGGCCCGATTTAGGTTCGAACACGCGGGCGGCAACCGACAACGTCTTTCCACCGCCGTTTAGCACAAAATTGTGGTCGTACCCGACCGGCTTCTCCTTCAGCTCGGAAAAGCGCGCGCCGACAGGATGAGGCGTCGTGAAATCCATGGGCGTGCTACGCACCGGCGCAATAACGCCCGTGGGAATGGAGGTGTCGTCCTTGGGCGTGAAATAATCTGCGTTGATCACCAACTCGTGGCCGAGGATGTCGCCCTGGCCGGCAAGGTTGAAATAGGAATGGTTCGTCAGGTTAACGGGTGTCGCTTTATCGGTGACCGCCGTGTACTCAATCGACAGCTCGTTTTTTTCGGTTAAAACCATCCGTACCGTGACTTCGAGTTTGCCGGGATAACCTTCCTCGCCATCGACGCTGGTGTAGGTGAACTGGACCGCTGCGCCGCTCTGCGGCTCGGCTTTCCACACAACCTTGTCGAACCCTTTTAGCCCGCCATGCAGGTGGTTGGGGCCATTATTGACGGCTAATGTATATGGCTTACCGTCGAGCGAGAACCGGCCTTTGGCAATGCGATTGGCCACCCGGCCCACGGTCGCTCCGAAATAGGGGTGCCCATGCAAGTACTGCTGCAGGTTGTCGAAGCCCAAAACGACGTCGCCATTTTTGCCGGCGCGATCCGGCACCTGTAACTCGGTGATGATGGTGCCGTAATCGGCGATTTTGGCGACGAGCCCGGAAGAATTGGTCAGGATGAAAAGCTTGACCGGCGTGCCGTCGGGCAGATGGCCGAAATTGGCAACATCGACGTTTGGCTTCATGGGCGCGCGTGCTCGCTGTCGTGACTAGTCGGGCCGTTTGTCGTCTTCGGGAGCCTTCTGGCTGCCCTTCCAGGCCATGGTCAGCATGGCCCCGCCAAAAACCAGTAGGAGCAGACCCCAGTACAAATCGATATTGATGCCCAGTGAACGCTCGTATGCCTGCGGGCTTGAGTTAACGATTAGCCCGTAAATAACCAGCATGGCTCCGATGAGCGAAAACATCAGGCCAATTGGCCAGCGTAAGTCCAGTCCCATAGTTTAAGCCTTTCTTTAACGGAAAATAATGTTCAGAATGAGGCAGCACAACAAGAGCAGTACGCCCACCACCGATGGCCGCAGGTACCATTCCTTTTCCTCAGTTTTGATTTTAGGTGTTAGCGAGTAAACCAAACCCTTGAGTTCTTCGTCTGTTTTCGTCCGCGCCGTCGCCAAAGAAATCACCAGCGTAAGCGTGAAGCACACGGTGAAGGCGAAACTCGCCAGCCAGAAGTTCTGGGCCATTTCACTCGGGAACACTTTGGACAGATGAAGGTAACCGCCTTTGACACCCGGCGTATTGCCGGCAGCAAGCGTGAGCGAGTGAAACAACGCCGAGGCGCCGATACCGCCGAACAGGCCCAGGAATGCCCCTGTGCCGGTGGTCCGTTTCCAGAACATGCCCAGGAGGAAGGTGGCGAAAAGCGGCGCATTCACAAATCCAAATACTAATTGGATGATGTCCATCGCGTTGTTGTACATCGATGCAAAATAGGCGCACGCGATGCTCAGGAGAATACCTACGACCGTAATCGCCTGGCCCATCCAGAAATAATGCTGGTCGCTCCTGTTCGGGGCGAGGTAAGCCTGGTAGAGGTCGTAGGTCCAAACGGTGTTGAACGCGGTAACGTTTCCGGCCATGCCCGACATGAAGGAAGCCAGCAGCGCGGTCAATGCCAGACCGAGCAACCCGGTCGGGCAATACTTCTTAACCAAGGAAAGAATTACCCCATCGTAATCGTACTCGGCGACGGCATTGTACAAACCGTCACGAATCTGCGCGTCGCTCAGGGTTCCAGCTTGTTTGACGAGAGCGGCGACCCTTTGGCCATCCATCTTTTTACCCATGGCCGCGGTCACAGAGGTTACCGCCGTCGCCGGGTCGGTGGTGGCCGCAGTTTTGACGACATCCACGGCTCGGGCGTAGACCTGGTCACTCAGAATGGGCGGCGGGATTCGATAGCCCTTGTTCGGCATGGAAGTCAGGGCCACTGCAATCATTCCCGGCAGGATGACGAGCACTGGGAAGATCATTTTGGGCACCGCGGCGATCAGCGGGGTGCGTCGGGCGGCGCTCATGTTTTTGGCGGCCATGGCGCGTTGGACCACCAGGAAATTGGTGCACCAGTATCCGAACGAGAGCACGAAGCCGAGGCCGAAAACCATCGCGAACCAATCCACGCCCATGGGATTTGCCGAAGGCCCCCCGAGAAGAGGTTTCCAGGCACTGGTCCAGGCATCGGCTGAATAGGCTTTCGTCCCAAGATTGTACGCCTGGGGATTTTGAGCAACGGTTTGCAATGATTGGTTCATCGCGCCCCACCCCCCCACATCTTTCAATCCAAGATAAACGACCGGCGCAAAACCAAGCACGATCATGAAGAACTGCAATACTTCGGTGTAAATCGCCGAGGTCAAACCGCCTTTGAGCACATAGATCAGCACCACCGCCGAGCAAATCCACAGTGCCACGTGATAATTCCAACCCAGCAATTGGTTGAGCAACTTTGCCAGCGCGTTCATTGAAATGCCGGAAGCGAAGACTGTCATCACTGCAAAAGCGATGGAGTTGAGCGCTCGCACGCGCTCATCAAAACGCATCTTCAGGTATTCCGGCACCGATCGCGCTTTCGAGCCGTAGTAGAATGGCATCATGAACACTGCCAAAAAGATCATGGCCGGAATTGCCCCCACCCAATAAAAGTGGCAGGTCGCAATGCCGTACTTGGCGCCGCTGGCGGCCATGCCGACCAGTTCCAAGGCTCCAAGATTCGCGGAGATGAAGGCCAAACCCGTCACCCAGGCGGGAATCGATCGACCCGAAGTCAGGAAGTCGGAAGAGCTTTTCAGGTAGCGCCGCAAGGCAAAGCCAATGCCGATCACGAAAGCGACGTAGATGATGAGAATGGCGTAATCGAGGAAACCGAGTTGGACGGTTGGCATAATTCGATATGATATGAGCCGGCCCACATTTAAGGATTTTGTGAGCCCCTGTCAACGAGCTATTCCGGTGCCTCTTTGGTTGCCGGAGGCCGTAGCGCAGACTTTTAGTCTGCTGTACCGCAGAGTTTCTACTCTGCAGGGCTGGCCACGCTGTTCGGCGCCGAATTCTCGCCTTGCCAGTGGGCGCACGCAGCCGACTGAAAGTCGGCGATACAGCAGGCGAGAACGCCTGCGCTACGTGGGCCGCTGGACGCGGTTCGGCGCCGAATTCTCGCCCTGCCAGTAGGCGCACGCAGCCGACTGAAAGTCGGCGACACGGCAGGCGAGAACGCCTGCGCTACGAGGGGCGCAGCCATTGCCCACCCGGAACGCCGCATTTATGCGGCTGCACACCGCTCTCTGCCGTCAGGCGGCACTCCTGCCTTGACTTCAAGTCCAGACCCCGCACCTTACTCAGGCGTTCCCTAATTTATTGCATGAACTTGTTTCGCCGAAAGAGCGTCACGGACCTTCAGGCCGAGGCGCTGACCGATCACAGCCTCAAACGTGCGCTGGGAGCCATGAATCTGACGGCGCTCGGGGTGGGAGCAATCATCGGTACGGGAATTTTTGTTTTGACCGGCACGGTGGCGGCACAAAACGCCGGGCCGGCCGTGGTGCTGTCGTTCATTCTGGCGGGAGTCGCGTCTATTTTTGCCGCGTTATGTTACAGCGAGTTTGCCTCGCTGGTGCCGATGGCGGGCAGCGCTTACACGTATGGCTATGCGACCCTGGGCGAATTGTTTGCCTGGATCATTGGTTGGGACTTGATCCTCGAATACGCCGTCGGCGCGATCACCGTAGCGATCGGTTGGTCGGGTTACGTGGTTTCTTTCCTGCATGACTTTGGTTTCGACGTCCCGCCCCAACTTTCCGCCGCACGCGGAACCGAGTTGATCCAACTCCCCGCCACGGTGGCCGCCGGCCTGAAGATGAAAGTCGGATGGACAGCGATTGGCGCAGGCCTCGCAGAGCAGATTAAATCATTGGGAACGGACCCCTCGACGCTGCCCCATGTGACCGCGATCTTTAACTTGCCCGCGGTAATTATCATCTTCGTCGTCACGACGCTTCTGGTCGTGGGCATCAAAGAGTCGGCTAATTTCAACAACTTCATCGTGGTGATCAAACTGGCGGTAGTGTTGCTGTTCATCGTCGGCGCAATTCGTGCCGTTTCGCCGGCGAATTGGCATCCCTTTATACCGCCCAGTCAAGGCTCCGGGCATTTCGGCTGGCCAGGGATAATGACGGGCGCGGGGATAGTATTCTTTGCGTACATAGGATTCGACGCAGTGAGCACGGCGGCGCAGGAGGCTAAGAATCCACAACGTGACATGCCCATCGGGATTATCGGTTCGCTCCTGGTTTGCACCGTGCTTTACATCCTGGTGTCCGCCATCGCCACCGGGGTAGTGCCTTACGCTCAACTCGACGTGCCTGACCCGATTGCCGTCGCCGCTGACCGCGCGGGTATGGGATGGATGGGCCAACTAATCAAACTAGGCGCCATCGCCGGCCTTTCCTCTGTAATCCTGGTGATGTTGCTGGGGCAGTCGAGAGTTTTTTACAGCATGGCCCGAGATGGTCTACTCCCGCGATTTGTCAGCAGGGTTCACCCGCGTTTCCAGACACCCTGGATTACCTCGATTATCACCGGACTTATCGTTGCCTTTTTTTCAGCCGTGTTCACGGTTCGTGAGGCCGGCAGCTTGTGCTCGATTGGCACGCTGCTTGCCTTCGTCATCGTTTCGGCCGGAATCCTCGTCTTGCGAATTCGTGAGCCGCACCTGGAACGGAAGTTCAGGACTCCCTGGGTGTGGTTTGTGGCGCCGGCCGGAGCGATCTCGGCAATCGCTTTGATGGCAGCGCTGCAGTGGACGACCTGGGCGCGGCTCATCATCTGGTTTCTGATCGGCATAGTATTTTATTTCCTTTACGGCGTGCGTCACAGCAAGCTGGCAGGTCCCGAGCAAAGTCCCGCAATTCCCACCCAAAAGACCTGATTCGTGCTAAAGTGTGCGGCCGTTAGAGCATGTTTTAGAATTCGGTTTGGAGTCCCGCCTTTAGCCGGTTTTGGCGCTGGGCCGCCTGGAGGCGGGACTCCGAACCCCATACCCCACGCCCAAGCCGGTATTTTTAAAACACGCTCTTAGTTTCCCTCTTCCATTCGCGTCCATTGGCGTCCATTCGCGGTTAAATTTCAGTCCTCCGGCCAATTCGTGGTTTGGCGCCCTCATTTCTTATTGGCAACGTGCCCGACAAACCCGATATTTTCCACTTTGACGTATGGCAGAAACCAACAAGCATGTTTACGACGAGAGCAAAATCAAGACGCTCTCTTCGCTGGAGCACATCCGCTTGCGCACCGGCATGTACATCGGCCGGATCGGCGATGGATCCCATTACGATGATGGCTGCTACATTCTCCTCAAAGAAGTCATCGACAATGCCATTGACGAATTCATCATGGGCGCGGGCAAAGAGGTCCAGGTCACCATCGAGGAGAAGAACGTAACTGTGCGCGATTTCGGGCGGGGCATTCCGTTGGGCAAAGTCGTCGAATGCGTTTCGCAGATTAATACCGGCGCCAAGTACAACGACGACGTGTTCCAGTTCAGTGTCGGGCTTAACGGGGTAGGAACCAAAGCGGTCAATGCGTTGTCCAAGGAGTTTCTGGTCCGCAGCCATCGCGAAGGCCAATTCGTGGAAGCTTCCTTCAAACAGGGCAAGCTTAAGAATGAGAAGAAGGGAAAGACCAACGAACCGGACGGCACATTGATTCGGTTTGAGCCCGATCCGGATATTTTCAAAGTAACTGAATTTCGCCCTGAGCACGTCGAACGGCGCTTGCGCCACTACAGTTACCTCAACTCGGGTCTCAAGCTGCTGTATAACGATAAGGTCTTTCAATCCCGCAACGGCCTGCTCGACCTGGTCATGGAGGATCTCCAGGCAGACGGCAGCGAGCCGATTTACGCACCGCTGCATTACGCCGAAAAGACGCTGGAATTCTGCTTTACCCACAGCAACAGCCGCTACGGCGAGACGTTTTACTCATTCGTAAACGGCCAGTACACCAGCGATGGCGGCACTCATCTCAGCGCGTTTCGTGAGGGGCTTCTTAAGGCGGTCAACGAGTATGGGCATGAAAAGTTTGAAGGCGACGACGTGCGCGAGAGCATGGTCGGCGCGGTGGCCATCCGCCTTAAGGATCCGGTCTTCGAATCTCAAACCAAGAACAAACTCGGCAACACCGAAATCCGGACCGACCTGGTCAACCGCGTTCGGGAAGAGCTGCTGCACTTTTTCAATCGTAATAAAGAGATCGCCGAAAAGATTATCGCGAAAGTCCAGGATACGCGACAGCTACGCAAAGAACTGCAAGAGGTCAAGAAACTGGCTCGCGAGCGGGCCAAGGCCATTACGATCCGGATTCCGCAGCTCAAGGATTGCAAAGAGCACTTCAACAAGGCGAAAGGCAAAGGCAAAGGAACCATGGTTTTCCTCACCGAAGGCCAATCCGCAGCGGGCTCGATCGTCAGTTGCCGGGATGTCAACAATCAGGCGATTTTCGTGTTGAAAGGCAAACCGCTCAATGTTTGGGACCTCAAGCGCGATATCGTTTACAAGAATGACGAGATGTACAACCTGATGCGCAGCCTGGATATCGAGGACAACCTCGAAGGATTGCGTTACGAGAAGGTGGTTCTGGCCACTGACGCCGACGTGGACGGATTGCACATCCGCAATTTGTTGATCACTTATTTCTTCCGTTTTTTCGATCAGCTGGTGCACGACGGGCACTTATTTGTGCTGGAAACTCCGCTGTTCCGGGTGCGAAACAAGGAAGAAACCATCTATTGCTACTCGGAAGCGGAGCGCGACCAGGCAGCCGCCAAGCTGGGCAAAAGCTGTGAAATCACCAGGTTCAAAGGCTTGGGCGAAATCTCACCCGGTGAATTTAAACAATTTATCGGCAAAGAAATGCGCCTCAGCCAGGTGGAATACGCGACGAAGCAGGATGTTTCCGGCATCCTGACCTTTTACATGGGCAAGAATACACCGGAGCGCAAAGATTACATTATGGAGAACCTGGTCGTGCCAGTGGAGGATTGAAGCTGCTTATGAGTGGCAAACAAATGGATCGCAGAACCAGTGAGAATTATGCCAACGTCCCGATATGAGTTACGTGACGCTTGAAGTTGAAATTGACCACGGCCGGATCGTTCCGAGCGAGCCGTCAAAGCTGCCTGAAAAAGGCCGAGGTCTCCTCACCGTCCTGGAATCAGCCGGTGAACCCGTGAATGTCGGAAAGCTCACCGCGCTAGAGGCTTTCCGAGCGCTTCAGAAGAGCCTTCAGCTGGATGACGCCAAAGCGCAAGCTTGGATGGATATGATTCGCGATGCTCGCCGCTGAAGGCATCAATGGTTCATCTTGACACCAACTTCCTGATCAAGGCCATCCGGCCCGGCTCTTCAGAAGACGCCAAGCTCGGTTCTTGGTTGGCTGCCGGTGAATCGCTCGGAATTTCATCGATCGCTTGGGCAGAATTCTTTGCGGGGCCGCTTTCGAAAGCAGATGAACTCGTCGCGAGACAAATGTTCGGAGCGGTCGAAGGGCTCTCCGGTGGCGATGCAGAAGTTGCGGCGCAACTCTTCAATCAAACAGGGCGAAGATCGCGCTCACTACCTGACTGCATGATCGCCGCCATCGCCATTCGTTGCCGGGCGAAGTTGGCCACCTTAAACACCTCCGATTTCCAACTGTTCGTCCAGCACGGACTAATCCTCGCTTAGTCGACTTAATTGGACCCGATACTACATGGCCGAAAAACGTAAAAAGAATCAGGACCAACCGGAGCTTCCGATCCAGGAAGTGCCGGATAACACGCCCGGAGAAGTGCACGCGGCTCCCACCGCTGCCCCGGCGAACGGCAAATCGCCCAAACCGCCAAAGAACGGAGACGACAACGGCGAGACGCATGTGCTCGCAGAAAATGTGGCGGCGCCGGCGCCAGCTCGCCCGTTCGTGCCTGGCAAGATAGAACTGCCGATCCACCGCCGCGTTAATCGCAGCTTTCTCGATTACGCTTCTTACGTCATCCGCGACCGCGCCATCCCGCACATCGCTGACGGCTTAAAACCCGTCCAGCGCCGGATCCTTTGGGCATTGCACCAAATGGATGACGGTCGTTTTATGAAGGTCGCCAATGTGACGGGCGAAACGATGAAGTATCACCCGCACGGTAATGCTTCCATCGATGACGCGCTGGTCGTGCTCACCAACAAGCGATACTTGATCGAAGGTCAGGGTAATTTCGGCAATATCTTCACCGGGGACCCGGCCGCGGCTTCGCGGTACATCGAGTGCCGGCTCACACCGCTCGCGCGCGAGCAGCTTTTCAACGATGAAATCACCGAGGTGGTCCCGAGCTATGACGGTCGTCGAAACGAACCGGTAACGTTGCCGAGCAAGCTGCCGCTCCTCTTGATGTTGGGCACCGAAGGCATTGCCGTCGGCATGACTTCGCGGATCCTGCCCCACAATTTTCCCGAGCTGATCGAAGCCGAAATCGCCATTCTCAAGAAGCAGCCGTTCAAATGCCTGCCGGATTTCCAGACCGGCGGCCTCATGGACGCCCGCGAGTACAAGGACGGGGCTGGTCAGATAAAGGTCCGCGCCAAGGTCAAGGCCAAGGACGAGTCAACCGTCGTCATCAAGGAAATCCCGCCCACCACTACGACCGATTCATTGATTGGTTCGATTGAAGACGCCTCGCGCAAGGGCAAGATCAAAGTCAAAAGCATCAACGATTTTACCTCTGAAGAAGTGGAGATCGAAGTCAAAGCTCCCAGCGGCGTCAGTGCCGAGCAACTGATCGACGCGCTCTATGCTTTCACCGATTGCGAAGTCACGATTGCCAGCCGCATTGTTCTGATCAAAAACAATCGCCCGGTCGAGATGACGGTTTCGGAAGTCCTCCGCGAAAATACAGTGCAGCTCGTCGATATTCTCAAACGCGAGCTCCAGCTCAAAGAAACCAAGCTCCAGGACGAACTCCACTTTCGCACGCTCGAACGGATCTTCATCGAAGAGCGCATCTACAAAAAGATCGAGCAATGCAAAACCAACGAAGCGGTCATGGCCGCGGTTGCCGACGGGTTCAAACCGTTCCGAAAGCAAATGGTGCGCGATTTGGCTGATGCTGACGTCGAGCGTCTGCTCCAGGTGCGGATCCGTCGCATTTCACTGTTCGACATCAATCTTCACCGTGAGGAGATGCAGAAAGTCAAAGCCGAGCTGGAAGAGACGCGCAAGAACCTCAAGAACCTCACGCGCTACGTCATCGGGCACCTCGAAGCGTTGCTGGCGAAGTACGGGCCCCAGTATCCCCGGTTGACCAAATCCAGCCGGTACGATGAAGTCGATGCCAAGGAAGTCGCGTTCAAAGCGTTCAAAGTGGCTTACGACCGCGACTCTGGTTACGTAGGGCACAAAGTCAGTGGTGAAGAATTCAAGGTGGATTGCACCAAGTTCGACAAATTGATCCTGGTCTTCCGGGACGGTCATTACCAGGTGGTCGATTTGCCCGAGAAACTTTTCGTCGGGCCGGAGCTGGTCTATTGCGGGTTGCCCGAGCGCGAGCGCGTCTTCACGGCCGCGTATACCAATCGTGAAGCCACCTACCTCAAACGGTTCACCTTTGGCGGAACGATCCTGAACAAGATCTACCATTGCATCCCGCCCAAATCCAAAGTCCTGTTCTTCGAACCGGACACCCCGGCCGAGCTTTACATCAAGTACAAACCCGCGCCGTACCAGAAAATTAACCAGCAAACCTGCTTGCCCTCGCAGGTCGAGGTCAAGGGTCCCAAGACGCGCGGCCGCCAGATTTCCATCAAGGACGTCTCTTCGATCAACAGCAAACCTTCCCGCGGCTGGGACCCGGAAGCGCCAACGACGAAACTGCAGTTTGTTTAATCGGAGGGTGTCAGAATTTCGATATCCGGCGCCACGTGCTGAAAATGCGACGGGTTGCGCGTCACGATCCGGATGGCCTTTTTCCGCCGGGCAAATGTAGCGTGGAGGGAATCGTAAATTCCTCCGCCCATAATTCCCCGGCTGCGCGCCTCCCGAATCGCTGTTTCATAATCGGCCATAGCCAACGGTTCGACTGCGACTGAATCCCGTAGGCTCAGAGTCAACTCCGCCGCCGCGTGAGTGGGGACTTTGTAAAAGCCGGTCAAGGTGGCGAAAGTTTCCGCGATGGCGTGCGCGTTGGTGAACGGCCGTGCCGAGTCTTCCAGCGCCCGGAGGCACGCCAGGTGTTCGGGGTGTTGTTTGAGGAGTGCCCCGACCATTATCCCGGTATCCAGGAAAGTCATCGGGTATAGTGGCGAGCTTGCTCGACCGCCTCCTCGATGGGTGTGGCCGGAACCGCCCCCGTCCATACCTTAAGTTTGCCGCGTTTGGTGATCCGGCCTGAAGTGTTGGTCTCCATTTCCAAAACGATGCGCCCCGGCGTGGCGGAAACGATCAGTTTTTGCCGGCGTGGAATCCCCGCCGCGCGCCGCAATTCCCGCGAGAGCACGATCCGGTTGGAGGCGTCCAGTTCGACGGTCGTTTTCATGGCATTAGTATGGCGCGGTCATGGCGTATTTGCAAGATTATCGCCTGGGAGAAGTAACGCGCCCATGGGACGCCGGCACCACCCGTGTTGAAGGCGGAAAACGAGCGTGCAATCGACGGCTGAAACTCTATGTTTCTTGCGGTCCAATGAAGTTAAAGCACGTTTTCTCGCTGGGTAAATGGTGCTGCTGCGCGGCGATTCTGAGCGCGATTCTGCCGGCGGCGGCTTTCCCCGCCCGCTTCGGTTTCGGGCTGACACTGGCGCAGTATGACTCGATGTCCTCCTCCAATGTCGCGCAAGGCTATCGGCCGATTTCGCTCGACGCGAATGGCTCGACCAATAGCCCAAACATTGCTGCGGTGTGGGTGAACGACGGCTTTACCAATTGGACGACGGTGATCGGGGTCACCAGTTCCGAGTACTCCAACCAGGTAAACACCTTGACGGCGCAAGGATATCGGACGTTGTGCGTGGACGCGTACGGAGATTACCCGAGCGAACGGTACATGGCGGTCTGGGTGAAAGACGGGCAGGTCTCGGCTGGATGGAAGCAAGTATTCAACTTGAGCGAGGCGGACTACAACGCGGCTTGGAATACCTACAGCGCGGATGGGTATCGGCCGACTTGGATTTCGGTTCTGGCCAGCAACACCGCGCCGCGCTTCTCGGGTGCCTGGGTGAAGGATGGCAACGGTTACTGGACTTATTGGGATATGGACACCACCGGTCTTGGCCAAAATACGACTAATATCCTGGCACAAGGGGGGCGCCCGATCAGCTTGAGCGGATATAACTCATCCGGGTCGACGATGTTCGCCGCCCACTGGATTTACGCGGAACAACCAGTCTGGACCTGGAACGCGGAACTGAGCGCGTCGGCGTTTCAGTCGGCAGCGAACATGCTCACGACCGGCGGCTTCCGGCCGGTGTGTATCACTGAATATGGGCCATCTTCAGCCTTACGTTACGCCTCTTCATGGGTGCAAGACCCGCCGCCTGCCGTTTCCACGGTGTCCGGTGTCGCGGAGCCTTCCCTGGCAGCACTGGACACCGAAATGACCAATTTCATGGCAGTGCGGAACATTGCGCGCGGCACACTGGCGGTGACTCGCAACGGGAAGCTGGTATTTCACCATGCCTATACCCTGGCCCCAACCAACGTCGTTTCGACGCAAACGACGAACCTGTTTCGAATCGCGAGTCTTTCGAAACAGTTCACTTCGGTGGGGGTGATGCAATTGCTGCAGGCCGGAAAGCTCACGCTCGATCAACCGATCGGCACCGTGCTTGACCTGACCAACGTCAGCGATACGCGCTTCCGCAATGTGACGATTCGCCAATTGTTACAGCATTGGGGTGGCTGGGATCGGGATGTGTCCTACGACCCGATGTTCCGAGATTTTATAATTAGCGCGAGTCTGGGCCGGCCGCTGCCAACAACTCCGCAAATGGTGATTGATTACATGAAGACCCAACCCCTGGATCACGCGCCAGGGACGGTTTATTCCTATTCAAATTTTGGGTACTGCTTGCTGGGCCGCATTATCGAGCGGTTGAGCGGATTGGGCTACGAAGAGTTTATTCAACAAAACGTATTACGCCCGGCCGGCATTTGGGACATGCGCCCCGGCAAACCGCTGCTGGCCGACGCGGACCCGGCGGAAGTGAATTATGAGGATCCGTTGCGCCGGCTCGTGCCCACGGTCATGGGCACAAGCGGGTCTTCTCTGGTTCCAGTCCAGTACGGTGGCTGGAACCTGTCGAGCATGGACTCCCACGGCGGCTGGCTGGCGACTGCAGCTGACCTGGTCCGCTTCTCTTCCGCTTTCGATAACCAAACCAACAGCCCGCTTCTTCCAGCACAGTGGATTGACACCATGTGGTCCCAACCGCCGGGATTGACGGGCACTCCGGCAACGTATTACGGCGCCGGCTGGTTGGTGCGTCCGCTCGGCGGCGACACATTCAACGCGTGGCACGACGGCTCTCTTGACGGCACGTTCTCTTACACGGTGCGCCTGGCCAATGGCATCTGCTGGGCGGTCATTTTCAATCGTCGTGCCGTGCTCGCCTCCACTCCAGATTATTCCAATATCGACGCGGAGATGAACAATGCCATCAGTTCGATCCGTTCCTGGCCGACTTACGACCTGTTCGATGCGAATAACGACGGGTTGCTTGATTCATGGCAACGCTTTTATTTCGGATCGCCCTCCGCCCCGCAAGCAGCACCGTCAGCCGATCCCGATGAAGACGGTGCCAATAACCTAAACGAGTTCACTAATCTCACCGACCCGACCAACAATGCCTCGGCCGAGCGGGTAGGCGTGGCGCTGGATGCGACTGGACAACACGTCGCGTTTGCCTGGTTCGCGGCGCGCGGCCGAGTTTATAACCTCGAGAGTGCTCCGACCATTCCTGCGCCGGCCTGGCAGCCGGTGAGCGGCGCGGCCGAGATGGTGGGCGACAATAACCAGCGCTCAGTCACCAACAGCACGTCGGGGGCAGCTTATTATCGCTTGCGGATAAGGCAGCAACGCCTTTAGAGCGTGTTTTAAAACATCAGTTTGGGGTGGGCACCCGGGTTTTGGACTCCCGCCTTCTGGCGGTTTTGGCGCCGGGCCGCCTAAAGGCGGGACTCCAAACTGAGTTTTAAAACACGCTCTTAGGGATCTTACCGGGGGTAAACTCTATTAGGCGTCCAAACCCAAAATCGAAGATCCCTTCCGATTCGAAGGACTCGCCGTGGTTTGGGTCCGCCCGCGTTAGAATTCAATACACTTCGAGCAAAAGCCTTGTTACGCTTCCGCTGTGACCATCGAAGAAATCCTTAATGATTTTCGGTCAGCCGTTGGCAATTTTCCACGTGCGGCTCTGGAGGCCGCGATTGCTCAGCGCGAGGAAATCACCCCTGAATTATTGCGCATAGTTGGAGCTGCGGCACAAGACCCTCGCGCTGTAAGCGAAGGGCCGGACGCATTCCTGCCTACGTTCGCCACGTACCTGCTCGCCCAATTCAGAGATAAGCGCGCTTTTCCATTGATCCTCAAAATGGTTACAGGTCCGGGCGACAGCGCTTATGAAGTGCTGGGCGAAAGTGTCACCATGGACTTGGGCCGTATTCTGGCTTCGGTTTATGACGGGAACCTAGCTTCTTTAAAGCAGGTCATTGAAGACAGACAGATCAACGAATACGTGCGCAGCAGTGTTCTGGACGCGCTGTTGCATCTGGTACGCAGTGATCAAATGACCCGGGAGGAACTCGTTGAGTATCTGCGGCACCTGTTGCGTCCGGAAGCTGAACGAGATGTGTCTTATTTCTGGGATGGCATCATCATGGTCGCCGCGGGTCTGCCCGCACCGGAGCTACTGGAGGATATCAGCAGATTGTTCGAGGACGAACGGCTCTGCCTTGAGAATTACATCGACGCCGACGAAGTCAAAGAGGAGATGGAACGTTCGAAGGAAGATAAGAACCTAACTCGCGAATCGCTCATCACTGATGTGATTAGCGAAATAAATTGGTGGGCGTGCTTTGAGCCGAGGAACGCGTTCGCCGAAGAGAATGTCGTGGACGAAGATCGTTTCAATCAAACGGAGCAATCAGCTTTTAACGAGCAAGAGGCGGCAGTCGAGCCGTTGCATCCACAAAGTTATGAGCCGCCCACTCCATACGTGCGCGAGGGTCCGAAAATTGGGCGTAATGACCCGTGCCCATGCGGCAGTGGTAAAAAATACAAGAAGTGTTGCGGGCGGTAAAGAAGAGAGCCTGTGAATACAGCCTCCCGGCATAGGGTCTGGCCGCTTGCGCGGCGTTGCCGATCGGGGCCGTTGCCGAGCATGCGGCGGCATTGGTCATTGCCCTTGGGAGATGGGCATAATATTTGGCCCCGGCAGGCCGAATACCGCGCGCGGTTCGTTCGTCTTTCCCTTGGCAATCGGGCTTGTCCATGCGGGGCGGTTCTGATTAATTTTGATTCAAACGATACATTTGATAATGAAAATATTTCGAAATTCTTCGCGGAGTGTGGGCGTGGCGTTGGCGTTTTCCATGGGGCTTGCGATGGCGGCTTTACTGTCGACTGAATCCGCGCGGGCGGCCGATAGCGGAGACAAAGTGCCGCTGAGCATTAAACTGCCGTCTCCGGCCTTCAAAGGCACGCCCAAAGACATTCAGCTCAGTGCGTATGTCGAACCCCTCTCGGACAAACCGCGTCCGCCGATGATGGTGCCCCCCGGCCTCAAGAATATCGCGGTGGGCGCCAAGATTACGTGCAGCGATAAAAATGCGCAGTCGGATGCCCTGGCCAAGATCACCGATGGCGACAAGGAAGCCAGCGAGCAAAGCATTATTTACCTGCGCAAAGGCACCCAATGGGTTCAGATGGATTTCGGCAGCCCGCAAGAGATCTTCGCGGTGTGCATTTGGCACGCGCACAACTCGGCCAAGGTTTATCACAGCGTGATTGTCCAGACCGCCGACGATCAGGATTTCCTGCAGAACGTGAAGACAATCTTCAACAACGATCAGGAAAATAAGTCTGGGTTGGGTGTGGGGACGGACCGAGAGTATTTCGAAACGCACGAAGGCAAGCTGATCGATACCAAAGGCGTGACTGCGCGGTACATGCGTTTTTATTCCAAAGGCAGCACCGAGAGCGCGCTCAACGAATATACCGAGATTGAAGTGTACGGCCGCCCGGCCAAATGACCCGGTCGCTCACGCTGGTTCTGCTGCTCGCGGCCGGCGCAGCCCTGGCGTTGCGCTGGCCCGGTTCGAACCAGCGGCCGATGCACAATGACGAGGCGGTTAACGCCGTTAAGTTCGGCCAGCTTTGGAACCATGGCGGGTACAAGTACGATCCGAACGAGCATCACGGCCCTTCCCTTTTCTACGCCACCCTGGCGATCGAACGCCTGACCGGCGCTCCCGGCTTCAATGATTTCACCGACGCTCGGTTGCGGCTGGTTCCCGTCCTTTTCGGCCTGGCGCTGCTGCCCTTGCTGCTGCTGATGCTCGATGGGCTCGGCCGCCAGGGCATAGCCTGGGCGGCGCTGTTCACGGCGACCTCCCCTGCCTTGGTCTTTTACAGCGGCTATTTCATTCATGAAATGTTGCTGACCTTTTTTACGCTCCTGGCACTCGGTAGTGCCTGGCGTTACTGGCGAACGCGGAGAATCGGATGGATCCTCACGGCCGGCGCGGGGCTCGGCCTCATGGCCGCCACCAAAGAAACGTTTGTCATCACGCTCGCCGCCGCCGCAGTGGCCCTGATCATTAATCAGGCTTGGAACCGGGCGCTGGATGCCAGCGGCCAGCCAGTGAAAGCCCGGCCTCTTAATCCCTGGCACCTGGTCGCTGGATTCTGCGTTTGCTGCGTAGTGGCTCTGCTGCTGTTTTCTTCTTTCTTAAGCAATCCCAGCGGGCCGCTCGACTCCATCCGCACGTACTTGCCGTGGGCGCACCGGGCGGCCGGCGAGTCGCCGCATGTTCATCGCTGGTATTTTTACCTTCGACGGGTGCTTTTTTTCCACTCAGCCAATGGCCCGATTTGGTCGGAGGGACTCATTTTTGTGCTGGCAATCATGGGAGCGGTGGCCGGGTTCCGGCGCCAGAATTTGGCCGGAGCAAACGCCAGTCTGCTGCGGTTTCTGGCACTTTACACCTTTCTGCTGACCGCCTTTTACAGCCTCTTGGCGTACAAAACACCGTGGTGTCTGCTCAGCTTCTGGCTGGGAGCAATTCTATTGGCAGGCGCCGGAGCGGCGGTGATCCTTGAACGCGCCCGAACGCGCCCCTCGCGAATCGGCCTCGCGGCCGTACTGCTCCTGGGAGTCCTGCACCTGGGCTGGCAATCCTGGCGCGCGCAAAGTACTTACGCTGCCGACCCGCGCAATCCGTACGTATATGCCCAGACCTCGCCCGACCTGCTCAATTTGGTAAACAAGGTTGAGGCATTGGCGGGCGCTGATTCACGCGGGCACAATCTGGTCGTCAAAATCATCGCGCCAGATGGTGATTACTGGCCATTGCCCTGGTACTTGCGGCGATTCAACAACACCGGCTGGTGGGATCATCTACCACAAGACCCCTTCGCTCCAGTCATGGTGGTTTCTGCTCAACTCCACGCCGCGCTCGACGAAAGGAAAAGCCATCTCATGGTCGGCTATTTCCAATTACGCCCCCAACAATTCCTGGAATTGTACGTGCAGGCCGATCTCTGGGGGGAGTGGCTGGCTCATCGGCAAGCCGCGGACACCTCAATCGTACCCTAGTATCGGGGCGTTTCTGAGGGCAGAATGCCGGCGCGCGGACTTCCCAGTCCGCAGCGATCACAGTCCACGCCCAGCTAAAGCCAAGGTCCGGCATCAGGTGGTTAGCTTCCCGTTGCTGCGGGCAGAATGCCCGCGCGCCGGACTTCCCAGTCCGCAGCGATCACAGTCCACGCCCAGCTAAAGCCAAGGTCCGGCATCAAGTGGTTAGCTTCCCGTTGCTGCGGGCAGAATGCCCGCGCGCGGACTTCCCAGTCCGCAGCGATCCTCAGACCACGCCAGCTAAAGCCGAGGTCCGGCATCAGGTGGTTAGCTTCCCGTTGCTGCGGGCAGAATGCCCGCGCGCGTGCGCCTGTGAAGGCGTGCACACTGCGGGGTGCAAGTCCCCGTCAGGCGGAACGTTCACCCGCCTGTAACCGAAGGCTACTGCGTCGTGGCGACACGAGGTGGAGAGCTGCCG
>DASRFK010000326.1:0-22865 GCA_035651635.1 Verrucomicrobiia bacterium | reverse complement strand
GGCTGGAGCTGTTTGCTGGCCACCAACGTCAGTGGGTACAGCCTCGAACCGGCGCCGCCGGCAAGGATGATGCCTTTCATTCAGGCGCGCAAGATAAGTCAGGAGCGCTAAAATGCATTAAAATTGTGCCGCTCTTTGGGCTCGATGATGCCCGACTCCCAATCCGTAGTTGTCCCACGTTGTCATCGTATCCTCAAGAGCTCGATCATGGCACTCGCGATCAATGCCGCCTCACTATGTGACTGAAGGCCAGTGCAGGCAATTTTTGGAAATTTGCAAAAGGGAGTCCACCCAAGAGAACTGTTAAACCAATGTCCGGCACGGATCCGCCCGTAAATGCCGCGTCAGAAAACGGCGCTTTGTCAACGTAATTGCCGTTTTGCCGATATTCCACAAGGTCGAACCACACAAGGTGTGACCTGAGGCTAATCCGCTGACATCGACATTGAAGGAGGCGAAAAGGCCGTTGCCTGAGTATTGGCGGTAGGACCCGCGTGGGTTCCATGGTGGACACGTCGTAGTCACTGAACTTGGTTCCCCCGAAAAGTCGAACTAAAATAGCTTATAATATGATGAGTCGTCGGAGTCGGAAAGCACTGCGCAGCGATTGCTCGTGACTGCAGCTGACTGAACCGGTTCCGCCCGGCCTGGCCGGCAACTTATTGCAAGATCCATTGCCAAATCGAACGATGTTCCTCAGGCTGAACCCATGCACCGACATTTGCTTTGTGCCATTTCTGGCGCGCTCGTCTTGCTCACGGCGGGAGCGCCCGCAGCCGAAAATACTTCCGAAAATGTTAAACTCATCCCGCCACCGGGCATAGCGATTTCAGACACCGACCGCGCAGAACTCGAGAAGGGCGTAGCCGAGTTGGGAAAGGAGTTTCAATCGTTGCGCGTGGAGCTCTCTGGAAAGCCCGCTTTGCTGGAGCTGCTGCCGGACGTGCAGATCTATCACAAAGCCGTAGATTGGGCTTTACGGTTTAACGAATTCTATCACAGCAATGAGGTTCAAACGGCTCGCCAGCTACTAACAGAGGGCATGGTGCGCGTGAAAGCCCTGGGCAACGGCCTTGCGCCCTGGGCTTCGAAAACGGGCCTGGTCGTGCGCGCTTACATTTCAAAGATTGACGGTTCCGTGCAACCGTACGGACTGGTTGTGCCGCCTTCTTATCATCCGGAGACCTCGCATAGGTTTCGCCTCGACTTTTGGTTCCATGGTCGCGGCGAGCAACTGAGTGAACTGGCCTTTATCGGCGATCGCGAAAAGAACCGCGGCGAATTCACTCCAACCGACAGCATCGTCCTGCACCTCTATGGCCGTTACTGCAATGCGAATCGTTTCGCCGGCGAGACCGACCTGTTCGAGGCATTGGAAAGTGTCCGGAAACGCTATCCCATTGACGAGAACCGGTTGGTCGTCCGCGGCTTCTCGATGGGCGGAGCGGCGTGCTGGCAGTTTGCCACCCACTATGCCGGGCTTTGGGCGGCAGCGGCGCCCGGAGCTGGCTTTTCCGAGACCGCCGAGTTTTTACAGCTGAATATGGCGGGCGCCGATCGACCCAGTGTTTATGAACAGAAGCTCTGGCACCTTTACGACTCGATTGATTACGCCGCCAACCTGTTCAATTGCCCTCTGGTAGCGTATAGCGGTGAAATTGACGGACAAAAGCAGGCGGCCGACCGGATGGCAATCGCCCTGGCCGGCGAAGGCATGACCATGACGCACATCATCGGTCCCCAGACAGCCCATCGCTATCATCCCACCGCCAAGGAAGAAATCAACCGCCGCATCGACAGCATCGTGGGCAAAGGCCGCGATCCCATGCCGCATAAGGTGCGTTTTACAACCTGGACCCTGCGCTACAACCAAATGGAGTGGATCACGGTGGATGGGCTCGAACATCATTGGGACCGCGCGCGCGTGGAGGCCGAACTCGACACGGTAGCCGGCGCCATCCGTGCTTCCACCACAAATATCAACGCTCTGACCTTTGCCATGGCCCCGGGTTTTTGTCCGCTGGACAATACGCGGCACCCGCAAGTGATTTTGGATGGCCAAAAACTTGAGGCGCCTGACGTGATGTCAGACCGCTCGTGGGTGGCCCATTTCCGCAAACGAGAGGGCCAGTGGGCGGCGGTAAGCGCTTCGTCAAACGATGCGTCGTTGCGCAAGCAGCACGCCCTTCAGGGCCCAATCGACGACGCGTTCATGGATGCCTTCATCATGGTGCGCCCGACCGGACCGCCTTTGAATGAAAAGGTGGGCGCATGGGCCACGGCGGAAATGAATCACGCAATGGAACATTGGCGCCGGCAGTTTCGCGGCGAGGCACGCGTTGAGAACGATACCGAAGTGTCGGACGCCGAGATCGCGGCGAACAATCTGGTGCTTTGGGGTGATCCGCAGAGCAACCAGCTCATCGCCAAGGTGGTGGCCCAATTGCCAATCCGCTGGGACGCGCAAGGCGTGCACACGTCTCAAGCGAATTATCCGGCGGATACGCATGTGCCCGTGTTGATCTACCCCAACCCTCTCAATCCCAGGCATTACATCGTCATCAACAGCGGCTTCACGTTTCGCGAGTTTGATTATCTCAACAACGCGCGCCAGACTCCCAAGCTGCCCGATTGGGCGGTCTTGGACCTGAGCGTTCCGGTTTCCACGCGCAAGCCCGGTGGCATCGTAGAGGCCGGGTTTTTTGACGAGGATTGGAAGCTTGCGGTCGGTCATTAACGCCCCCCGCAGACGAAGACGTTACTGGCCAGCGGGCAAGCCCGGCTGAGGAGGTGGATCCGGATTATTTGGAGGTGCTGGGGTTTGGAAGCCGCTTGGAAACGTGGCACTGCAACACATCGACCTTGAATCCACCGGTGTAGAAAATGCCCAGATTCTAGTCTTGGACGTCAGCGATTTTTCCCTCCGCAACCTGCATTGCGATTTCTTGTGCGTAGATGAGGTCGTTTTTGTCCTCTGCAAGCCGATACTCCCGGCAAGATTGGACCCTCGAACGCTCCTTTTGCGAATAGCAATTTCGTGAAAAGAACATGTCCATTTCGGTTTTGAATGCGCTCATAACGATTTATCTCATGTATATCGGAGAAAATCCGCATCCACTTTAGCCGCCGATGAATTGGCGCAGCGCTCTGGCTAAGAAAGCACAAAGTCCTCGTCCTTCGTTACGACGACCCAATTGCCTGAAATCGCAAAAGCCCAAATAGTGCGATCTTGCGCTTCGCGCAGACCGACATCTCGAACGGCCTTTGCCTCGTGACCTCGTTGTTCCAAAAACTGCACTAATCCCGGTGGCAGTTGCGCATCAACAAGAAACCGCATCTCCGTTATTTACCAAAATGGGGTGGTCAAAGTAGCGGGCAGCGTAGGCTAGTGAAGCCCGAATATCCTCGGCTTCGAGATCTGGGTAATCCCTAAGGATCTCTTGTTCCGTGGCCCCTTCGGCCAACATATCTAGCACATCCTTTACCCGAATGCGCATTCCGCGGATGCAAGGCCTTCCACCACACTGGTTCGGGTCAATCGTGATTCGGTCCACAACGTCAAAGTATTCTGTCGGAAATACCGCGTCAACCATCGAACCGGCTGAGGATGCGGCGCGCAGATCGAGGAACAGTGTTGACTCCAACCGTTGCAATAGAGCGGACGTCATCGCGGGCCTTTCGTTGTGGGCTCAGCTGCAATGCGAGATTTGGCGCAAAACCGGCTAACCCAAGATGTCTGGTGGCACCGTCCCGCGCACGTCCCGAACCTGTAGCTGACAGGATTCCTAATTTCGCACGTGCAGGGTCACTGACTTGGGTGAAAGTGCTCGGCAAAGTCCTCCTTCTGAAGGTTCTCGGAGCACGCTCCGCGTTTGCGCAAATGCGTGGAAAATACGAGAATGGGTATTCGCGCTGTTGAAATCAAAGATCCTCATCTGCCTTTTGGTCTCCGCCTTTCTCGGCAATGTGAAGGCCGAGGCTCCGCCGGCACCGCCCGCGAATAGCAACGCGCCTGTCACGTCGAAAGGACCCAGATACCTAATCTTCTGGAGTTCCCCCGAAAAAGCAGGGGAACTGGCCGAGCGGGTTGGCATGAAGGGCAACGGCAAGACCCGGATTCTGGGCTTCGGCCTGCCCAACGCGACTTTTGAACTCGAGAAGCAATTGCCCGACCGCATCCGGAGTGCGTTCGCCGCGGCACGCGAGCACGATATGGCCGTGATGCTCCATTTCGATTTCCATCTTCACTGGAAGAACCGCCCGGACCTGTGGAACTGGTTCGATCCCAACAAGCCGGGTTACGACCCGAACAACAAATACAACGTCGAGTGGCACAGCTGGGACGGACCGCCGAACAAGGTGCGCTACCTGAACCACGGCGTGCTCGAACGCATGCCGCCGAACATGTGCTTTACCAGCAAGAAAATGCGGGCGGAGGTCACACGGATCGTCTCAAAAGTCATCGGGCCTGTCCTCCGCGAAGAGATTGCGAAACTCAAGACAGAGGGCAAGGAAGCCCTTTTCGCGGGAGTGTTGGTGGGTTTGGAACCCGGCATCGACGACTACTCGCAAACGGATCCCGAGGTCGCGAAATTGATTAAGGAAGACGGCGTGCCCGCGACACCGCTGGGCTACCGGGCTCTCCTGGATCGTGGCTTCAGCGCGGACCACCCGCCGGACGATTTCCACAAGGCCCTCGCGAACATCATTCAGGAAACCATTGCGTTCTGGTGCGAGCAGTTCGTCGCTGCGGGTATCCTCCCGGAGAAGCTCTACCCCCATGTGGCCGCACCCGCGCCCGTCGAGACGACGAGCGCTCCCATCTGGACGGCCTTCAACAAGTATTCGCGGCCCGGCTGGACCACCTATCCGCTCCAGGTTCTCGGGGAGGGCTTCAAACCCATCTATGACGAACTGGAGAAGCACGGGAGTCCCGCCTGGGCGGGCGTGGAGGCCAACGCAGGCATGCCCGGATTATCCGTCGTAGATTGGGAAACCTACCTCGCCTGGCACTACAACCATGGCTGCGTTCTTGTGGGCGTGAATATGGGCGCCACCGGCACGGATCTCCCCAAGCGCCTTTGGGACAGCGCTTTCAGTGGGGAAGCGATTGCGGCCTATCGGAAGTTCCTGACGGGACAACCGCTGGTGGAGAAGCCCGTGGATCACCCGCAGTTGCGCATTCAGGCGAAGATGAAGCGTGTCCGCGCCGGGATTGAGCGCTGGTTGAGTAGCGGCAAGGACCCCTCGGCGGTAGGCAAGCTCATGGAAGGCACCACGCCGCTCGCGAACGCCGGAAAGCTCGACGAGTTGGAGAAAATCGTGGACCAAGCACTTGAGGTGCTGGGCGAGACCGAGAAAGTGCCCGAAGCGCACCGGGGGTCCCGGGAGTAATGGAACGTAGAACTCCGTTAAGAATCCGCATCGTTAGGGTTGCGTAATGGCCGCAGCTCGCCTCGGGCGACCCTTGGTTCAAGTGCCCGAAGTATTGACTCAAGCCATTCTGTAAGCATACCGGACATCGTTGAACCTCACTGAGCAGGGTAAAAGTGCGCGATGATCCTGAAATACTCACGCTTCTTTGGTCCAATGACCAAGACCGTCGGCCTGCAACAAATCGCTACCCACAGGCTCAATTACCGGAGTAACAGTTTGAACGCGTCCGCTTGATGCGAGCTGCGGCTGAGAGTTTTGAGAGTCTCACGCGATTGGAGTGCCGCATCCTCCAAACCCTTCCGGGCGACGCTGGCCCTATTTTGCCATCGCTTCACCAAATTAGTGCCTTGCTTGCACACCCGCAACCCGAATAATCATTGATTATTCTACTACTTGGTGAGAAGGTCTTTATTGCTAATCAAAAAGGGACCATGAAAAAAGTGGCTAGAAAGGAGTGGGGAGTTGGGGCCATTTAGAAGAACAAGTTCCGCTCTCCACTGAAATGGCCCCGGGTCTAACATGAAAGCCCTAAGGACTAAATTTGCCGGCTTCACCCTAGCCTTGTTGGTGGCCGCATCCGCTAAGGGACAAACAATCGCCGTCTATCAAAACAACTTTGACGCGGGATCAAGCTCGTTACTGGAGTTCACCACTTTCTCACAATTCTTTGGCACTGTCCAGGTCGCCGACGGGCAGCTGGTAATCTTCCCAGCATGGGGGAGTTCCAGAGTTGGCGTATCGCTAGATACCTCTACGTTATCTGGATATTCCAACACCCTTAGCGCGAACTCAGGAAAGGTGGAATGGGCGTTCAACGTATCCAATTCGGACCAGCAATTCAATAATGGCTTTTTCTTTGTTCCCGCGATAAATAATGCAGACCCCTCTGGCTCTGCTCAAGGCTATGCATTTAGGGGAGGCGGAATGGTCGGAAACCGGATGTACTTAGCTCGATTTGACTTAACTCTCAATGGACCAGAAACTATTCTCATCGACGTGCCCGATCCACTGGGGCTAGGGCCAGGGTTAGGGCCACTCCCGGAAAAAGGTGCGGTGCGCATCACTTTCGACCCGTTTAGTAGCACTTGGAGTCTCTATGTGGATAAAGGTTTCGCCTATACCGATCCAAAGACAGCCACCAACCTTCTAGGTACCGCCGTCGACGATACCTACACCCACTCGCCTCTGACCTATCTGAGCATGGGCGGGGACACTAGTGGCATCGAATATTTTGACAATGTTTTAATAACGATCGAGCCTCCCACTGCGGGCCAAGTGAATCACGCCCCGATGCTTCCTCCCCAGATGGACCGAACGATTAGCTCGCTGACTCAGTTGGTCGTGACCAACACTGCTACGGATGCTAATCGTCCCCATGAACCGTTTGGCTATCAATTAATCAATCCGCCAGCTGGAGCGGCCATTGACAGCGAGGGGATTATTCGCTGGACGCCGATCGGGGTGCCGGTGCCCAGCACAAACGTGATCACAACTGTGGTGACTGACAACGAAATACCGAACCTGGGAGCGACCAACAGTTTCGCCGTGGTGGTTGATGATCCTAGCCGTCTGCTGTCCTTGCCGGCCCAGCCTGACAGGACTCTGCAATGGCCGGGTCAATTGGTGGTCTCCAATACGGCTACGGACCTCCTCATCCCTCCTGACCCGATGAGGTATCAACTCATCAATCCGCCTGGCGGTATGACGATCGACAATGATGGCATTATTCGCTGGGCGCCAAGCAGCCCGCAGGCGCCAAGTACAAACATGATCACGACCGTGGTCTCAGAACAAGGCGTGCCTCGGTTAAGCGCGACGAACAGTTTCACGGTGGTCGTGTTGGCAGCGCCCAGCAGCGGGACGGTTGGCATATTGGCTGGACCAATCACCAACCCCGCCAACCATCACCCGTACTATTTGCTGCAGCCAGGCAGTTGGACCGACGCTGAGGCCACTGCCGTTTCCATGGGCGGGCATTTAGTCACCATTAACGACCAGAAAGAGCAGACTTGGGTGAGCAACACGTTTTCCAGCTATGGCGGAGTGGATCGCGCTCTCTGGGTTGGTTTGATTGACCCTGAGCCGTGGTTGGCAAACGACGGTTCTAGGGCCTGGGTGCAGCATTTCGTTTGGGCCAGCGGTCAACCTGTTACGTTTTTCTGTTGGTCCACGGACACATCGATTGGCTCACAGGGTGTGGGCCGGATCAAGATGGTTCAACCGGACCCTTTGGCAGTTTCCGACCAGTGCGGCTGGGCCGAGGAAGCGGATTCCACCCTGCTGAATGCCGTAATTGAAATTCCGCTGCCGCTGGAGATCATATCGCAACCTCAGAGCATTTCGGTCGCGATCAGCTCCGAAGCCCAATTCTCGGTGTTATCGGACGGGCTTACTCCTTTTTCTTATCAGTGGCAGTTTAATGGGAGCAGCCTGCCTGGCGAGACACAGATGACACTCACAGTCACAAACGCTCAGCCCTGCGATTCTGGGTTGTACTCGGTAATGGTTAGCAATGCGAGCGGCACGATCAGCAGCACTCCGGCACTGCTTTCGGTTATGGAGTTAACCGGTTGGGGAAATGACCCCTCGGTCCTGACGCACATTCCGAAGGGGCTATCGAACGTCGTTGCAATTTCAGCAGGTTACAGCCACGCACTTCTTCTGAAAGACGATGGCACAATCTTAGGGTGGGGGGACAATGGGTGGGGTTACACGAATGTTCCTGTCAATTTAAGCAATGTAGTTGCGATTTCGGCGGGCCTCGTGGATGACTTGGCTCTCTTTGCTGATGGCACGGTAAGGGCCTGGGGCAACGGCGCTTTCGGCCCGGCGACAGTACCCGCGGGGGTGAGCAATGTCATTGCCGTAGCAGCAGGGTCCGAGAATGTGACCATTATGTCCGATGGAACCGTCCTGGCCTGGGGCCTCAATGGAAGTCTGGACAATCGAATCCCGGCAGGACTCACTAACGTAGTAGCCGTTGCCGTTGGGCGAGGCCACAGCCTGGCGTTAAAAGCCGATGGCACAGTGGTGGGGTGGGGAGCAAATGATTGGGGCCAGGCCAGTCCGCCGGCGGGATTAACAAATGTCGTCATGATTTCAGCTGCCGACGAGAAAAGTATGGCCCTCAGAGCAGACGGAACAGTGTTTGTGTGGGGGCAAGACGGAAATGGCGAAGGCCTTGTGCCCTCAAATCTAACAAATGTGGTGGCGATTAGTGCAGGGTACTCCCACTGCCTTGCGCTGGAAGCCGACGGCAGGGTCATCGCTTGGGGTCAGGAGAGCGGAATCACGCCTGTCCCCGCGGATTTAAACAATGCCGTCGGCATCTCAGCAGGCAATTTCTATAGTCTAGCTCTTTTGCGCGATGCCGCTCCACACCTGGCCGTAGTCCCTTGGGACCGAGTCATCACCAAAGGCGGTTCAGTTCCCTTTTTCTGCAAGGCCGTCGGAAGCTCGCTTACTTACCAATGGCGGCGGAACGGAGTAGATATTGCGGGCGGGACGCAAGATCATTATTGTGTCACCAACGCGCAGCCGACGGATGGAGGGCTTTACACGGTTATAGTCTCGAACCAATTGGGAACCGTGGTTAGCAGAGCCGCGAGCTTGAGCGTCATTTACGCAGTCACTACTCAGGCGCCAACATTGCCCACACAGCGCGATTGGGTGATTAGCACTCTGACAGACCTGGTGATAACGAATACTGCGTCAGATGTTGCCGATCCCAATCTGGTCCTGAGCTATCAGTTGATTAACCCACCGCCAGGTGCAACCATTAACCTGGCTGGCATCATTCAGTGGACACCGGGTGTCCTGCAGGGCCCCAGCACTAATATCTTCACCACAGTTGTGACCGACAATGGTTTCCCGGCGTTATCCGCGACGAACAGTTTCCTGGTGATTGTCGGCCAGGTGAATCACCCGCCGCTGTTGCCCCCGCAAACCGACCGAACCATCAGCTCGCTAACTCAGTTCGTCGTCACAAACACAGCGACGGATCCGGATCTCCCCGCCGAGCGGTTGGTGTATGAATTAATTAACCCACCCGTAGGCATGGTGATCGATAATCAGGGCATTATTCGCTGGACGCCCACTGGGGTGCAGGTTCCATGCACCAACATAATCATTACGGCTGTGACCGACGACGGCACTCCGAACATGTCAGCCACGAACAATTTCACTTTGGTCGTAATGGATCCTCGCAATGTGCTGTATCTGCCTCAGCAGCCGGACAAAACTCTGCAATGGCCGGCAGAGCTGATCGTTGCTAATACCGCCACCAGCCTCTTGGTCCCAACAAACGGGATGGCTTATCACCTCATCAGTGCGCCTCCGGGAGCCACTATAGACAACCAAGGTATCATTCGGTGGGTCCCAAGCGGGGCGCAGGTTCCAAGCACAAACCTAATTACGACGGAAGCGACTGATGAGGGTACACCGCCGTTGAGCGTTACCAATAGTTTCACCGTGGTAGTGCTTGCCTTACCGAATCGTGGTTCGGTGGATGTCCTGGGTGGCCCGATCATCAACCCAGCAAATCATCATCCATATTATTTACTTCAGCCGAGCAGTTGGAGCGATGCGGAAGCTACCGCCGTTTCGATGGGAGGCCACTTGGTCACTATCAATGACCAGGATGAACATTTTTGGGTAAAGAGCACGTTTTCCAGCTACGGTGGGGTTGATCGCGCACTCTGGATTGGCTTGATCGATCCTGAACCATGGCTGCCCAACGACGGTTCTTGGACCTGGATTGAGCATTTCATTTGGGCGGGCGGCGAACCGATTACATTCTTTTGCTGGTCGACCCAGGGGCAGCCGTCCTATGGAGTTGGACGCATCAAAATGTGCAAACCCGATCCCTCCTGGTCTTGGGACCAGGCCGAATGGGCTGAGGAAGCCGACGCGACTCTGCTCAATGGGGTCGTGGAATTACCGATATACGAGACTCTTCCATTGGCGATTACCATGCAACCTCAGAGCATTTCCGTGGGGATCGGCGGCGATGCAACTCTCACGATGGTCGCCGAGAGCACTGCGCCTATCCAATACCAGTGGCAATTCATGAGCACTAATTTGCTCGGCGCTACCAGCGCGTCCTTGACTTTGACCAACCTTCAACCATCGCAGTCGGGACCCTATCGTGTCATTCTGAGCAATTTGAACGGAACCCTCGCCAGCGCGACGGCGGTTCTGTCGGTACAAGGAATTGTGGGCTGGGGCGTCTCGTCCTACGGTGTTCTCGACTTTCCATCTACCGCCACCAACATAGTAGCGATGTCCTGCGGGACCCTGCACAGCTTGGCGCTGCGGGCCGATGGCACGGTGGTGGCTTGGGGGAATGATGGTAACGGCCAAATCGATGTTCCCTCCGGGCTGACAAAGGTCGCGGCCATCGCCGCAGGGGACTTCTTCAGTCTGGCGATCAAACCTGGTGGGCGAGTTATCGGGTGGGGCTACGGTTTGTATGCTGGACAATTAAACTTCCCGCTGAGTCTCACGAATGTGATCGCGATCGCGGCACAGGGCGACCACTCGCTTGCGCTGAGGGCTGATGGTACGGTGGTTGGGTGGGGAGATGACACCTTTGGCGAATCGGATGCTCCAGCAGGTCTCTCAAACGTTGTGGCTATAGCGGCAGGGAACACCTTTTCTTTGGCGCTCAGGGCGGATGGGAGTGTGGCGAGTTGGGGAGCCTACGCTTGGTCTTCCTCGGGGATAATTGAAGCCTATGTCCCGCCAGACCTCACGAATGTGGTGGCGATTACCGCCGGAACCACTCACAGTTTGGCGCTTCGAGCAGATGGAACTGTTATCGCATGGGGTTTCGGCTTAGGCGGTGACACCAACGTTCCCAGCGGGTTGACAAATGTAGTGGCCATAGCAGCAGGCAATGCACACAGTATGGCGCTCAAGGCTGATGGTACGGTAGTCCAATGGGGGACGCTCAATGGAGACGTGCCACAGCCAGTTGATTTACAAAACATCGTTGGTGTCGCCGCATGCGCCAACTTTAGCCTGGCGCTTCTTCGCGATGGTGCACCAAGCTTTACGGTTCAACCCTGGGACAAATCGGTGCCACAAGGGGACACCATCACTTTTTCTGCCAAAGCGGTTGGCCTGCAATCCCTGGACTACCAGTGGCAATTCAACGGCACACCAATCACCGGGGCGACAGCTGATACTTTCAGGATTACCAACGCGCAGCCTGCCAACGGGGGGACATACGATGTCTCAATCTCTAATCGCCTCGGTGTCGCTGTCAGCCGCCAGGCGAGGCTGGTGGTCTCGGAAGCCCCAGTCCGCCAGCCACAGTTGAGAATGACTCGCGTAGAAGCGAGTTTTACTCTCACTTGGCCAACCAATGCCACAAGGTTCACTTTACAATCCACTACGAACCTTGTTTCGCCGGCGGCTTGGACCGCCGTTTCTCCGGCTCCAGTGGTTATCAACGGGCTGAGCACGGTGACCAATCCAATTTCCGCCATACAGCAGTTTTTCCGGTTGAGCCAATAAAGGAACCCAAACGAAAAAAAGCCTTTCACTCGCTGTCTTCTTACTGCTGTTCGTTGCTCACGGTAGCACGGGCACAATTCTCATACACGGCTAGTATCGGAAGGGCTTGAGGGCAGAGGACCTTAGTACAGAAGGCATTGGGACCTGAAAACCTAACCTGCCGTGTGACCGTTTGCCCTGAGGGCCTGTCTTCATACGCTTTGGTACCTTGACGACATTTTCGGTGGCCTGACCACCTCAACGTACCGAGCACACGATCACGCATCAAATACGTCTTGGAGTAAATGGCGATCGGGAAAGGGCAAAGTTACAGCAACAGGCCTTCTGTAACCTTGTCGGAAAAGGATTGATCACTGATTTCTGGCTGGCCGAAGAACGAATACACCTCCGTCTCAAACCGTCTGACCAATCATGAGAATCTCGGTAGTTCTTCTGACCGCTCTTTTTTGTCTCCAAGCCAGCGCCCAGCCCCAACCTTCGGATGCCTTTGAGCAGAACCGGCGCCTAGGCCGCGGAGTGAACATCATCGGCTACGATCCCCTCTGGCGCTCTCGGGAGCAAGCCCGGTTCCAAGAGAAGCACTTCCGGCTCCTCCGAGAGGCTGGCTTTCAGTCGGTGCGAATTAATCTACATGCTTTCCGGCAGATGGACGCAGCGAACAACTGGACGTTGCGTCCCGAGTGGTGGGGGACCCTTGATTGGGCAATTGATAAAGCCATCGCCCAAGGCTTGCAGGTCATCCTGGATTTTCATGAATTCACCCGCATGGCGGAGGATCCCGAGGGCCAGAAAGCACAGTTTCTGGCGTTCTGGCGGCAGGTTTCCGAGCACTGCCAAAAAGCACCCAACTCGGTGTTCTTTGAGATCCTTAACGAACCGAACAAGAAGCTCACGCCGGCACTCTGGAATCAGTATTTACGCGAGGCCCTCGCCGTTATCCGTGAAAAGAACCCCAGCCGGAGTGTCATCATTGGTCCGGCATTCTGGAATTCGGTGGATCATCTCAAAGAACTGGAGTTGCCGGCCGATGACAGGAATCTGATCGTAACGGTCCATTACTACAAACCGATGTCCTTCACTCACCAAGGAGCATCATGGACAGATCAAAAAGACAAGAGCGGCATCTCCTGGGGCAGTGATGAGGAACGAAAAGCGGTTCAAGAAGGCTTCGCCCGGGTGGCTGCCTGGGCCAAAGAAAACAACCGCCCGATCTTCCTGGGCGAGTTCGGTGCTTATGACAAAGCACCGATGGAATCAAGGGTCCGATACACTGATTTCGTTGCCCGCACCGCGGAGAGCCTGGGGTGGAGCTGGGCCTACTGGCAGTTCGACAGCGACTTCATCCTGTGGGACATGAAGGCCGATAAATGGGTTGACCCCATCCTCCATGCGCTCATCCCTCAAAAGCAGCCATGAGGGGATGCGGCAACCTGCTTTATTTGGGTAATTGGTTTTGCCGTCGTAACAATATGAAAACAATACTGCCGCTGTTTCTCCTCGTGCTGGTGGGCTTAGAAACCAATGCGGCCGTGGTGCTTTATCCAGCGCCAAAAGAGGAGCCACGTTCTGCTGATTACCAGGTCACGATAGGGGATCAGCCGGTGGATGTTTACACTGCGCGAGTTCTGGATCCACCCTTTGCCGGCAAGGAGTGGGATTATGGCGGTCCCTATTCATTCTGCAGTTTCGATGTAGACGGACCTGCCGAAGTTCGAGTCACCTCCAAAAGGTCTCTGCGCAACACAATCGTACGTCCGGCCACGGTAAAGGCGAAAATCCGGGTTGAAGATGACAATACCCTGGTTGTGTCCCTTTCTGGCCCTTGCAAGCTGAGCATCGAACCGGAGGGCAAGAAAGGACCTCTGCTGTTATTTGCAAATGCCTTGGAGAAGAACCCGCCGAAGCAGGGCACTCCCGGCCTGATTTACTTTGGCCCAGGTATTCATAAGCCAGGCAAGCTTGTGCTCACCAATAACCAAACATTTTATCTTGCAGGTGGGGCAGTGGTGAAAGGCGGTATTCAGGTTGAAGGGGATAATGTTCGAATTCAAGGGCGCGGCATTCTGGACGGCTCAGACTGGGAATGGCAGAAGGGACCAACACCCTGCGTGGTGATGATCCACGGCACGAACGTTGAGGTTAGTGGCATCACTATCCGAGGGGCATCGCATTGGACAATTGTACCTCGCAACAGCCAGAACGTGATCGTGCGCAATGTGAAGATCTGCGGTGGAAGGGTGCAGAACGACGATGGTATTAATCCCTGCAACTCGCAAGACGTGCTCATCACCGATTGCTTCATTCGAACCGATGACGATTGCGTGGCCCTCAAAGGTTTGGAGCTGAGTGGGCCCAATAGCAATGTCGAGCGAATCGCTGTTGAAAACTGTACCCTTTGGTGCGACCGGGCACGTATCTTCTTATTGGGTCACGAAAGCCGAGCGCCCTTTATGCGGGGGATCACGTTGCGCAACCTGGACATCATCCATTTCACCATGACCGCGTTTCTGTTCGAGCCGGGAGAGGAAATGCGATTGGAGGATGTACTGGTAGAAAATGTGAGAATTAACGGTGAAGGTCAAAAAGAGCTGATTCGTCTCCAGCCAGTCGTGAACCAGTATATGCACAACAAAGTCCCCGGACACATCAGCAATGTTCGTTTTCGAAATCTGAGTGTTTCTGGCAAAGCTGGACCTTACCTGGTTCAGATTAGCGGTGCCGACGAGAAGCATGGTGTTCAAGACGTATCATTTCAGAACGTGAAGATTGTGGGCTCAACTCTCGGAAATGGATCGGAGCACTTGCAACTGGGGCAACATGTAAGTGACGTGAAGTTTGAAACCCAGGATAAATAAAGGCCGGCGAATTAATTCCTCCTGGGTGGAAGTAGGCACGTGCAGCTGGATAATGCCTCGTGTTCTGAAAATCCCGTCCCGTCAGAGTGATCGGCAAAGTATCCAACGGGCTGCAAACGCTCAAGGCTTCAGCGTGCGTATAACCCATAGTCGTCTCCAAGGATGTGTGACCCATGGACTTCTGAATGGCTCGGGGGTTTGTGCCTCGGTCCAGGCAATGGCTGGCGTAGGCATGACGCAAACAATGTGGTAGCACTGAAATATCGAGCTTGCGCCGGGCGTATTTGACGGCTCGTTGGACATTTACCTCGTGCATTCGATACCGGACGATTTTGCCACTTCGCGGATCTCGGCAAGTGTTATGCGCAGGGAACAGCCAAGCCCATGGCCAACTGAATTGATACTCGGGGTATTTGTCCGCCAAACGGTGCGGCAGCATTAAGGGGGTGCGGTTATGTCGGTCGCGCTCCCAGACGGTCAGACGGTCCGGGCTAATTGCATTTGCTGTCGCAGTTTCCGGATGAGCGATTGGGGAAGGTTTATCACACGGTCGTTCCCACCTTTGGCGCCCCGAATACAGAGTCTGCGTCGTTCAAGGTCTACATCTTTGATCCGCAGATTCAGTGGTTCGCTGACACGAAGGCCACAGCCATACAATAGGCGGGCGACGAGATTTGTTGGGTATCCGCCTTGATTTGGGATGGTCTGGAGGAGCGTCTGGGTTTCAGTAACCGTTGGGGCATAACGCTCATGAACGGGTCGGGTCGCTCGCAAGGCGTCGACATTTGCCAAGGGCTGTTCGAGAACGAACGAACGAACCTGTAAAAGTATAGAATCGCATGGAGGGCCTGGTTTTGAGTGCTGGCCGCCACGTCGCACCGCAACGCCAAGTCGGTGAGAAATCGTTCCAACTTCTTCTCGCTGGTAAGGTGAGCCGGCATTTGATGGAGGGCGCCCATATAACGACGCAGCCAGAAGAGGTAGCAGTCCTCGGTTGCCAGAGCTTTGTGTTGCCGGCGGATAACCTGACACATCCGTTCGAGCGCTTGTGCTGTGTTCATAGTTTTTGAGCACAGGATATCAGGCTCACATGGACAAATACGGTCCAAGTGAAAACAAGGAAAGACAAGCATCTTTGAGCTTGAAAAGAAGGCGCAGCCAGTCGTATAATTAACGAAGTCGAGGCTGATTATGAGCCGTTTAGAAAACGAGGAAAAGGGGAACCCAGAAAAACTAAACGACTGGCCGTCGCAGAAAAACAGTTCGCTACAATGTTCCTGTCCGAGGCGCGCAGGCTAAGAGAGATTGACTGTCGAGCCGGCTAGGTCGAGAATACTTACATGAAGTTGGAGTTACCGTTGGCGGAGATGAGCTTGGCGGAGAAATTGGAAGCGATGGAGAGGCTCTGGGCAGATCTCTCCCGTCACGCACCGGAGCATGCGGCGCCGGCGTGGCATGGCGAGATCCTGGAGGAGCGAGAGCGCCGTCTAGCCGCAGGTGACGAAGAGGTTCTGGATTGGGAGCAGGCCAAGCGTCGGTTGCGCCAGGAAATCCATGAAGGTCAGAATTCTTGAATCCGCACGTGGAGACCTTCGAGCTGGCTACAATTTCTATGAACGACAAGAGAAGGGGGTTGGGGAATACTTCTTGAATTCGCTCTTTGCCGACATTGATTCCCTGACCTTGTATGGTGGGATTCACCCCCTGAAGTTTGGATTCCATTGGATGCTCGCAACCAAGTTCCCGTTTGCGGTTTACTACCGGCTGGAGAAAGAGGAAGTGGTCGTCCGTGCGGTGCTGGATTGTCGTCGAGATCCGGCTTGGACGAATAAGCGATTAAATCGGGAGCGAACCTGACGCTGCACCGAATGGCGGCCCCACGTCGTTTGGATATTTCGGGCGTCTGAGGGGCCGCCATCGGTGAGCTACCCGTTGGGCAAAATGAACGACGGCGCTTATTGGATTCTTATAGTCGCGATCGCTGCGTTCCCGGGTGCGGCGGTGGTTGAAATTGTCGCAGCAATATTTTCGCGGCGAGTTCGCGACTACATAGTGAAGCATCCAATAGCTCATTTTCTCTGGTTTGTTCTGGCGCTTTTGTTTGCTTGTCTGCTCATCCCGGCCCCGAGCACACGCCACGGCGGATTTTGGTTTCCATGAAAAGCCCAATGCCCAACGAGGCGCTGATGACGAACCGCCGCTGCCCGTTTCCGCTCGCCTGGTCATGGGCGTTCCGACGCGCCAGCTACGCTTGACCTTTACTCTCGGGGGCGGTCGCATACCTTGAACGTTGGGCATCCAAATTCATCGCCATGTCGACATGAACTCCAAACTAATCGCGGCATTCAGCATCTTTACGTTCCTTTGGACCAGTAGCGTCTACTCGGATCCAAAACCTCTCGGCCGTTCCAGTGATAACAAGGGGACGCAGGAGGAGAGGGCAAAAGGCGATAGTGATTTGGTGCATCGTCTGGTTCAAATAGCACGCGAGAGGTATAAGGCGGGAAATCTGAAAGCGGCAGACAAGATTTTGCAGGCAGCTTTGGAGGTTGAACCGAGAAACAACGAGGCGTGGTATTATTCAGATTTGGTTGAAAAGGCCATTCGTGCGAATAAGAGTCGAAAGGATGTTCGGCTTTGGTATCCCACCGTTCCACCGCGCCCTGCCGGCCAATGATCTCCGAGCCCAACAATTCCCTGCTGCGAACTGGCACCCGCCATGGGTTTCGCCGGGGTTCGTGCTCCAGGTCCTGTGGTGCTGCTGTTTTGAACGTAAGTAGTCAGGTGCCAGTCGCAGAGGTCGGTTGTTAGCTGTTATTTCGAACCAGTGAGACGATTCGTCACAATTGCAGTTGTTGCAGCCGTCGGGCTGGCTGGCCTAAGCTTTCTCTGGTGGCCACGCCGGTCGAGCTTCAAACCTGAGTGTGCTCTGTTTGCTGGATACACTAATGGAACGATTGGTGTGATCGCCCCGACGTTTGCGACTCTTTCGTCAAGGGAATCCGCCACGATCAAAACCTGGTTAACTGCAGGAACCAATGCGGCGCTGTTCACAATCACCAACCAGCAGGCCTGCTCGATTTGGATATTACCCTTTGTGAGCATCTGTGGCGCAGCAACACCGACCTGGAGGGAAATGGTCCCGCTGCTAAATGCGCCCAGTTTTTCAGGCATAAAGTTAGGGCCGAGCCAGACCGTTACCGTTCAGGTCGCGGTCGTGAGCAATAATGTTCCTTGGCGAGCCGAGTTCGAATATACCCGGGATTCCTGTAGCGACTCATTAGTGAATGGGCTTCGCATGTTGCCGGAGCAATTGCGCGCAAGGGCGACGCGCACGCCTGTGCGGGTTGAGACGCATTTTATCGAAACCGAGGCAGTAACAAGTCGACCATGACAGCTAACAAAACATCGCAGGCTACTCCGGTTTTCGCCTTTCTATTGATCCAGCGCCATGTGCCCGGAGAGCCTGGATTTATTCGTTACGCAGCTCCGGGCATATGAACTCTCCACGAGCACGTCTTGAGATTGCCCTTCAGCAGGTTGAACCGGGCCGAGCAGCTTACGGGGTTGCCCGCAATCTGCGAGACGAGGGCATGAGCCAGCTCGACATGTATCGGCTGTTCGGCGAGTTTCGTGCCGCCCATGAAAGCGACGTCGATCAGACGGTCTACGATGCAGTTCTCGACACCATGGACGTCATCAGCGGCTGGTGCAGTCCTGGTTCTCGACTTTATGACACCGAGCTTCCACCCAGCGCTGCGTAACAATCCTGCCGCAACGAACCCGGCGTTGACGACCCCATGTCATGCTGGAAGCCAGTTGCGCCGGTTCGTTGACCAGAATCGTTAAGTCCTTAAATCCATCCCAGTGAAAGCAACGGCTCCAAACCTTCATTTTCGAGAAGCCCGCGAGCGAATGGGTCTTTCGCCAGACGAGGTTGCTGAACGCAGCGGGGTTGCTCACGCAGACGTTTTGGAAATCGAGGGGCTCCCGGATGACCTAACTTGCTTTTACTCGGTTCGCGAGGTCCAACAGTTGTGTCGAGTGCTCAACATTCGCGCTACAGAACTATTCGGGAACGATGTTTCTGAACCAGGGATTTCGGTTGAGGAGTTGGCTCTGCGGATTCACGATGAGTGTCGCTCGCGTGGTATATCGCTTGGCCAGTTCGAGGAGTTGGTCGGTTGGGGGCTGAGCTCACACATCGAGCTACCAGAACGATTGCTCGCAGAAATGAAGATCGTTGTTTTGCAAAGGCTTTGCCAGGAACTTAGAATGGATTGGCGCCGAGTTTTATGACAACGGGACTTAACAATTTCGTGCAGGCAACTCCGGTTTGCGCCATTCTGTTTATCTTGAGCCAGGTGCCCGGATTGCCTGACGACAATCGTTATGCGTAGCGCCAGCATCACAGCGGTAGTCTGTTGCGTTCTGATCGGAGCACTCATTATCGTCGTAGATCGACGTCTCAAAGATCCTCACTTGCAGGCGCTTCATCCCATGCTGAACATCGTCAGCGTGGGAGTTACCAACGCAATAGATGATGCCCTCAGGCCAATGCTGCTGGTGAAACTCACAATTAGCAACGCGCCCAACAAATTTGATTCCATTCTCTACGTAAAAGGTCTGGACCAGACTGTTGAAGCACAACTCGGGACCAACTGGATACGAATTGAAGGCAGCTGCACTAATTGCGGTGTATTAGCGTCTCAATCTCATGAGATCAAATTGGTTATCCCCGAGGGGTCGGCCGCCTGCCGGGTCAGCTTTAAATATACGGGCTCCTCATTGTTTAATGGGCGCCTGACGGCACTGGCCATCCGCTTGCCCAAATTCCTTCGGTCAGCACTGCCTCGGTTCTTCTGGGAGTGGTCTGGGCCTATTATGTATGGGCCCGGGTCAGAATGGCTTTATTTCGATAAGCTAGTGCCTGTCGGTTCGAACAATGAGGCGGCGAACGACTGGGTGCATAACAAATAGATGAAGACGAACCGCCGCCGCGTGTTTGCGCTCAGGGCCGAGGGTTGTCGGGGAAGCTCCGTTTGCGCTCCAGCTTTACTCCCAACGGCGGTCGGTTATCATTTTCGTTATACCGCGCTAGGTGCATGAAATTCTCCTTGGGCCAATCGCAGAATGAACGCATTGAAATAGATGTGCTGCGTTATGAACGCCTAGCGGTTGGCGAATATTACGACGACAATTGGCTAAGCGCACAAATCCGGGTTCGTGCCGGTGCTTTCAGCGGCCAGGTGGAAGCCGCACTTCTTGCGAGTGAGCTGGTAGCGTTTCTCAGCAGCCTGGAGGCTCTTCATGCGACATTGCGAGGCTCCGCCGAGTTTTCGACATTGGAGGAGCAGTTGCATCTGGTCCTGGTCGGAGATGGGCGGGGGCACATTGCACTGACAGGGGACATTGCGGACCAGCCCGGCATTGGCAACCGGCTGCATTTTGCATTACAGTTCGATCAATCCGGGTTGGCGGCTTCCATTCGTGAGCTTGAAAAAGTCACATCGCAGTTCCCGGTTCGGGCGGTATAACGACGCCATGCACCCGGATTCCGCGAGAACGTTGGGATTTCATGCCGGACGCCACTGGCGCGGAGCCGTTGATGGCCGCCGTTAGGGCCGAAAATGCTATGAGCAAAAGTTCTCAACTTTCGCCGTCCTCCCGTCTGATCGCATTGTTCGGTCTGTGGCTGCTTGTGGCGAGTAGCTTCGGCTTTCTACTTGCCGCAATATTTGGGACGTCTCGGGGATTGCAGCCGTGGCTCTTAACCTTGGGTCCATTGACCTGTGCATTCATCGTGTTCCCCCGGTTGCGAAGACGACCACCAAATGAAAAGGTACTGCCCTAACGCCCTGCTGCGAACTGGCACCCGTCGTGGGTTTCGCCCAGTCCCAAGCGTGAGTTCCTGTGGCTTTCTGGCCTTCAACGCAGATTCCCGGGTGCAGTCGCGGAGGTTGGTCGTTGGGCAAGGCGAATCGGTATGAAAGCAGTTCTTTTGTTTGTATTCTGCTGCTCTTCGGCGCTTGCCGATGAGGGAGAAATCCACGTTTTCAGCATCGCGCACACAAATGCGAACAAGGAGATTTATAACAAAGATGAGTTCACACGTGATGGCCGGACTAATCTGGTGCGAATTCTCAGGATCGTGCCACAGCAAGGGTGGATGCGAATCTGCCGTTTCTACCACGCTGAGGAAGTGGTTGGAACCTTTGTTGTTCAAGAGGGAGAGACGATTTTTAATACCGAGCCAGGCACAAATTGCATGAGTCTCAAGTATGGGGTTGGCGGGGAAATCCTTTCGGCCAGGATAGGCGACCAACGAGGTATGCTATTGCATGAGTTTGCTTATACGAATGGCACCTTTTCGCCGATTGCTGGGCCCCTCAGACATCAGGGGATGAAGCCCCTGTTTTATGATGAAGCCAAGTTCATCAAGGAGGCGGCCGAGGCAGAAGCCCAGTTTAAGAAGTTGGCAACTGGCAAGAATAGCCCAACCAGTCAATGAAGGCGAACCGCCATTGCCCGATTCCGCTCGGGGCCGAACAGGAACTTCGACGCGTCATTTACGCGCGAAGTTTGCTCCCGGCGGCGGTCGCTTATTTTTGGCGTTCCGCTTGCAAACACACATGTCAAGGAATTCGATAATTCTTGTGGCTGTGGTGGTCGCGGTCGGGATTGCCGTTGCGACCGTTCCGGCGTTTATCCGTGCGCGGAGCACGCCTGCGATGAATGCTTGTATCAACAATCTCCGCTGCATCGACGGGGCAACGCAGACGTGGGCGCTCGAAAATCACAGGTCGAGCAATGATGTCCCAACGTGGGAGGCGGTTCGCCCCTATCTCCCATCGGGTCGAGCAGTTCCGACCTGCCCTCACGGCGGAAAATATACTCTTGGAACGCTGGTCAAGCCGCCATCGTGCAGTTATCCCGGAGATGCGCTGCCAAGTGAACTATGAAGCCGAACCCTGCTGCTGGCGACTCCGGTTTTCGTCCAGGTTTCATTTCTGACTTGCCGGCCCGGAGCGCTGTGAAAAAGTCTCTTCCATATGAGATTGCGGCGGCGGTGCTGGCTTTGGTGGGTGCGTTCATACTGGTTGCCGCATACATCCCATTGCTGAACCCTGGTATGTTCAAGGTGGAGACCGGGCGAGTTGGAGAACCGCTGGGCTACTATCTCGTTGTTACGCCATTTCCAGTGGTGATCCTGGTGGCGTCATGGCTGCTCAACCGGAAGGCACAGCGAATCAAACATCAGGAGGCGAGTGACAATCCGTTGGCATAACGCCCTGATGCGAACTGGCACCCGCCATGGGTTTCCGAGGCCCCAGCCTGGTCCTCCAGTGGCTCCGTTTTCAACGCAGATCTCCGGTGCCAGTCGCAGAGGCTGGTCGTTAGCCGGGGCATCATGAGAATCGCTCGAATAATGCCTCGCGATGTGAGCATACCGGACAGGGTTGCCGGCCAAATCTGTTTTGTCTTGAAATGGCGCGGAGGTACAATAATCGGCCAAACTTCCGGTATCGAAGCAGCGATTAAGCTGTTCAGGAAACGTCTGGAGCGGGTGCCAAACGGCGAGCACGAAGATGTGAAAGCTCACTTCGACGTTCAAGTTCGCAAGACTCGTGGTGGATTCAGGCTGCTGAGGTTGGCCGTTCGGTCTGATTCCGAGCCATTACCAAGGTTCTTCCAGCGGGCTCGGACGGCGTGGAACAATCTTCCCAAAGAAGGTGACGGCAGAGGGCATCGGCCCCCAAAGGAAAGGCTCAGTTTGAGCGATGCAATTGCAAGCTAACCACCGTTTTGAAGCGGATGCCGGGTTTGCGCTGGCGTTTTGTCCTGAAGCTGTTTTTCCCGGCACCGCTCAAAACGAGTGTTAAGGGCACAAGACCATGGACACGCTCCGGCTCATTTTCATCATCCTGGCTATCGTTTACTCGGTAGTTTGGATCGGGGTCTATTGCACCGGCAAGAGGGAGCGCCCTGTGCCGATGAAATACCACTCGACGCCAATTGAAACAACGACAACCGAGGAACGTGCTCGAGGTGAGC
>DASRFK010000325.1:0-9120 GCA_035651635.1 Verrucomicrobiia bacterium | reverse complement strand
AGGCTTGCCTTTGGTCCTGGGTACGACGGGCGGAGGTATGAGCCTGGGTGAGGCGCTGTATCGTCAGGCCATTCAACCTCCTTACGGCCACCGCGGCCAACCCGCCCGGGTAGTGCACTATCAGCCGCAACGCCAGGCGCTGGACCTCCAGGAGGCGCTCGGATTTGTCGGCCCGATTACGATCATTGCCAACGCGTGTGCTTCGGGCGCCAACGCTATCGGTCACGCGTGGGAACTGCTGCGCCATGGCCAGGCACAGCGTGTGCTCGCCGGCGGTTATGAAGGCCTCAGCCAGCTTATCTATTCCGGATTTGATTCCCTGCAGGCTTTATCGCCAACTCAATGCCGCCCCTTTGACGCGCACCGCGACGGGCTTGCGCTCGGCGAAGGCGCCGCGGTTGTCGCTTTAGAGACCTTGGAGAGCGCCAGCCGCCGGCACGCCCAAATTCTGGGAGAGATCGTCGGATACGGAGCCGTGAGCGATACCCATCACCTGACACAGCCTCATCCGCAAGGCGAAGCGGCCTGGGCGGCCATGACCGCGGCTTGCCAGAACGCGCGTGTTTCTCCCGAGGAAATCGGCTACGTGAACGCGCACGGAACCGGCACGCCGCTTAACGATAGCGCGGAAGCCGCCGCGCTGAATCGCTGGGCCGGTAGCCGGGCAAAGACGCTCCCGGTAAGCTCGACCAAAGCCAGCGTTGGCCATTTGCTCGGCGCGGCCGGGGCCGTCGAAGCGGTCATCTGCCTCATGGCTTTATACGAGCACTGGTTGCCGCCAACTTCAACACTGAGCACGCCTGAACCGGCTTGCGCCTTTCCAATTCTGTCCCGGCCCATGGACGCCAAAGTCGAATACGCTCTGACAAATTCATTCGGATTTGGCGGTGCGAACGCGTCCTTAATCCTGCGGAGATGGGGATGAGTAGAATCATCGTCAAAGGCGCGGGCGCGGTATCTCCGGCGGGATGGGGTGCCGCGGCACTGACCAACGCGCTCGAACGCGGAACGCCCTTGCCAATTGAAGGACTGGCCGGGCCGGCTCCGGGCCGTCCGTTGAGAGTCCGGCGGGTTCCGGTGGCGAATCCCAAACCAGCGTTTACAGCTCATCCACGCTTACGCCGCACCAGTCCGATCGGACAATTCGCCGTTGCCGCCGCGCTCGAAGCCATCGGCCCGGAGCCTGGCCGCTTAACCGAAAACGGCGCCAGGTTGGGAATTGTGTACTGCTCCATGGCCGGGTGCGTCAATTTCTCACGGCGATTCTACGACGAGACACTCAAAAATCCTTCAACCGCCAGCCCGGTTATCTTTCCTGAGACGGTATTTAACTCCCCCGCGAGCCATCTCGGGGCGTTGCTGGGCACCCAAGCCATCGACTACACGCTCGTCGGCGATCCCGGGACATTCTTGCAAGGAGTGGCGTTGGCGGCCGGCTGGCTCGACAGCGGGCGGGTGGATAACTGCCTGGTAATCGGCGCCGAGGAATTGGATTGGCTGGTCGCGAATGCCGCGGAGATGTTCCATTCTGAAAGCATCGTAGGCGAGGGAGCCGGGGCCCTGTTGTTATGCGGCAGCGCGAATGGGTGCGGCATTGAGCTGCAGGCCGTCACCAGCTCCTATCCCTTTTCGAGCAAACTCCAGCGCGCGGCGGCAGCCATTAAAGCCCGCGACGAGGCGCGGCCTGATGTCCAGAACACGTTGTTGTGCGACAGCACGCAGGCCGTGGCCCGACTGGACAGCGATGAAATCGCGGCCTGGAGCGATTGGCCCGGACCACGCATCTCACCAAAGCGGATTTGCGGCGAATCGTTCATGGCTGCGGCCGCGTGGCAGTGCGTCGCGGCAGTCCAGGCAGTGGCCAGCGGGCGGTTTGCCAGCGCCCAGGTAAGCGTCGTGGGCTGCAATCAACAGGCCATTGCCGCGCGGTTCGGCAAGCAGAACAGTGACGAGGGACGAGGGACGAGGGACGAGGGGTCGGCAAGAGTTGATTAAAGACACAATGGAAACGAGGGTCATTCTGGTCACTGGCACCAACGGCGGTCTTGGGCGGGCGATAGCCCGTGCATTCCTCCAAGAGTCCCAGACCAACTTCCTCTGGTTGGGAGTACACCGGAACAGCGATCTGGCGCGCCAACTGTCCGCCGAGTTCGCGGGCCGCTCTGAAGTGGTAGAGCTCGATGTCACACAGCCGGCCTCCTGGCAAAAGGCTGTAGAAGGCATCCTGGGCAAGCACAACCGGCTGGATGTGCTGGTTAATAATGCAGGGAAACATTCCGACGCGCTGCTGGCGAGTATGCCGCAAAAAGAGTGGGATCACGTTCTGCAAACCAACCTCCATGGAGTTTTCCACGGTTGTCAGGCCGTTATGCCAGCCATGATTTCCCAGCGCTCAGGCCGGATCGTCAATGTCGCTTCCTTGAGTGCCATCCTCGCGCCGGCCGGCCAAACCAACTACGCCGCGGCCAAAGCCGGGGTCGTCGCGCTCACTCAGTCCCTGGCCAAGGAAGTTGCGCGTCTAAACATCACCGTCAACGCGATTTGCCCCGGGTTTGTGGAAACAGAAGCGCTGGCTGCCTTGAGCAAGGAAGAACGTGCCGCCGCCCAGGCCAAAGTGCCGATGCGCCGGTTTGGACGACCCGAGGAAATCGCCGCGGCGGTCCGATTTCTAGCTTGTCCGGAGGCCAGTTACATTACAGGCTCAATACTTAAAGTTGACGGCGGAATCTTTTAGCATGGACGACCCGAACGCACTGAAACAACGGATCAAAGAGCTTATGGTGGAAAACCTGATGCTGCAGGTAACAACGGCGGAGATCGGCGATGAGTTGCCACTGTTTGGTCCCGGTGGCCTCGGGTTGGATTCCGTGGATGCTCTGCAGCTGGTCGTGGCGCTGGATAAGCACTTTGGGCTAAAGATCCGGGACCCGGAAGCCGCGCGGGAGATTCTGCGCAACGTTAACACGATTGCGCAGGCAGTTCAGCAGAAACTGGCGGCCTAGCGGCGTGTGCGCCTGGCTAACCCCCCGGCTAAGCCACCGGTTGCGAGGGGTCCCCCACCCATTTCCAACACCTTGGTGAACGCGGCTTGTTGTAGCAAATGACCGGGAGCTCGTCTGTAAGTAAACAGTGGAAAAGCTTGTAGGGTTTTCCATTACAGGGTTGGGCTGGAGGAGGATGGGACACGCGCCTCGCCGAGCACTGCCTCCGCTGCGAAGGGCCGCCGGTTGCCTTGAGAATCACAGAGATTTCTCTGACTGTGGCCAAAAAACCGGTAATCGCTGGACCGTTTCACGGGTCTCTAACATGGGTGAAGCGAGCTTTGACTTGCCGGAATGTCTGCGGCGCGTGCGAAGGCACGACGAGAATGCCGCCCGCCAACTTGTCGAGCATCTGTATCCGCAGGTCCGGCGGATCGTGGCAACCAAAGTGCCACGGCGCAGCTCCGAGGAAGACCTGGCGCAGGAAATCTTTATAAAGATGTTTACCAAGCTCGATCAGTATCGCGGGGATATGCCATTCGAGCATTGGGTCTCGCGGATCGCGGTAAACCATTGCCTCAATGCCATTCGGGCCCAAAACAGCCGGCCGGAATGGCGATGGGCGGATTTGACGCCGGAACAGACCCAGGCGATCGAGGCGGCCCTCACCTCGGCGGCGGACACGCCCGATCCGAGCCGTGCGATTGCCGCTCGCGAGCTGGTGGACAAACTCCTCGATACCCTGGAACCCACCGATCAATGGTTGATTCGCCTCCTGGAACTGGAGGAGCGCTCCATCGAAGAAGTCCGCCAACTCACCGGCTGGTCCGCGACACGGATCCGGGTGCGCGCTTTTCGTGCCCGGCGCAGGCTGAACAAAAATTTTCAACGGCTAAAAAGCCAAAACAGGTTATGAATCAAATCCCGCCAGAGCTTAAACGTCTGCTGCACTGGGCGCGCCAGGCACCTGCGCCGCCCGCTGACCAGGCCCCCTTTGGGTTTAGTCGGCGTGTCGTGAACATCTGGTTGACGGAGCGGCCCGTAGATCCGTTATGGATCTGGCAACGGGCTATTTGGAACTCCGGCTGCGCCGCGGCGCTGGTGATTTTGCTCGGATTGGCCGTACTGACTATCCAACGGTTCGGCCACAAATCTCCCTATGACGTCAGTCCGGCCTACGAACTGGTCTCGACGGAATTGGTGCCATGAGCTGGTTGCGTTACTGGAAAATTGCCCTCGGCTTGGTGCTTGTGTTCGGCGCCGGCGTCGTGACGGGGAGCATCGCCACTCACCAGGTCATTAAGATCCACTTCGAGCAAGCTCTCAATTTCGAACGCTGGAAGGCCGGAGTGATGCACGTCCTGCAATCGAAACTCAACCTCTCTGCGCCGCAATCTCAAAAAATCGCAGTGCTGGTAGACACGCGCGGCCAGGAAATCCGCCAGTCCTTTTCTAATGCCTTTAATGAGAGCGGCCACGCGCTGGTCCATCTCCAGGCGCAAATCGATCAGGAATTGACACCGGCCCAACGCGAGATCCACGCGCAAATGAAACGCGATTTCCGGGCGGAATTGAAGAAGCGCTTTAACTTCGAATTGCCGCCGGAGTAGCCCCGCTCAGCGGCGCAGTCCATCGACCTGATTACTCGGGCCACTGGCCCGGAGCCGGATCTTGCCCGCCCATGATGCGCCAATCCGGAACGGCGAGGATCGCCCGGCCCTTACTTGGCTTACGCTCGACAATGCAGGGTCGGCGCGCGGACGCCCATACCAGGGGCACGAACTCTTTTGCCGCGCCGACCGGCTGGGCGAATCGTCCTGGTTTAGCCTCGGCAGACCACTCAAATCGCGCCGCAGACCGGTCCCTTGAGTTGAGACTAACCATTCCGAAAGAAACGCTGGCCGTGAAGACAGGAGGTATACGAGGAGCCTTGGAGAAAAGCCTGGCTCTGGCTCGGTGCTTCGGCGGCCAGCAAAATCGAATGCTCAATTCTCTGTCCCATTCCATGCCGATACTTTCGGGTCAGGTCCGGAAATAGGCTCAACCGATTTTGTCGGCTTGTTCGCAGTTTTTGAGCCGCCTTTAAGTGACATTGGACGGATGCCAGCGACGCTGGCAAATCGACCGAACACACCTCCCGGGACGCTCACGGGCGGGGATGGTTGTCAAATTCCGGAGTTCCCATCTGCGGCCGCCCTGAATCTGCGGGGAGTTCATGAATACGACCCGGCAGACTTAGGCGCGTGGTTGAAAGCAGCCTTGCCAACATTGTTCATTATGGTTTCTTAAACTCATGTTGGACTCGATGTATGACGCGCTGGTGATTGGCGGAGGGCCGGGCGGCAGCGCGGTGGCCACTTTTCTGGCTCGCGCCGGGAAGCGGGTGCTGGTGCTGGAAAAGGAATATTTCCCGCGGTTTCATATTGGCGAGTCGCTGCTGCCGTACAACCGCGCCTTGTTCGAGGAGATGGGCGTTTTGAAGGCCCTCGAAGCGGAGGGATTTCCCAAGAAGCTTGGCGCGCAATTTCACATCGGCAATGCGAGCAAGGCGCTGAAGCTGGTATTCAGCAACGGCCGTTACACGCGGGAAACCACCGCCTTCCAGGTCGAACGGGCCACCTTCGATCACATCCTGCTCAAGCACGCGCGGAGCAGCGGCGCGGAAGTCCGCGAGGGATGGACCGTCACGGCGTTTGAAACGAACGAAGAAAGCGCGAGCGTGGAAGCCCGAGACGAGCGCGGTGTCCGCGAAAGCTTTTCGGCCCGCTTCCTGATCGATGCCAGCGGGCGTGGCAATTTTACGGGGAACCAGCAGGGATTGCGCGTGATTCACCCGCACCTAAAGAAACTGGCGGTGTTCGGGCATTTCGAAAACGTGCGGCTGGATGAGGGCACGGCCTGGGGCGATACGGTGATCGTGCGGCTGGAGAACAGCTGGTTTTGGGTAATCCCGATTTCGGAGCGAAAGACCAGTGTTGGCTGCGTCATGGACCAGCAGGAGTTTGCGCAAGCAAAACAGAGCCCGGCAGAGATGTTCGAGCACATGTGGCGTTCGAGCGCGGAAATGCGCAGCCGCATGGCGGCGGCCCGCGTGGTCAATACCATCCAAACGACCGGCGATTTTTCGTATTACAACCGGCGCCTGATCGGACCCCGTCTGCTGCGCGTGGGCGATGCCGCCGGGTTCATGGACCCGATTTTCTCGGCCGGGGTGTACCTGGCAATGTATTCGGGAAAACTGGCCGCGAAAGTGGTCTTGGAATCCCTGAAGGCCGGCGATGCCGGTCAGCGCAGGTTGCAGGCCTACGAGAAGCGGATATTCCGCGCAATGCAGTTTTATTGGGAGATGGTGGAAGGTTACTACACCACGCCTTTCATGGAGCTCTTTATGGAACCGCGCCCGAAATTCAATTTGCCCTCCGCCATCGTCGCCATTCTGGCCGGCGAGCTCGACGGCGGCTGGGGAATCGAATGGAGGAGAAGGCTTTTCTTCCTGCTGATTCGACTTCAGGCCCGGTGGCCGCTTGTGCCGCGGCTATCGTTTGCTGAAACGCAGTCCGGTTGAAACACGCTCTAGGCGGTTTCCAGGGTCATGATTTCGATTCGGCGCGAAGTCTCCTTCCGACGGGAGTTTGCGTCTGAAAAAGCGAGGTACAGAAAAGCGAAGGGAGCAGTTGGTGGAAAGACAAAAAGCAGAGCGACGCCGAGGCCCTTGCCACGGGCCAGTGTGATTTTGAAACACCAGACGATCTGAGCCAGCCAATTGATCCCCGGCGCCAAAAAAGCTAGAAACCACCACGGCGACATTTCCGCGGCTTTAAGCAGCGGAAATAACTGCAAGACGGGAACCCAAATCAGGAGCCCGGGCTCGCAGCCGCACTTTTGGCAGATGCGGAGACAACAATAGCTATTTAATAGGTAAAGTAATGCCAGAATAGCGCCGCTTGCCAGCAGCAGTTTTGGAGACAGTTGGCGAATCCGCGCCGCGACCGCCTGAGAGGGAGCCTCCCAGCCGGCCACTCGCTGGCGGAACTGGCTTATGGCCGGGACCTGGATGCTGGAGATGGTTTGCTTAGCCCAGTCCCCCGCTCCCTTAGTCCTGGCCGGCTCGGTCGGGGGGATTTCATACCCCAGCTGGGCACGCAATTCGGGAGTGAGCTCAGCGACTTTGAGGTTGGTCATTCCATTGGAGTGCAGGATGAAAACATAACTCTTGGTCTTGGTTGTGACTGTCACGTTGTGGTACGTGGTTGTCCCAACCTGGAGCACGGCAAACGTTTGCTCGACGGCAGCGGTGGCGGCAAAGACGCAAAAACTCAGGAGGACAATTCCCGAGAGAGCGACCTGGCGCAGCCGATCACGCAACAATCGACCTGTTTTCATACCATATTTCTTGTGACGACTGTGAACCATCACCGGGCGAAAGCGGGGCAGGAAATGTGCCAGCACATGGCAACGGGTAAGCGCTGCACAATCTTCAGGAATTCTGGATTTCCTCGTCAGAAATGCCGCCGATCATTTCCATCACCCGTTCGGCGGCATCCGGCGGATAGCCGGCTGTCTCAAGAACAGAAGGCACGGACAAGGCCAGGGAATCAATCAGTTCCTGCTGAGACAAACCCACGAGCGCTCCGCGGCGAAAGTAGCGGCAGCAGGCGCGGCGTTGCTCGTCAAAATTCTCGACGCAGTTGCGAAACTCGCCGGCGGCCTCGAGGCCGAAATTGTTCAACAATTCTTCTCGCGCTTCCATGGGTGGATTGAGCTGGACCTGGCCGAAAGTAATATAGGAATAGAGATTCTCACCCGGGCCGCGATAGGCGCCGAGAAATCCGCAGAGCCGGCAAGCCAGGGCGGCCATGTACCAGCAATCGGTTTCCTCGGCGGGCCAATCGGGAGTAGTCAGGCGGGGTATATTGTTTTCCGATCCAAATTCCCGGAGGGCCGTGGCGTGGGCGCTAAGCTGTTCCGGGATGGATGAATTGGCCCAACTCCAGGTCCAATGCGAGGTTTGGGTGTCCAGGGTCCCGATGATCTGCGCCGGCGCAACCACCAGGCGCCCGGGAAAACTGAACACTAATTCGCCTCGGCCGGGATCGAGGTTCCATTGCTCTTCTTTGCCGAAAAGCCAGGCTTGCTGGTGGCTTTGGGTATTGAGCAGGAGCTCTTCCATGCTGCCGCGCAGCAAGGCGTCGAAATCGACGGGCGCCCCCCCGCTGTCGGGAGCGGGCTCATTGTACCGGAGAAAACGGTTGAAGAAGTTCATAAGGGATGGCTGCCTGCTGCGATGAGCCTTGCGCAAGCGCGTCGCGCCCGAGTTTCGACAAGGAACGAATCGCCGGCACGAGTCGACGGAACATTTAACCGGCCGGATTTTTTACAAAAACAGGACAGGCAAAGCACACGGGCGCCCGCCTTGTCTAAGGCATGCTTCCCGGGAAATCCGATCTGTGTCGAAGGCCGCATTCCGGTTGAACCAAAGCACCGGGCGTGCCAGCGGCGCACTTTTTCGCAGCGTAGACCGTTCCAAGTCCCTATGCCTGAGCCGGATCACTCCTAATCTCGCGCCCCGGCGCGCGGACTTGCAGTCCGCAGAGATGTCCGAAATGGAACCCGATCCGAGAAACGGAACGGTGTCTGCCACCAATCGGCTGTTGCTGCGGGCAGGATGCCCGCGCCCCGGCGCGCGGACTTCCAGTCCGCAGAGATGGCCGAAATGAAACCTGACCCCAGAAGCGGAACGGTATCAGCCACGGATTGGCCGTTGCTGCGGGCAGAATGCCCGCGCCCCGGCGCGGGCTTGCAGTCCGCAGAGATGTCCGAAATGAAACCTGACCCCAGAAACGGAACGGTGTCAGCCACGGATCGGCCGTTGCTGCGGGCGGAACGCCCGCGCCCCGGCGCGCGGACTTCCAGTCCGCAGAGATGTCCGAAATGAAACCTGACCCCAGAAACGGAACGGTGTCAGCCACGGATCGGCCGTTGCTGCGGGCAGGATGCCCGCGCCCCGATAGGGGTAGGGATGGCGCTTTCGCGCCACCCCTCCCTCCAAACCGGACGGGCGGATTTCCCGCATCCGGCTTTCCAGTCGGTGGTGTCTCGGCGAGACTAACCATAGGTGCAAGAACCATATTCCAGACTA
>DASRFK010000324.1:0-6609 GCA_035651635.1 Verrucomicrobiia bacterium | reverse complement strand
CTCAAAATCGTTCGTCCCGAAATTGCCGGCCTCGGCTCCGAAATCGATGTATGAATTGGTCAGGGCGAATCCAAAGCAGGAATATGCGGGAACGTACTTCACCGTTCCCACCGCGGTCCCGTTGTAGGCTCCCACGCTGTCGACCGTGTTGCTGTCTCCTTTCCACCAGTCCCACAAGCCGCAACTGACCTCAATGGCAAAGACTGTTCCATATCCCCCTCCACCCGCTTGTCCAGCGGACATGGTCGTGCCATAGAGCGTCTGATTGGACTGCACGAGGCCAGCCGACGGCGTCTTGCCGTCGGTCTTCCCTTGGAAATTCCAAAGCCATGAGAATCCAGTCCCATCGGTGTCAACGGCAAAAACGGTGCCGTTGGAGAGCGAACCGCCATAGGCCGCGGTTCCGTAAAGGGTGTTGCCGTCGATGATGAGGTCGGAAACCGGCTGCATTCCCGTTAATTCACTTAAATTAAGGATGGTCCCAAAGCCTGAGCCGTCGTCGTACAGGCCGAACACCGTCCCCTCTCCGTTGGTTCCACCGCTCACCGTGGTCCCAAAAAGGGCTCCGTCAGCGCAGAGAACCTCCGCGTCTGAGCCATTGGTGGTCTCGAAGGTGTGCAATGTTGTGAAACTGGCGCCGCTCGTGTTGATGCTAAAGACGGTGCCGCCCACCGTCAGGAAGTCGCCGGCCGTCGTTCCATAGAGCGCGCTCGACCCTGGTCGCAACACGACACCCGCTGCCGGATACTCTCCGTCCGATCCGTTGAAGTTATGCAGCGTCGCAAAACTCGACCCATCCGCATTCACCTTGAAAACGGTCCCTTTGTTGTTGGTGCCGCCCAGATATGTGGTCCCATACAGCACCCCATTAGTGACCGAGAGTCGCGACAGCGGCTCCTTGCCGTCAGAGCCGCTAAAAAAATGCAGGACAGAGTATCCGCTGCCGTTGGGATTGATCTTGAAAACGACGCCGCAGTTTGACACGCCGCCGTGAGAGGCGGTTCCGAAAAGGGTCGTGTTGGACAGGATCAGCCCGGCCGCCGGATTTATGCCATTGCTTGTCGTGAAGCTGTAAAGGGATTGGAATCCGGTGCCGTCCACGTTCACCTTGAAGACGGTCCCGTTGCTGGACGTTCCGCCGTAGTAGGTCGTGCCATAGAGAGCGTTGCTCAAAAGGAGGAGGTCTGCCACCGGATTCGCGCCGTCCGCATTGTCGAAACTGTGGAGCGTGGTGAGCACCTGGGCTGATGAGTTGCAAGCAGCCATCACACCGAACGCGACCATTAGGACAATTTGAGCAACGAACTTTGTGAAGGGGGACTTGCTAATAGTTCTCATAGGTTTTGCAGGGTTCACCGACATCCTTGGACCAACGCCCGAAAAATATTGTCGTGCTTTTTCTTGGCTCTATTGCTTTACTTCAATTCCGTAGGCAACGCTGTTTATAGGGTGGAATGCCAAATTTAAGCAAGCTTTTTCCGAAACTTTTTACGCTGTGCAGACTTTACGTGACTGTCTTTCTTTGTCAGGCTATTTAGTTCAACGCACTTCTTTTCCTTGTGTTCTTAAGAAAGTGTAACTCTGAAGCCTGACAAATCTGAACAGCGCTCCACCCTTCCTTAAAGCGAGGCTGCTATAGGCACCTGCCGCCTTTAAGGGTCATTTCTTTCGACCTTTCGCCTTCTGCCTCTTAGTCCGTAAACTGCTTGACAAATCCGCGGGAAGCCGTTCGAATCCGTTTGTTGCCTTCGCTTTTGTTTTATGAAGCCCAGAACCACCATCGCCATTGCAGCCCTAGGAACTATCATCGCGGGCTGCGCCACGATAAAGACTGCTCGCGTTTCCTACGGAGGTCTCGTCCCGAAAAGCTGCAAGCGCGTTGGCATCGCGTATTGGTTGCCGAAGGTCAAGGTTCGTCTCGTTGCCCAGAAACTCATTTCGGTGCAGACCAACCTCGACCCCGCCCTGGCCGCAGGTTTCTTTGGGCAAACCAACGCATTCTCCACCAACCACACTTTAGTCATGAGCGGCACGAACGTGATTGACACGAATGTGACTGATTCGGTCGCAATCAAAGGGGCTCAGACCGGCATGGTCGGCACCATCCTTATTTCCTCGAACTGGACGGTATCCGGGGATGTTGGGGCAAACGGCGGCATCACCAATCATTCCTCCCAGATGTTTGAGATTCAGACCAACGTCGATCTTGCAGTCAGCCAATTCCAAGTCTATACGAATTATACTGTTACGATTAGCAACGTCGTTGAGCCGGATCCGACTCAGCTCTACCTTCTGCGCTTAAGCCCAAACATTCTCGCGGACGATACCTATCAGGTCACGATTGATTCGAATGGATGCTTGGGGGCAATTGGAGCCACCAACGCAGACCAGACTCCCGCGGTGGTTATTGGCCTTGCGCAGGCGGGCATCCAAGCCTTTGAGATCGCCGCCGGCGGTCTGCCCACCACACCGCCGGCGCCGGGGACGTTCAGTCCCCACGCAGAGGCGTGGTCGAAGGCGCTCAAGGAACCAAAGTTCACATATCCTTCAAAAATAGACATCACGTTTGATCCCGCTGACACCAATGAGCTCGCTGAGGCGCAGAACGAATTGGCGCGCGCAGGAATTAAGTTCGATGTCTCTCCGCCAAAGGTGAGTTATCAGGCGTGGGCAGACCCTCCGATAAAAGTGAATTCGGACCCCATCGACGGCTTCCTTTATCGCCCGGCAATTCCGTATCGGCTCAAATTTTCAAGCATGCTCAAGGAGTCAACGATCGGGGTCGGGATCAACACCGTGACGGTGCTTCTTCCCAACGAAGCTCCCATCCTCAGGTTCAAACTGGATCGCGGCCTTTTCGTGACCAATTCCGTATCCGTGGCCTTTCAAAACGGGATGCTGAGTTCCATCTATCTTCACAAACCGAGCGAAGCCGCCGGTTTTGTCCAGATACCGGTCGCTATCTTAAAGATGATAGCCAGCATGCCCACGGATTTAATTCAGTTGAAAATCAATCTCGCCAATTCCAACACCGCCTTGGCGCAGGCGCAACAGCAGGAAATCACCAATTGGGCCGCGCTCACCAGTCTGCAGCAATCCCTTCTCCAAAAACAGAGTCAGACGCCCAGCACGAACCCTCCGGCAAAATAGCCAGGTCGAAAGGAAAACCGATCATGAAAACAGACAGCACGCACCCCGTCTCAGCAAAACCTGATGGACGGCCAGGTCCCCGCGTTTTTGCTCCAGGCGGGCCACGCTCCGCTCAAAGGGTCCATATGGTGTCACCGGGCGCGAAAGTTTCGTCCTCGTCGGCTGCCCAAGCGGTCAAGCCGGCTTTGGATGACGATTTAGTCTTAACTCCCGGCGGATGGCGTCCCAAGTCGCGCGTTCATCTGCTTCGCCCAGGAACGATCCTGGACAAAAGACAGCTTGCCACCGTGCCTCGAGCCCCACGGATTGATCCCGGAGCAGCCAGGCCGAGCATCCGCAGCCTGCCGCCGAGTAATGCCAATTGGATTAGCTACGCGGGATGGTTGAACACGGTTGGCTCACCCATTGTGTCCTTCAGCACGACCTGGACGGTTCCACCGCCTCCGGCCGCGGCAAGGGCGCAGCTCATCTATTTTTTTAACGGCATCGAACCTGCCGACTACTCGATCATTCTTCAGCCCGTGTTGCAGTGGGGCGATTCAGGCCCCGACGAAGATGGCGTCAATCGAACAGGCCCTTTTTGGAGCGTCGCCAGTTGGAGTGTCGGGGCTGATGCGCATCATACGCCGCATGTTCAGGTCCACCCTGGCGATACGCTTGTCGGCTTGATGAAGCTAACCGACCAGTCCAATGGCCAGTTCGCCTACTCCTGCGAATTTGCTGGCATCACCGGAACCGATCATTCGCTCGTTAACACCAGCGAACTGATCTGGTGCAGCCACACACTCGAAGCCTACGAAACGGATAGCAATGACAATCCGCCATACGACCTTCGGTCCCTTGCGGAATACCCGGCGGCTGATTCCATTGCCTTCGAATCCATTTCCGTGCAAACAGCGGCGGGCTTGATCGCCACCTTGTGGGATCCGCAAAACGTGGTCACCAACTTTGGCGAACACACGTTGGCGCCGGGAACCGCTTCAACCGACTCAGAAGTGACCATTTTCTTCCACTAAGATTGCCAAAATGCAGCGGCTGGCAAACTCACTTTACTCGTGGATGCAGATGGTTTGGGCGGCGTTTTGCCCCGCTTTACCTGTCCCACGATTGCCAAGGCCACGGCATCAAACATGTCCATACGGGAGTCTTCGCTCTGCCAGGCCCGGCGCTTCTTGGGCAATCGGTGTGCCAACGGTTCTGAGAACGTTTCCGCAAGAACTTCTGCCACCTGATACTTCGTCGCCTTGGGCTTTCCGGTGATCGCTTGTCCAATTTGTTGGCGGCTGAATAGTTTCACGGAGATTCTCCGTTCTCGTGCCGAGTCTATAATCCGTCGCGTGAGTTCCCGAATGCGAGGCGCTCGGCGCGAGCCGGGAGCGAGGGCGTCAAACATGACGAGGCCTTTGGGCTTGTATTCGTCAAAGAGAGGAGCGAGCTTCTTCAGAGCTTCTTCGTTTTTGTTCCCCTCCTCTGCCCAGATTGTCTCCCAATTGATGAGAGCCATGCCTTCCACCACGGCAAAGCCAAAGCCCCGACTTCCTGGGGCCACGGCGGCCAAACGGCGGGTTTCTTGAGACTTCTTCATGCTGGTTTAGCCTCTCCGCGTGCATGTCCCGCAATAATCGCTTGGAGCGAACGCAGTTTGCGCAGATTCTGGGGCGTCTGCGGCTGGTTCCTGAGCTTCTGCTCAAGGCGTTTTGCCCTCCGTGCCACGAGTTTCTGCACGTCGCCATAGAGGCCGGCGAAAAGCTCGCTCACCGGCCGGCCGAAAATCGCTTCGTACGCAAGCACCGTCTCAAGGCCCGGAATCCGCGACGAACGCTCATAGCGGCTGGCTTTGGTGCCGCTCCCTGCTCCCAGGAGATACGCGACCTCGTCTTGATACAAGGACATGCGCTTTCGGTGCGCTCGCAAATAATTGGGAAGATGGTGCGAAGGCATGGTGATTTAAAAGAGCTTGGGAGATTGGCACTCCAGCATATGCGATTGGTAAAAGGAACCAAGACACCGAGACTTGCCGGAAACGGCAAGTTTTCAAAAGGAAAGCCGGGCCCTATGCTCGGCTGCCGACACTATATTAAAACACGAGAATAGGCCGGAGTGAATGGCGCGGACAATTGCCGCATGAGGCATGTCACGTAGTCTTTCCGGCGGTGATGCTGAGCCGTACACTGGCGCGCATCCAGCATGTGCAATCCACAAGGCCCCACAACCCCAGACCTTTATCCACACCTCTCCGATGCCGAGCGGGCTGAGGCTATGGCGAACTTAGACCGATACCTGCTTCTCGTCCTCAAGATATTCGAACGGATAGAACGACAATCCATCCACCGGCCTGCCAATTGACGCCGGACGGTGGTACGTTATTCTGTATACGCCCGCCGGAAAATTCCCCACTTAAACCATGCAGCAAAAGGGCTATATCGGCTACATCCGCGTCTCGACCGTCAAACAGGGCACCCAGGGAGTGTCGCTGCAAGAACAGCACGACGGCATTGCGCGGTATGCAGAACGCAATGGAATGGCCATTTCAGTGTGGCTGGAGGAGATGGTCACGGCAGCCAAGCAGGGACGCCCGGTCTTCAATCAGGCTCTGAAGATGCTGCGGAGCGGCAAGGCAGGCGGCATCATTCTTCACAAACTCGACCGAGGCGCCCGGAACTTGCGTGATTGGGCGGCCATTGGCGAACTCTCAGATCAGGGCATCGAAGTCCATTTTGTGAGTGAGAGTCTCGATCTTCAATCAAGAGGCGGCCGTCTCTCGGCGGATATTCAAGCGGTCGTCGCCGCTGACTACATTCGGAACCTCAAGGATGAGACGCGCAAGGGACAAACAGGCCGCCTTAAGCAGGGAATGATTCCGTGGGCAGCGCCCCTGGGCTATTTGAATCATGGTAAGGGAAAGCTAAAAACCAGCGACCCGGTAAAGGGGCCGCTCGTCCGGAAAGCTTTTGAATTGTACGCCACCGGACGATACACGCTCGAAACATTGGGTCAGCACCTTTATGAAATCGGGTTGCGTAATCTCGTTGGCAAGGCTGTCGATCAGGAGGCTTTGTCCATCGTCCTTCGCAACCCGTTTTACTTCGGGCTCATTCACGTCAGGTCTCGGGAGGAAACGTACTTGGGAAAGCATGAGCCGCTCATATCTCGTGCTCTGTTCGACACGGTTCAGGATGTCTTGCGAGGCAAATATGGAGCCCGGCTCCAGCGGCACGATTTTGCGTTCAGCCGCCTGCTTTCGTGCAAAGCCTGCGGGTTTACATTGATCGGCGAGCTTCAAAAGGGGCGTGTGTATTACCGCTGCCATGAGCAGTGTCCCCAAACCGCCATACGCGAGGACATCGCTGCGGCAGCCACAAAGGAGTTTCGGGAACGGATCAGATTCACCGATCAGGAAAAGGCCTCGCTTGCCGTGCGAATCCGACATCTCGCCGATCAGTCATTCAAGGAAGACGA
>DASRFK010000323.1:0-15320 GCA_035651635.1 Verrucomicrobiia bacterium | reverse complement strand
TAGAACCCTTGGTTGCCAGGATGCGCCGCCGAGTCAACATACGAAGCCGTAAGGCCGTCCGCGCTGTCGGGCACGACGCCGGTCTGGAGTGGCGTCCAGTTTGGCGTCGCTCCCAGCGCGCTCGTGAAGAGAACCTTATAGGTCTTGCTCGGCGAGCTATACCAGGTGAGATTAACTCCGTTGGCATCAGCCGTGACGTCTGAGATCAAGGGCATAGTGACCCGGATGGAAAGGTCGTCGATGACCATCGTGCCGGTTACCGAAGAAGCCCCGCCGGACGCAAAATTAACGCGCAATTGGGTTGTCCCAGCGGGCACTGCCAGTCGTTGGTACTGCCGTTGAAAAGTCGAGTTTCCAATGCTGCCGTTCCAACCCGGACTTTGCCCGGTCACATTATAATCCTTCCCGGCGAGCGTGGTATTGCCGGCATCGAGGAAGGCGAAGCTCAAGCGCATACTTCCGCCCGACACGTTGTATAACTGGAACCATTGAAAATCCAGGGGGTCGCCGGCCGAAACGAGGTTGGAGATGGTCAGGAACAGGTACCATTCGCCGTAGTTGGCGGCATCATTATCCACCAGGGCCAGAGAATGGCCGGAGCTGACCGAGTTACTGGCCGTCACCTGGTCGATCCCGCTGGCACTGCCGCCTCGCTGCCAGCCGCCCGCGGGCAAGCCAAACACAGCGTCGTCCAACAGCAGTCCCAGCTCGAAGGTCGGGTTGGGGAAAAAGTTTCCGGTTAAGACGGTCGGAGGCACAACGTTAACCGAGAGGTCGTCGATCGCCATCACCCCTGTGACGGTGGGCGAGCCCCCGGAAACCAGCGAGCAGCGCATCTTGACCGAACCGGCAGGGACGACCACGGTGCCATTGCGCTTGGTGAAGGCTGAATCCTTGAGAGTGCTTACCCATCCCGGGCTGTTGGTGCCGGTGGTGACGAAGTGAGTGGCGGCACCCACCTGGGTGCCCGTGCCATCCAAGAACAACACGCTCAGCCGCATCTCGGGACCGCTGACGCTATACATTTCAAACCACTGGATGTTTAGCGTGTCGCCCGGGCTGGCATTTCCGTTAAGTGCCACGTCCGAGTACCACTCGCCATAACCGCTGTTGCTCGTATTGGTATCCACGACGCTTAGCGCGTGGCTGGCGCTGGTGTAGTTGTTCGTGGTGACCTGGTCGATGGTGCTGTCGCCGCCGCCGCGATTCCAATTCTCAGGTGTGCCGTCAACTTTATCCAGGCCGGTGCCGAGTTCAAAAGTCGAGTTCACCCAGAAATTTCCCGGCAACAAATCCGCGTGGGCAGCGCGGGCCACGGATAGATCATCAATGACCATCACGCCGGTGACGGCAGTAGAGCCGCCCGATACCAGGGAACAACGCATCTTGACCGCTCCCGTCGGTACGGCTAAAGACGCATTGCGTTTGGTAAAGGTTGAATCCTCGATGGTGCTGACCCAGCCCGGGCTATTGGTGCCGGTCGTCACAAAGTGGGTAGGCGTGCCAACCTGGTTGTTGGAGCCATCGAAAAACAGGACCGTCAGGCGCATCTCCGGGGCACTGATGTTATACATTTCATACCACTGAAGGTTCAAGGTGTCGCCGGGGCTGGCGTTGCCGGCCAGCGCCACATCGGAGTACCACTCACCGTAACCGCTCCCACTGGTGTTGGTATCCACCACGGCCAGGGCATGGGTCGAGCTGGTGAAGTTTTGGCTGATGATTTGGTCAATCGAGGCATCGCCGCCTCCGCGATTCCAATTGGAGACGGTGCCGCTGGTTTGGTCGAGATTACTTCCGAGCTCGAAGGAGGGGTTGATCCAGAAATTACCCGCGAGCAGGTTCGGCACGGCGGAGCGAGCGACCGATAAGTCGTCGATGAGCATTACGCCGGTAACCGATGGCGAACCACCCGAGACCAAAGAGCAGCGCATTTTCACGGCACCCGGCGGCACGGCCAGGGACCCGTTGCGCTTAGTGAAAGTCGAATCCTCGATTGTGCTAACCCAACCAGGACTGGTCGTGCCGGTGGTGACAAAATGGGTGGGGCCTCCAACCGTTGCGCCTGAGCCATCAAAAAACAGGACGGTCACGCGCATCTCGGTCGAGTTGAGGCTGTACATTTCGTACCATTGAATATCTAACGTATCGCCGGGGCTGGCATGTCCGCTGAGCGCGACGTCGGAATACCACTCGCCGTACCCGCTGCTGCCGGTGTTGGAATCAACCACCGCCAAGGCGTGGGTCGCACTCACAGAGTTGTTGGTGATCACTTGGCAGATGGTCGGGTCGCCGCCCCCGCGATTCCAATTGGAGACGGTGCCGCTGGTTTGATCCAGGTTGGTGCCCAGTTCGAAATTCGGATTTACCCAGAAATTATTGGGAAGGGTGTCGGCACGAGTCGCCGCGCCAGCCAGCAGTAACGCGGCGGCGGCCAGCAAGGTGAGGTTATGTTTCATATGTGGTTGGTCGTTGAGTCGGATAGTTGATCGAGCTGTTGCGACATTCGGTGCGAGCATTCGAAACCGGGAAGCACCACCGGATAGCGTGCCCTCCGTGCCTGGCATTTCGTATTTCTCGGGTGGCCTCAGAGCTAGTAGAGAGCCAAGGTCTTCATCCGTTCCGTTAATTGCTTGTATTAGAACGGTGTAAACGACGCCGGGCGGGCTCAGCGGTACCCTCCAGGGTGCGACCGGATCGTGCAAGTTGCATTCTCCACGCAACCCATTCGTGCGTACTGCACGTAAGAACGTCAGGCCGATTTGCGACGGAAGCTCTCCCGGTCGTCGGCTTCGAGCCAGTCAAAGGTCGTGTTCATTTGCGGGTTCAGCCCGAGGCGGGAGCAGCTTTCAATGAAGAAAGAGCGTTTTTCCGGATCTTTCATCAGGCTGCCACGTTCTGTCTCATCCGACCAGGCCTGGATCTCCACCTGGGTTTTGGGGATGCCATTGGCGAGCAGCCAGGCTCCTACCTCTTCATAGTTCACGGCGGTCTGCACGACGGTTTTGAACTGCCCCGCGGTGATGCCTTTGAACTTGAAGAGCACGTTATCGAGCGGACAATCATAAATGTATTCGCCCGCATTTCCTGCAATACTGGCGCGACATTTATCGACCGCGCGCCTGGCAATTACAAATCCAACCAGCCGTTCGCGCGGGCTCGGTGGGGCTTCTTTGCTTAGATTCCGTTCCATAATGGGAGTGGTCATTAAATTAAAAATTCTCCTGAATTGTTCGTGCGGTTGCTTAGGGATGGCAACTTCGATTACCTTCGCCGATTCCAGCTTCTTTCTTTGTAGCTAATTGATGGCCACCCGGCGGCGTGCTGAATAACATGTTTAAGGCCTGAACCTTAGAGAGTTTTGGAGTGGCTCTTGTTGGGTGCTGAACACTCAAGAACTGTGCAACTTGCATGAGTCTTCGCCACTCTGTACCTTTTCCCGCGACGCGGGCTTAATGGCCGCGTCGGAATTATCTACGGATCCGGACGTCCACTGTGGGTTCGGAATAGCTGTGATATTCAGAGCGCCCGCGATCTTCTTCGTGCGGGCGATCCCCGTCGTAGCCTCGATATTGCTCACGGTGGTCATAATCGCCACCACCTCGATGGCCAGGCAAAATGCAGCCGGTGGTCAGCAAGGAGGCAACGAGAGTTAGGAATAAAATGTATTTCATAGCATCACTGGTTTTGTTTTCCCCGAGGACTGCTCGGGAGAATAACTGCTCAGCTAGTTGCGGTCCGTTCGGCGCGAAAAGACCGAGTGCCTTGATGGTGAACCGGGCATACTGTGCCCACGGTGCACATTGCCTTGCGGGCTCGTGTGATTTGCAACATTTGGGAGTCTCAAAGTTGCGTTCTGCATGGGCCAGGGCCCGAATTCGACATTGAGCAGCGTCACTAAACCCTCGTGACGGAAGGATCGGCCGAGGTGCCCGGCTTTCGGGTTCGCAGCAGTTTAAGATTGTCCAGAATGCTGTTGGATTCGCTCGTGAGCAATTCGCTGACGGGAGACATCGACGGTACGCGTTCGCAAATGACTTTGATCGAAACCAGGATTGGCACCGAGAGCAGAGCGCCGGGCACCCCCCAAAGCCAGGTCCAGAAGATTAGCGAAATGAAAATGACGACGGGGTTGAGCGTGAAGCGGCGTCCGAGCAAAACCGGGGTAACAAAGTTGGCTTCCAGCAGGTGGAGCAACAAATACCAGGCCGGTGGGAGCAATCCTTTCCACAGTGTATCAAAGGTGAGCAGCCCAACGACGGCCAGCAGGGAGATTCCCGCCACCGGTCCGAAGTAGGGGACGAAGTTCAGCAACGCAATGAGCATGCCCCACATGGCAGCGTTGGGCACCCCCAGCCAATAGAGCCCGCTCCCGACCACGATCCCAAGGATAGTGTTAATCACCGCAACAGAAGCGAGATAATTGGAAATCTGTTGCTGAATCTCATGGCTGATGTCCACCGCTCGTTTCTTATCGTGCAAGGTCGGCATTACTCGCACGAGCTTTTGCAAAAACAAATCCCCCGAGGCCAGCAGCAGATAAAGCAAAACCAAAGACTCTCCCAGCCCCGCCAGGAGGGTTCCGGTCCAGTTAATGAAAGTGCTGGGAACGCGGCTGGTTTTGAGCTCGACCGTGGTCGCTTTCTTTTGCCCTTCGTCCGCGGCTCCGAGATTGTTCACCGCCTCCGCAGCCTGGCTGAAACGCGTAACTCGCGGAAACATTCTCTGAACCCGCTGCCTCAATTCTGTGATGTGGGCCGGCGCCTCGTTAAGCCAAGCCACCGCTGGGCGGCCTAGTTCGAAGAAGCCAAAGCCGAGGGTACCCATCAGGAGGCAAAGGACAACGGCGGCGGAGAGTCCTGGCGGGATATGGCATTGCGACAGCCAACGAATCAGCGGTTTAAGTGTCATTCCGCCCACACACGCCAGGAAAATCGGCAAAACGACTGGACGGGCGAAATAAAGGAAGGCAACCAGGCCCAGCAAAACTAAACCGAATTGCACAGGTCTCGCCTTGGCGGGCGCGGAGCCGCTGGATGGCTCGGACGGTTGTGCGCCCTCAGCCGCAATAACCGGTACCGCGAGCGTCGCGGCCAAGGAGTCGAGAGGCTCCTGCGCCGGGGCAGGTTCGCTAAGTTGGTTCATGGTGGTACGCGCGCCAGCGCCTTGGAGTGCGGCGCTTTGCGCCGCTTTTGGAACCGAACGAGGGTGACTTGCGAAAGATACGTCATTCGACCCTGCTTCGCCCCCAAAAGCGCCGCAAAGCGGCGCACTCCAAAACCTTCGGAATCGTCCGATTCATCGGAAGTAGCCCAATTCAGGCTGTGTTGCCAGCTGCTTACTCTTCCCGCTGGCAGTTGCGCGCCGCCAAATAACCAATCAATGCACCAACACCAAAGGCAATGACCGCCGCTTGATAGGGGTTATCGCGGATCACCCGGTCAGCAGCTTTTGCCTGCTCAACCGCTCGTTCGCTCGCCCGGCCAAACACCTCCCGGCTGCGATCTAACGCAGCTGCGAGGCGTTTCCGAGTCTCGACGACCTTATCGCTGGCTACATCGGCTGTGGCAGCTATCAGGGCGCGCGCGTCCTGGACGAGCGTGCTCAAGTTGTTTTCGTCTTCGTGTTCGTGTTTTTCCATAGGCTTTCGTGGTTTTGTGATCGGCTGGGTTTGTTGTGAACTTCTGTTGTGGGCAAGTTGAGCTGCTGCTCGGCGCCGGCGGCTGGTGCTAAATGAATTGCTTCGGCCGGTGCCCGCGCAGATTGAGGGTTCGGGAGCGGCAACACATTAAGAGGCACGTTGAAGTCCTCCGGGTCGAATGCCAGCCCGAGAACCTTCAGGTCCAGCACTTGCACCGGCAACAGGCTCAAGGTTGGGATTCCCGTGTTCCTCGTGTAGTCCCAGAACCAATAGTGGTTGACGCCATCGTGTTGATCTGGCCCGGGTCCATAATCCATAGGGGCGCAGACGAGATCGACCACCCCGCTGTCGGCCTTGGAATAGAACCGCAGGCAAACCTTTTTCTTTTCTTTGATGGCTTCGATAAATTCTTTGTGATTTGGTATCATAACCTTGGATGCGTTTAAGTTGCCCTTCCCTCCCTAGCTAATAGAGGGCCAATCCAACGCGCGCCGGTCTAACCTCATGGATCGGGCCTGATTGTAGTTTCTCGAGGCGGTTTTGGTGCCGTGAACAGAGTTCCTGTCATTGCAACTTGCACGGTTTAAGCCGCCACCACATGCGCTTTGCAAAGAGTACGATCGGCTTTTGGCTTGTTCCCAGCGAGTCACTGGGCTGCTCACTCCCCCCGGGACGGCTAATGGATTTTTGCTGCCGCCAAGGAGGTTGTGGGGTTTTCGAAAGGCTGGCCCACGAAGTTGCTCCCCGGCACCGACCCTGCCAAGGCGGCCATGGCACACCAAACGCTAAAGGGCTCAGGCAAGCAACGAGCTTCCAACAGACACGCCAGTGAGTCAGCTAGCCTGTCGAGGAAATGAATCGAATCTGCACCAAAAATTGAAGACCACTATGAAAAATACATCAATAAATTACCATAAGCTCCCAGGCATTGGGGCGTTAATCCTTGGATTTGCGGCAGCTGGGGTGCTCCCGCGCTATGACGCAGCGGCAGCACAAGCGCCGGTAAACCTCGGAACGGCCGGCAATTTTGCGATCCTGGCAAAATCAGGAATATCAACCATTCCGACTTCGGCGGTTACCGGAGATATTGGAGTCAGTCCAATTGACTCGACCGCCATTACCGGGTTTTCCTCAACCTACGCCGCCGGCAGCGCCTTTGCGACCTCGGTGCAGATCACCGGCAAGGTTTACGCGTCTGACTATGCGGCTCCAACTCCTGTTAATCTAACTGCGGCCATCGGGGATATGCAAACTGCGTACACGGACGCCGCCGGACGGACCACCCCCGATTTCACCGAACTGGGCGCCGGTCAGATTGGCGGGCTGACTCTTGTCCCCGGTCTCTATAAGTGGGGCACGGACGTTTTGCTGTCCACCGATGTCACCCTCAATGGTGGCCCGAACGCCGTCTGGATCTTCCAGATAGCGGGCAAACTTATTCAGGCTAACGGTACGAAGCTCATTCTGGCGGGGGGTGCCCGGCCTGAAAACATCTTCTGGCAGTCTTTCGGCGGCGTCTCGCTTGGGACGACCACGCACTTCGAGGGAATTGTGTTGGCCGAAACCTCAATCAGCCTTGGAACGGGCGCATCGATCAATGGCCGGCTATTGGCACAAACGGCAGTCACGCTTGACTCCAATACCGTTACCGCTCCCAATACCGTGGTAGCCCCGATCACATTAGTCTCCTCGGCGACGGTCAATGGCCAGTACGCTTACGTTTCAGGCCATTCAGTCGATCTTACCACCAAGACCATCACGGGACCGCTCTCGGGTGGCGTTCAGTTTTATCGAATCCAGTCCGGCACAGCCCTTACCATGACGAAGATCACCATCTCGGGTGGTAACTTTGTAATTTCCTATAACTAAAAGGGAGCAGCAGCGAGGAAACAAATAAGCATCAAAACGAAAGAACCAAACCATATGTTATACACAGTTGCGGTAGTCCTGATCATTCTTTGGCTGCTTGGTTTAGTGACCAGTTACACGATGGGAGGCATAATCCATGTTCTGCTCGTCGTTGCGTTGGTGCTGGTACTGGTCAACTTCATTTCCGGGCGCAGGCAGGCCTGATCACAATAGTCGACCGCAACCAAAACCCCAATTTCTCAGAGCGTGTTTTGGAATTCGGTTTGGAGTCCCGCCTTTAGGCGGTTTCGGCGCTGGACAGCCTAAAGGCGGGACTCCAAACCAGGCGCCCTCGACCCGGCCGGTTTTTAACCACTCCTTGCCAGAGGGGGACTTCCCCGATAGACAGCCACCTGCCAATATTAGATATTACCTCGGTCTGCTGGCTCACCGAAGCGTCAGAAATCATTTTGCGGATACAGCGGCGGCAGTGGCTTCCCGTAAATGTCGGAAGACATCATGAAACGTAAATTGGCCTCCTTATCCGAACGGTACCTGAAGGAGTTGAAGAGACACCTCCGCCGAGGACCTCGGGCTGGCCTCGGTTCGGCACACGGGCTGGGACGCCAAGCCGTGGCCCTGGGGCTGGAGACCCTGGATGTGGCCAAAATTCACGAGCGAGCGCTCGTCGCGCTGGAAGCCTCCAGCAGCAGCAACGGGCTGAGCAAGCGGGCCGAGTTGTTTTTTAAGGAGAGCATCACGCCCATTGAGAGACTCCATCGCGCTGCCCTCAGGTCGGGCCTTCATTTGGAGCAACTCGACAAGAAGCTCAACCGGCGCACCGTCGACCTGGCCTCCTCAAACAGATCTTTGCAAAAGAGCATTGACCGCCGCAAACAGGTGGAGCGAGCGCTTAAAAAGAGCGGAGGACACTTTCGGCAGCTCTTGGAGGAATCTCGCCGCCTGCAGAAACACTTGCAGAAACTCGCCCACCAGATCCTGACGGCGCATGAGGACAAACGAAAAAAGATCAGCCACGATTTGCAGGACGAAATTGCTCAGACCCTCTTAGGAATCAATGTTCGATTGCTGTCACTGAAGAAAGAAGCCGCGCTCAACGCGGAAGGATTCAAGAAAGACATTGCCAGCACGCAGCGGCTGGTGGATCAATCGGTAAAAAGCATCAAGCGATTCGCTCGTGAATTCGGCAAACATCATGAAGCGTGAACTGACCGGCCTGTCGCGGCATTACCAGACGGCGTTGCGCGGACACTTACAGCGGAGTCGTGGCGGGAGCATGCAGACCGCACAGGCCTTGGGAGAGCGGGCCATGACTCTCGGCCTGGAGACCCTGGACCTGGCCAGGATTCACGAACAGGCATTAATCAAGCTGGCTTTAGCAAACTTCTCCTCCGACTCCCGGGCCGCAATTGTCCGGCGCGCGGGGACATTTTTTGCCCAGGCCATTACCCCGATCGAGAACACACATCGCATCGCGCAGGAAACCAACCTCCAAATGGAGCGCCTGAACCAGTCCCTGCGCCAGCGCACCGCGGCTCTGGCGGCCTCCAACCAGCAGTTGAAGGAGGAAGTGGCCCAGCGCAAGTCGGCGGAGGAGTCGCTCAGAAAAAGTGAGCAGCATTACGGCCAGTTGTTGGAGCAGTCCAGGCTGATGCAAGAACAATTGCGGATGCTGTCCCGCCAGCTTCTCCTGGCTCAGGAAGAAGAGCGGAAGAAGATCAGCCGCGAGCTCCATGACGTCATTGCGCAGACTTTGACCAGCATCAATGTGCAGCTGGCCACCTTGAGAAACAAAGCTTCGCTCAGCACCCGGGGCCTGGAGCGCCGCATCGCCCGAACGCAGCGATTGGTGGTGCAGTCGGTCAACATCGTCCACCAGTTTGCCCGTGAATTGCGCCCGACGGTTTTGGATGACTTGGGATTGGTCCCGGCCCTGCATACCTTCATGAAACACTTCGGGGCGCAGACCGGTATCCGTGTCAGCCTGTCCGCCTTTGCCGCGGTTAAGCATGTGAACAGCGAAATCCGAACTGTGCTCTACCGGGTCGCCCAGGAAGCACTCACCAACGTAGCCCGGCACGCGCAAGCCACGCACGCGGAGGTCAGTATCCGCAAGCTTGATGGCGCGGTGTGCATGACCGTCAAAGACAACGGCAAAGGCTTTGAGAACAAACACCTTTTGCGCGCGGACAGAAGCAAGCGACTGGGAATGCTCGGGATGAGAGAACGCCTCGAGATGATCGGCGGCAATTTCACGGTCACCTCCGCACCCGGCCAGGGGACGACGCTCTTCGCACAAGTTCCTCTAATTGTTCGACCGCCGCGGGGGGGGGAAGAAGCTCCGCTGAATCAAGTCGTTTAAAAGTCATTTAATATGAAAAAGATCACTGTCCTGCTGGCGGAAGACCATGAAATAGTCCGCGAGGGTTTTCGGTGTTTGTTGAGCCACGAACACGATATCGAGGTCGTTGGCGAAGCCGAGACCGGCCGCCAGGCCGTGCAACTCACCCGCAAGCTGCGCCCGGCCGTGGTGGTGATGGATATCGCCATGCCGTTGCTCAACGGGCTGGAAGCCACCCGACAAATTCGCAAAGCTTGTCCCGACGCCCGGGTACTAATTCTCTCCGCCCACAGCGATGACGCTTATATCGAGCAAGTGGAGGCTCTGGGCGCGTCGGGGTTTTTGCTCAAGCAAACCTCTTCCCACGTTCTGGCGACAGCGATTCGCGCAATCCAAAAAGGAAGCACGTTTTTCAGTCCGGCGATTTCCAAGCGCATGCAAGCTTCCAAAGGACCCGCCGCGTCGCGGGGTTCGTCAAAGAAGAGTTACAACCGGCTGAGTTCGCGCGAGGTGGAGGTGCTCCAACTCATTGCGGAAGGCAAACCCAACAAACAAGTCGCCGCGGAACTGGGCGTGAGTTTTAAAACCATCGATAAGCATCGGCAGCACCTGATGGCGAAGCTAAACATCCATGACACCGCAGGTCTGACTCGTTACGCCATCAGCGCCGGCATCATCGAAAGCAGTGTTCAATTGACCATCCTTTAGCGGGCATTTTGGTCTCGGTCTGGAGTCCCGCCTTTAGGCGGCCCAGCACCGAAACCGCCTGAAGGCGGGACTCCAAACCCAGCTGCCCACGCCTAAGCGCCACATTCAGTTCCTGGATCTCTGCGGGCTGCAAGCCCACGCTCCGGCGCGCGGGCATCCCTGCCCGCAGAGACGCGCGATAGCCGGCTGAAGCTAGACCCGTTTCAGCCGTAGTCTAAAACATTCTCGCAGTTACTTTCCGTTATTTCCAAGTCCTGCAATTGGACAGCCGTGTCGATGCGGCCCTCCGCTTACTCGAGCTGCTCCCTAAGAGCGTGTTTTAAAATACCGGATCGGGTCCAGGCGCCGCGGGGTTTGGAGTCCCGCCTTTAGGCGGTCTCTGCGCCGGGCCGCCTAAAGGCGGGACTCCAAACGGGATTTTAGAACACGCTCTAAGGTAATTGGATTCTACGGTTAGTCGCCGCGTTCTATTGACCCCGGAGCTTTCCTTACCCGCGCCGGGCTTGCCGGAGAATGCGCTTGGCTAAACTCGTAGTGGGGGAAGTCCCCCACGGCGAATCCCGCCGTTGGCCGGAACCGGGGTGCCGCCTATGCTGCTCCCCTTGTGAATAATCACCAAACCACAGCAAGTGAACTTTTGGCCCGCCAATGCGCCCCCAACAGGATCACACTGTCATGACGCGATTTGATTGTTCACGAGCCTCAAGCAGCAAACTAATCGTCCATCTTAGGCTGGCTGTTCTGTTCCCTCCATTTCCAGGCCCAAACATTTCCAGCTCAGTGCGACATCAGAATACAACTCAAACAAACCTATGATCCGTTCGACCCAACAACTAAAATTGAATAGCATCGCTCAGCCAGCAGCTACTCCATCTCAAACAAGCGCGATGCTTCTCACTTGGACCACGGGGCCGGGTCATTTTATCAAAGTGGGTCTCCTGGCGGCACTGCTGTTGCTGGGGATTTCGATTCCCAAGGCCCACGCCGACCGCCACCCGGCAGGATGCACCGGCAGCGGTTTGGGTATCAGCCTTTTCACGAGTCTCCCCGACGTGCACATCGGCGACACCATTTACTATAGCGTGCTTGTCCTTAACTCGCCTTTCCCGGCCTGTGACGCCGGCGAACTAGACCCGGCGAGTGCCGGCGCGATTACCGCCTTCGTGGTAACGCCGGATGGGGTCACCAACGCCATCACCTTGCGGCGCACTTTCCTCGCTCCAGGCGAGTCCGATTATTATACTAACATCGTCAGTTATGTGGTCCGAGCTCAAGACGTCAGGTCCGATGGCACCGTGCGCGCGACCGCGGTCGACCAGGGAGATATCCACCAAAACGACGTCAATAGCAGAGGCGGCGGCAACCAGGGAGTCAACACCCAGGTCAACCTGCCCTGTGTCCTGATCACGGCACAATGCGTCGGCAGCGTCGGCGAAAACGGCCTCATTACCTTCACCGGCACGGTCACTAATTGCGGCAACAACACTTTAGTGGGGGTAACCGTAACCAATATTAACGAGCGTGGCACTTTCGCCGTTTTGTTTCCCACCAATCTTGCTTTCGGCCAGGTCTCCTCTTTCCACGGAAGCTGGCTTCCGTTGAATCCATGCCTTCCGAGCACGGCGCTCCTGACCGTCCTGGCCACTGACCAATTCACGGCCACGCCTAGGACGTTGACCAATTTTATCACCATCACCTGTCAGAACAGTCTGACTCCGGGAATCAAAGTGACCAAGCTATGCCCCTCGCAGCCGGTTCCTCCCGGGCAGTTACTGACCTTCTCCGGCAGCGTGACTAACACCGGCAATGTGACTTTGACCAATATTGTCGTGGTCGATGATCGTCCAGTGGCCAACACGCCCGTTTTCGCCCTGGCTTCGCTGGCGCCCGGCGCGTCCGCCAATTTTACCGGCAGTTATACCGCGCCGACGAATTGCGCCGCGACTGACACGTTGACCGCGACGGCTTCGAGTGTCTGCGGCGCGGCAGTCGTCAGCTCTGCCAGCGCGACTTGTCCTATTCTCACGACGCCTCGGCTCACCGTGTCGGCCAATTGTTCGGGCAGCCCAGTAGCTCCCGGCGGTTTGCTTGCCTATAGTGGCACGGTCACTAATACGGGCGATATCACCCTGACCAACGTCGTAGTGGTGAGCGATCAACCCGTGGCCAACACCCGCCTCTTGACTTTAGCCACCCTGGCACCCGGCGCCGGCGCAAACTTTAGCGGCAGTTACACCGTTTCGGCCAATGCGTGCAGCGCCACCACGACGGTCGGCGCCTCCGGTCAGGACCTTTGTAACGGCTTGGTGGCGGCCAGCACCCTGCCAATCACCTGTCCCATTACCACCGCTCCCGCGATTGCGGTGACATTGGTTTGTCCGGCTGCGCCCGTTCCCGCCGGTGGTCTGATCACCTACACAGGAGCCGTGAGGAATTCCGGCAATGTCACTTTGAATAACGTTACGGTTGTCGACAACCAGGCCCAGCCCAGCACCGTATTGAGCGTGGCGAGCCTGGCCCCGGGTGCTTCCGCCAACTTTACCGCCAGTTTCACTGCCCGTGCGGACGCCTGTTCGGTCAGCAGCACAGTAACCGCCACCGGCAAGGACAACTGCAGCAGTGCCCCGGTAAGTAATACTGCCTCGGCGACCTGCCCGCTGGTAACCACGCCGAGCATCGCCGTGACCCAGGCCTGCCCAGGCACACCGGCCAATCCCGGAGGTCCGCTGGCTTATACGGGCACGGTCCGCAATTCGGGCAACGTCACGCTCACCAACGTGATGGTCTGGAATAACCTGAGCGGCGCCTCCCCGATATTCACGTCGCCCATCCTCGCCCCGGGCCAGGCGGCCAACTTTTCCGGCTCTTACGTTGCCCCCACCAATTGTTTAAGCACGAGCGTTTCGACCGCCACCGGCCAAAGCATCTGCGGCGTGTCGGTTACCAACTCGGTTACCACAAGTTGCCCCATCCTCACGGCGGCTCAAATTTCGGTCACCGCGGTGTGCCCAACGACGCCGACGGCACCGGGGACGCTGCTCACCTACACGGGCACGATTCTCAATCGCGGCAATATTACTGTTACCAATATCGTGGTGGTTAGCGATCGTCCCGCGCTCAACACCACTGTGTTTACGACGGCTTCACTGGCGCCCGGGGCGTCCGCTGCCTTCACGGGCAGCTACACCGTTCCCGTTGATGTCTGCCCCGTTGCGGCCACTCTCAAAGTGACGGGCAAGGATCTGTGCAGCGGTTCGACAGTCGCTGATACGTTCGTTTCCACCTGCTCGGTCAGCGCGGCGCCCGGCATTGCCGTTACCCTTGCCTGTCCGGCGGATACCTCAGGCGCCGGGATTAATGTCGCTCTGAATGGTAACGCGACACAATCCAGCACTTTTGTAGGCAACGGATTTACGAACTCCGCTAGTTTGGCCGTGGACGGAAACACTGATGGCAGCGCTTTCAGTGCCAGCGTGGCTATTACCGGGTTCGAGAAAAACGGCTGGTGGCAGGTGGACCTCGGCAGCATCCGAAATCTCCGCACCGTGAACGTTTGGGGCCGCTCGGATACGGCCTTCGAGCAAAGCAGCAACTTGTACTTGTTTGTCTCGGATACTCCATTCCTCTCGGGCGGCCTGGCGGCAACCCTCGCGCAATCAGGCGTCACCAGTTTCTACACGCCGGGGTATGTGGGCGCGCCGGGCGTTTATTCGGTTAATCGCACGGGCCGATATCTTCGCGTTCAGTTGGCCGGGACCGGTTTCCTCGCGCTGACGGAAGTGCAGGCTTATGAGCCGGCGGTCCAAACGAACGGGGTTACTCTGACTTACACCGGCACGGTGCGAAATTCCGGCAATGTCACCTTGAAAAACGTGACTGTTGTCAATAACCATCCAGCGCCCAACACGGTCGTGTTTACGACGCCCAGCCTGGCGCCTGGGGTATCGGCCAATTTCACCGAGAGCTTCGCCACGCCGACCGATACCTGCTCGGCAAGCAGCACCGTGACGGCCACTGGGACTGATGATTGCACCAGGGTGCCAGTCAGCAATAGCGCCGCGGCGACTTGCAGTTTGTCTACCCAACCTGGCATCGCCATGACACTGACGTGCCCGCCCGGGCCCGCTTCGCCCGGCAGTCCTCTGACTTACGGCGGCACTGTACATAACACCGGCAACGTGACACTGACCAATGTGGTTGTGCTAAATAACCTCAGTGGCTCCGCGCCGGTATTCACCTCCGCTTCCTTGGCACCGGGCCAGACGGCCAACTTCACCGGAAGTTACCTGGCGCCGACGAATTGCTCGAGCACAAGCATTGCCATAGTCACCGGCAAGAGCATCTGCGGGGTATCGGTCACCAATTCGGCTACGGCGACCTGCGATGTTCAACTGGCTCCCGAGATTGAAGTCACGCAGGATTGTCCCGCCACCCCGGTGTTGCCAGGCGGTGTGCTCACATACCGCGGCACCGTTTCTAATGTCGGCAATATCACCTTGACCAATGTCATTGTGTTCAACAACCGGCCCGCTTCCAATACGGTGATATTCACTGTCGCCAGGCTTGCGCCAGGCGCCTCGGCCAATTTTACGGGCAGCTATCAGGTACCTTTAAACTGTTGCTCTAGTTCCAGCACCGTCGATGCCACCGGCCAGGACATCTGTTCCGGTCTGACTGTAGCCGACACCTATACGGCCACCTGCACTGCCCTGACAGTGCCCCAAATCGTCGTTACCAAGGTATGCCCCTCGACGCTATTGC
>DASRFK010000322.1:0-3997 GCA_035651635.1 Verrucomicrobiia bacterium | reverse complement strand
CTCCTGTGCGCGGCTGGGCGGTGCGTTGGCCAGACGACCGGGACCTACCACGGTTTCAGCTATGGCGTCAGCGGAACCAATATCGCCATTACCTGGTTTCAAGGTGGCGGGAATGTCACGATTCCCTCTTCAATTCCGGGGGTTAATGGCACGGTTACCTCGATTGGCGACAATGCCTTCTACCAATGCACCGGCCTGACCTCGGTAACCATACCAAATGGCGTCACCAACATTGGAAAGACGGTGTTTTTTCAATGCTGGAACCTGTCCAACGTCGTCATCCCCAACAGCGTAAGCTCCCTTGGCAACCGGGTTTTTTGCTTTTGTATTGCCCTGACGAACATCACCCTTCCGGCGGCCGTTACCAACATCGGTCCCGATCCTTTTTCTGGGTGCGGCGGATTAACCAACATCACCGTGGATCCACAAAATCAAACGTTCAGCGGTCTCGGTGGCGCTCTGTTTAACAAGGATCAGACAGTTTTGATCCAATATCCGGAGGGTCTGGGTGGAGATTGCAGAATCCCGGGAACTGTCGGTGCAATTGGGGACTTTGCATTCGAAGATTGCGGACTGTTAACGAATATCACGATTCCGCCGAGTGTCACAAATTTGGGAATAACTGCGTTTGGCTCGTGCGTAGGTTTGCGCTCCATCACAATTCCACCCTCCATTACAAATATTACGCTGGGGGCATTTTCTGAGTGTCACAACCTGACGAATGTGTCCATCCCTGGAAGCGTGAGCGTGATCGGTGAATCAGCATTCATCGATTGTTGGGGTTTGACGAACATCACAATCCCCGCCAGCGTCACCACCATCGGTCAGGACGCTTTTGCTGATTGCTCTTACCTGACCGCCGCCTATTTTCAAGGTGACGCGCCGCCATTCTTCGACAGTTCGGGGCCCAGCCCGATCAGTAAAGACTTCACAATTTATTTCCCCTCGATCGCTTCAGGCTGGACCACACCCACCTGGAATGGGTTTCGAGCACAGCCCTACCAATCGAGCGTGATCCTGCAACGCGACTCAAAAACAGTCACTCCAGCGTTCGGGTATCTGCTCCCGGGCACCAATTACGAACTACAGATTTCATCCGACCTCAGCGCGTGGAGCAACAGCGGGGCCGCGTTCACGGCAACCAATTCGAGCCAGATTTATTCACTTCCGTTTTGGTCTCAGCAACGCGGCTCTCCTTTTTTTCCGCCTGCAATACGTGCCTTAGAGCGGTTTAAGAAATACTGTAGCCATTCGGCGGAGAGAAAAGAGAGCGGTCTTTTTGGGTTTTGGCTTCGTTTCGTATAGGTGTTCCGGAGTTATTCATCGGCGAAGGCCAGGCGTGTGGTTTGGCCGGGCTGCTGAGCCGGTGAATAACTCCGCTGGCCGACCCAAAATCTGCTACCCTGAGTCCAGCCGCCGTACGAATACATCGTTCTTTTCGCGCAACGAACTTGAGCCGACTTCTTCGCCGGCGGCCGGACTCAAGGCAGCAGCCATGCACACTCAGATGCCGGCATCCCATGCCTCGCACTATACGACCTGCAGCCTGCCGCTTCGATAAAAATACCTGCAATGAAAACCAAATCCAATGATGCTTCTTTAACGAAATGGGCCGCGCTCATCGGCTTTGACTGGGGCCACGGTTCGCACGCCGTTGCCCTGCAAGCCGACAGTGCTGCCACCGAAACGCTCACCTTGGAACATTCGGCTGAACAGCTGCATCAGTGGCTTGACCAGCTGGAAAAACGCTTTGGCGGCAAGCCGGTCGCTGTGGCCATCGAAGCCAGCAAAGGCGCCGCCGTTTACGCCTTGCTGGAACGGCCTTGGATCACGATCTACCCGATCCATCCGGCCACCAGCGCGCGCCAGCGATCGGCCTTTCGTCCTTCCGGCGCCAAAGACGACACGCCCGATGCGCTGGTGCTCCTGAGCCTGCTGCAACTTCATCGCGACCGTTTGCGCCCCTTGCCTCTGGAGGATGAGCCAACCCGGACACTGGCCCGCCTGGTGGAAGCCCGGCGCAAGGCCGTGGACCGCCGCACGCTCTTGTCCAACCAACTGCAAAGCACGCTCAAGGATTACTTTCCCCAAGCGCTGGAACTGATGGGGGACAGCCTGGCTGCGCCGCTGGCTTTGGACTTTTTGGGGAAATGGCCCCGTCTGACCGACGTGCAGGCAGCCAAAAACACCACCATCAAGAACTTCTATCATCGCCACAATGTGCGCCGGCCCGAGCTCATCGAAAGCCGGATCCAGCGGATCCGCTCGGCCCGCCTGTTGACACGTGATAATGCGGTAACCGAAGTCGCCGTGCGCGTCGTGCTTTTGCTGGTGGCCGAACTGCGCATCCTGCAGGAACACATCGTTGCCTTTGAGGCCGCCATTGCCGAGGCCTTCGCCGCGCATCCGGAAAAAAATCTCTTTCGAGAACTGCCCGGTGCCGGAGCCTCATTAGCTCCACGGCTGTTGGTTGCCTTCGGCACGCTACGGGAGCGATTTGCCGACGCCTCCGCCATGCAGCGTTATTTTGGCGTAGCCCCGGTGACCGAAAAGAGCGGTGGGCGCGTCTGGGTGCATTGGCGCTGGAACGCGCCAGCTTTTGTGCGCCAGACCTTGGTGGAATGGACAGGACAAACCGTGGTCTACTGTCCGTGGGCAAAGGCGTACTACGAGCAACAGCGTGCCAAACGGGTCGGGCACTGGGCGATCCTCCGGGCGCTTGCTTTCAAGTGGCTGCGCATCCTCTGGCGTTGCTGGCAACAATCAAAGGCTTACGATCAGGAAAAATATCTCCGCCAACTCGAACAACGCCGCTCCCCCATCGCCGTAATGGCACATCAGTTCGCCAAACAAATGGCCCATTAAACCCTAAAATTATGTTGACCGGTTGTCCTCAGATGTTGGCTCAGTTACAGGGTCTTTCAAACCTGCGCCTTCGCCGAAGCCTCGCCAAAACCCAAAAATCCTCGCTCCGAACGGCCACACTATTTCTTAAAACGCTCTAACGGTCCTCGCGCGAAACCGTCCGGCGGCAGGTTCTCTATTTTGAAGAGAGGGCGTTGGCCGCCTGGAGCCGGTAATTGAGGTAGAACTGGTTTCCCAGCAAGCCTCGAAGCGTGTCGTCGGTCACCTTTTTTGCCTGGTCCCAGCGGGCACGGTAGGCGGGGTCGGCAGGATTCCGGTTCGTTCCCCCGACTTCGTCGATGAATTGCTGGCGCAATTGTGAAATGACCTGCTTCTGGGTGTCGGTCAACTTCATCGCCGCCGGATCGATTTCCTGGAAGACCACCGGCATGGTGGGCGCAAGGGGAAACATGGTGTTCTGGCCGCCCGGCCGCGGAGTGCGGACGGGAGTCGTGTCGGTGTCGGCAACTGCTTGCGCCGGCGCCGCCGGAGGAGGACCCAGCAAAGCAGCCAGGATGGAGGCCTCTTCGGCATTGATGGCTTCGAGCTGCGGCTCGGCTCCGGGCTGCCGGGCCGCTTGTTCGCGGCGGGGAGCATAGAGACTGTCGACGTCGGCCACGATAATGTCGCGGATGGTCTGGGCGGGGCAGCCGATCGACTCAAGGTTGGCGATATAGCTGCGGTAGTTGGTGGATTCCAACTGGCTCCAGTTGAACTTCGGCTCCGCTTGACGGGAATTTCCGGCAACCGGCTGCGAATCCACGGCAGCCGTATCGGCCGCAGGAGTGATGGGCGCTGGCGGCCGATTCGCGCTGCCGTTGCCGCGCAACACAACCCAGCACAGCGCCACAACCAGGCCAAGGTTTGCCGCGAGGGAAATTTTCAATCCCGATTTCATGCGACGATCAGGCGCATCGTTTTGAAAATAATTTCAAACAGGCGTCACTTTTGATCTTTGAACTGCGCGGGAGCGTTGGAGGCGCCGATAATTTTCCCGCCCATTGGGTCATACAACGAGTCCTGGGCAAAAACAAATCCGTTGAGCCGGGCGGCCAGGCCCAGGACGAGCGAAGCGGCCTTGCCGGCGGGATCA
>DASRFK010000321.1:0-40953 GCA_035651635.1 Verrucomicrobiia bacterium | reverse complement strand
TACCTGGCCGAATTCGGCCCGAACACCATTCTCGAAACCTCACCCAAAATTGGTCAACTGGTCCGCGACGCCGGGTTGAGTTCGCGGCGGCTGGACCCGGATCCTAAAGCTGAGGCCCGCTACGTCGTGCGGTACAAGCGGCCGATCGAAATGCCCGGTTCGCCGCTCGGCTTTTTTACGACCGAACTCTTCAGCGCGCGGGCCAAGCTAGCCGTGTTGCGCGAGCCGTTTGTTCCACCGCGGCGGGGTGGGAAGGAAGAGTCCATTGCGGAATTCGTGGTGCGCCGGCTGGGCCGTGAATTTCTCGACCATGCCATCGATGCGCTTGTCGCCGGTGTCTATGCGGGCGACCCATACAAGCTCTCGGTTCCCCAGGCATTCCCCAAACTCAAACAGCTTGAAGACCGGTACGGCTCCTTAATCAAAGGCCAGATCCTCGGCGGGCGTGAGCGCAAGAAACGCGGCGAGGTAGCCAAAGACCGCGCGCCAAAATTCTCTTTCGACGAGGGCTTGCAGGTTTTGCCCGAAACTCTGGCTCAGTACCTGGGCGACAGTTTGCGTTTGAACACAAAAGTCACACGCTTGCGCCAGGCTGCGAATGACTGGACCGTTGAAGCGATCGAGAATGGTGCGGAAACCCGCTCCGAACATTCCGCGGTCATTTACTGCGGGACGGCTTATAAACTGGCTGAGCTGCAGGTCGACACCAAAGCCCCTCTGGACTTGGAGGTCTTTTCCGAGATCCGCTATCCGCCAGTTGCCAGTGTCGTATTGGGGTTCCGTCGCGAGGACGTGGCCCATCCATGCCAGGGATTCGGCATGCTGATCCCGCGCGTGGAAGGGTTCAAAATCCTGGGAACTATTTTTTCCTCGTCGCTTTTTCCGAACCGCGCGCCGGCCGGCCACCTTGCCTTGACCAGTTATGTCGGCGGTGAGCGCTTTCCCGAGCTCGCCTCGCTGCCGCCGAACGAGCTATTTGCCCTGACGTGTGAGGATTTGCGCGTTCTGCTCGGGGTTCGAGGCAAGCCAACTTTCCAACACAGCGTCTTTTATCCAAAGGCCATTCCCCAATATGTGGTCGGCTATGGACGCTATCGAAGCCTCATGAATGCAATAGAACAAAATGCGCCCGGCTTGTTCCTGGCTGGACATTACCGCGACGGTATTTCGCTGAGCGACTCGATTGTTTCCGGCTGCAACGTGGCCGACCGGGTCGGCGATTTTTATCGCGATTCTGCCAACAAACCAGGCCTGGAAGCCCGGGAGGTGGCATGAGCAAAGGTGTCCTGTTGCTCAACCTCGGCTCGCCGGATTCGCCTTCAGTTCCCGATGTTCGGCGTTATCTGCGTGAGTTTCTCATGGACCCCCGCGTGCTGGACGTGAATTGGTTTGTCCGTTTTGCCGTGGTCAACTTTGCCATTCTGCCCTCGCGGCCCAAAGAGTCCGCCCATGCCTACCAGAAGGTCTGGACCGAAGAAGGTTCGCCGCTGGTGGTCATCAGCAAACACGTTCGCAAACTGCTGCAGGCCAACTTGACCATTCCGGTCGAGCTCTGCATGCGTTACCAGAGCCCGTCCATTCATTCCGCAGTGCGGAGCCTGGCGGGACAGGGCGTCGACGAGTTGCTGCTGATCCCTTTGTTTCCGCACTACGCCATGTCCAGCTTCGAAACTGCGGTCGAGCGGGTCAAGGAAGTGAGCGCGCAGGTGGCCCCGCGGACCCGTATTGTTGTGCAGCCGCCGTTTTATACCGAGCCGCGTTACATTGCCGCTTTAGTTGCGAGCGCTTCGGAATACCTGGCCGGCGGCTATGACCATCTGCTGTTCAGCTTTCACGGGTTGCCCGAGCGCCAGCTCCGCAAATCCGATCCCACGGGCTGCCATTGCCTGGCAACGGCGGATTGTTGCCAACGGCCCAGCCAGGCCCACGCGACCTGTTATCGCGCCCAATGTTTCAAAACCGTCGAGGCTTTCGTCAAATTGGCCGGCGTGCCCGCGGCCAAATATTCGGTCGCCTTTCAGTCCCGGCTCGGGCGCGACCCATGGCTCAAGCCCTATACCGATTACGAGTTGGTTCGCTTTGCCGAGGAAGGCAAAAAGAAACTGCTCGTGATTTGCCCGGCCTTTGTTTCGGATTGTCTCGAAACACTCGAAGAAATCGGGATGCGCGGACGCGAAACATTTATCAATGCCGGTGGGAAAGAATTCGCCCAGATTCCTTGCTTGAACGAACATCCCCTCTGGATCGAGGCTCTCCAAGCCATGGTTGCGAGCTTCGCCCCGAATGCCATAAAACCGGAACCGCAGATCGCCGCGAAGTAGCGCCGACTTCGGAGTAGCGCGACCTCGGAGTAGCGCGACCTCGGAGTAGCGCAGACTTTCTAGTCTGCTGTACCGCAGGCTTTTAGCCTGCGTGAATATCGAAAGCCGGGTAAACGCTCCTAAAACTCGAAGCCTCGCTGATGCCGGGAGCCCAGCCGACTGAAAGTCGGCGGTACAGCAGACTAGAAAGTCTGCGCTACGATTACGCCTTTGCCAAGGCCGGCCGAACCGGTTCGACCATGATGATTCTGGCGAGTTGCTCGCTGATGGCCAAACGGGCGTCGCAGACTTGGCAAATGAAGTTGGCCTGGCTGGTAAGCAGCTTGATGATGTGATCTTCGCAAAAGCCGAGTTCGCGCAGGCGGTTCTGAAGCTCCGGCGCGGCGCAGAGTTGCTTGATCCGAACGGCCACCCCGGCTTTGACCCTGCTTAAGGGACAAACCTCGCACCTGGCTTCATCGCGCTCGCCTGATTCAACTGTTTGCGTCCAGCTCATAATCGTCGCGATCACTGTGCTAGTTGCGAGTCAGTCTCACTACACAGTTATTGTCATTCTGTGGACATCATTTGCGTGGTTTCGGCGGGCAAAACCGAGGTAACCACGGACGGGCACGGATGAGAGGAGCGGGAAGGCGCGGGCTGAGGGTTGCGAGAGACGTTTGATCAAGACCGCAGCCCCTAAACGAATACCTCTTTTTCCCTCCGTATCCATGTGCATCAGGTCCATCCGTGATTCTCCTATTGCTAAGGGCAGCTACCGTGGTCACGGAAAGCTCATTTCGTCGGCGTAAACATCCTGGAACCCGGGCAATTCGTTAAGCGAGATATGCGTCGTTTGCGAGATCAGGTCCTGGTACGTAAGGTCCGTCTCAGGCGCTTCGAAGAGTGCCAGTTTGGCGCCCAGCAAAGCGGTGTTGCCCGCCGGCACGACTTTCTCGGCTGGGAAGTTCAGCAAACCGATCCGGCGGGCATTGGCCTGGTTGATGTAATTGCCGAAAGCTCCGGCAAGGAAGATCTGTTTGATGCGTTCTTCGGTTGTGCCCCAATGCGCCAGCAACAACCGCACCCCGGCTGAAATCGCGCCCTTGGCCAGTTGCAGTTCGCGGATGTCTCGTTGGGTCAGGGAGACCGGCGCAGCCAATTCGAGCGATTGACATTTGCTTAAACGCCCGTTTTTGCCGATGGCACCGAGCTCGAGTCCGGCGGCGATAGCGTCGACCAATCCGCTGCCGCAGATGCCGCGAGGAGCGGTATTGCCTAAAACGTGACAGTGCAGCCGGCCGTCGGAGAGCCGCACTTCCGAGATGGCGCCGGTAGCAGCGCGCATACCCATGGAGATCCTGGCTCCTTCGAACGCGGGGCCGGCGGCAGTGGCGGCACAAAGAACGCGTTCGCGATTGCCGAGAACAATTTCGCCGTTGGTGCCGAGGTCGATGAGCAGGGCAGGGGACTCGCGCTCGCGCAACCTGGTGGCCAGTATGCCGGCCAGCAAATCGCTGCCGACAAATCCGCCCAGGCAGGGCAGAAAGTAGACGCTTGGATTTCCTGGAAGTTGCCAGCCGATCGCTTCAGCGGGGAAGGTCTGCAACCCCGGTGCGGTCGATTCGAATGGATACTGTGAGAGGGGCTCGACGCTGATGCCGCTGAAAAGGTGATGCATGACCGTGTTGCCGACCAGGACAATGGTTTCAATTGAACCCGTAACCGGTTCGGAGCTGCCCCCGCTGCGAACAACGCCTGGTGAAAGCCGGTCTGGGCGAGCGGCCGAGAGCAATTCCTGAATGAGCTTTCCGATCTGGTCGCGAACGAGTTCTTCCAACACGCGCTGGCCGTTATTGGCCAGCGCGAATTCGATGCGGCTCATGATGTCCGCGCCGTGCCTGGCTTGCTGGTTCAAAGCCGAGCGAACTGCCAGTACGCGGCCGGTCTGGAGATCGAACAGTTGCGCCACGAGGGTGGTGGTGCCGAGATCAACAGCCACGCCCAGTCCCGGTCGTGGGTTGAATGCGAATGACGAATCATCGGAAAGAATGGCCGCCTCCCACTGGGCCAGCTCGATTTGAAGGTTCCCCCGGGGCCTGGCCCGACAGGCCAGCCGCCAACCCAGCGCCCGTTCCGCTGAACTCAGGCAGGTCGCATCTTCGGGCGTTACCGGAAGCGCGCCCGAGAGCACCCGGATTTTACAGCCTTTGCACCGGCCACGACCGCCGCAGGGAAACTCGACGCCATGGTCGAAGAGAACATCCTGGAGCGACTCGCCGGATTCAACCCGCAGCACCTGGCCCAGCGGCAACAGCTCGATCTGGACAGGCGCATTCAATGATCATCGGTGAACCCGGTAAAACTGAGCCGCGCCGCTGATGGGCACGGTGGCCTGGAAGACTCCCGGGCTGAGTTGGATGATGTTTGGGCTGGAGATCTGCGCGTAGTTCCCGTTCACCACGGCGGCCGAAAAAAGCGTAAAGGCTGACGCCGAGTCGGAGGCATTGCCGGAGAAGGTGAGCACCAGGTTCGAGCCGGACACAGCGCTCTTCGTGAAACTCGGGGCACCAGGCGGCGGCGGCGTAACACCGGTTCCGACTATCCGGAAATACTGTGTCGCGGGCCCCAGCGGGAAAGTGGCATGGAACAACCCGGGGCCGGTCTGTGTAATTACGGCGCTGACCAGCGAGTAAGTGCCGTTGACTGTGGCAGAGCCGTGAATGCTGAAAGAGGATGCCACATCATTTGAGCCAGCTGAGAAATCAATATTGACGTTGCCGCCTGACACCGTGATGTCCGTGATGCGAATGTTGCCCGGGGGCAGGCCGCCGCCCCCGCCGCTGATCTGAATTGTGGCCAGGCCAAGGGTGGTGCTTTGGTTAGTGCCCGGAGGCGAAACGGCACGCCACCGGCTCCAGTAATTATCAATATAGTAGACGTTGCCCACGGCGTCCCAGGCGCAATCCGTATCGTCATGGGTGGTGTCGCCCTGGATCGACAACCCGAGATCGATATTGGCCGCGAGCGCGCCGTTGGTCGCCCAGAGGATCTTGGTATTGCCATTCGTGTTGAATCCCTGGTTGATCGGCCCTTCGAACGAGACGGCTAGATAGGTGCCCGTCGGGTCGACTGCAACGCCAGTGGCTCCCGCGTAGCTCGGATCGCCGCCTCCCACCGCCCAATCGGCATTCGCGCCCGGCGCATGAAACCTGAAGACCCGAGCGGAAAGATCGTTTGTGTCGGTCAGAAAAGTGCAGGTGTAAATGTTTCCACTTGGGTCGAGGGCGACGTCGAACAGATTTGAACTCGTATTGGAAAAGGCAATCGCACCGGTGTCATTTGAAGCGCAAACCAAGCTCGAGGTTACGTTCCATTTGTGGATCTGCGCTTGATTGGTGTCGCCCATCCAAATTTGGGTGCTGGCGCCCGTGCCGACGATGGCGGGCCCGCTAAGTGCGGCGCCCGTGGGCAGATTGTCCTGTCGCAGAACCGTCAGCAGCGAATTGCTCGAAATAGTTGGATCCCACCGGTACACTTGGCCGCCCTGGGCCAAATCGTCAACATACACGTAATCATCGGCCGACACCTCCAGTTTCCAGGGGCTGACATCCCCGCCCGACCAGGTATGGCCGTCGAGATCCGCGCTGGAAATGCCTTCCTCGGCGTCACTGGTATCGGCGTTAAACTTGAGTATACCCAAAGTGTCGCCCGGGGTCGTTTCCGGGTTGAACCCAACCGAAGCGTTCGAGACGAAAACGCGTCCGTAGTAAGGACTGCCGGGATTGCGGTCGACCGCAATGCCGCGGCCGTCAAACACGTAGGTATTCGGATCCGTGGTGTCGGAGGTAATCTGGGTCCAATTGGTGTACCCGCTGGACCGGGCCACGACCGCGATCGTGTACGTTCCAGAAGGTACGGGCGTGGCGCTTGTGTCCCATTCGACAGTATTCAAGCCGCGAATGGACCCTTGGGCTCCGGGATGAACCTCGATGCTTTGCACGACGGTGTTGCCGGAGCGGATCTGGACGGTGGCGCCGAGCGTTGCCGGCTCGTTCAGCAGGTAGCTGATAGTTACAGTCTGCCCGTTCGTGGCGACGGTATTAGTTGCCCCATCGTCGATTCGAATGTTGGTGGCGTACACGTTGGCGTGGAGATTCGGCGCCGAAGCCATTATTCCCAAACCCAGGACCAATCCTCCCAAAACCGAAGTCCACGACCGTTCTCGCTTCAAGTTCATGTCTCGCTGTGTATCTGCGCGGTTGCTAAAGCCGCGAAATTGGCCCCGACGTTTTAGCAGTTGCGCCGAAAGTCACAATATTATTGTCAAGAACTCCTACCTTTTGACTCGATAGAACTGCGCCGTGCCCGAGGCGGGTACGGTTGCTTGAAAATGCCCTGGGCTGAGCTGGGTAACGGTGGCATTTGCGAGCAAAAACGGGCCAGTGACCGTTGCGGCGCTCAAGATGGTGAAATCCGAGGGCGAATCGGTTGAGTTGCCGGTGAAAGTCAGCACCACCGGGTTTTGCGAGGCGTTGATGCTGTTGAAAGAAGGCGCAGTGGGCGTAACACCGCCGGCTTGGCGCATGATGCGGAAATATTGGACTGAGCCGCTCGCCGGGAAAGTCGCCCGGAACTGGCCGGGAGCGACGGTGGTGATGCTCGCGCCGGCCACGCCCGTGTATGGGCCAGTGACCGTTGCGGCGCCCTGGACGGCGAAATTCGCCGAGGTGTCGTTGGTTCCCGCCGTGAAATCGATGGTCACTACGCCGGCGGCTTGCGAAATGTCAGTGATTCGCGGTTGAACACCGCCGGACGAGGTGCCGCCGATGACGATCGTGGCGACAGAGAAGGTGGTAGACGAGTTGGGGCCGGGGGGAGACACGGCGCGCCACACGCCAAAAATGTTGTCGATGTAATAAACGTTGCCAACGGCATCCCAGGCGCAGTCCTCATCCTGGTGATCGGCAAATCCGCTGATGGTGATGCCGAGATCGAGGTTTGTCACCAGAGCCCCATTGGTGGCGTAAAAAATCTGAGTGCAACCATTACCGCCGGTAGCCAAACCCGTGAAGGCGACGGCCACATACGTGCCGGTGGGATCGACGGCGATGCCATTGGCCCCGGCCATGGTGTCATCGTTGGTTCCAAGGGCCCAGTCGGCATTGGTAATTGGAAATGGGTTGGTGGGATCGTATCGCGGAAAACGAAAGACCCGGTAGTTGGGATCTCCCGCGCTGGGAATATTGAGAATGGTATAGATGTTTCCCTCGGGATCCAACGCCACATCATAAGGATTGCCGGTGAGGCTTGTGCCAACAGCAACGGCCGTCGCTCCTTTGTCGCCGGCAGCGCACGTGCCGTCCGGCAGCAGACCGTATCGCAAGATGCCGAGTCCGCCCGTAGTATCGGCCATCCACAGGGACAGGTTGGTTCCGCTGCCAAAAAGCGCCGGCCCACTGAGGCTCTCGTCCAGATTGGTCCAGTTGTCCGGACGCAGAACCGCTAATTGGGAGCCGGGCGAAACGGTGGGGTCCCAGGCAATCACCAGGCCATTGGTGGAGAAATCGTCGACATAAACGTGGTCAGATTTTGACACTTCCAAATGCCAGGGGCTATACGTGTCGCCCGCCCACGGATAACCACCGGTGCTGGTGCCCCCCTCGTCCGCATATGAAGCGTCCGCATTGCACTTGAGGATGCCGACCTGGTAACCGAGCCAATTGTTGGCCCCTGGATCGTTCGCCTGGGCATTGGCCACAAAGACCCTCCCATAATAAGGGCTGTTCGTATTCTGATCGACGGCTATACCGCGTCCCTCCCACACGGCATTGCCATCTGCATTGTCATCCGTGATTTGGGTCCAGCGCGCATACCCTGCCGCCGAAGCGGTGATGGCGACGGAATAGGTGCCGGCGCCCAAAGGAGTGGAATTGTCACCCGTGCCGTTCCAAACGACCGTATTGGTCCCGCGCAAAGTCCCGGCGGCGCCCGCCGGGATGGAAATGGAGCGCACGATCGTGTTGCCGGAGAGGATCCGAATCATCGCTCCGCCCGAAGCGGGTTCATTGAGAATGTAGCTGATATTGGCGCTGCCGCCGGTGGGCACTGACACCCCGGTGAGGCTACCGTTAACCTTGATATTGGTCGCGTAGACGTTCGCGTAAGCTGAGGATGCGTGCGTTAAGAACAGGAATACAGCCAACGACAAAAAGAGCTGTGCTTTGGGTAGCTTCGATGCGTTGAGGGTCATTTCTCTATCTTTTTTAAATTCCAAGGGCTCCGGCCGAACAAGGGCGGCATCATAGCCCCGGCCAAAGCCTACACCAAGAACGATTTCTTGTTGTCGACTCACCTTGCCGGGGTAGTAGCGGAATTGTGCAGGGTGGGGAGATACTGGCCCTTTAATTCCCGGCGCCACCATGCGCCGGTGCGGCGGCGAGTGGCCAGATCGGTAAAATGGTATTCGTAGATCAAGGCGCGCAGATACTTTGGCGGAGCTCGCGGAAAAGGATTGCGCGCCAGCAAATCCAGCACCTGCGGGGAACCACCCATCAGGCGAACGCAGAATTCGACAAACCATGGGTTTTGACGAAAATCACCGAACACAGCGAACCACATCTGCCAATCCAACCGGGGTTGATGCGGCGCGACAAATCCAGGCCGTCGCTTCGGATCGCCGGGCTTGTACTTGAACTCGTAATCGAGCCAGTTAACGCCATCATTGCTACCCTGGACGATAATCTCGAGTCGGTTAGTGGTCATGACCCGGAACAACCCATAGGTGTTGAAGCTGCGCAAGGGACTGACCCACGTGAACAACGTCACCAGTGGGTGCGGCCAGAAAGACCGAACCTGAAATCCGGTGGTGCTCTGCATAATGGGGATGAGCACCGCCAGGCAGGCGAGCGGGAACATCACCTGAATCGGCCATTTAGTAAGCATCCACCGACGCCGGGGACCAGCGGGATTCTTGGATTCCGTTGCCTCATTGCTCGCGGCACAGTTGGGGCTGGGTACTGTGGGCGGTCTTGGGATAGCGGACCACAGGCGGGTCGGTAAGAGGTTCTCTAAGGCGGCGTCGTCCAGTAAAACCACGCAGAGCAGAATCGTCAGCCAATTGAAGAAGCAGTAGTTGCCCGTTAACAGGATCAGGAGCTGGAGAGATATGAAACCCGCGCAGGGGATGCGACGAACCCGGCGTGGTGCGAAAATCAAAAATGGGAGCGCCAGCTCAACCGCGAGCAAGAGGAAGGTGGAAGTTTGCTGGAGCCAACCTGGCAACTGATGGGCATACCAGCCAATCCAGGTTGGCAATGGCTGGGTTTCGTAATGGAATTTCAAGGCCGTCAGTTTTTTCCAGGTCGGATCTCCGCTCAACAATTTGACGAGGCCTGACCCGAACATCAGTCGGAAGAGCAGCCAGCGCAGCAACCAGACCATCAGCCGTGAAGGCGGAGGCGAGCGGGCAAGCCATGGCACCCAGGCAAGCGGGGCGAAAAAAATTGCCAGAAAACCTGTCTCCAGAAGCAGGAAATCCCATTGAAAGGAAAAGAACTCGCGACAAACGGTTGAGAGAGATAAATAGATCAGCCAAAGCAGGAACAGGCAAGGAGCCGGTGCAATTCCAATCAGAAGCAGAAGGGCAAGGACCGTGCCGGCTGCGCATTGGAATTTAAGAAATCCATCGCCGGCCCCGAACCAGCAGAGGGTGGGGAGCAAATCGTAACGCTGCCAACCGATGTGGGACAGGGCCGCTTCCTGGCGGAAGCCGAACATCGTGACGCTGGCCGGTAAAACCCCATTGCTGCCGATTAAGCCCATGATCTGAACCCAGAGGGAGAGGAACGCCACCAGGTAAATCGCACCCAGACCTTTGAGGAACGCCCACCGGACCAGAACATACGAGGAGGGTTCGACGGTCTCGCCCCAGGCCATGCGAGTGAGCGCAGAAAAGACCCGGCGATGGCGCGCAATAAAGCGGTAGCAGGTTTCGCTGATTCGCCGGAATGATGGCCAGCGCATGTACCAGTCCAAAAGAAGGGGGTCGTGAGGAGAATGTGCCAGCGCACGAAAAGCCGCCTCGGCCCCCTGAAAAACGGCCCCGTCTGTTTCTATTAAGTGGACCGCGGTCTCGAAGCGTTCGCGTTGGAGTTCGGGAAAGCGCTGGGCCACCCGTGAATCTTGAAAAGAAATGTACTCGACCCGGTCGCCAGTCGAGTGCTTCCAGCGGCGAACCCAGATCCCGCAAAAGTTGCACTCCCCGTCGAAGATCAACACGGGCCGTGCCGGCGGGGGGGCAACCTGGAGTTCCAATCGCACGCAGGACTTATAGCTGTTAGCTCAGTCGTGCGCCAGCGAAGCCGCCCTGGGAGCGCCGGCGTCCAGCCGCCGTCGCGCGGACATCGGATGTCCGCAGGGATGCACGAAGGGTCTGGCGCCAGGTGGGTGACCGGTCGTCCAAGCGCCGGCGTCCGACCGGCGTGTGTGGAGGCTACTGCCGGGCCCGGCGAGGGAGAAGGGGAGGGCAGGCGGGCGCGCTTGCTTTGGATTGCGACACCAAGGTCGAGATACCGCGGATAGTTGGATGATCCAGCATCTCGCGCAAGGTCAGGTTGGTGCTGAGAGATTGATTGGTGCGCGCGAAAGCTCGCGTGGCGGAAAGCGAGTCGCCGCCGAGTTCGAAGAAATCGTCGTCAATCCCGACTTGTTTGAGGCTCAGGACTTCCTGCCAGATTGCGGCCAGGTTTTGCTCATCGGCGGTGCGCGGTGCACAATAAGTCCCGGCGACGTCCGGCCTGGCATCGGGAGCGGGCAGGCTGCGCACGTCGATCTTGCCATTGGGCGTGAGCGGGAATTGTTTCAATACGACAAATTGGGACGGCACCATGAACAGGGGCAACTTCGATTTCGCGAAATCGCGCAGGTCGGCTGTCGAAGGCGGGCCGTTCCGGCTGATCACATAGCCGACCAGCCGCTTTTCGCCCAAAGAATCTTCGCGTGCGGTGACCAGGGCATCCGCAATCCCGCCATGTTGCCGCAGCACGGTTTCGATTTCACCGAGCTCAATGCGGAACCCGCGGATTTTTACCTGATGATCCACCCGGCCGAGGCATTCGACTGAACCATCCGGCAGGTAGCGAGCCAGGTCGCCGGTTTTGTAGAGGCGTCCATCGCCGAACGGATTGTCAATGAACTTCTCGGCGGTAAGTTGATCCCGGTTGAGGTACCCCCGCGCCAATCCCATCCCGCCGATGTGCAGTTCGCCCGCGGTGCCCACGGGAACCGGTCGCAGCGACGGATCGAGAATGTAAAGTTGCGTATTAGCCAGCGGCCGACCGATGGAAATGGAAGTCCCAGCACTCACTTTGCTGGCGGTGGACCAAATGGTGGTTTCCGTCGGACCATAGAAGTTCCAAAGTTCCTTACAGCGAGCGAGCAGTTCGTCGGCGAGTTCCCGTTTCAGTGCTTCGCCGCCGCAGAAGATTGTGATTTTCGGATCTCCCTTCCAACCGGCTTCGATGAGCAGCCGCCAGGTTGCGGGAGTCGCCTGCATTAGCGTAGGCGAGGCGGAGGCCAACAAAGCTGCCAATTGCGAGCCGTCGGCGGATTGTTCGCGGCTGGCCAGCGTTACTTGTGCCCCGGTGATCAACGGCATGAAGATTTCCAGCCCGGCGATGTCAAAGGATAAAGTAGTCACCGCCAACAAGTGGTCTTTACTGGTAAAATGAGTGCTGCGGGCGGCGGAGGTGAGCAGATTGACCACGGCTCGTTGCTCGATCAGCACGCCTTTGGGTTTTCCGGTCGAGCCGGAGGTGTAGATCAAGTACGCCAGGCGATCGGGTGGCGATTTGGAGTGGGTGGGCTGCTCTTGCGACCCGCTGGGCGTCCCGTCCGCTACCAGGTCTTCAATATATAAAAGCTCCGCCGAGGTGCTGGACAAAGTTTCGCCGAGCTTGCGCTCAGTCAGGACCAATCTCGTCCTGGAATCCTCGAGCATGAACGCCAGCCGTTCTTTCGGGTAGGTTGGATCCAACGGCAGATAGGCCGCCCCGGCCTTCAAAATGCCCAACAACCCGACCACCATCTCGACCGACCGATCGAGGCAGATCCCGATGATCTCTTCCTCGGCCACACAGCGCCTGCGCAGGCCGCGCGCGACGCGCTCGGCTCGTTCGTTCAATTGCGCATAGGTCAGCCGTTCGTTCCCGAAGGCGACCGCCGGCGCATCCGGAACGCGCTTGACCTGTTCTTCGAAAAGCTCCTCCAGACCTCGATCACCAGGAAGGTCCCCCGTCGTTTTATTCCATTCGTGAAGAATCTGATTAAGTTCCACGTGCGGGATGGGGCAGAAGGTGTCGTATCGCGCCACGGGTTCCGCGGCCATGGCTTCGAGAGTTCGGATATAGTAGCTGTTGAGTTGATCGACCTGGGCCGGACAAAGTTCGTTGGGATCGTAATCGATGTGCAATTCCAGCCGAGTCGAGGTCACATCGAGCATGAAGGTGGTGTAGGTGGTCAGATTATTGGCTTCGAAATAGTGGCCTTCCGCCAGGTCTAAACCGCGACAACCCTGAAGCTGGTTGTACACGTGGAAATGAACGAAATCGAAAGCGGTTTCGAACAATGATTCTCCGCCAGTTAATTTTTTAATTTCGGCCAGGGGGAACCGGCGGTGCGGAATAATCTCCTGCTCGGCGTTGAACGTCTGCCGAACGAGATCGGTCCAGGTGCCCTGCTCGAGTCGCTGACGCAGCGGCAAATTATTCAGAAAAAGGCCCACCATTTTTTCCCCATCCAATTCCTCCGGCCGACCGTTGCAGATCAACCCCGTCACGACGTCGTTCTGGCCGCACACCAGGCTCATGACTCGTTGATGGGCCGCCAGCAAAACGGTTTTGAGCGGAACGCCGGCGCTCTGGGCCAGTCGTTTTAGCCCCTCCAGGACATTCTCATCCAGATGAATTTCCGGGCCGCGTTTTTGTTCGTGCCCTCCGGGCCGCATAGGCTGGGGCCAGCGAGGCAATCGTTGAGCGACGGCCCCATCCAGCTTGCGGGCCCAAAACTCGCGAGCGGCGGCAGAGTCCGTGGTCTGGCGTTCAAGCTGGACGAAATCGCGGTAGGTAATACGGGGAGCGCGCAGGTTGAGTTCGCGGTTTTCCAGCAGCGCGGCATACTCCTGGCAAATTTCCGTGATGACCGCCGCCAGGCTCCAGCCGTCCACGCATGCGTGGTGGAAGCTCATGATCAGCTGGAATGAATTGTCATCTCGCACCTGCGCATGAAATCGCACCAGTGGCGGCACCGTGCGCTCGAAGGGCCGCCGTTTCTCCTGCTCAATCCAGTCCACGAGCCGGCGATTCTGCTGGGCGGATGCCACTGACCTTACGTCCTCGACGGTAAATGGAATCTGGACGTTGCGATGGACGAATTGGAGTGGCTGACTGAAGCCGGCGATGTGGAAAGAACTCCGGAGCATGGGATGATGCTGCGCCAGCCGGTCCAAGGCCGTGCGGAGCTTGTCGGAATCGAACGCGGCCTGGATTCGGTAACTGAAAACGTCATGGTAAATCGCTGAAATTGGGTCCAGTTCGTTGCAGTAGAACATGCCCAGTTGCAGAGCGGCGATGGGATAAGCGTCTTCGATATCGGCGGGCAAACCGGTTTTATCCTGTGGGGAGATAAGGCTGAATGGCGCGGAGGTTGCCGGCATCTGCTCGGGAGCGGAGGTGCGGGCGCTCTCGGCCAGTTCTGCCACCGTTGGGTGCTGAAAGATATCCTGCAAAGTCAGATACAGGCCGGCTTGTTGAGCCCGGGAAAGGATTGTGATGCTGCGAATGGAATCGCCCCCCAATTCAAAGAAATTGTCGTGCACCCCGACCTTATCCAACTCAAGCACTGTGCTCCAAGTATGGGCCAGGATTTCCTCCCGGTTGTTCCGCGGAGCAACGAATTGACTTTTGAGTTCCGGCCGTTCCCGTCCTGGACTTGGTAAGGCTCGGCGGTCGACTTTGCCATTGGTGGTCAGCGGCAGACTTTCGAGGAAAAGGAAAGTCGCGGGCACCATATAGTCCGGTACCTTTTGCAACAAATATTGGCGGAGGTCGGTAACGGTGGGCGCGGCCTGAACCGGGACGGCGTAGGCCACGAGACGTTTGTCCCCCGCGTTGGTATCGCGGGCGATCACGACGCTTTCGCGAATGCCGGGATGCGCGTTGAGCGCCGATTCGATTTCGCCCAACTCAACCCTGAAGCCGCGGATTTTGACCTGGTGATCCATCCGGCCCAAATACTCCAGTTCGCCATTGGCATTGATTTGAGCCAGGTCCCCGCTGCGATAGAGTTTTGCTCCAGGTTCGTCGGAGAATGGATCTGACAAAAACCGTTTGGCCGTCAGCTCCGGTCGATTGAGGTAGCCGCGCGCGACGCCGGCGCCACCCACGCAGATCTCCCCGGGCACTCCGGCCGGAACCAGCCTGAGATCTTCGTCGACGAGATAAAGGCGCAGGTCGGGAATGGGCACGCCAATGACGCTGCCCATGCCATTGGTCAAGTCCGATTGGCGGATGACGCGGTATGTCGAGTGGACGGTGGTCTCGGTAATGCCGTATTTGTTGACGATCTCGGGCTTTTGGTCCCCGTGCCGGTCAAACCAAGGTTTGAGGCTTTGCAGTTCGAGGGCTTCTCCGGCACAAATGACGTAACGGAGGTTTAGCTCGTGTTTGACGGGTGCTTGAGTTTCGGCCCAAATCAATTGCCTAAATGCGGACGGCGTTTGGTTCAGGACAGTCACTTTTTCCCGCGCCAGCAGGTCGTAAAATTCGGCGGGGGAGCGTGTGACCAGGTAAGGCACTACGATGAGGCGGCCGCCATAGAACAGGCAGCCCCAGAGTTCCCAGACGGAAACATCGAAGGCATAGGAATGGAAGAGCGGCCAGACGTCGCTGGAATTGAAATGGTACCAGTGTTCGGTTTGGCGCAGAAGGCGGACCACGTTATGGTGCGTGACGATAACCCCCTTGGGTTTTCCAGTTGAGCCGGAGGTATAAATCACGTAAGCGGCATTGTGCCGCGATGCGGCCGGCTCAGGAGTTTCTCCGGAGTGCTTCAGGATGCCCGGCCATTCACGGTCGAGGCAGAGCACAGGTGGAGTTTGGGCCGGCAGCCTCGAGGACAGGCTTTGCTCGGTGATCAAGACCACGGGCTGCGCATCCTCGAGCATGAATTTCAGCCGTTCGGGCGGGTATGCCAGATCGATGGGGACGTATGCCCCGCCCGCCTTGAGGACCGCCAGAATGGAAACGATCATCCACTGGCTCCGCTCGAGGTACAGTGCGACACGAACTTCGGGTTTGACGCCCAGTGTTCTCAAATGGCGCGCGAGTTTGTTGGCTTGCTCGTTCAGTTCGCGGTAGGTGAGTTGCTGCTGCTTGAAAGTTACCGCCAGCGCTTCGGGCGTCCGGCGCGCCTGCGCTTCGAAGACTTCGTGGATGCAACCGGGCAGTTCCGGCTTTTGCTTGACTGTGGCGCGTTCAGGAAGGCTAACTAGGCTCATATCTCACCTCATTCGCTAATGTAAAGGCGGGTTTCACACCGGTCCCGCCGGGGGTTGGCGGTCCGATTCGGACGCTTTGGTGCGGTTTGCATCAGGGGCAAAATCCGATACCATGGTAGGCACGGACAGCAGGGGAGCCTATGGGGACAAATCCCTAAAGCTGAGCGACTTTCACTGTAGCCAAAAGCCCTTAGAGCGTGCTTTAGAATTCGGTTTGGAGTCTCTCTCTCAGAAGGTGTTTTAAAATACCGGCTTCGGACGTGGGCGCCTGGGTTTGGAGTCCCGCCTTCAGTCGGTTTCGGCGCCGGGCCACCTAAAGGCGGGACTCCTAACGGATTTTTAAACCACGCTCTTATACCTGGTCCAGCAAGGCGCGCAGGTCATCAAACTTTTGCTTTCCCGAATCGACCGTGACCGGCTGTTTCGCTTTTTCGTCAGCGTGCTCCACCAATTCAGGGGGCAGTTCGTGCAGAAAGGAGGAGGGGTGGCAGGGGGTTGCCTGGCCGTATTTTTTGCGGGTGACGCAACGGCTGATGTTGAGTGTGTGCATCGCGCGCGTAATGGCGACATAGAATAGCCGACGCTCTTCGTCCAAGGTCCCTTCCTCCTTCGAGCGGGAGTGTGGCAGCAAGCCTTCTTCCAGACCGATGATGAAGACATGCGGAAATTCGAGGCCTTTGCAGCTGTGCATCGTGATGAGGGTGACCGCGTTGGCCGGTCCGGTGTCCTCTGATTCCCGGTCGCTGTCGAGGGTGATTTCCTCCAGAAAGATCTCGAGGCGGTTCAGCGCCGGGTCCGTCCCTAACGCTTCGCCATCGAGGTCGGCAGTCAGTTCCTTGAGATTGCGAATGCGCGCTTCACCGGCCTCGGCCGTCTTTTCCGAGCGTTGCAATTCTTTGAAATAGCCGATGTCCTCCAGGAATTGATTGGCCCAACCCTGGAGGCCTCCCGCAAGTTGACAGGCGCCGGCCTGGAGTCGCGCGCGGGTGTCCTCGATCAGTTCGACAAAGCGTTCGATGGCCACGCGGGAGTTGGACTGAAAGGTGGCCGTAACGGCTGGGTTCTTCATCGCCGCAAAGACGGAACACTTACGCTCCTGGCTGGCCGCCAGGAGCCGTTCCATGGTCACATCGCTTAGCCCGCGCGCGGGCACATTGGCGATGCGCAGCAGGCTCACATCATCGTTTGGGTTGAGGAGGGTCTTGAGAAAGGCAATGAAATCGCGGATTTCACGCCGATCGAAGAAGCTCTGGCCGCCGATTAAGTGGTAAGCCACGCCGGCCTGGCGCAAGGCGGTTTCGACGCTGCGCGACTGCTGGTTGGTGCGGAATAATATGGCATGCTCCGACCAGGTCGCGCGGCGGGTTTGTCTGGCGTATTCAATCTGTTCGACCACAGCCCTGGCTTCCGCCGCATCATCTGAAAAGATGTGCAGCATGATTTTCGATCCGTCCCCTTTGGTGGACCATAGCTTTTTGCCGCGGCGCTGGACGTTGCGCTTAATCACTGCATTGGCAGCATTGAGAATGGTGTTGGTCGAGCGATAATTTTGCTCGAGTTTGATGATCTTCACCTCGGGATAGTCGCGTTCCATCTCCAACAGGTTGGCAATTTCGGCGCCACGCCAGCCGTAAATGCTCTGGTCATCGTCCCCAACCACGCAAAAATTCCTGTGTTCCCGGGTCAGCGCATGGATTAGTTGAAATTGGGCGCCATTGGTGTCCTGGTATTCGTCGACCATGACATAGCGGTACCGGGCCCGGCAGAGAGCCAGGGCGTCAGGATGCTCCGAAAAAAGTCTGAGCGTCAGCAGGATGAGGTCATCGAAATCGACCGCGTTGCAGGCTCGCAACGCGGATTCGTAGCGCGCGCGAACCATTTCGGCCAAGACGCGCACGCTTGGATCTGCAAAGAGGCTACTGCGCTCGCCACCATTTTTGAATCGGCTCAACAAGCTCAGGACCGCCGCCGCGTCGGCTTTTTCGCCTTTGGCCGAAATGTGCGCCAGGATCTTCTTCACGACGCCGATTTGCTCCGATTCGTCGTAAATGACGAAATTGCGCTTATAGCCCAATTTTTCGATGTGTTGTCGCAAAATCCGCACGCAAAGTGAATGAAACGTGCAGATCGTGGGGCGCTCCGGCTTGGCATCGATATTCGCATCGGCCCCCGGCTGGGGCTCTCGGCCTTTGCGCGGACGGGGAATAAGCTTAGCGACGCGCTCCTGCATTTCACGCGCGGCTTTGTTGGTAAAAGTCACCGCCAGGATATTTCCCGGGGAGACCCCTTTCTCAATGAGGTGAGCGATGCGATAGGTGATGACCCTGGTCTTGCCAGTCCCTGCCCCCGCCAGGATCAGAAGCGGTCCATTGAGAGTCTCGACAGCTTCGCGCTGTTGAGGGTTTAGTGAACTCAGGTTTAGCATCGCGCGCGCGGAGTTTAGTGCCGGCGCCACATGTCGCGAAGGAAAAACCGGAATGCGGCGCAAAGTACAAACTGGAGTGATGCTTGGGATAGCCAGCAATAATCTTTTTAATTGAACGGACCTGGGAAGTGAATCCCGACACTTGGCTTGCGTTAGCCCTATACAGCGGTTCAGTTGTTTGCTACTGTCAAATTACTTATGGCAACGGATGACATTTTACTGGAGGCCGATGACAAAATGAGCAAGACCGAGCAGGTCGTCATCAATGAGTTTGCCGGGGTGCGAACCGGCAAAGCTTCACCTGCGCTGGTAGAGAATTTGCTCGTCGAGGTGTATGGGGCGCAAATGCGAGTGCGTGAATTGGCCGGCATTACCACGCCTGAACCGCGCACACTCGCCATCCAGCCCTGGGACGTCAATTCCTTGCATCCGATCGAAAAGGCCATTCAAAAAAGCAATCTTGGGCTCACGCCCTCGATTCAAGGCCGGGCGATTCGGATTTTTTTCCCTGAGCTGAGCCAGGAACGCCGGCAGGAGTTCGTCAAAATTGTGCGCAAAATGGCTGAAGACGGTCGTGTGGCGATTCGTCACGTTCGCCGCGATGCGATGGAACAACTCAAAAAACACGCTCACGACAGCGGGACCACTGAGGACGAGGTAAAGAAATCCGAGAAGGAGTTGCAAAAACTGACGGACGACTACACTGCCAAGATCGACCAGCACCTGGCTCACAAGGAAAAGGAAATCATGACCGTTTAGAGGCTCAATCCAGGAGGGTGCCCGGCCAGTTCAGGTCGACTGCCCAATGTACCGCGCCCGCCCTAGCCGCGGGAGGGCCATTCAACGGCACCAACTTGACCCCTGCGCCTGGAGACGGTCGAGGAACTCGTTAAGCTGCGGTGGCGCGGATGGCAGCCCCGGCTCAAGCACGATCTGGGCGTAAGCCAGGTCCTGGGTATGATAAACCTGCGCCGCGTTCTCCACCTGCTCGAAGTCCGTCGCTTTCAACGGATCCTCCGTCCAGTCGTTCGGCGCAATCAGAAAGAGTTTTGTTTCTGTATTCTGTAGCAGCACGCGCATGGAGATAGGATAGCAGGAGATCAAAGAGGGTTGACTATAGGGTCTTCGCTCCAGTCGGGATTGATATCGCATTGTGCCTGCGCGCGTTTACACTCTTCGAATGATTCGGAACGTGATTTTTGACTGGTCCGGCACTTTAGTGGACGATTTGCCGGCAGTCTGGCGAGCCACGAATTACGTTCTGGCTCAGGCCGAACGGGCAGAGATGACACTGGAGGAGTTTCGCGCGGAATTCTGCCTGCCCTTTGACGGCTTTTATGATCGACACGTTCCGCACATTCCTTTGCCTCAATTGGAGGACTGGTTCCATCGCCGGTTCAAGCAAGTCCAGGATTCAGTGTGTCCGCTGCCGCATGCGCGGGAGTTCCTTGAGTTCTGCCGAGCACGCCACTTGAGAATGTTCCTGCTGAGCACCATTCATCGCGACCATTTCGAGGTCCAGGTTTCGGTGACGGGTTTCGGCGAATATTTTGAGAAAGCCTACGTCAACGTTTGGGACAAGCGGAAAAGGATTCACGAAATCCTGAGCGAAAACCGGCTTGGGCCGACCGAGACCGTATTCATCGGCGACATGCAGCATGATATCGAGACCGCTAAGCACGGCGGGATACATTCGTGTGCGGTGCTGACCGGATACAACACGTTGGCGCAGCTGCGCGCCGCTGAGCCGGATTTGATCGTCGAGCACCTTGGGGAGTTGCGCTCGATTCTCGAACGGCAGGACCTGCACCTCAACCCCGTCGCGGAGCGTTTCGAGCAAGACCATCCCCCGACGGCAACGGTCGGCGCGTTAATTTTTGACGCTGCCGGACAGGTGTTGCTGGTCCGTACCCACAAATGGTCCGACCTGTGGGGGATTCCCGGAGGAAAAATCAAATGGGGCGAGCCCTCCGAGGCGGCGTTGCGTCGCGAAATCAAAGAAGAAACGGGGCTCAGCATTGATGAGATTGAGTTCGTAATGGTGCAGGATTGTATCCACTCCAAGGAGTTTTATCGGGACGCCCATTTTATCTTGCTGAATTATACCTGCCAGGCTGTGGGCGGGGCTGCCGTCAAGCTCAACGATGAGGCGCAGGAATTTCGCTGGGTTGCTTTGGAGCAGGCTTTGGTGATGCCGGTCAATGAACCGACCCGGCGACTGCTCATCAAGGTCATGGCCGCAGAGGGGGCGCATCGGGTCGAAACTGGATGTGCCGCAGGATTAGTCGTTACGTCCCAAAAAAGTTAAAAAGCAAAATGGGTAAAATCGCGATCGTGGATTTGGAAGTTAACTATTGCATTGGGGTGACCGATCAGGAACGGGCCAACCCTCAGAAATTGCTGCTCACTCTCGAACTGACGGTGGACTTTACCGCGGCGGCCATGACCGATCGGGTGGAAAAAACCATTAATTACCAGCGGGTAGTCGACGATCTGCTGCAGTTCGGCCAAAACCGCAGCTGGAGATTACTGGAAAAACTCGTTTCAAATATCGCGGACAGGATCCTGACGGAATACGAGCCGGACTCAGTGCATGTGGAAGCCAAGAAGTTCGTAATTCCTCAGGCCCGCTATGTGAGCGCTTCCCTGGCGCGCAGTCGGCAGCACTGATGGGCAGCTTAAACCGGCACGCCGGAAATGTAGGTCTGCAACTGGTGAATGGTCGAGCTTTGGGCAGTGATGATCCAATTGACCAGGTCGCCAATGGAAACCACGCCCACGATCCGGTCACCTTCGAGCACCGGCAGGTGACGCACCCGGTTTTCAGTCATCAAACGCATGCATTCCTCGACCGTATGGTCCGGGGTCACATGAATGATGTTTCCCGAGAGGATCTCTTTGACGGCGGTTTGCTTCGAGGATTTGCCTTTCAGGGCCACTTTGCGGGTGTAATCGCGTTCGGTCAAAATGCCGACCAGGCGTTCAGACTCCGTGACGAGCAAGGCGCCGATATTTTTCTCGGCCATCATTTGGATCGCGTCGAAAACCATCTCGTCCGGCGAGATGGACCAGACCTGACCGCCTTTGTGGCTGAGGATTTCGCTGATGGTTCCGTTTGGGTTCATGAAACAACCTCTCTGGTTGCAGACGTTTTAGAAGGGTGAGCCGGAGTTGCAATGGTGCTTACGCGCCGGGCCGACGCGTCCGTGGGTTTTACTGACATCGGATATTGCAACACCTTAACCCTATCACGTCCTTTCCTTATTGACAGCTAAATTTTTCGCAAGTTCCATCAGCATAATGTTCCGTCGTCGAGGGCGGTTCTCCTTGAATGGATTCCGGCTTTAACCGGCAGGTTTTAGCCTCGCCCCCAAATCAAATGAAAGCTATTCGCCTTGTTCAGATCGGTCAGCCGCTGCAGTTGTGTGATGTCCCGTTTCCGGCGCCCGGAATAGACGACGTGCTGCTGCGTGTGAAAGCGGCCGGTATCTGCCATTCCGATGCGCATTATCGGGCGGGACGCTCTTCGACCGGACGGCTGCCGCTCACACCGGGCCATGAAGTGGCCGGTATTATCGAGAGTCTCGGGACCGCCGTGAGAGGTTGGAAGCCAGGAGACCGGGTGTGCGTTCATTACCTGGCGACTTGCGGCACCTGCTCCTATTGCTCGAGCGGGACCGAGCAGTTCTGTCCCTCGGCGCAAATGATCGGCAAGCACCGTGACGGCGGCTACGCCGAATTCCTTGTCATGCCGGCGAAAAGTCTTTGCCGTTTGCCGGTCGAGATCCCCTTCGAAATCGGAGCGATTATGATGTGTTCGTCCGCTACGGCTCTGCACGCTCTGACCAAGGCCAGGTTCAAGCCCGGCGAGTCGGTGGCGGTGTTTGGGCTGGGTGGTTTGGGCATTTCGGCCGTTCAACTCGCCCGGGCTCTGGGCGCGACCGAGGTTTTTGGGATCGATATCAAACCTGCCAAGCTAGACTTGGCCAAAGCTCTGGGAGCCATTCCGGTGGATGCGTCCCGGACCGACCCCGTCAAAACGATCCTTGGCCTGACCAGAGGTCGAGGCGTGGACGTGTCATTGGAGCTCATTGGCTTGCCGTTAACGATGCGCCAGGCGCTGTTGACTCTTGCGGTCAAAGGGCGAGCCGCCCTGGCAGGGATTACCGAAAAAGCCATGGAAGTCTATCCATACCAGGAACTGCTTAACAAAGAAGCCGAAATTATCGGGGTCTCGGATCATCTCGTCTCGGAGTTGCCGCCGCTGATTGAACTGGCACGCCAAACCAAGCTTGACCTGAAATCGGCCATCAGTCGCGTCATTCCGCTGGATGCCAATGAAATCAACCGGACACTCGATCGGCTCGATTCTTTTGGCGACGAGATTCGTGTGGTGATTACCCCATAGCCGCAGGTATGCAGTTGAAAACCACGGATTAACACCGATAGACACGGATGCGACGGCACAGGAAACGAGGTTGGACAATGCGCTAGACTGATCAAAAGGTGACACCAGATTGGCTATTCCAGTTTTCCTTCGCGGCCTGCTTCTATCAGTGTTCATCTGTACTGCTATCCTGAGTTTATCCGTGGTTCCACCGAATCGTTCCGGCCAACTCTTGCGCCATCTAATGAGTTGCATTCGGCAGGTCAATGCTTCGCAAATTCAGACCGTTGATAGTCCGCAGCCGCCATTTGTCCTTTCGAAATTCCAACGTCACCGCACCGGTGTCACTGGTATAAATCACCGGAACCTTCTGACGGGCCAAGCGCGCTCGTAGCTTGGGCGTTGCGCGTTCGGCGAACGGAAATTCTGAATCCGCAATGATGATCAGCTTTGGCTGAATTGCCTGGAGCAGCGGCTGACCCAAAGCCTCGCCCGTGGCTGGGAGACCCGCTACCACCATGTCCGCGCGCAGGTCCGGGTTTCGTTGCACCAGCGCGACCTGGCCGTTCTGCCCCAAATCCGAGAGTAACAAGACGCGCGTTTTTCCTAGCTGGGCTTTGAGAACAATGGTCCCATCGTCCGCCTTAGGGAAACGGTCATCTGCCTTTGGATGCAAGACCGACCAATCTCCGAGCTTTTCGTTGCGGCTAAGGTTGCCAAGCAATCCAGGCTTCGACTCGAAGTGCGTCAGCATTTGGCGGTACCCGGCTGAACGGAAACGCACTGGGCTGGTATAAACCCGCGGGACATTAAACAGTTCGACGATGGATTCGGCGCCGCCGGTGTGGTGCACATCGCCATGGCTCAGCAATAAAGCGGGCAGGCAATTTACTCCTTGGGCCCGCAGGAAGTTCTTCGTGATGAACTGGACCGAATTACTCGGACCGGTGTCGATCAGCAGATCGCGGCCGCGTCCCGTAGAATCACAATACACCGCCATTCCGCCGTTTACCGGCAGAACGGAGAGTCTGGTGATGGTCGACTGCTGCCAGAAAGCCCAGCTCCAAATCAGGATCGCAAAACTCGCCGCGGCAATTTTTAACGCGCGAAAAGCCGGTCGGAAAAACCAACCAGTAATTAGCCCGAGCAGGAGCGCGTAGTACAGGCCGGTTGTAAAGAGAGTTGGAGCGGGTATATAAAAATAGGCGGCCGGCCAGTGCGCAAACCATTCGCTGCTGACCCGGATGCATTCCATGCCAAACCACCCAGCATGATTGAACAATTCCGCCCCGCCCGGAAACCATCCAGCCAGCACAAGGCTAATCAGGTTGCTGATGAGCACCAGCACACACAGAGGCACAGCCACAAGATTGGCCGGCGTGCTCATCGGGGTGAAAATGTTGAAGTAGTAAGCCACCAAGGGCAGTGAGCCGATCCACGCGGCGAAGGAGGTCACCCAGATCTCTCCGAGGTACCGACCCGGAACCGACAACCAGGCGGAAAATCTGAACCGCAGTTTCGCCGGCAACAGAGGGTCCGGCGCGGTGAGCTTATGAATCAGGTCGAACATGGGCGGGATCGTCAGGATGAGGCAAAGCACGACGAAAAAGGAGAGCTGAAATCCAGCTTGGAAAAGTTGTTGGGGCTGCCACAGGAGAATTAGCAAGGCTGCCGCCAAAAGCGAATTCAGCGGGTTGCTGGGACGTCTTAGAACCCAGCCGAGAGTAATGATCGACAACATGACTGTGGCGCGGATGGCTGAGGTCGGCCATCCGGTTAAAGCGACGTAAAACCAAATGACCGGCGCCAGGATTAGCCCGCACGCCCAGCGCGGCAGTCCGGCCACCCGGAACATGGTGAAGAAAATGCCAAACACAATCGCCATGCGTAAGCCGTCCACTGCGAAGATATGGTAAGTAGCGGCACGCACGAACGGTTCCGACGCCTGTTGCGTTAGCGCGGTTTTCCAGCCAAGCGTCAGAGCCCATTCCAGTCGCAGGGACTCGTCTTCACTCGGAAGGCCCAAAGCCAATGCGCGGCGCGCCCAACGCGAAAAACGGTCTGAGAGAGGTTGGCTTGCGGATGGATGTAGAGGTTGCCAGTCCGTTTCCGATTCCGTCCGCAAAAGGTAATAGATTTCCTGTTGTTGAAGGTACTGCCGATAATTAAAAGTGCCCTCAGCCACCGGTAACGGGGGTGGAGCTGCTACACCAGTGACCTCTACGAGTTGGCCGGCGTTGAGATTCGTCAGCAGGGCGGGTGTCGAGAGGGCCACTGTTCCACTGGCCGGTTGCCAATCGCCCTTGACCAGGCGGAGCGCGGAGACTTTGACGCGGGCTTGCGTTCGCCAGGCCGGTTCCCTGTATTGTTCGGCTGCGCGGATCGTTGGGGTCTCGATCAGCTTGCCCCTAATCGACGCCAGATTTGGTGCGCTGCCCAGCAGTTGGCGCAAATCAACCGGAGAGAGCACCTGGGTGTGGAGTTGGGCATTGGCGAAGCCGGCGAGGACGACGATTAAAAAGAGCAGCGGGCAGCGGCCGCGCGGCCAAATCACCGCCACCACAATCAGCGCCAGGCCGACAGCGAGCACGGGCCAGAGCGGCAACGAAAACGCCTCTGCGGCAAGGATGCCGCAAACGTAAAGCAAGGTTACCGCTAACAGCGGCTGCTTCATCTCCAAGCCCTGCGATTCACTCTCCCAATCGGTTTCCCGGTGAATCCCGGGTTATTAGGGATCATCGGCCGCCCGGGACCAAGCTCCTAAAACTGCGAATGCAAAGCAAAGCCAAAACGTTTGCTAAGCCCTGGCCTGCTCAACATAATCCGACGGAAATGTTGAAATTAGGGGTCAATATCGATCACGTCGCCACGATTCGAGAGGCGCGCTATCGAGGGCTCGGAGCAGGGGAGCCCGATCCGGTGGCCGCCGCACTGGCGTGCGAAGCCGCCGGAGCGCACGGCATTACCGCTCATTTGCGCGAGGATCGAAGACACATCCAGGACCGCGATGTGTGGGGCCTGCGCGAGTCCATTCGGACGCGATTGAACCTGGAAATGGCCAACTCTCCTGAGATTGTGCAGATCGCGCTCCGGCTCAAGCCTGATATCACCTGCCTGGTGCCCGAAAGGCGGCAGGAAGTGACCACCGAAGGCGGTTTGGATGTGGTGGCAAACGAGACAAGCTTGAAAGCGACCCGCCAACGGCTGAACGATGGGGGTATTGAAGTCAGTTTGTTTATTGCGCCAGATCCGTTGCAGATTGAGGCCGCCGCGAGAACCGGCAGCCAATTCATCGAGCTGCATACCGGCGCGTATGCGGAGGGTTTCAATTCGCCGGAGCTGCATGAACTCGAGCTGAACCGCCTGATCGAGGGCGCCAAACAGGCCCACGCGCTCGGTCTGCGAGTCAATGCCGGGCACGGGCTGAATTATCAGAACCTGCCGTTGTTGCACCAGGTGCCGCACCTGGTGGAACTCAACATTGGCCACAGCATCGTGAGCCGATCCATTCTCGTGGGCTTGAGCGCCGCGGTCAAAGACATGCTGCAGCTCATGGCCGGATATCGCGGCTGAATCCAAACGCATGATCCTCGGAGTGGGCATTGATATCATCGAGGTGGCGAGAATCGAAAGTTCCTACGCGAAATTCGGCGAGCGGTTCCTCAACCGGATTTTGCACGCCAACGAGATTCAATATTGCCTGTCGCATCGCGCCCCGGGCCCGCACCTGGCCGCGCGCTTCGCGGCTAAGGAAGCGATCTCGAAAGCTTTCGGCACCGGCATTGGCGCGCAGCTTAGCTGGCAGGACGTCGAGGTCGGGCGAAGAGATAGCGGCGAACCGTTTGTGATCTTTCACGAAAAAGGCACTTTGTTGATGCGAGCACGGCGCGCCACGGGCCTGCGGATCAGTTTGACTCACACCCAGACGTACGCCGCCGCCGTGGCTATCCTCGAAAGCGAACATGCTTCTGTTCCGTGAAAAAGTTCCAGCCGAGTGGCTGCCGAAAGTGCTGGCTAATGTACCCGCCGTGCTCGTGGATCACGCTCACCTGGAACGCAAAGCCGCCACCACCGCTTTGAATTTGGAGAAGTACCGCGACCTTTTTCCACGCGTCGAAGAGTTGAACGCGATTGCCATCGAAGAGTTGCAGCACTTTCAGTTGGTGCTCGAACTGCTCAAGCGCCGCCAGATCCCTTTCGGGCAACCGTATCCCAGCCCTTGGATCAGCGGCCTCATGCGATCCATTCGCAACGGCCAACGGAACCAGGTGATCGATCACTTGATTTGCTGCGGCCTGATCGAGGGGCGCAGCTGTGAAAAATTTCAAATTCTGGCCGAGGCTTTGCGGCCTGGCGATCCCGAGTTAAGCAATTTTTACCAAAGCCTGGTAGAATCTGAAGGCAACCATTACGCCACCTACATCCTCATGGCCCGGCACATCAACGAGGCCGAAGCCAATCGCCGGCTCGAATATTACCTTACCCTGGATGCCGAGCTGATCCGGCAGCCACACTCGCTGCCGCTTTTGCATTAAGGTCAACGCAGAAAACCGTTCGTCGTTGGACTAGACCGTCTCTTCAGGTGCTTTGGTCGGGCCTTTCCCGTCCTACAGTCTCACGCGGCCCCAACCGTGCGCGTTTGAGCGAGCCTTCACGCTCGATCTGTTTTTCGGCATCGGCGCTGAAGCGAGTCCAAGGCACCGCGCGCAGCCGCGCCTCTTGGATCGGCCGACCGGTCAGCTCGCAAATTCCATAAGTTCCGTTGCGAATGCGATCCAGCGCCTGATCCACCTGGTAAAGGGCATCCTGTTCCGAGGAGAGCATCCCCAGCGCGAGGTCGCGATCATAAGTATCGGTTCCTGCATCCGCCATGTGGGAGCTGAAAGTGGGCTGCTCACTCAGAGCGTCGTTGGTGGACTCGGCGCGGCGGCGCAACAACTCCTCGCGCAGCTCAGTCAACGCCTCGAAGTGCTCGCGCCATTTGGATGGAATATTCTCGGACTGGCTCGCTTGGCCCAGAATCTCAGCGGTGGCGGCCTTGGGCTTGGTATCGTCGACGGCCTTTTTCCTTGCTCCCATGAAACAAGGTTGCACAGGTGGACTCGAAATCAATGCGAAGTGCGACGGATGACACCGGGAGGATATGGTTGATCGATGAGCTCTTGGCTTCTTTCGTTCTCGAGGCCCGCGCCCCGTGTCGCGCTTGCGTTTTGGACTGCGGCAGTCCCCTGCCGCTTTTTTCGGCTTCCAGCCAAGACCGACACTTGTAATCGCCAGGCGACGCTCCCACGCTTGACACCAGCACGGCTTCGGTCAACGATTTACTACCGACCTTCGGGCCAGCTTAGCTCAGTGGTAGAGCAGCAGTTTTGTAAACTGCGGGTCGTCGGTTCAATCCCGACAGCTGGCTCCATACATCAAAGAAGCATTCGCAGCCCACGCGGAGCTGCGAACACTTTGAGTTTCCAACTGAGCCTCACCGGATCAAGACCGGCAACTGGCTCCAATCATTTCTGCAAGCTTTGGACCAGCGACCCGTCGTCAGCAACCTTGATCGTCGGATTCTTGCCCTGATCCTTGAACTCCACCTCGTAGATCGTCCGACCGTTCACATCGTGCCGGGAGATCTTGGCGATCGGAGCATCGGGTGCCTGGGACTTAATCGTCTTTTGGGCTGCTTCAGGCAGAGCACTTAAAGGCGTGCCTACGGCGCCCGTCGGAGTGAGCAGTTTTTGCACCGCTCCGGCAGGTTTGGTCATATCGCTACCCACCAATGTGCCGTCGGCAGCCACCAGCACCTTGGAATTTGGCCCATTTGGATTGCGGAATTCGACCTCGTAAACCTGGGACCCGTTTTCGGACTTGGTCGTCACGTTGGCGATGTCTCCGTTCGGGGCCTGGGCTCGCACGGTCTTTTGGACCGCTGGAGGCAGCTCGTTAAACTTGTTCGAGGCAGTCTCGACGCTCTGATTACAGCCCGCCAGCAAAGCCGAAGCAGCCAGAAGTGTGATTGCGTATTTTTTCATGTATTACCCTTTCTCCCTAAACCTAAGCTTCGGACCCCATGTAAAAAGTGGGTTTAACCCGCGCAAGCCTCGGTCAGCCGGACGTGTGAGGAAATAGCGGGCATTGAACTAAGACCAAGGAGGACGAGAGAGAATAAGGTTCGGCAGTCAAGTCGGATAAAGCGTAATCGGCTCATCTTCAATTTCTTAGATGGGATGCCAAATCGGAACCGACTGGACGGCAATATCTCCGTGGGAGGCTCCCTCGGAACGGCTCTTGCTATGAACGAGCCAACTTTTAGGGGAAAAAATGAACGCCACGACACTGACCAGAATTGCGCCTCCGCAGGCCAGCGTGGCCAGGCTTGAGCCCCTTTTCGGTAACAGCAGTGCCCTAAGCACGGTGGTTGTCTTCGCGATCCTCTTGCTGTTGTCGCTGCCGATGCGATTGGCCAATATCCAGGCCCCATTCACTGGCGAACACGAATTTAGACAAACGCAAACGGCTCTCTCAGTGTGGGAAATCCGTGAGCACGGCCTCAGTCTACTGCATCCACGGCTTCCATTGTTCGGTCCGCCTTGGGAATGCCCTTTTGAGTATCCAGTCTTTCAGACAGTTGCTGCAGGCGTTGATGCCGTTGCGCCGTGGGCGAATCTCGATATTTCGATTCGTGTGACCAATCTGACGTTCTTTTACCTTACCGCCATAACACTGGTCTTGCTCGTGCGATTGCTCTTCCAGAATTCTGTCGCGGTCCTGTTCACCACCGCGATCTTTCTATTCTCACCGTACAACACCGTTTGGAGTCGCAGTTCGATGATTGAGTTCGCGGCGACTTTTTTTGGTCTAGCATACCTGGTCGCCTTCATCCGTTGGACCATGTGTCCTGGTCGGCTTCTTTTCGTCGCCTGTTTAGGTCTGGGCATCCTGGGCTGCCTGGCAAAGGCCACAAGCTTCGTCATTCCATTGATTGTGGCAGCGACGCTGGGTGGTCTGCACTTTTTGCCCTCGCCTCGGCGTCAGGTGAACGAACATCTTACTCCCTCGTCACCCGAGGACGCCGCCCATGGCGTGCCTTCTCTGCGGATCCTTGCATGCGGGTTCTTGCTCCTGGCGCCACTTCTGATCGGATACTGGTACATTCATTATGGTGACCTCATCAAAGAACAGTCGCCTTACACGGTCTGGTTAAGTTCCCGACATCCGTACACGAGTAACTGGACGTACGGCTCCTGGGAAGAACGCCTACATCTACACAACTGGAGCATCATCTGGTGCCGCATGCGGTCTGCGGTGATGCCTTCGCTGACTTTTTCAATGATTCTGGGCTGGTCGGTTTTGCCCTTTTGCGTGAGGCAATTCAGCCGATCTTTCAGTCGGAATTTGTTTCTGGGATACAGTTTGGCACTTGCCCCTTTGCTGGCGGTTTTTGTCTTTTTCAATTTGTTCGTAATCCACACCTACTACATGATTGCCTGCGCTCCCTTCCTGGCTTTGTTTGCCGGCGCAGGTTTCACTCTGCTTTACACCCTGGTTCGCACGAGGCTGCTTCAGTTGCTTGTGATCCTGTTCCTGATAGGACTCGAGGTTCAGGAATGGTCTGGGTTATCCGCGCGTATCCTGTATGCATCGACCAGCCCGAACCCTAATGTCGCTTACCTCAGCGAAGCGGGTCGTTGGATTGGGGCAGAAGAACGCGTGATCGTTTTGTCTGCGACGGAATGGAGTTCCTTCGCTCCCTACTACCTCAAGAGGCGCGCCTTTATGCCGTTTCTGTTGAACAAGCCAGTCGATGTCCAGCGTCTGCTGCGCGAGAATTATTTCAAAAAAACGGGCTTTCGGTGGCTTTTACTGGAAGGAAACGCTCCCGGGATGGCGGACTTGGCTTCACGCATCATGGCTGGCTGGAAAAACGCTCGAGTGGTTCCTGTACGACCGGCTCATGCCGGCTACGTCCTGTACGCGCTGTCCGACGAGTAATGCATCCGCTCAGTCGTTCAGTCAACATGCTTCCACCAATGGTGTTCCGAAGGCGTCCCCCATTCAACTACCGGCAAAAAGTTCCGGAATCCCGCCAGGAACCTGGTTCAGGATTAAGCGGGCCCCGGTTCCTCTGTTTTGTGGAGGCTAGGTAGTCCAGCCTGCGCCGAAGTGGTTTAAACTCTTGCCGGAGGTACGTTTGAGAAGATTTGGCAAATGTTATGCTGTGCAATTGGGGCGCCTTCCGGCCTAATTCAGGCCGGAGAGCGAACCTTATGGACAATGCATCTACCGCAGCCGCACCCGGAGAATCGTGCCGCAATGCGATTGCGCCTGCGCCCGCCAGACGGAGGCGCAGTCGGAACCGCGTGACCTGGAAGCTCTTTTCCTGCAAAGACCGGGTACTTTGGCCCTTTCTTCACTTTCTCAAGTATGGCCTTCCTTACCGAGTCGGCTTAAAGCGACGGATTTGCGATGGTCGTGATATCAAAAGAATTAATCTGCTGGCGGTCGAACATTGTGCAAACTCCTGCCAGCACTGCTCGACAAGTTCACCCTTCGCCCAGAGAAGGTCTTATCCGGCGGCCGCTTTTTTTCCGTGGCTGGACACGGTTGTTCAATGCGGAATTAAATTCTCCCAACTTGCCATTACCGGGGGAGAACCGTTCCTTCATGAAGATCTTGGTGTCTTAATCAAGCAGCTCAAGGTTCGGTACCCGGATAAGGTGCTGGGTGTAACCACGAATTTTTTTTGGGCGAACGAGCAAAAAATAGCAGAGCTCGCGCCCAGGCTCCAAGGTTTGGATAAACTTCTCATCTCCAAATACCCGAATATCACGAAGAAACTTGGAGGCGAGGCGCGGTTTGAGGCCCTGGTCCGCGTGCTTCGGGAATTATGTCCGCAAATCGAAATAGCGGTCTCGGACGGCTCTTACATGATTGCCTGGCAACTAAACCCTGAGAAACAACACCCAAATGCGAACTGCTGCACTTCCGATTGCTATGTGCTGAGGGCCGACGGGCAGGTTTCCCATTGCGCCGTGGGTGCAGGAATTGAAAACCGCCGGGAGTATGCGTCCATCGTGATTAATTCGAAGGAGAGGCTCTACGACCTTCGCCGAGGCATCGAAGGATTTTTGACCTGGGCCAGAAAATATCCTTTTGATCTGTGCTTTCATTGTACCCTCTGGCGAGGACATCGGGTAACCTGGGAACGTGAGCCCAGCTACTTTCGGAATACCTCCTGTGCAATTGCCTTGTGAGCCGGTTTCGCACATGCGTGGGTGCTGATTCCTGCGAGCAATAAACACTAAGGCTGGCGACCACGTTTTACATGGCGCTTGGCAAGATAATTTGCGCGATAATAGGGCCAGAGCCGGTTGATTACCCAGAACGGCTTTTTAAATTCCGCGGACCTCCCAACAAAAACTTTGAACCGATCTAAAACTTTTGCAGGAGACAGGGATGCGAGCGCCAAACCTAGGTCTTTGAAAGCTAGTGCCAAGAGCGTGTCTTGCCAAACATCTTTTGAGACTGAATTAACCCTTTCCAACAGGTATAAAGCCATTTTTTCCATGGCTCTGATTTTGTAATCGGGCGGACGGTTATTCCAACTATTCCTGGCATGGACCCGGTAGTGTGCCATTGTCCGATCGATGTACCCGAGCCATCCTCGCTCGCTGAGGAGTACACATAGCGGCCAGTCGCCGAGTTTCAGATCCCGGAACTGCTGATCAAAGGGTGGCAGCCACTTCCGCCGCAGCACCACCGAACATGTTTGGATAAAGTTGAACATTCCCAAAAGCTTCGGATCAGGCCGCTCGATGCGATAGGCCTCCGGAGGGTATTCCCCAAGGCTCGTCGCCTCCGGCCAGGCGATATGATCAACTTTGTGGTGAACAAGAGCACAATCGGGATGGGCATCCAGATAATCTACCTGCTTTTGAATTTTTTCCGGGTCCGTCCAGTAATCGTCGCCCTCCAAAAATGCAACGTACTCTCCGCGGCATTTTTCAATCGTATCGACGCCATTCCTCTGCATGCCGACGTTTTTTTCGCGAAGAATTGGTTTTATCTTGTCGGGGAAGCGGCGTTGGTAACCCGCGAGGATGTCCCGCGTACCATCGGTGGAACAATCGTCTCCGATGATAACTTCGTATTCGAAGGACGTCTTTTGCATCAGGACGCTATCTAAGGCCTGCGCAATGAACTGGGCCTGGTTATAACAAATAGTGCTAATGCTTAGTTTGAGGTTTTGAGCCATCGCGACGTCCAAACCAGCAGTGGTGCGGGTTTGCCGAATTCAAGTTTGTTTCGTTCCCCTGAATCAAGTAAGATTCACGATGCGGCTGTCAAGAAAACCTCAGCCTTTTTTCATGTTATTTTGGGACACTTTTCATTTTTCTTCCGAAGCGAATGTCAAAACCGACGGGCGTGAACAGGACAGACAGACTTCAAAACCAGGCCGGCCGCACTCCTCATTTTGGGTCCCGCCCGCCAGAAAGCCGGCGGGATTTCGAAGGTTGACGGTGCCCGATAGTCGGCAATACACTCTCGCATTCTCATGCGAGTGGACTGCAGTCGAGAGAAGCTCCAGGAGATTCCGGGGTGCCTGTCGCCCTTAGGATCCACCAAGTTGTCGCGCGCCTGTTTTTTTCCGCAGAGTAATTTAAAGCGGCTTGATTCAAACGATCGAAAGTAAAACTGACCGTGCAAATTAACGTCCTGGAATACTTCGAAGCGGGGGCTCTCAAACGGTGCGCGCAAAAGGTCGCCATCATTGACCACGAACACCGGTATAGTTTTCAAGAAGTTGAGCGTTACGCAAAGAATTGTGCTGATCGGATTCTCCAGAGTATTTCCCGCCGCAATCAACCGATTGCAGTCCTCCTGCCGAAGGGCGCATTAACGATCTTTGCGGATCTTGGGATTCTATACAGCGGTAACTGCTATGCCAACCTCGACGTCAAATCACCGAGACAACGACTCGCTGGTATTCTGCACAACCTGGGGGCACAAATCATCATCACAGATGCAACACACCTGCCGATTCTGAGGGCGCTGGAGTTTCCCGAAGAAAAGATCCTGCTCATTGAGCAAACCATGGCGCACGGGGTTTCATATAATAATGAAGCGCTGTTGGCTCGACTGGACGGCGTGATCGACTCCGACCCCCTCTGCATTATCCACACCTCAGGCTCAACCGGAATTCCGAAAGGCGTCGCGCTGAACCATCGCAGCACCATCGATTTCATGGATTGGGTCTTCGACCGGCTTTCGCTCGACGGAAGTGAGGTTATTGGCAGCCTTTCTCCATTTTATTTCGACATTTACACCTTGGAACTTTATCTCTGCCTCGCCAAGGGAGCCACTTTGGTCATCGTTCCGGAGCAATACGCGTCTTTCCCTGTGAAGCTCGTCGAATTTCTGGCGGCGCAGTCAATCAGCTTTATTTTCTGGGTCCCAACTATCATGGTGAACATTGCCAACCAGGACCTGTTAAAGAACTGCCGACTCAATGGGTTAAGCAAGGTGTTCTTTGCTGGCGAGGTGTTTCCGACGAAGCATCTTAATTATTGGCGGAAGCACTTGCCTGGAGCCCTGTTCGTAAACCTTTACGGCCCGATTGAAATCACGGTCGACTGCACGTACTTCATCGTTGATCGGGATTTTGGCGATAATGAGAAACTCCCAATAGGCTTCCCCTGCCGCAATACGGATATTCTCATTCTTAATGAGCAGAACCAGCCCACTAAATCAGATGAGGTTGGCGAATTGTGCGTGCGTGGAACTTCACTGGCGCTTGGGTATTGGAATAATCCAGAGCGTACCGCTAAAGCCTTTGTTCAAAATCCGCTCAATAGCCATTACCCGGAACTAATTTACCGTACGGGCGATCTGGTTAACCGCAACTCTCGTGGCGAAATCATGTTCGTGGGACGAAAGGATTTTCAAATAAAGCACCTGGGATATCGCATCGAGCTTGGCGAGATCGAGCATGCGGTGCTCAAAATAACCGAGATTCGCAACGGTTGCGTCACCTATGACCAGGCCAAAAAGGAGCTCATACTGCATTTCGAATCTGACCAACCACTTTCCCCCGGGCTTATCCGTGAACGACTCTTGGCATATCTTCCCAAGTACATGCTGCCTACTGTCTATAATCGACTGGAGCAATTGCCGCGTAACCCCAATGGGAAAATCGATCGGCAACGACTCACAGCGTCCTGAAGGGCAGTTTCAGTGACCCCGATGTGTTCCACCGGCGAAGTGTTTGACGCCATCCAGAAGGCCAAAGCGGAAGCGTCCGAATACAGTACGAATTTTTTTCCCAACCTCCAAAAACTTCAGGAATGGATTGCTGCTAAGGAGTTTTTTGGAGCGGCCGTTGGGCGCACTGCGTTTTTTTTCAGACCCGACAGGGGATTCTGGCATCTCTACTTCTGTGCCCCCAACCGGCAAGAACTCCAGGGCGCCCTAGCGGCCATACCCAAGCTGCGGACGGAACAATTCGTGGTAGACTTGATCGGTCTCGAACCTGACGTCAAATCATGGCTCTCATCATGGGATTCCGTTGGCTTCCGGCTATATCAGAAGCTGTTCCGAATGACCAGACCGGGCAAAGGAACAACACCCACTGGGGACATGAATGACCAGCGAATTGACTTCGCTGGCAAGCCGGATGCTATCAGGCTCTTTGATATGCTTTGCCAATCCTTTGACAAGTACGCAGAACAGTTGCCCACGCTTCACGAAATCGAGAGCGCAACACAATCTCGGCAGATCCTGGCGGCCAGGAGCGGGGAAAAGCTCGCAGGATTACTTTACTTCGACGATCATAGGTTTAGCTCAATGATTCGTTACTGGCTTGTCGGCAGTTCGTTTCGAGGTCGCGGGCTCGGTTCAGCCCTCATGGGTCGCTACCTGACGCATGCCGCGTCCGTAAGGCGCTTCCTGCTTTGGGTTATTGCCGATAATGAGCACGCCATCGCAAAATACCGTCAGCATGGGTTTGCTCCCGACGGTCTGTTTGATTACGTTTTAGCCAATAAAAAGATCTGCCAATGAAACGCGTCGCTGAAATCCTGAAAGGAATTCGCCCTGAGTTCGATTTCACCACATCGAATGACTTCATTGGGGACGGTATGCTCGATTCGTTCGACATGGTCCTGTTGGTTTCAGCTCTTGACAAAGCCTTCTCCGTCTCGATCGACGGAGTGGAAATCATCCCCGAGAATTTTAAGAACTTCCGAACCATAGAGGCCCTGCTTCGCAAGCATGGGGTTCAAGCGTGAACTTCGTTTTTCGTAAAAAGCGGCTTACGGGTCTGCTCGCGATTGTGCCAGCAAACGAACGTTCATTCCTCGACGACATGAGGAGTTTTAATTCCTCCGAGTCTCGTTCTATCAAGCTAAAGGAAATGATGGGCTATGATAAACATCGCGTAGTGGAAGAAGGCATTTGCGTCTCTGACCTGGCCGTATTCGGAATGGAATACGCCTTCACGAAAGGGCTTCTTAAACCGGACGACTTCGATGCGCTCATTCTGGTGACACAGTCTCCCGATCATTTTATGCCGCCCACCAGCAATATTATTCAAGGGCGCTTGAAGCTGAAGCGTGACTTATTCTGTTTGGACATAAACCAGGGCTGCGCCGGGTTTTTGATTGCCCTGATGCAAGCTTTCCTGCTGCTGGACCAGGAAAGCATCAGCAAAGTAGTGGTCATCAATGCTGACGTGATTAGCCGCAAGACCTCTACCAGAGACCGCAACAGCTATCCTTTGATCGGCGACGCTGCCTCGATAGCGTTAGTCGAACGGGATTCAAACGATTCGGTCATTTATGGCAACCTCAAAATGGATGGCAGTCGCAACGAGGCCCTGATGATCCCTGCCGGCGGGTTCAGGATGCCCTCAACCTTAGAGACAGGTGTGCTGCAGGATGTTGGCGACAACAATCTCAGGGCCAACGATCACCTCCGCATGGATGGGTCTGCCGTATTCAACTTTGTCCAGGTGGAGGTGCCGCCAATGATCGAAAGTTTGCTCTCCTTCGCGGGCGAGACCATGGCGTCTGTGGATCTCTTCCTCTGCCATCAGCCCAACCGGTTTATGCTTCAAAAGCTTGCCGACAAAATGAAATTACCCCATGAGAAAATGCCTATGAATGTCGTCGAGAGGTTTGGCAACAGCAGCGGGGTTACGATCCCGGTAACTATCGCGCTTAATCTTCAGGGCACTCTTCCTGAAGAGGGTCTCCAGGTCTGTCTCGCAGGTTTCGGAGTTGGTCTGACTTGGAGTTCGATGCTGATGCGATTCCGCCGGCTCAGCTTTTGCGAGTTGATCGATTTTCCGAACCGGGAGGTTACCTGATTATGGACGACTTTTACTCTAAGCTGGCTGATATCCTCGAAGTCGAGACGGTCAAGCCGGACGATGTTTTAAGAGAGTTTGAAAATTGGGACTCACTAACGGCACTCTCCATTCTAGCGACTCTCGACGCCAACTACGGTATTAACTTGTCCACCGCGGAGTTGCGGGACATTAAAACCGTGGCCGAACTTGGTGCCACGATTGCAACCCGCCGACGCAAGTGAGCGACGCTTCCAACCCCTTCTCTTTGCAGGGCCGTCGAGTTCTCGTGACGGGGGCCGCCTCGGGCATTGGGCTGGCCACTAGCACGCTGGTGAGCAAACTCGGCGGGCGCCTATTGGCTGTGGATTCTAATGAAGAAGGCCTCAACCGCGCGATTGCTACTTTTGAAGGAAATCATCATGAGACCAAGTGTTGGGATCTGCGCCTGGTCGAGCAGATTCCTTCGTGGCTCCGCCAAGCTGCCGCTGAGAGTGGGCCGTTCTTCGGTTTGGTTCATGCGGCCGGATTGTCCTGCATCCAACCCGTACGATTGCTCGATCCATCCTGCTATCGCGACGTTCTGTTAGTCAATACCGAGGCAGCACTTGCGTTGGTTCGTGGCTTTCAACAAAAAAAGGCTGCCGATCCGGCTGGCGGGTCGATCGTCTTTCTTACTTCAGTAATGGGGCTGGTGGGATCGGCCGGGGCGGCCGCCTACGGGATGAGCAAAGGCGCGCTGGTGGGTCTGGCCAAATCCCTTTCGGTGGAACTTGCCGCAAAAAAGATTCGTGTTAATTGTGTCGCGCCCGGTTTCGTCAAGACGCCAATGTTCGATCGTCTTTCTGGTTTATGGGAGTCTGAGCAACGCGCACAGGTCGAAGCTGCGCACCCTCTGGGCTTAGGAGAACCGCAAGACGTGGCAAACGCCGTCGCCTTTCTACTGGCGGAGACTGGACGGTGGATCACCGGTTCCGTGATGGTGGTTGACGGTGGTTATACCGCGCATTGAAAGAGATGTGAATGGGATGTGGAGGCTATGGACGCAAAACAATACATTCTGATCACCGGCTCATCGTCCGGCATTGGCCGTGAGACCGCCATTCGCCTTTCCAGCTCTTACCCTTTAATCCTGAATGGAAGGGAAGCAACACGGTTGGAAGGAACCCTTCGCCAATGTCAAAATCCGGAACGCCACGTTTTGTGGAAATGCGACCTCCGCGAGGTAGACCAGATTGAAGGCTCGTTGAGGCAAATTTTGGCGGATAAATCGGCCGGAGTTGAAGGTTTCGTTCACTGCGCCGGGACTCTTAAGATTTTGCCGCTGCGAAGTGTCGAACGAATGGACGTGCGGGAGACGATGAATGTGAATTTCCATTCTGCGGTTGAAGTCATTCGCTTGCTGGTCAGGAAAAAATTGAACCAGAACTACTTGAGAGGAATTGTGTTCATTTCGAGCATTGCGAGCTTAAAGGGAGCACGTGGCTTCAGCGTCTACTGCGCCAGCAAGGGCGCGCTGGATGCCTTCATGCGAGCCTTGGCCGTGGAACTTGCACCCGAAGTACGTGTGAACTCAGTGTTGCCGGGTGCCATTCGCACTGGAATGACCGAGAACATGCTGAGCGATCCGGATCTCTCCAAGCGCCTGGAATCCGCGTACCCCTTGGGAATGGGCCATCCTGGTGATATCGCCTCAGCCGTGGAGTTTCTTCTCTCGCAGAGTGCTCGATGGATTACCGGCCAACAAATGGTGGTAGACGGAGGAAGGACGATAAATGTTAGTGCATAAACAATTTTCCCTAGAAAACGGCCTAAGGCTCAAGCACGTGCTACAAGGATCATCATGTCACCTCAAAAGCTGATCATTATTAGTGCCGGAAAATTCGGGCGCGAAGTGTGCACTTGGGCGGGTCAGGCAATCCAGGCGGGAGCACCGTGGACGATAAAGGGGTTTCTAGACGATCGTCCGGATATCCTGCGAAGATTCCACTATGAACCACCGATCCTGGCGCCCGTGGAAGAATACTCACCCGCCGATGCAGACCTTTTTATCTGCGCGGTCGCTGAACCCTCCCTTAAGAAGCACTATTGCTCGATGGTTGAGCAGAAGGGTGGCAACTTCGCGACTTTGGTTCATCCTACAGCTCTTGTTGGGCACGAAGTTCTGATCGGTTGTGGATGCATCCTCGGGCCCTTCACTCAGCTGTCGTGTGATCTTACCTTAGGCAAGCATGTGGCCTTTGGCACTCACAGCAACACCGCCCACGATACTCGGATTGGGGACTATTGCCAAATCTCGGGCTCCTGCGAGATCAATGGAAACGCCACGCTCGAGGAGGGAGTTTTCCTTGGAAGCCATGCGACGATCTTGCCCAATGCGCATGTAAGCGCTTGGGCATACGTAGGCGCCGGGAGCGTTGTGTTGAAACGGGTTGGAGCTGGATTGAAGGTCTTCGGAAATCCCGCGGTGCCAATCGGTGAACTTGGCGGGCAACGCGCCACCCTTCACTGAGGGACTTGCTCACCATGGATTTCTCTCTGACATCGAGTTTAGGCAAGGAACATGCGGAGGAACTTGAAAAGTTGCTCTTCTTCCACCCTCAGCAGGGCCGTTTCCGGCGCAATATCATCGCTAACGTTGAGAGGCATGGTTCTCCGAAAATCATTGAGAGCGACCGCAGTCTCAGGATTCAACTTCAATTACTAGCGCATGTGCAAAGCTTGTACGCTCTGGCCCTGAACGGGGCGCGGCAGGAACTCGTCGGCGCATTAGTTTATACAAGACCGGAGGCGCAAACCCTCGAAATTCTACACTTAGTAGTAAGGGCCGAATACACCTTGTTTGGAAGCCAAGCCAATCGAGGGCTGACCTTTCTGTTAATTGAAGAGCTGTGTCGAATCGGTCGAATGATCCGAGGGGTCCATTTTGTTCGCCTTCCCTACAGCCGAGGCAAATTAACTTTGAAAGCAGTGCGGGGTCGAGCCCAGTTGGCTCCTGAGGATTGAGAATTCGGTTCCGGGCTGAATGCCATTATGCCCTTGGGACTGATTAGTTGATTATCGGTGGCTTGCCGTACGCTTATCGGCAAGGAAACCTCGCACCTTTTGGGCGTGGCACAAGGCCGATTTAATGATCTCGCAAACCGTTTCAATGTCGCTCCTAGTGACGCATTGTCCGGTGGGCAGCACCATCAGCTGGGCAGCTCGGAGCTCTGTGTTCGGAAGCAAAAGAGAAGCATTAGGAAACAGAGACTTGTAAGGCTGCATGCGATGGCAGCCTGGCCAGAAATACTTCCGCGCCAAAACGTTCTCGGCATGCAACACTTCCACCAACTCGTCGCGATTCAACGTGCTCCGTGAATCGTCGACCTCGACAACTACGTAGTGGTGATTTCGTTTATCAGTTGAGTTAAAATCAATCGGGGTGATTCCCGGAATGCTGGCCAAGGCACCCCTGTAGGACCGATAGTTCTCATGGTTCAAATGGATGATATCGTCCATGCTTTCTAGCGATGTCAACCCCATGGCAGCGCAAACTTCGGTCATTTTTCCGTTGATTCCCAGGTAATCGACGCGGTCATAGTCGGAAAACCCGAAATTGCGCATCCAACGTATTTTTTCGGCCAGGGTGTCGTTATTGGTGACAATCGCGCCGCCCTCGAAACTGTTGAGGAACTTGGTGGCGTGAAAGCTGAACACTTCACATTGGCCAAAATTGCCGATCATGCGACCGTGATGTGAACAGCCAAAGGCGTGAGCCGCGTCAAACATCACCTTCAGACCATACTTGCGTCCGCGTTGTTCGATGGCATCGGTATCGCACGGACGGCCCCAGACGTGGACCCCGATGATGCCGGTCGTTCTCGGTGTCACTAGCCGATCGATGCAAGAAGGATCGATGTTTAACGTGTTCGGGTCGATGTCGGCGAAGACCGGCGTAATCTCCTG
>DASRFK010000320.1:0-5246 GCA_035651635.1 Verrucomicrobiia bacterium | reverse complement strand
TCTGGCCCATCATCGTCCGATCTTTCGCTTTTCCCGAATCAAACACCATGCATGCCACGACTGGCAGTCCGGTTTGGCGCGCCGCCGCGACGGCTAATTTCGCTTCCTCGAGGTCCAACATGGTTTCGACCACCAGTCCGTCGGCTCCGGCTTGGCTCAGCGCCACCGCTTGTTCGGCGAACGCCGCCGCGAGTTCCTCCGCCGTGACGTCACCGTTGAGCAGCATCTTTCCGCTCGGCCCAATGGAGGCGAAAACCCTGGCCCGTCCGGCAGCGGCCGCGCGCGAAAGGGCGACACCCTGCTGATTGATTTGCCGTGCCCGATCCGCCAGGTCCCGCTCTTTCAACCGGAGGCGATTCGCCCCAAAGGTATTAGTCAGGATGATCCGGCTGCCGGCCTCAACGTAGGCGCGCGCCACCTCAGTCACCCGGTCCGGATGGCTCAAATTCCATTCGTCCGGAAACTCGCCCAGTCCGAGGCCGCGCGCCTGAAGCTGCGTGCCCCAGGCTCCGTCGGTTACGACGGGTCCATTGGCGAGGAGTTCCTCAATGATGCCGGACATAAAAGGCAGGGTTTCGCTCCGCTCAGGCGGCGGGCGCGGCGGCCTGCTTGGCCAGCGCGACAGCGCCGACCGCATTTTCACTGTAGCCGTCGGCTCCGATCTCATCGGCATATTTTTGGGTGATCGGCGCGCCGCCGACCAGGACTTTGACACGGTCGCGCAGCCCGGCTTGCTTGAGCGCCTCAATCGTGGCTCGCATCGCCGGCATGGTCGTGGTCAAGAGCGCTGACATCGCGATAATCGTAGCCTCGTGTTCCTTGATGCTGGCAACGAATTTCTCGGGCGGCACATTCACCCCCAAATCGATTACCTCGAATCCTCCGCCTTCGAGCAGCGAGGCCACCAGGTTTTTGCCGATATCGTGCAAGTCGCCCTTGACGGTGCCGATGGCAATCCTGGCCAGCGCTTTGGTTCCGCGCGCTTTGAGCAGGGGGCGAATCAACTCCAGCGCGGCTTTCATCGCCCGGGCGGAAATCAGCAACTCGGGAACAAAGTAATCGTTGCATTCAAAACGGCGGCCCACTTCGTCCATGGCGGGAACGAGCCACGCATTCACCAGTTGCATTGGATCCACGGCTTCCGCCAGCGCTTGCGCGGTGATGGTCCTGGCGTTGGCGGCATCCCCGCTAATGACCGCCTCGCGAAGTTGGGTCAGGTCCGGCATAGTATTTCGCTCAGGATCGCCACGGCGACCCTCTGCATCTAAACTGGCGCGCGAACCCGAGTCAATGATAATGAGCTGTCGACAATCCTGATAATCAGTTAATTGAGAACATCTAATTGCTGGGAACTCGGCGGAAGAACGCCGAAGGGCGAGTAGAACAGTTTCACCAGGCCTGCCCGGCGAAATCGAGACGCGACGCATTCCGGCGCATCTCGCCGCCGGAATTTAGAATTTGGTTTGGAGTCCCGCCTTTAGGCGGCCCGGCGCAGAAACCGCCTGAAGGCGGGACTACAAACCAGGCGCCCATCCCTGAGCCGGCATTCTTAAAGGTTAAGATCCGAAAGTTTTCTGACTTCTGGCACTAACTAGAATTAAAAAATTACGAATTAAGAATTAAAAAGTATTTCCCTCCTACCGTCGGCCTGGCGCTGCAGGTGCCGCGGTTCTCCCTGGCGTCACTGCAGGGCTCGGAGCCGTCCCAAGAGCGCCGGTCGCTCGATTAGTCGATATCGCGGTTCCAGGGGCTGGGGGCATGTTGCCGGTGAAACCAGTGGGCGATGGAATGCCACCGGCCGGCGGCGGGTTAAGCGGCTCGGGTTGGCCGATTACGATGGCCCTGTTGGCATTGTTATCTGGAGGAATGATGGCGGTGCCAACGCCTTGCTGACCAATGGCGGTGCCGGAGCCCTGTTGGCCCAAAGCGGTTGTGCCTTGCTGACCAATGGCGCCACCGAATCCCTGCTGGCCTATACCGGTTGTAAATCCATGGGGTGGCTGGATGGCCGGGCTTACATCCTGGGGAGTGATGGCCGCGGCGCCCGGGCTCGGCATGGCCGGAGTAATTCCAGGCTGGCCAATCGCCGGCGTGGCATTGGAGCCGGCGAGATTTGGTGCGAGTCCAGCGGGATTGACGGCGCTGACCGGATTGGAACTGACAAATGCGCTGTTGGTCAGGATAATAGGATTGCCAAACCGTCTGCCCGTTTGTGCTGACGCGCTCAGTGACAACGTCACGGCAATGGATGTTGCCAAGGGTAAAGTTGCTTTCCAGATTCTCATAAACAGTCCTCTCTTTCGGGCAGCATTCGCGACCCATCTAAACCTCCTGCCACCGCCGACGCCTTGCAACGGGGGTCCATTACGGTGTTGACGCCCCGGGATCCATGCTCTCTGCTATCAACAGATGCGATGATAACCTCACGGTAAAAGCGCATTGACTTATGGCACTCACAAATTTCCCCTGGTGCGCCTTGTGGCTGCTGCTGACTGGCCTTTGGGCCGCTGTTCCTGTCGGAGCGTCGGCCGGCGAGCGATTCAGCGCGCTGGTTTTCTCCAAGACCCTGTTGTTCCGGCACGCTTCGATCACCAATGGCATTGCCGCCATCCGGCAGCTTGGCGAAGCCAACCACTTTGATGTCGATGCCACCGAAGAAGCCGCTGTGTTCACTCCGGCGAATTTGTCCAAGTACAAGGTGGTGATCCTGTTGAGCACCTCCGGCGAAATTTTCAACAATGATCAAAAGGCAGCTCTGAAAGCCTACGTCGAGAGCGGGGGCGGTTTGGCCGGTATCCACGCCGCGGTAGCCGGAGATCTCGCCACGGAAGGAGGCTGGCTCTGGTACTCGGACGCGCTGTGCGCCAGGTTTACCAACCACTCGGCGGTGGTTCAAGCGACCGTGCGCATCGAGGACCACAAAAATCCTTCCACCGCGACGCTTCCATCCGCCTGGGTAAGAACCGACGAATGGTACAATTTTATCAGCAGTCCTCGAGGTCAGGCGCGCATCCTGGCATCAGTCGAGGAGTCGACTTACCATGGCGGGACCATGGGCCGGGACCATCCGATTGCCTGGTACCGAACGATGGGCAAGGGCCGAGTGTGGTACACCGCCCTGGGTCACACCGAGGCGAGCTATAGCGAGCCGCTCTTTCTGGAGCACCTGTTGGGAGGCGTCCGCTGGGCGGCCGGCGTCACTGCCTGGAGATAACAACGGTCTGAAGGTTTGATTGGTTACGCCTGGGCTAAGAGGGTGTCTTAAGAATTGGTCCGCCGCGCCATTCCGGCGGCGAGACGCCCCCGGAACCCGGACGCCTGCGCTACGTAGCGCGGGCCTCTGGCCTGCGGGTTTTGGCGGCGTCTCGCCGCCAAGATCATTGATGGAGGTCCTTACAGGTGGCGTTAGGCGCAACTTCTTCGAAGTTGAAGGTCTCGACGTGCGTTAACCCAAGGTTGCGCGAAAGAGCACGCGCAACCTTGGGCTGGAGGACGTAATCCCCTCGGAATTGGCATCTGGCAATCCTTCTGGATTGGGAGCTGGCAGTCCCTTGGGACTGGGAGCTGGAGGGTCAAGCCTACTCCTCGAAGCAACGTCGGTCCGGCTTGCAACGGTGTGGGGCCACCGGGGCATCATCCGGGCCGGTCTCGGTGACGGTGCAGTTGCACCAATAGTGGGCGGAACGCGTATGCAGACCCTCCGGCTGAGCGGCGAGCTCGTGGGCCAAAGCGGGTATGAACATGGCCTTGGTGCGAAGATGTTTGCAGACGGATGGTTGATTCATACTAAGCCTTCAGTTGCGCGAGGCTGCGGCGAATGAGTGCTCGCGCGATCTGGATTTTGTATCCGTTTTCAGAAAGCGCATGCGCCTTTTCGAGGATAGCATCGGCGACTTTGTTGGCCAGAGCGTCGTCGAGTGTCTTGCCTTCGAGCAGTTCGTTGGCGGCCTGCACCTGGTGGGGCACGTTGGAGATCGCCCCAAGCACCACCCGCGCGTGGCTGAGTTTCCCACCCTCGACTTTCGCGGCGGCGGCGCAGCTAACCAACGCCCAATCGAACATGGATTTTTCGCTCACCTGGAGGTAACTGCTGCGCCGCTGTTGGGCAGGGATTTCGACTTTGAGAACGAGGTCGCCTGGTTCGAGGGAATGATGAGCGGTGGGGTTGTCCCAGGCTTTGGCATAGAACTCGGGGATGCTTAAGCGGGCGGGTTTGTCTCCGCGCTGAACGATGACCTCGGCTTCCAGCGCTGCGAGGATGACCGAAAGATTGGAGACAACCGGGCTGATGCAGGTATTGCCGGTGAACAGGCTATGATATTTGTTCTCACCGTGACGGGCGTAGCAGGTATCGCCGCCTTTCTTCAAGCAGAGAATGTCGCGATGGCGATAGTACCAGCAGCGCGAATGTTGCGCCAGGTTGCCGCCCACGGTCGCCACGTTGCGGATCTGTTGCGAACCGACTTCGGCCGCCGCCTGTTGCAGTCCAGGAAAAGTATTCTTGAGTTCGGGATGATTCTCCAACTGAGCGATCGTGACATTGGTCCCAATGGACCAGGACTTGATACCGGGCTCGATTTTATCCAAACCTGGCAGCGCTTTGACGTTCACCAGAACTTTCGGCTCGGCGATGTATTCCTTCATCTCACCGAACAAATCGATGCCACCCGCCAGGTACCTGCCGTTTTCACCAAGCAACTCGCGGGCGGAGCCAGGCGAACCGGCCGTGACATATTGAAAAGAATTCATACCAGGAACTAAGCGGAGGCCGGGGTTGAGGATTTATTTCCTGCCAACGCCCCCAGTACGCGCGCGGGCGTGATGGGCAAACTGCTCACGCGCACCCCGAGCGCGTTGGCCACTGCATTGGCCACCGCGGAGGCGGTCGGGATGGTGACGGGCTCGCCGATACCGATCACGCCCCGTTCGGGCATGTCCAGCAGCACCACGTCGATTTCCGGAGCGTCGGCCAAGCCGGTCAGTTTATAGGTCTCGAAATTGGGATTGAGCACCACGCCGGACAAGCGGTCCATGATACGCTCTTCGTACAGGGCATAACCGATGCCCATCAGGATGCCCCCGTTGACCTGGCTTTCACAGGTGAGCTTGCTGACGATCAAGCCGCCATCCTGCACGCAGGTGATCTTCTTTACCTTGGTAAACCCGGTCTCGGTATCCACCTCAACTTCGGCAAACTGCACTCCCCCCGCGCCGCTGGAAGAGAGCCCTTCCTGCCATTGGCCCGA
>DASRFK010000319.1:0-29884 GCA_035651635.1 Verrucomicrobiia bacterium | reverse complement strand
CAAGCGCGACACGGGCGCGGGCCTCGAGAACCGAAGGTTTTGGAGTGCGGCAGCCCTCTGCCGCTTTTCTGCCGCTCAACACAGAATGACCGACAGATTTAATCACACCCCTGTGAAGCCCACGCTGCTAAAGCAGACCTTTTGAATCCCGAAGCAAGGTCCAGGAGAAGTTCAGTCGTGAGGTGATCGAGCTAAAGGTCTGGAAATCCAACGGCTTGACCAGGCAGGCGTCGGCGCCGAGACGCAAGGCGGCACGGCCTGGACCATTGTCGGGCGCGCTGGTCAGCACCACGACGCGGACCCCGACAAACCGTGCGTCGTTGCGCAGGGAGCGGAGCAGTTCCAAACCATTGAACTTCGGCCCTTCGATCTCCAACAGCACGATGATCGGCCCGGAGTGTTTCTTGCGGCGGGCAAATGTGCCTTCACATAATAAGAAGTCCAGCGCCGCCGCACCGTCGCTCACCACCTCGATCGGGTTCGCCACCCTCGCCCGGCGAAAGACACTCAGTGCCGCCGCCACGTCTGAAGGATTTTGCTCGACCAGCAAAATACGGGCTTGAGAGGAGTCCTTGCGAACGGAAAGAGAGTCATTCCCGAGTGCTTTGGGCTCAAAAAGCGAGCTTACGGGCAAATCGAGAGCGTGAGCCAAACGGGCAATACTTTCGAGTGAGATGTTGCGGGCGCCGCGTTCGACGTCGGTGACATAAGTCCGATGCAACCCGGCCCGCTCGGCCAGACGCTCCTGCGACAAACCCAGGCGCAATCGCCGGGCTCGAACTGAGGCTCCAAAATGTTGCTTTAAGTTGCCGCCGAAGGCGCCACGCATTCGCTGGGCAGACTATAACCAGACGCAACAGACTATAAGTGACATCAGCTTGGTTTATGCTGTCATCCCGCCGCGGACGAATTCCTCGTGAAGCCGGGCGTAAACGCCAGCGGCGGCGAGGAGAGTGCCGTGTGTGCCCCGTTCGACAATCCGGCCCGATTCCAGGACCAGGAGCAAATCCGCCTTGCGAATCGTGCTGAGACGATGAGCGACGACAAAAGAGGTTCGCCCGCGCAGCAGAGCTTCCAGCGCGCGCTGCAGGCGCGCTTCAGTAACGGTGTCGATGGCGCTGGTGGCTTCATCCAGGACGACAATGCGTGGGTCGGCCAATAACGCGCGGGCGAAACAGATCAGTTGGCGTTGACCCAAAGAAAGCGACGCGCTTTTCTCCCCTACCTGTGTTTGGAGGCCGTCCGGGAGTGCCTCGAGCAGATCGAGGCAATCCAGAGCTTGCAAGGTCGAGCGCACCTGATCTTCAGTGGCCGCAGGGCGGGCAAAGCGGATGTTGTCGATAACCGAGCCGGCAAAGAGAAAGTTGTTCTGCTGCACGCTGCCCATCTGCGCGCGGAGAGAGTCGCTGGTCACCGCCAGCAGATCGTGCCCGTCGACCAGGACGCGGCCGCTGGTGGGCAAATAAAACTTCTGCAGCAGGCTCACAATCGTCGTCTTGCCGCTGCCGGTATGGCCGACCAGGGCAACTGTTTGCCCGGGTTCGACGGTAAAAGAAACGTCGGCCAGGACGGTTCGGCCAGGGTCGTACGCGAAGCTGACTTCCTGAAATTGGACCTTGCCCTGGATGGGAGGCAACGGTTTTGCGCCGGGACGATCGGTCCATTCCGGGGCCGCATCGATCAAACGAAAATAGCGTTCCGCGCCGGCCATGGCGCTGAGCGCCTGGTTGTACTGGTTGCCGATTACCTGAACCGGGTCGAAGAAGAAATTAGCCAGGAAAAAGAACATGACCAGGTCGCCGACTTCCATATGCAGCCATCCCTGCCAGCGCAGCGCGCCGTAACCGCCGAGCAACGCCATGGCGCCCAGGAACAATTGGCTTTTCATTTGCAGCAGCGGAATGAACACGGCGGAGGCATGCGCGACACCCACGTTGTTTTCGCCATGCACATTGACCAGTTTGCGAAAGAAGCCCGCATTGATTTCCTGGCGCACAAAGGCCTGAGTGACACGGATGCCGCTGACTGACTCGGCCAGAGTCGAGGTGACCCGGCTCCAGGTTTCCTGCATTTTGCGCAACTGCTGAGCTACTTCACGGCGGTAATGCTCGTTGATCACCCAGATGATCGGCGCAAACAGGAGCATGATGGAAAAGAGTTTCCAGTTGTACCACGCCATGAGCAGCGCCGCGACGGCCATTTGGACCGCTTGAATCGTGACCACAAACACGACGTCCTGAACCGCAACGCGCACGTTGTCGATGTCGGAAGTCATCCGGCTGATAATGCGTCCGAATTTGGTTTTATTGAAAAAGGACATCGGCATGGAGTTGAGCTTACGAAACAACCCCAAGCGCATGTCGTGGGCGATGGCCTCTCCCAGCTCCAAGGCGAAGCGCTGCCGGAAGTGCAGGGTCAGGACCATAGTGATGGCCAGGGCGAGGTACCCTGCCGAATAAAGGTAAATGCCTGAAAGATGGCGGCCGGAAATCGGGCCGTTGATGGTCTGACCGATCATCCAAGCCAGTGCGGGCAGTTGCAAACCGCGGAGAAATGTCAGGACAAAGAGCCAGTTGCGGCGCCCGCGGTAAGGCGCGGTGTAGGCAAAAATGCGGCGAATCAGTTGAGCGCTGAGCGGGGCGCGATCCGCTTCGCGATCTTCCATTGGCCGATAGAAGGTGATGGCTTCACGCTCGGCCGAGCCCAGGCTGGCCGCGGAGTGGGCAGAGGTGGAAGGGCGGGTCTCGACCGAATCGCTTGGCAAAGCCCTCAGCCCGGAATGGGGAGTTTGATCGGTCTTTGGAGGAGGCTGTTTAGGCATGGCATTTAAAGGCCCCGCAGCTCGCCACTGACAACTTCCGGACTGGATACTCGAGGCGATAGAGTCTGATCGGTGCTTTTGGAGCAACCGGCGGCTTGCTCCTGGTCCAGGAGTTGGAGCAGGGCGGCCTCACGATAGGGGCCCGCGACACTCACCAATTCCTCGTGGCTGCCCGTTTGCGCGAGGCGCCCATTGGACAGAACCAGGATGAGGTCGGCTCGACGCAACAGGCTCAGGCGGTTGGCCACCACGAAGGCAGTGCGCCCGGCCATGGCTTCACGCAATGCCGAAACAATTTCGTGTTCAGTCTTTGGATCCACCGAAGCGGTGGGATCGTCCAGGATGAGGATCGGGGGTTGAAGTAAAAGCGCGCGAGCCAGAGCCAGGCGCTGGCGCTGGCCCCCGGAGAGGTCCACTCCCGATTCGCCCAGCACGGTTTGATAGCCTTCCGGCAGTTCGAGGATAAAGGAGTGCGCCGAAGCCAGCCGGGCTGCCTGTTCCACTTGTGCCTGGCTGGCGTGAGGATTGCCAAAGGCGATATTGGCGGCGACGGTATTGGAGAACAAAAAGCTTTCCTGGTACACGATCCCGACATGGCGCCGATAGCCGTCGAGATCCAGATCGCGCACATCCCGGCCATCAATCAGCACCCGACCTTGTTGCGGGTCATAGAAGCGCGGAATCAGGCTCAGCAACGAGGTTTTGCCAGCCCCGGTCATGCCGAACACACCGATGACCTGGCCCGGCCGAGCCGCGAAGCTGATTTCCTGGAGGACTGGCGTCTGGGGATGATATCCGAACGTGACTCGCTCGAACTGAACGTGGCCGTTCACGTTCCGGGGCACGTGCGCGCCGGGGCGCGACTGGACTTCGGTGGGAGTGTCGAGCACTTCGAAAACGCGGCGGGCCGCCGCAAAGCTCTGCTGCACCGAATTGGCGATGGTGGTGATGTTGGCCACCTGCCCATTGAACTGCTGGAGCAGGCCGGCAAAAACCACCAGACCCGCCCCCAGGGGGATTTGTCCCTGGACATATAACCAACCGCCGTAGGCGAAAAGAATGACCAGGCTGAGCTGCGATAGAATTTGGGTGGCCGGCGTAAAGATCGACAGGTCCATGAAGATGCGCTGCTGCTGGCTGGAAACTCGCCGGTTGGCCTCTTCGAAGGCGGCAATCTGATTCGGTTCGGCGGCAAAACCTTTGACCGTCTGCATGCCGCGGACGCTTTCGGTAAATAACTCGACGAGGTGGTCGAACAATTCCCGGTTGCGCAGGTAACCCGGGCGAAGGCGCCCGGAGTAATAATGCGTCACCCACCACAGGCCAATGGTCACGGATAAGCAAGCCACTGTCAGGGAGGCATGGATGCGCCACATAAAAACAAAATACGCGCCCAGGGTCAGCAGCATGTTCACGCCCTGGAGCACGACCCCGTCGACGAATAACCGCGTATTTTGCACGTCGCCGGTGACGCGATTGAAAATGGAACTTGAGCCGTGAACATCGAAGAAGCGGAAACTCAGCGATTGGAGCCGGGCGTAGAGGCGGTCGCGCAAACCCGGCACGATTTTGCCCTGGGTCAGGCGGGCGGTTACCATGTTGTAGACATAGGTAAGCCAGGCGCGCAACACCGCTTGGAGCACAATCCCGGCGGAAAGTGCGGCGACAATGTCCAGGGGTTTCCAGGAAGGCGGAGGTCTCCAGCCGAACGGGTAAACGGGCGCGCGTTGCGAGGCATCCAGCGCATGGCGGATCACGTCAATGACCACACCGAGCAATTGCAAACCGGCTAGCCCGAGTAACAAGAGTGCCAGGCTCAGCAGGACTGAGAGCAGGCAATCGGCGCGGAACTGCCAGGCCAGCGCCAGTAAACGGCGGACCAAGTGACCGGTGGAATACCGGTGGTCAGCCTCACGGTTAGGCGTTACCTCAGACATTTTCAGCGTGCCATGATGGGGAGTTCCTTGTGCCCGATCCAGATTAAAGGCGCGCCGGATGCTCGTCTAATAGACAGGGTTGGTAGGGACATCGCGCTGCGATGTCCCTGCCCGCGTCCAGCGGGCAGAACGAGAGGGTAGGGCGTGGATCAGTTTGCGATCGCTTGCGTGCGCCGCTAACGCAGCGCGGACGGCGCAGCGCGGACGGCGCAGCGCGCCGTCCCTACCACCATGGATATTTCGTCTTGTCTAACTATAAACCTTGGACCGGCAAATAGTGGTTTTCAGCCTAAACCGCGAGTTAGGAATTGGAGGGTTCCGTTCGATTGGATCGATTGTTCCTCTCTTTTTTTCGATTATCTCCGCAGGCTGAAACGTGTATGATGAGCTTAATCGAAAGGAACCTCATGAAAAAACCAATCGCGGGATTCTTAGTTGGCACGGCGGCTCTGCTGGCGGGTTGCATTGTGACGTCGGTACATCCGTTCTACACTGCCAAAGATGTTTCGTATGACCCGGCGTTTCTCGGGCAATGGACTAACACGCAATCGCCTGAACGGTGGACGTTCACGAAAGAAGGAGACAACTCCTATCAACTAACCTATTTCTCGGGCACAGCCGGAGAAAAAACCAATGTCGCCCGTGCCTGCCTTTTCAAGGTCAATGACGCGAGGTTCCTGGACTTCATGGGCAAGGACCAGGATTGCGACGTGATGCCGCCAGCGATTCCTTCGCATTTCCTGCTGCGGGTGTTTCAAGTCACGCCGACTTTGAAAATGGCCGCACTCAATCACGACTGGCTCAGGACAGTTCTCGACAATAATCCGAAGCTTCTCCGGCACGAGATGCTTGGTGAAAAAGATGATCGACGGGTCGTGCTCACAGCTAGCACCGCCGAGTTACAGGAGTTCCTCACCAAGAATTTGGGCACGGATGAGGCCTGGAAGGATTCGTTCGAACTCAAGCGACAGCAGACTCCGTAGTTGCTAAATCCGAAGGCCGAAAGAAGGCCAAAATCCGAATGGTAACGTTCAGTCGCTTTCGACTTGATCCGGCAGTTCGTTCGTGTCGTCGGGGCGACGAGGGAAATGTTGGGCGAGCAACTCGCCGGCCTTGCGCACTCCGTGAACGATGCCGGCGGTGAAGTCGGATTTTCGAAAATGGCCGGACATCTCGCGCGCCAGTTCGGTCCAGAATCCTTCGCCGCATTTAGCGTGGACACCGGCATCGCCGATGACGGCAAATTTGTGCGCTTTCGGTGCGACGAAAATCAGGACTCCGTTTCGGTCTCGGGTTTTTTCCATTCCCAGGGCAACAAAGTGGTTTTGAGCCGCCGGGACGGGATCTTCGATTGGTTTTCTGGTAATAAAGACACGGATCTCGCCGGAGGTCGTCATCTCGGCTTGCTGAATCGCCGCCACGATTTGCTCGTGGCTGAGTTGATTAAGAAAATGCCGGGCCTTCATAGCTCCTTCATAAGTATCACCAACTGCCGCCGGCGCCCCCGCCACCGAAACTGCCGCCACCGGCTGAAAAGCCCCCGCCGCCGCCCCCACCCCCGCCGCCCCATCCTCCGCCACCTCCGCCGCCCCAGTTGCCGCCGGAGAATCCGCCACTGCCAAGAGTCCAACCGCTGTATCCGTAGGTTCGGCGGCGTGCTGCCAATAAGGCAAACGCGATAAACCCGACCGCGAAAAGCACAACCACCACGGCGGACACTGCATTGCCTTGGGGCCGGTCTCCGGCCGTGGCGCCGGTTCCTTTGTATTCGCCCCTGGTAGCTGCCATAATTGCGGCAACTCCGGCGCTGAGGCCGCCGTCGTAATCGCCGGCTTTGAACCGGGGCTTAATTTCATTCTCAATAATCCGCTTGGCGATGACGTCGGGCAAAGCCCCTTCCAGGCCATAGCCGACTTGGAGAAACATCTTACGATCCTGAATGAACACAAAGAGCACGGCACCATTGTTCCGAGCCTTTTGTCCGACCCTCCAGGCTTGCGCCACGCGCACGGTGTAATCTTCGATGGACGAATCCGAGTCCATCTTGGGATAGATCACGACCAAAATCTGGTTCGAGGTGTCGCGCTCAAAATCGGACAGCTTGCGATTGAGTTGGGTTGCCGTCGACGGAGAGATCACGTGGGCGTAATCGTTGAAGTACTGATCCGGTGCCGGCGGCATGCGCTCAGCCGCCTGAATCCCTGAAGCGCAGGAAATTAAACCGGCGAAGAGCAGCAGGAGGACGAGTCCCGGACGAATTCCGAATCTGCAAAAGGACATTTCCCGCAGCGCCTCGGGGTGCGGTCCCTCAGTGACGCCGTGGCTTGCTAAAATGCACTTGCTCACTCACTGTTTCTCCGGGGTTGGAGCGGTCGCCGGTTTGCCGAAATCGAACTGGACTTTGGGCGGAGTTTCGGCACCCGGGGTGGCGGCGAAGTACGGTCGTTCCTTAAAGCCGAATACGCCGGCATAAAAAACCGCGGGGAAAGATTTGATGGCGGTATTATAAGCTTGCACCGCCTGGTTGAAGTTGCGGCGTTCGACACTGATGCGGTTCTCTGTTCCTTCCAACTGGGCCTGCAGATCTTGAAAATTCTGAGTCGCCTTCAAATCCGGGTACCGCTCGGAAACGACCAGTAACCTGGACAGGGCGCTCGAGAGTTGGCCCTGGGCGCGGTCGAATTCCGCCAGCTTGGCGGCATCGGTTGGGGCGGAACTGGGATTGAGCTTAACCTGGCCCACTGAGGCGCGGGCAGCGGTGACCTCCGTCAAGGTGGATTTCTCGAAATTGGCGGCGCCGGATACGGTGGCCACCAGATTCGGCACCAGGTCTGCGCGTCGCTGATAGACGTTCTGCACCTGAGCCCATTGCGTGTCGACGGCTTGTTGCAGCCGGACCAGATGATTGTAACTTCCGCCGGCAATGGCGATTATCACCAAAGCAATCACCCCGAGAACCACGAGGATACCGCACCCTATCGCCAGTTTTTTCATAAATTACCAATTAGTTATACGATACTTGTAAGCGTCCGCCGGGCTATTATAAAGCGATGCCCGGTTTATATGCCACGATGCATTGGGGTCGGGCGCAAACTCGCGCGCCAGCTTCTTGGAGTGCGGCGCGTTGCGCCGCTTTTGGAACTGAACGATGGTTGACCGGCGAAAGATTTCAATCATTCGAGCCTACTTTGTCCCCCAAAGCGCCGCAAGGCGGCGCACTCCAAAACCTTCGGAATCCATTCTGTAAACAGGTCACCCACCGGGGTTTTGTGATTCTAGAGCGGTTTAACCGTGGCGCGAGCCGCTGACGCCAGGCGTGAACTGCTTCAGGTCATAGATGCCCAACTGCTTTTCAATCGTCTCAACCTGGGCCACGCTCTTTTCGAAGCCCTCATCTCCGAGCACCTTGTGCTCATCTTCTTCCATTCGTTCACCCAGTTCTTCAACTTCCTTGGGTTTGAGAATGGTCCGCAGTGCGGGGAACAAAACCGTGTCTTCCCGCGCTTCGTGAGGGCGGTACATGCGAATGAAACTCGCGCACGCGTCCGTTAGCCCCTTTCGGTTGGATTTGTGCCGGAACATGTCCGGTTGGCAGAGTTCGAGAATGTGGGCTGTCACCACGCGTCCAGCCTGGTGTTGGGTCTTGAGAGTCTCAACCAAATCAACCAGTTTCCCGGCGCGCTCAAACTGGGGAAAAATATATTTCTCTTCGTTCTTCTCGTGGTATTCCTCGACAAACGTACGCACGAGTTGGGCGGTGTGGCTGAAGACCTCGGGAGCGACCTCCTCACGTTGGCGTAATCGCCGCATCCCTTCTTCGTAGATCAGCAGGCAGCGGTTGAGCACCCCGTGTTCTTTCATCAAATCCTCGGGTGCGGTGACACCCTCATCGGGGTCGAGTTTCCCTGGTTCGGCACCCAGCGTGAGAAGTGGGGCCGCGATCACTAAACCCGTTGAAGCCGCGAGGAACCGGCGGCGATGCAGTTTGCCATGCATATCTTGGTGTTCATTTGTGGTTCCCTTAGGGCCCCCAATCGCTGTTGACTCCGCCGCGCGAGCGCCGCAGGTTGGACGGCGTGAAGGCCACCACGAAACTAAGCATGCCCGTCAGGCAAATCAACCAGATTCGCGCCGGAATCATCGGCACTGGTTTCATCGGGCCGGTGCACATTGAAGCGTTGCGCCGGCTCGGTGTGCGGGTGGTAGCCCTGTGCGACTTGCCCGACCGTGTCCAAGCCGCCGCGGCGAAGCACGGCATTCCGCTGGTCTTTTCCAACTACCAGGAAATGTTGCGCTCGCCGGAAGTCGATGTGGTGCATATTACGACGCCGAACCGGTTTCATTGCGAGATGGCCTTGGCCGCGCTGCGGGCGGGCAAACATTGCATTTGCGAGAAGCCGCTGGCGATGAACACCGGGGAAACTGCCCGGATCGTGGCTGAGGCGGCAAAGGCGCGCACGATCTTCGCGGTCAATTACAACGTGCGCTTTTATCCCGCCGTGCTGCAAATGCGCCAACTCGCGCGCGCGGGCGACCTGGGTGAGATCATTCATGTGAATGGCTCGTACATGCAGGATTGGCTGTTCAAGGATACGGATTACAACTGGCGGCTGCTGCCCCGGGAGGGTGGCAAGTTGCGGGCGGTAGCCGATATCGGCACGCATTGGCTGGACACGGTTTCGTTCATCCTCGGCGCGCGGATCCAATCCGTATTCGCCGACCTGGGCACCTGGCACAAAACGCGCAAGCGACCCATCGGCGAGGTGGAAACCTTCGCCAGGGCCGATGCCAAGCTTCGGTATCATTCGTATCCTGTAAAAACGGAAGACTTCGGCAGTGTGCTTTTGCGCTTCAGCAACGGCGCGCGAGGCAACGTCGCGGTGTCGCAAGTCGCCGCCGGGCGAAAGAACTGTATCCGCTTTGAGATTTACGGATCCAAAAAGTCCGCCTGGTGGTGCTCCGAGCAGCCGGAGACACTCGGGCTCGGGCATCGGGATGAACCGAACCAGGTTTCGTTCCGCGCGACGCCCGAGTTCGGCCCGGGAGTCAGGCCGTTTATCGATTATCCGCCCGGACACGTGGAGGGCTTCCCGGATACGTTTAAGATGCTCTTCCGCTCGGTCTACAACGCAATCGGCAAGGCTCCCGGGGAGCGTCTATTCGCAGGGGTACAGGACGGACACCAGGAAGTGGCGGTGTGCGAGGCGGTGTCCCGGAGCCATGTGGAAGGCGGTTGGGTCAGAGTCTGAATCCGGAAGACCTTGACGATATGGCATACAGACCATACATTGTATGGCGATGAAGATGACCATGCACATCGATGATGAGTTGCTCGCCAGGGTGATGGAGGCGACCGGCGCCACCAGCAAGACCAAGGCCATCGATTTAGCGCTCAGAGAAATGGACAGAAGAGCCAAGCTGATCAAGTTGAGCTCTGCCGGACTGGGCCTCAGTGCGGACGAGTTGAGAGAAACGGTCGACCCGGTTTACGACCTGGAAGCGCTGCGCCGCAGCGAGACTCCCGTGACTTATGGCCGCAAGTCCCGTTCTCGCGGATAGCAGTTTCTATATTCGGCTATTGCGGCAGGGTCAGGATCCGTTGCGTGCTCTGGCTCTCAGCGCCGCCAGCCGCGACCTGGTTATTTGCGGCGTCGTGCGCTGCGAGGTAGCCCGGGCGCTTCGCCCGCAAAAGGTGCGTGACCGGTTTCGCGCGTTTTGGGACGTGAACATCAACGTTCCCACGGACAGCCGCCTGTGGGAACGCGTCGAACAAACGCTCTGGGAACTGGACCGGCAGGGCGCCGTCCTGCCGCTCACGGATGTGGTCATTGCTTGCTGCGCCCAACGCGTCGACGCTGTGGTATTGACCTATGACAAACATTTCAGCCTAATTCCCGGTGTGCGCAGCACGCACCAACTCGAAGCATGAAACTCGGATTCTTTACCGCCATTCTGCCGGAGCTTTCATTCAAGGAACTGCTGGACTTCGCCGTTCAAAACCATTTTTCCTGCCTGGAAGTGGCCTGTTGGCCGGCGGGAAAGGCCGAACGCAAATTCGCGGGGGTCACGCACATCGATGTTATCAACCTGAGCCAAACTCAGGCCGAGGACCTCAAGGGCGAATGCGCCAGACGCGGCATCACGATCTCCGCCCTGGGATACTATCCCAATCCGCTGGATCCAGACCCGGCGGTTTCAAAGAAATCCGTGGATCATTTCAAAAAAGTCATCCTTGCTGCGGAGAGGCTGGGTTTAAAAAACGCCAACACGTTTGTCGGTCGTGACTGGACCAGGACGGTCGAGGAGAACTGGCCGAGATTCTTGAAGGTCTGGCGACCGCTCATTGGGTTTGCCGAGGACCACGGCATCAAGGTAGGGATCGAGAACTGTCCGATGTCCTTCTCGCGGGATGAATGGCCGGGCGGCAAAAACCTGGCCACCTCGCCCATGATTTGGCGGCGCATGTTCAGCGACATCGCTTCTGCTAATTTCGGCCTGAATTATGACCCCTCGCATTTCGTGCTGCAACGAATGGATCCGCTCAGCCCGTTGCGTGAGTTTAAGGACAAGCTGTTCCATGTGCACGCCAAAGACATGCTCGTGCACCAGGACCGCTTGAATGAGGTCGGAATTTTTGCCTTTCCCAAAGAGTGGCACACGCCGCGCATTCCGGGTTTTGGCGAGATTGATTGGGCAAAATTTGCGGCCAAACTACGTGAAATCGGCTATGCCGGTCCGGTATGTGTTGAGGTCGAGGACGATACCTTCGGCAAGACGCTCGAAGGCCGCCAAACCGCGCTCCAGGTCGCGCGCAATGTGCTGGCACCCTACTTTTAAGAACCAATGAAATACAGCTATGAAGAATTAGCGGGAATGATCGACCATTCCCTCCTTCATCCGACCATGACGGATCAGGAAATGGAGCAAGGCTGCCGGCTGGCGGCAGAGTACGGCGTTGTCTCGGTTTGCATCAAGCCATACTTCGTTACGCGCGCGGCCGAGTTGCTCAAGGGCACCGGCGTCAAAGTCGGCGCGGTTATTGGTTTCCCGCACGGCAACAGCACGACCGAAAGCAAGCGTTACGAAACCGAACTGGCCTGCCAGGACGGTGCGGTGGAGATCGATATGGTCATCAACATCGGCAAAGCCCTTAGCGGCGATTGGGACTATGTCGAGCGCGATATCAAAGCTGTTTGCGACGAAGCCCACAAACACGGAGCCAAGGTAAAGGTGATTTTTGAAAACGATTATCTGACCAACGGAGGCGCCGGCCTCACGAGCGAAGAATTTAAACGCAGACTTGGGCAAATCTCGGAAAAGGCGGGGGCGGATTGGATCAAGACTTCCACCGGGTATGGCTTCGTCAAAGGAGCAGACGGCAAATACAGTTACCAGGGCGCCACTGAAAGCGATTTGCGCCTGATGCGCGCCAGTGTGTCACATCGGGTGCAGGTCAAAGCTGCCGGCGGGGTGCGTGACCTTGATGGTTTGATCCGTGTGCGAGACCTGGGTGCGACCCGCTGCGGCGCCAGTGCCACGGCGGCGATTCTCGATACGTATAAGGCGCGGGCGAAAGAAGCAAAAGAAAGTTGAAGGTTACAGGTTAGAAGTTACAGGTTGAAAACGGTGCGATTAGAAGTGTCGGTCGTGGCAGAAAGCCGAAAAAAGCGGCAGAGAATTCCCCGAAGAATTCGCGCATTGAACCCCTGAACCTCGAAAACATGCAAGTGCTTAGTAATCAACGAGCCAATTTTAAGGTTCATGGGGAGGGCTGCCGCAGTCCAAAACGCAAGCGCGACACGGGCGGGCGTCTAGAACCGAAGGTTTTGGAGTGCGGCAGCCCTCTGCCGCTTTTCTGCCGCTCAACACAATGACCGACAGATTTAATCACACGTGTTGAAGACGGTGCTCCATTGTTCAACCTGTAACTTGTAACCTGCAACCTGTAACTTATAACGGCCGTTTCCACCAGAACATCCGTTCCAGACCGACCCGGTTCGGATAAGACCTCGGCACCCACTCTTCCAGCAGATCGAAATGCGGTGAAAAGCGTTCCCATTGCTCTTCGCGAGTTGTGCCAAAAGGGGGGCCATCCTGATCGGGGATGAAGTAGTTGACGGCGAGGTACTGGCCGCCGGGCTTGAGCCAGCGCAGGGCTGCTTGCACGTACTTTGCGCGTTCATCCGGTTGAATCGCGCAGAAAAGCGTATGCTCGAACAGCCAATCAAACTGGAATGGGGGAGTGTCGGAAAGGAAATCTCCCAGTCGAAAGGAGGCGGCCACGCCTTCGGCGCGCGCAGCCTCAGAGGCCAGTTGCACAGCGGTCGGTGCAATGTCGAAACCAAAGGCGGCGAACCCGGCTCGCGCCCAGGCCCGCACATCATGGCCCGTTCCACAGCCGGGCACGCAAACTTCGCCACGAGGCAGCGCCGGGTGCGCCGACAGAAAATCCACCAGTCCAGGCGAGGGCGCGCCCTTTTCCCAGGGCATGTCGCGTGTTTGATATCGAATTTCCCAGTCGTTATTATTCATGGAAGCCTTTTGCCTGAACAAAGTCTGGAATTACCTGACCTTGCTGAGGATCTCGTCCAGCCGATTGTACGGCAGCGAAAAATGCCCATCTTCCGGGTAGAACTGCGCCTGGCAGTTTGAAATGTGTTCGGCCAGGTAATGGCCCATGGCCGGCGGCACGATGATATCGGCTTCGCCGTGCCAAAGAAAAGCCGGGACGCGAATCGTGTCCAGCGCAAAACCCCAGGGTCTTCCATAAAGCGAACCATCTTTAACCGCGCCGCGCACGCCTGGCCGGAGCGCTTCGACGGAACTGTCCGTTAATGCCTGACGAAGCTCGGTATTCTCCAAGGCTTTACGGTCAGCAGGAGGCAGGCGCATTTCAACCTGGCGCGGAAGGACCTGGTTGCCCTTGCGCCAGATGACCCGCAGGAAAATGCCGCCGATGCACTCGGTCACGCGCGGGAATCGGCGCGCCATGGCCAATAGCCAGCGATGAATCGCGACCATATTCTTGGTGACCTCGGGAACATCCGCGGGCCCAACGCTGCAGACCAGCAGCGCGGACGTCAACCGTTGCGGAATCTGTGCTGCGCAGGCCGCCGCGTACGGTCCCCCGCCTGACACGCCTAAGACCGCAAATCGCTTCAATTCCAAATGATCCGCCAATTCGCTCACGTCGCCGGCGAAATCAGCAATCGTGCGCCCTGGCTTAAAATCCGATAGCCCGAGCCCCGGGCGGTCGGGAGCGATCATCCTTAAACCCAACCGCGCGCAGCCCTGTCTCATCGCGTAAGGCTCCAGCCGCGACCCGGGCCAGCCATGCAAATAAATCAGCGGTCTGCCGTTGGGCACGCCGTACTCCGCGAATCCTAAAGTGCGCCCATCGCGCAGCGCAATCCGTTGATTAATTAGATCCACCCCTCAACTGTAACTCATTCCCAGTCTGAAAGCGCCGGCGTTTTGCTTTGGAGCGCGGCCGCTGGGCGTCGCTTCGGATGTGGCGGCGAACTCCGCTGATTCGATCTTCGACCGGTTTGACCCCTGCTAAAAGCACCGCACAGCAGCGCCGTCCAAACCGGGATGCCGAGCTCGGCGGTGCCTTGGTGGAGGCAATTCGCTTGCAGGCGGAAATTTGTTTGGTCTAATACAATCGACAAGTTTACCGCATGAATGATCTGACTACCAAAGAAAATGCCTTGGAGCGCCCCGAAACCCCAGAGGGTGCACGCAAACAGTTCCGTGCGCTCAGAGCCTGGCCGGCGTTTGTACTCGCTCTTCTCATGCTCGTGGCCCGGTTTGGTCCGAGTATTTCGGAAGAAGGAGCCGCGAAGTACTGGATGGTGGCGGTATTCGGTCCACTGTTGGCCTGCCTTCTTTTGCTTATCTGGTGGCTTGCGGCCAGCCGGGCGACCTGGCGGGAAAGGTTGTTCGGTTTTCTGGGGCTGGTCGCGAGCGCGGCCATCACCATTACGCTCGCACATCCAACCATGCGCGGGGCAGCGACGACTTATTTCACGCTCCCAATGGGCTTTTTCTTTTTCGCGCTGGCCGCCGCACTTCTCAAGAAATCGCCGCCCGGGATCCGTTCGGGGACCGCCGTGCTACTTGCATTTGCCGGCTTCTCCGTCTCAATGCTCTTACGCAATGACGGCATGACCGGGGATTACAAGTTTTCGTTTCATTCGCGCTGGAAACGAACCGCCGAGGATGCGATGCTCGCCGCGCAGACGCCGGCAACGCCAAAACCGGCGACGCCCATCGACAGCAGCTCGCTCACGAATTCTCTGGCGCGTCCGGAATGGCCCGAATTTCGCGGCTCGGACCGCGCCGGCCGTTCCCTGGCGCCGAAAATTTCAACCAATTGGAACAGTAACCCGCCCAGGTTGCTGTGGAAAATCCCGGTGGGCCCTGGCTGGTCCTCGTTCGCAGTGGCTGGCCGCATGCTTTTCACCCAGGACCAGCGCGGGCCGAAAGAAACGGTGGTGTGCTATGATGCAGATTCGGGCAAGGAACTCTGGAAAACGGAGATGGACGGACGCCTGGACGATCCCATGGGCGGTCCTGGCCCACGCGCGACACCGACCCTGGCGAATGGCGCCCTTTACACCGTTGGCAGCACCGGGGCATTCCTGCGGCTAAACCCGGTTACGGGCGAAATCGTTTGGAAAAAGGAGCTGACCCAGGTGGCCGGCAGCAAAGTTCCCATGTGGGGCTTTTCATCTTCGCCCCTGGTGCTCGGACCGGTTGTCGTTGTTTATGGCGGCGGACCCGGGGAGAAAGGATTGCTCGCGCTCGATGCAGCTTGCGGCGACCTGCGCTGGTCCGCTCCTTGCTCCGTAAATTCGTACGGTTCAGCGCAGCTTAACAATATCGTGGGCGAGGATTCCATTCTGATGCTCTCGAGTTCCGGCCTGGCGCTGCTCGACCCGGCCAGTGGTAAAACGCGGCTCAATTACGAGTGGAAGACCGCGCAGTACCGCGCGGTGCAGCCGCACGTTGTGGGAAGCGATACGATCCTTTTGCCCACCGGCATGAACATGGGCACGCGCGCGCTACGCATCAAGAAGACCAATGGCGAATACGCCGCGGAAGAACTTTGGACCTCTCGTCAGCTTAAGCCCGATTTCGTGGACCTCGTGACTTACCAGGGCTACGCTTACGGCAATGATGGCGGGATGCTAACCTGCATCGACTTGCAAACCGGCGAGCGCAAATGGAAAGGCGGTCATTACGGCAAAGGCCAGATCCTGCTCCTGGAAAATTCCGGACTGTTGCTCATTTTGTCTGAACAGGGACAAGTCGTCCTGGTTGCCGCCGATCCGAGCGAACACCGCGAACTCGCCTCTTTCCAGGCGCTGGCAGGCAAGACCTGGAACCATCCGGTGCTCGTCGGCGAGCGTCTGTACGTGCGTAATTCGCAAGAGGCCGCAGCTTATCGCGTTCAGTCAAATTAGCCTTGGAGAACAGCCCGGCGCATGTCGTTTTTTTAGCTCCGCTCAAGATTAGCCTCGCAAGATCTCACAACGCAACCGTTCCAGCCGGACACCCAGATTACTCAGCGCTATGGCCGCGACCCCGGTACCCTCCCGCAGAAGCCCCAGGAGAATATGTTCCAAGGCAATCGTTGAATGTTCCAGAGCACCTGCTTCCCGGGTGGCGAAATGGAGAGCTTTGCGAGCGCGCGGAGTGAAGGGTAGCGCGGTGATGGACGGGCGATCGGGCAAGGCCGAAATCAGCCGAGCGACTTCGGCGCGTACGGCCTCGCTGCTGATATGGCTTCGTTGCAGCGACTGCGCCAGAGCGCCTTCGGCCGCCTTGAGCAGCCCAAGCAGCACATGCTCGGTACCGATGAAATCATGGCCCAGAGTCAGAGCTTCCTCGCGCGCCATCTCCAGAGCACGCCGGGCCGTTGGGCTAAACGAGGCGGAGCGAGCGCCTGGAATGTCATCGCCTGGTGGAAAGGGCGCTGGATCTAAAGAGAGGAAACCACCCCCTCCAAAGCCACCCTGCGCTCCACCCCCTTGAATCAACGCCCAAGCCAACGCGGTGAGGCCATACGCGGCACACAAGGACCACATGGTCATTTCGGGAATAATCCCAATCTCCCAATGGACTATTCGGAGCGCGGTAGCGAGTGCGAACAAAATCCACAGCGGCACCATGACTCCCAGAGCTTTCATCATCCGCAGAAAATGCGTCCGCCGAGCGCCGCTTATCCACCAGGACAAGAACGGCAGTCCGAATAGGTACAATGCGAACACGCCCACTCCACAGGCTGCTCCGATGCGTCCGCCTGGGCTCAGCTCGAATGAAAGCAGTGTCCACAGGTCAGCCAGCAGCGCCACCAGGGCGCCGAAGAAATAAAAGCACCACAGAAATATGCGGCGTGGCGCCGTCTCCGGTCGGCCTGACCGCGCGAACTCCGTGCTGAGTTTCCCGGGTGGTCCAAGTCGCCGGCAAGCCAACTCGAAGGCCCGTTCTTCCTCGAGTCCCGAGCGAATCTGCACCTCGATCTCATCGTGCAGATGGCTTTCGAGCTCGTCCAGCACTGCGGCGGAGTTAAGTCCGACCGCAGCCATCTGGCGCCGCCAGTCCGCAATTGCCTGATCAAGGTTAAACATATTGCTCCTTCCATAACCGCTTGAATACTTTGGACACCGTCACCCACTGGTCGCGCTGTTCTTTTAAGGCTCGCTTGCCCTCTCCTTTGAGAGAGTAGTATTTGCGTTTACGCCCGGTTTCGGCTTCTCCCCAGCGCGATTCAATCCAACCCTCGCGTTCCATGCGGTGCAGCACCGGGTAGAGCATCCCATCCGTCCATTCGATTTTATCTGCGGAAAGGCGTTTCACTTCCTGAATCAAGGCATACCCGTAGCTCTCGCCTTGGGAGAGGAGCGACAGGATCAACGGCTCCGTGGAAGCAGCGACGAGTTCTTTAGTAAGCATGGCAGCACTATACATTGTATAACTATGTAACGCAAGCAAAAAGCGAAGCGGGGCCGCCGAGGCGGTGAGGCAGAATTCTTCTATCAGTTCTCGTTAATACCGGCTCGGGTGGTGCCAAACCGCAATATTTCCGGACTGCAACATGCCTTGAATGCAATTCGGATTCGTTTCAAACTGGCGTTTATGAAACTCATACGAGACAACAGCCTGATTGGACGCAGTCTGTTGGCACCGACGTTGATTGGAATGCTGGCTCTTTCCACTGCGGCCAACGCTCAACCCGATTCAGCCAAACCGGGGCCCGGAACCATCCTGCCCCTGGAAGAATCGGCGAGTCGCGGCATTACCACCCGGGATCCTTCCAGTATCGTGAAATGCAAAGATGAGTACTGGGTCTTCTACACCGGCCGGGGCGTGCCTTCGTATCATTCCAAGGACCTGGTAAAATGGGAACGCGGGCCGGCAGTGTTCAAAACGGCGCCGGAATGGGTTGCGAAGATCGTTCCCCTGAATCGCAACCTGCTCTATTGGGCGCCCGACCTCCTCAAGCTGGGTGACCGGTATTTCCTTTATTACGCGGTCTCGTCCTTTGGGAAAATGACCTCGGCCATCGGTCTGGCGACCAATCCCACTCTGGATCCCGACGATCCGGCCTATCACTGGACCGATCAAGGGTTCGTGGTTCGGACCGAGGACGGCGACGGTTACAATGCCATTGACCCATCAGCGTTTCACGATGTCGATGGAAGCCTGTGGTTAGCTTTCGGCTCCTATTGGTCCGGCATCAAGCTGATTCAACTCGATCCGCAGACCGGGAAACGAATCGCTCCGGATTCGAAGCTGTTTTCCCTCGCTCATAATGAGTCCATCGAAGCTTCGTATCTGTGCCGGCATGATGACTACTATTATCTGTTCGTGAATTGGGGTAGCTGTTGTCAGGGCCCCAAGAGCACCTACAACATTCGCATCGGCCGGAGCCAATCTGTCACCGGCCCGTACCTGGACAAAGCCGGCGTGGATCTGTTGCATGGCGGCGGCAGTCTGTTTCTAGCAACAACCAACGGCCCATTGATCGGCCCGGGACACGCCGGGACCTTAAACGCACTCGGAAAGGATTGGTTCACGTCGGACTTCGAGGGTGACGTTCGAATGGGCGGAAAAGCCACCCTCGCAATAATGCCGTTGCGTTGGAACGCGGACGGCTGGCCGGAGGCGACCGTCAATGATGTCAAAGGAGTTCGGTCCGAGGGCACGGCGACGAAGTAACTGAGCCCTGCTTCTTAACGGCAGGCTGGTTCATCTACCAGACCACGTGTCGCACGCTCGAAGCATTTCTTTCGTGCAGCCCAAACCCGTACTTGTTTTTTTTCGCTGGATCGCTCGGCAACTTTCTTAACGCCAAACCAGGATCCAATCCAGCGCTCCTGGCCTGGTTGCGGAGTCCGGCAGTTTTAGCGCCCCCAACGGTTGCCGGGATTACACCAGAGTTGATTTGGAAGCTGGGTGGTAGGAATCGCGCTCCCACGCTGGCCTGAAGTGCCGGCGTAGTTGGAGGTGAACCACTGGTTGAGGGAGACTCTCTGAATCCCGCCGGAGATGAGACCAACTGTCGCGGCGGTACCGTGGCGCGCAGAGATTCCTTCGTCCGGAATACACGCAGCATCGGTGAAGAAGAACGGCGATGTACCGTCAGCCTCCCACTGAAGGATAGCATTCGGCCTGAACTGAGCGAGTTTGTAACTGCCAATACCGCCGGAAGGTGTCGTCAGGTAACCGTAGCCGCAGACGGCCGCATTCCACGTGTAGCTGGTGATGAGAATGGCTCGAAGATAAAATAGGTTGTCAGGTTTATCGATCGGGCACATAAAGACCTTCTCGTCTTTAACGTACTGGAACAATTGCCCTCGGCGCAAAGATTCGGCCTGAGCTCCAAAGGTCAGTTTTGAATACGCCCAGCAATCGTCGGCAGTACCCCAACCACAACCCGGCAGGATGTCGTTGTGTTCGGCGGCGTACATGTTCGCGGCGGCCATCAGTTGCTTATTGTTGTAGAAATCGACGATGTCTTGAGAGCGATTCCTGGTATGGCTCAATCCCTGCACGTGAACGAGCGCGAGCAGGCCAAGCACAGCTACGATCGCCAGCAATTCGACCAACGTGAACGCGGCGCGTGAGGGGCAGATAGTCCGGGCAAATGGCGTTTTCATATTTGTTGAGATTCAAAAAGCAAGGACCCGGTAGAAGCGCTGGGCCTTGGGATCTGCCGCATCCTGAAAGTAGGCGCGGGTCCCGATGTTGGTGATGCTGCCATTGGCTTCACTCCAATTCGAATCGTCCAGGTTCTCCTTAAACTGGACCCGATAACTTTTGCCGGGTGTGTACGGCCAATGAATCGAACAGCCCGCATCTTGCACCGGCAGAAAGATCCCGGCGTAGAGCAAGGCGACACTGAATACCTTATCGATTTGGGAAAAATCTTGCCCCATTAAATCCGAAGCGTAGCTCTGGAAAAGCAACAGCTGTCCGTCCGGAGTGAAAATAGGATTTAACGATCGGTTGTTGGCTGTGAAGTTGGGTGACTGGATGGCAGTCAAAGGAGTTGTGGCTTGAGTAACTTTGTCGAAAAGGAACACGTCCGGCAGAGCGTTATTGTCTCCGCTGGCGATATCCGAAGCTGCGCTTCGATAAGTCACAAATCGGCCGTCAGGGCTGATGTCGGGGGAATCGGAATCCCCGTTTGCGGGAGCGCCCGTGGAGGGGTTACGACTGACCAAGATTTTCTGTCGCCCTTGAATGTCGTAGAGATAGACCTGCGCGTGAGACTCACCTGGCGAAACGGCGGCATATGTCAACCAATTGCCCCCCGCGCTAAAACGCAGACCTGGAGGGTAGGATGGTTGGCCGGGGTCGAGAACAATATTGGTAACCAACACGCCATCAGCAAAGGACAGAAGGCTTAGGTTTGTACCCGCCCAGTATGCGACGTTGTTTCCATCCGGGCTGATACCCAGGGTGGTGATTCGGCCGGGCACAACACCGTTGTAAGTCTTGGCGCCGGATTGCGGGGTCCAGATTGCAATTTGGCCTGCGGAGGCGCGGGAGGCGTCGGCAAAGGCCACTAATCGCCCGTTCCGCGGCATCGCCTCAATGGCCGCCCCATTGCTTGTCAGAGCATATGTTTTCCGGGCCGCTATATCTCGCAGGAACAGGTTCTCCTGTCCGAACACCGAACTCGGTGTCAAGTTGGTGGCCTTGCTGCGAAATAAGACCAACCGGCCGTTGTCACTGACCTGCGGTGAACACGAATAATTGTTGCCTGGCGCTGTCCCTGGAAAGTTGCAGCTCACGAGCGTGGTGGTTTGCGCCTGCAAATCACGAAGAAAAACGTCCTGGAACCCATTAGTGTCTCCCAACACCAAGTTACTTGCGCTGCTTGCGAACACCACGTACCGGCCATCCAAGCTGATTCCCGCCTCGGAAGAGACACCATTGCCGCTTGCCATGCCGGAGATATCCACGCTGACCAGCAAGTTGCTGCCCCCTGCAATATCACGAATAAAAATATCGCGGCAATTGTTCGTGTCTCCAGGCACCAGGTCATCGGCCTCACTCGCAAAAACGAGGTATCGCCCGTCCGCACTCGCGCACCGGCTTGAGAAGCTGCTTGAGCCGGTTGGCGTCATCGAATCCATCGTGGGATTGTGAACGGAGACCAACTCGGTCGTGTTCGAGGCAAAGTCGCGCACAAAAACGTCGAAGCCGCGATTCCAATCGTGGGGCACGAGGCTGCTGTCAGCGCTTTCGAAAGCAATCCAGCGACCGCCCGCGCTCAGCCGCGGAATCGTTGCCGGGGTGAGCGCCGATCCGGCCGAGTTTGTGTTCGAATCCACTAGAGCAGTCGTGTGTTGTTCCAAATCGCGCACGTACAGGTGGTAAGGTCCGGGCGTCAAATTGGTTACCAGGTCCGAAGCGTTGCTAAGGAAAGCCAAAAAGCGACCGGTCGAGTCCAGGACTGGTGATTCACAGATGGATGCCGTGGTGGGGGATTGATCGATTGTTACGCTTGCAAGAGTGGCCGTGCCGGTTTGGCCATCCCACACCGAAACCGCAGTGCTGGTTCCCGATTGGTCAATCGCGTTCGCCAGGCAGGCAATGAACCGGCCGTCCGGGCTCATGTCGAGGCTTCTCACATCTTCACAAGCCGGGGCCCCAGCGCTTCCCGGCGCGCTATAGCTTCCCCCGGGAATATTGGCATTGGTGCAAACAACATCGGTTAACCCTGTGTCCAGATTGTAACGCAGGATCACGGCGGCGTGAGGTGGGGTGAGCCGGTTCAAACTGGCTTCATACGCGACAAACTTTCCGTCGGCGCTTAGCGAATGATTGTAAGAAATCGGATACTCGCCTGAGAATACCGGTGAAAGAGCCGTGCGGGCATAGGTACTGGCCCACACGGTGGAGTCCCCGACCAGGTCCCGCACATAAATCTCCGATTTACCCCCAATCCCGGCAACCAGGTTGGTGGCAGTGCTGTAAAAAGCGACGAACCTGCCATCGTTGCTGATGAGCGGAGCTTCGCAAGTGCTGTTTGGATTACTCAGATTTGTCGAGACAGCGCCCACGCTGACCAGTCGCGTTGTGTGCTCCTGCAGGTCGCGGACGAAAATATCTGCGATTCGGTTGGTATCGCCCGCGACGAGATTATCTGCCGCGCTAACAAAGGCAACAAACCGTCCATCCGGCGTAAACACCGAGCTGCGTGAGGCAGCATCTCCAGATCCGCCATTGGTGCTGACGCTTACCAGGACGGTCGCGCCTTTGACCAGATCGCGCACAAAGACGTCGGCTGCGTTATTCGTGTCCCCTGGAACCAAGTCGCTAGCACTGCTTTCGAACAAGGCGTAGCGACCGTTGGTGGACACATCCACCGGCAGGGAATTTCCATTGCCTCCGTCACCAGAGAGATTGACGCTTGCCAAAACCGTGGTTCCACTCTGGCGATCGCGCAGGAAAATATTCTGGTGTGATGGGGGCAAAGTCGAAAGCGGCGATCCGTTCGTGTCCTGAACAAGATTATTTGCCGTGCTGGCAAACAAGACGAATCGGCCGTCGGGCGTCATGACAGGTCCCCACGAATCACCAGCGCCGCTCACCGAAGCGCCCCGGGATGGAGCTGGACTCGAAATCAAAAGTGCCGGATCAGCGAATGCGGAACTGGCCAGGATCGCACATAGGATCAGCAGGGCTCTTATGCAACGGCTGCGCCTGTTTTGGAGACTGAAATGAAACCTTTTTGCCAGGGTCATAACGGAACTCAATTCCCAAACCCAACTGTGCGTTGCTCCTGATTTTCTAATCCTTGGCCGCTGCGGGTTCGCGCGTCCCGATATTGAAAAGCGAAATGCTTTGGCTCTTGGGAACTGAAGTTCCGCTCCCTTATCTCTCATGCGCCAAACGTAGGATCATTACGCCATTTGTTTCTCTCCGTTTGTTGGCATTTCAAAAAACAATAAATAGCAAGACCCCACAACGTGTGGGTTATGATCCTAATGAGCTAATGTGCAGCTCGCGCTCCAGCGCGTTTGTGCTAGGCTGCGGTAGTTTGCGATGGCCAAGTTCAAGCCCGGAGTCTTCTCGCTCGCCTTAGGTGTTGCGGCCGCCCTTTTACTGGTCGCGATCAAGTGGCTGGGCGCCCCGGCGGAGTCGGCCGCGGTCGTCCCCCTCCCACAACACTTGTCGACGCAGCGCGGTCATTTCCGACTCGGCGCCGCAACCCGGCTTGAGGTCGAGCCCACAAGCCAAAGCGCGGCCGAGTTACTGGCCCGTCGGCTCCGCATCGCCACGGGGTTTGCTTTGCCGGTATTAAGCCAGCGTTCTTCGGGCGTTGAAGATGCAGGTATCTTACTGACCAGCAAAGGTGCGCATCAGGATCTTGGGCCTGAGGGCTACGAACTCGAGGTCACGCCGGGCCAAGTTCGCATTCGAGCAACCGGCGAGGCTGGCTTCTTTTACGCCACTCAAACCTTGCTCGAATTGTTGCCGGCCCGGATGTTTTCGGTTCACGCGGTGGTTCCCGGACCGTGGTTGATGCCCTGCGTGCGCGTCGAAGATCGCCCGCGCTTTACCTGGCGTGGCGCCATGCTCGATGTCAGCCGCCATTTCTTCACGGTCGATGAGGTCAAAAAGTTTCTCGACGTGATGGCCCTCCACAAACTCAATGTATTTCACTGGCACCTGACGGATGATCAGGGCTGGCGCATCGAGATCAAAAAATACCCGCGACTCACCCAGGTAGGCGCCTGGCGCAAACGCATCGGCTTCAATCTCGACCCAAAAAGCTCGACCGCCTACGGGCCGGACGCAAGGTATGGCGGTTTTTATACGCAGGACCAGGTACGCGAGATCGTCGCCTACGCGCAAGAGCGACACATCACCGTTTTGCCGGAGATTGAAATGCCCGGCCATTCCAGCGCCGCCCTGGCGGCTTACCCGCAATTCAGCTGTAGCGGCGGGCCGTATACGACCGATATGTCCGAGGCGGTTTCCGCCGGCGTGTACTGCGCCGGCAAAGACGCGACCTTTACCTTTCTCGAAGACGTGCTGACCGAGGTGAGGCAGCTTTTCCCCGGCGAATTCATCCACATCGGCGGCGACGAAGTGCCGCGGCACAACTGGCACAACTGCCCCTTATGCCAGGCCCGAATTAAGCAAGAGGGGTTGGCTAATGAGCGCGACCTGGAAAGCTACTTTGTTCGCAGAATTGAAACGTTCTTAAATGCCCATAATCGGCGCGTCATCGGCTGGAGCGAAATTCGCAATGACCAACTGGCCCCGAGCACCGCGGTGATGGATTGGATCGGCGGGGGCACGGAAGCGGCTCAAGCCGGGCACGACGTCGTTATGTGTCCGGAGGAATACTGTTACCTGGATTTTTATCAATCCCTCGACCGGTCCCGAGAACCGACGGCGGCAGGGGCGTACCTGCCGTTGAGCAAGGCTTATGCTTTCGAACCGGTCCCGGCGAACCTCGGCGCGGCAGCCCGACCCCGCATCCTGGGAGCACAAGGAAACCTATGGACGGAGTATATCCCCTCGGCTTCCCAACTCGAGTACATGGCCTTCCCTCGGCTCAGCGCTTTGTCGGAGGTCTTTTGGTCCCCAAAACCATCACGCAACTGGCGCGACTTCGCCCGCCGACTGTCGGTTCACGAACAACGGTTAAAACAACTCGACGTCAACTTTCGCCCCGAGGCCAAGCCGCCTTAACGAGAGTGAGGGCTGCCCGGGCCAAGGCGCCACACGACACCTCCAGCGCGAGGCGCAGGACGCGGATCGTCGGCGCTCCGTCCTTTTTCAATCTGCGGTCGCCCTGAATCTGCGGGATCGTCTGTTGTCCCCCCCGCCGATTCGGGGCAACCGCAGATGGAAAGCCGCAGTACATGCTCTTCATCATGAGTTGCTCTTTCACATAATCTGCGGTCGCCTGAATCTGCGGGTTCAGGCGGCCCAAGCACGCCTCGGGGGTCGTTCAGGCGCCATCGTTTCGTAACCTGTCTGTGCATTGCCTCGGAAGCGATTGGGCTCAATACTGTGCGCACGGGAGGAATCAACTGGCTATGCCCGGGGCGCACTTTCGCCATCAACTCAAAGGTGCGCCCCTTCTTTTATCCCATCGCGATGCTCTGACGGCGGCTACTGTCTGTGAACCCTCCGGGGTTCAGTACCGCCAAGGGCGAGCGTTGGTGGATTCGATGGGTTTGCGAGGGTTCATGGTTTGGGCAGGTTCCGCAACCCGCGAGGGTTGCCTAATTTGCCTTGGCCGCGAAATGGTATGGCTCGTCAATCCCGTAGCGTTTTAGAACTCGGTCGGTTGCCTCCTTTTCACTGGCACCGGCAGCCAGGACGATCCGCCGCAAAGAATCGCTCTGGACCAATTCGATAATATGAAAGCCGTCCACCGGTTTCTCGAACGCCGCCCGGAGCTCCGATAGGTTGCTGATGGTCTGGCCATTGACCTTATCGACCACCAATCCGCGCTGTTCCTGGTATCCGATATTGAAGGCATCGGGCAGTACCTGGGACATGAGCACCAGCGCCGGGCGCTCTTTAGTCGGCTGATCGTTGTGGTAATAAACCAGCCGAAACGGCGCGCGCCTTCGCCAATCGGTACCCCAGCTCTGCAAATACGAGTCGGTCAACGGCTGGAACACCAGCCCGCCCTCGATTAAGTACTCGGGATCCTGGTCGTAGGTGGCCGAGGGCACCAGCGACACTGAGTACTCGTACTTGGGCAACCGATAGACGATATTGGTCAGATGTCCTTCTCGCCAAATAGACATTTTAACCTCGTCGCCAGCCCATTTGTTTCGGGTGGAAAGATTCTCCAACATCAGATTTCCGTACTCGGGATCGACGTAGTCGCCTTGAATGTCCAGGTCAAAGCCGTCGATGTTCAGAATGATATCCTGCGGATGGATTACTTGCGCAGCCCCGTCGGGTCGAGGGGGGACGGAGCTGACAATGGCACCGCGGGGTTCGCCGGTGAGCTTGAGACGGGCCAGAGAGGCCGGGTTCTGCGAGCCTTGCCAGTAAAAATGAAAGTACCCCAACCCGCGATAGCGACCCTGTTTGCGCGCCTCGATGATATTCTCGATGAAGGTGGCGGGAATGGCCGTGCACATGCGCGCGTCCTGGGAGGAGACGAGACCCACTGCGTGGGAGTTGGCGGTAATCACCTCGCCCCAGCCCGCATTCAGGATGTCCGAGTCGGCTTGGAGGACCGGCTGACTGATGGCAGCCAACTGACCTTCGCGCACGGTGAATTGCGTGAACTCCGCCCGGCGAACTTCCAGGTTGCCTTCGTGCCAGCGAACAATTTGTAACGAGCCGTCCTCCGGCACGGTTCCGCCCAGCGTAGCGGGTTTGAGCTCGCGCCAGAAGTCGTCTTCCGAGGTGGTGACCAGCGCCAAATTCGCATAATAATCAATCCAGGTTACCTCGCCCAGGTACCACCGGCCTCGGCCGCCCTTTTGCAATCGAACCAGCGTCCGGTCAAAGAGCTCCTCGGCGGTGGTCAGGACCTGGTGGTCGCCCAGGACGATCCCGGTCTTGATTGCTCGGCTGGTTTTCCTCGTCCAGGGTTGATAATAGTCGTACTGCTTGCGCGAGACCTCCAGGGTCACGACCGAATGTTCCCAGGGCGAAGCGGGCGCGCGTTTGCGCTCCTGGGCCAGGCTGGGGCCGGCCATCGCGGCAACACACAATAGAATCGGCAACCAAAGCTTCATAGGCGGCGGTCCTTGGCTATGCCGTAGGTTTTTAGGATGTGAGCGTTGGCTTTGGCAACCTCGGCATGGTCCAAAGTTTCAAAACTGCTGTGCGGCAGGAATTCGAGCAGGTCAAAATCCGTCGCGCTTTCCAAGGCCTGGGCGACGTCTTCCAATCGATTGATCTTAACCCCGTTGATCTTATCCAACAGCGCGCGGCCTCTGACTCGTAGATTGGCGTTCACCGCATCGGTCAGCACCGACGCCAGAACAATCGGTTCCGGCCTGGCCTTGGCGGGGTCTTCGAACTTGCGGTAGTACAGCTCATAGTATGACTCGCTGGCCGTGCTCTCCGACCCTCCTCGGCCCAGGGTCCGTAAATAATCCAGGCTCAAAGGCGTGAAGACCAGCCCTCCGTAAACCAGGTAACGCGGCAGCGTGTCGTATTGGTAGCCGGCTGCCCGGTCGCCATCATAAGCCGCCACCGGCAAAGAGACATCGACCTGCTTTCCATCCCGCCACACCTGCAACGGCACGCATTCACCCGCTTGAGCGGTCTGAAACGCCAGCGCCGAGGAAAGCCGGTTGCCCAGGTAGAGAATCGTTCCGTCGCTGGCGATGGGAAAATCCCCAATCCGCAGCAGCACGTCGTCCGGCTTGAGGGCCTTTTCGGTGCTCGGAATGGGCAAGATGCCGTCGACGCGGGCTCCCAAGTCATTATCGGGAAGTTTCAAGAGATTGCGGTAAGCCGGATTCTGCAGCGGCATCAGGCGCAAGCCGGCGTAAGGAAAGCCGTCATAGTGCCGGTCTTCGATGTCCTTGAGAAAATGCGAAATGACCGGCGTGGGAATAAAGAACCCGGCGTTCTCCAAACCAGCCATTCCTTGAAAAGCAACTCCCACCACCCGGTCGTCCTGGACTACCGGGCCGCCGCTGTTGCCAGGGTTGATGGCGGCATCGGTTTGACAGGTTAAGAGCCGGCGATTTCCGGTATGGGCGTAGGTCTCCAACTCGATGCGCGAGACCACGCCACGCGTGTAAGAGATCTCCTCGCCGCCGGCGGGATAACCGTAGGTGACCACTCCCGAGCGCACTTTGGGCAGTTCACCCAGCTCGAGTGGTTCGAGGTTGTCGAAAAACCGGCTGTCTTGAACCGTAAGCACCGCCAGGTCACAGTCGTGCCCCACATACTCCACCTCGGCCACATAAGGTCGCGGATCCTGATAGCGTCGCACGACAATTTGGCGTCCCCAACTGACCACGTGGGCGTTGGTCATGATCCGTTTGCCTTTGATTACAAAGCCCGATCCGCCCATGCGCCGAACCGGGTCGAATCGCCAAGGAGCGTCCCAGGCAGGTTGCTGGCTGAAAGTAAAGATTTGAATTACGGAACGTTCCGGGTCGGCCGCAGAGCTCAGGCTGAGCCAGGACGCCGCCAACAGAATCGCAGCAGTCTGTTTTAACACAGCCTAAAAATGGAAGGCGCCTCGCGACGGGTCAAGCCTGGTTTGCTAATTGCCGCAGATTCCGGCGCAGAGCGCATTCCCCGCAGATTCGGGGCAACCGCAGATAGGGGAAGAAACTCACCGCAGATTCGGGGCGACCACGGATAGGGGAAGGAATTCCCCGCAGATTCGGGGCGACGACAGATAGGGGAATAGGAGCTCGTGACGAGCGCAGTTCTCAGCGCTTTTTCATCTGCGGTTGCCCCGAATCCGTGGGGAATCTCTTCGTTTCTGTGGTCACCCTGAATGTGCGGTGTATTCAGCCTCCGCCCGCGCGGGCCAGGTCTTGCGGCCGTTGTGCCCTGGCGGGTCCCAACCTCGTTTTTGCCAGCGCGCGCAGCTCTTCGTGCCGCGCTGATTTAGGTTTCTTCATGAGTTGCTCGACGGCCACGTAGAATTTCTCCATATCGCCGCCTTTGGCGTCCAGGATTTGCTCAAAAGCGGGCAGGTAATCGTAGTAAGCCGCGACTGAGTTGAGGTGCGAGTTGTTGATCGGGTGCTTGAACCAGCCGTCGTAATCGGTGTCACCGTCCCAGTTGGTTTTGAGGCGGGCGAATTCTGCGAGCATTCCGTCGAGGATCTCCTGTTTTTGGCGCCGCAAATCCTGCTCGGATAAGCTTGGTTTCTTTTCCGCCGCTTTGATTTTTCCGTCGGCGGTCACTTGATCGCCATATAATGTCTGTAACCTGGCCCGGGTCCCTAACACCAGGTGAACGAACTGGTCGGAGTGCCGCAGGTGAGCCAAATATTGTTTGAGCTCTGCCTCGTTGCCTCTGGCCTTGAGCCAACGGCGCGCGCCCTCCTGGCCCACCGTGGTGGCGAAAGCCTCATTAAAATCGGTATCACCACGAGCAAAGAGCCGCTGGTGGCCCAGTTCGTGAAAGATGATCTCCGCCAACTCCGCGTCATCTTCGAAAATGAACGTGTTCAAGACCGGGTCCTTGAACCAGCCGAGGGTCGAATAGGCCCCCACACCCCCAACCGACACGTCGTAGCCTTTGTCTCTTAGATAGGCGGCATAGTTGGTCGCGCCCGCCTTCGAGAAATATCCGCGGTACTCGAGGCTGCCCAGCAGCGGGTACCACCAGGTTTTTGGTTCCGTCGAGAACTCCGGCGCGGCTTCCACATTCCAGACTACGAACGGCCGATGCACGTCCACGTAGTTCTGATAATGGCGATCGGTCGGAAGTTTGAGTTCGGTGCGGGCAAACTGGCGCAGGTCGGCCAGCAGTTCAAACCGCTGTTTAAGCCGGGCTGGCGTGTCCCGTTGCGCTGAAAGCTTCGCGATGGACTCCTGGTGCGCAAGGATCTGGTACTGGCCCTTCACAGCCTGGCCATAAAAACCGAGGGTGTGGCAACCGGAGACTCCCACCAGCACTATCAGGAGTCCCACCC
>DASRFK010000318.1:0-29981 GCA_035651635.1 Verrucomicrobiia bacterium | reverse complement strand
TCAGTTTGAATGACGTTAATACCCTGACAGTGGGCGGAGTGGTCGCGGGCAAACTGACCACGACTTCCGGCGGGGCGCTGACCTTCAACACGCTTAATGTGGGTGGCAACCTCGCATCAACCGCAGGTGGCACGATCAGCGACGCTGGAGCGGTAACGATTGGCGGCGCGACGACCCTGACCGCTGGCGGCAACAACATCACGCTGAGCCAGGCAGACGACTTTGTCGGTCCGGTGAGCATCGTCTCGGGCAACAACGTCAGTTTGAATGACGTTAATACCCTGACCGTGGGTGGCGCGGTTGCCGGTAAATTGACCACGACTTCGGGCGGAGCGCTGACGTTCAACACGCTTAATGTGGGCGGGGATCTCGCTTCAACCGCCGCGGGAACGATTAGCGATGCCGGGGCGGTGAACATTGGCGGCGCGACGACCCTGACTGCTGGCGGCAACGATATCACGCTGAGCCAGGCCGATGACTTTGTTGGGCCGGTGAACATCGCGAGCGGTAACAACGTAACCCTAAACGACGTCAATGCCCTGACAGTAGGGGGAACCGTCGCGGGCAAATTGACTACGACTTCGGGCGGAGCGCTGACCCTGAATACGCTTACCGTGGGTGGGGATCTCGCGTCTACCGCAGCTGGAGCGATTGGCGATTCCGGAGCGGTCAAGATTGGCGGCACCACCACGCTGACAGCTGGTGGCAACGACATCACGCTGAGCCAGGCCGACGACTTTGTTGGCCCGGTGAGCATCGTGAGTGGCAATAATGTGGTGCTCAATGATGTGAATGCCCTGACGCTGGGCGCTTCTACGGTCTCGGGCAACCTGACCGTGACCGCCAAGGGCCAGGTCAGCGACAGTGGCAATGTCACTGTGGCAGGCGCCACGAGCCTGACCGCGGGAACCGGCAATAATATTAGCCTGACCCATGCCGACGATTTCGTGGGCCCGGTCAGCATCGTTAGCGGCAACAATGTAACCCTCAATGACATCAACGCGCTGACACTCGGAGCATCCACTGTTTCGGGCAACCTCACTGTGACCGCTAACGGATTGCTCAAAGACAGCGGCAATGTGACCATCGCGGGTACAACCAGTTTGTCGGCCGGAGCGGGCAATAATATCGCCCTGACCCAGGCTGACGACTTCGGCGGAACCGTGAGCATCCTCAGCGGAAGGGACGTAACCTTGAATGATATCAATGCGCTGACCCTCGGTCCGTCGACGGTTTCCAGGAATTTGACGCTCACCGCGAACGGTCTGCTCAGCGATGCGGGTAACGTCAGTGTGGCGGGCGCCACGACCGTCACTGTAGGAAGTCATGATGTCCTTTTCACCCACGCCGACGACTTTGTTGGCCCGGTCAGCATCGTCTCGGCAAACAACGTTACACTCAATGACGTGAACGCCTTGACGTTGGGCGCCTCATCCATTTTCGGAAACCTCATTGTCACGGCCAACGGCGTGATCAGCGACAGTGGTGACTTTACGGTTGCCGGCACAACGAGTTTGGCTGCCGGCGGCGGTAACAACATCCTGTTGAATCATCAGGACGATTTCGCCGGCCCGGTGAGCATCGTGAGTGGAAACGACGTCACCCTAAACGATGTGAGCGCGCTGTCCCTCGGCGCTTCAACCGTCAGCGGGAATCTGACTGTCACGGCGGGCGGGGCAATCAATCAAGTCGGACCAATCACTGCCAACGGCGCCGGAAAAGTCGCCAGCTTCAGTGCTCCGGGCAATAGCATCACTCTGCTTGACCCTAACAACGATTTCGCCACCGCGAGTTTTATTGGCGGCGATGTTTCCGTTAATGATGTCAATCGTCTGGACTTGGGCGCCTCGACAATTACCGGCAACTTCACCGTCACGGCCGGCGGGCCCTTGAGCCAAAGTGGCAGTCTCAGCGTCAACGGCGCCGGCAAGGTGGCCTCCTTTAGCGCTCCGAACAACACCATTACGCTGAACGACGGCCAGAATGATTTTACCACCGTCAAAGTTGTTGGCTCCGACATTTCCCTCAATGATGTCAACGCTCTTGATCTCGGTGCTTCGACCGCGAGCGGCAATTTGAGTGTTAGCGCCGGCGGACCTATCACCCAGAGTGGCCCCGTGACGGCTAATACCGCCGGTACCATTGCGAGCTTCAGCGCGCCCGGACAGAACATCACCCTGAACGATGCCAATAACGATTTCGCCACCGCTAAATTCAGCGGAGCGGACGTTTCCGTAAATGACGCCAACGCCTTGGATCTGGGCGTTTCCCAAATCACCGGGAACCTCAACGTCACCGCCGCCGGTCGTATTAGCCAAAGCGGGGTGATCACGGCCAATGGCACCGGGAAATTAGCCACCTTTACCGCCGGCGCGGCGAATGACGTCATCCTCGATCTGATCAACGACTTCACTTCCGTGTCCGTTCCTTCGGCGGACAATGTGACTCTGCGCGACGCTAATGGCTTTACCCTTTCAGCGCTGAGCGCCGCTGACACTTTGAGCCTGAACACCGTCTCCGGCGGCATAGTGCAGTTGCTCAACGGCACTACCGTAAAAGCCAAAACCCTCACCGGGGTCGTCAATGGAGCGTTGATCCTGGGCAACCCGGCCAATGCGGCACTCTCACCTGAGTTGTTCGTTTCGGCCCACCAACCCGCCAATGAAATCGGGACCATTCGCTCCCTGGTCCATAATGGCGAGCTGTACGTTTACAACTCGCACACCGCTCACTATGGCGGCCCAGGCGGTGAGATTGCAAACCCCTTGCCGCAACAGGATCCCACGGCCGTGCTTGGCCTCAAGATCACTGGCCCCGTGACCGGCCACGGGCTAACCATCATTCGCACCGCAGGTGACCTGGTGTTGCTCGGGGCAGGCCGCGTGACCACTACTTCCGGCGATATTGAGCTCTCGGCGGAGAGTTCGGCCACCGTCAGCGGCAACTTCCATAACATGGCTGGAACGCCTGGCCCCAACCCGACCGCCGGCGCCCTGGCAGTCCAGGCCGGCACCGATTACCTCGCTCACAAGCCCGGCGCCACTCCGTCGCGCTTCCTGATCTTCTCGACCGACTCAAAACAGAATTTTGGTGAAGTGCTCACTGGCGGAAGAGTGACCTTCAATGGTTTGGGCGCAGATTTTATCGCCGATCAGATCAGCTTCGGCGACCATCGCTCGCCGATTATCAAGCAGAACGCCCAACCGGATAATGGTCTTGGCAACGGCTTCGTTTTCGTGCAAAAGCAAGCCATCCTGCAAACGGACGAAAGCGCAAAGTTCTTCTTCGACCTGCTCACTCTGGTGATCGTTAATGCGATTGATGCCACCGCTGAAGTTGACAAATTGCCGCCGGAGCGGCCGCCGACGATTTGGACTTCGAGCTACCATATTTATCTCGAAGAAAACAAAAAGAAGAAAAAGAAGAAGACGATCGTGGCGGAGCACCAGCCACCGGTTGTTGCGGCTATTATGCTGGGAGAGTAGTTGGATAACTGCCTCCAATCTGTTTGCTGTTCCCCGGGCGCAGGCGCTCTCGGGTTTGTAGGGCTGTAGGGTTTGAACACATTATGCGGACGCTAACATCATTCCTTTTGTTTTCGGCAACGGTCCTTGTCCTCTCCAGCGTTTGTGGGCTCGGCCGTGAGCCGGACTCGGAAACACAGGCCAAGGCGCGGCAGGCTCTGCGCGATCGGCAAAAAGATTGGGGTCCCGCCGTCCCTGCCCCGGTGCAACCTCTGCCGGCGGCGGCCCCGGAATCGACACCCCAAGCCATCACACCCGCCCCGGCGCCCGCGCCCGTCATGGCCACGGGCGATACCGAAGCCCAGAGCAAAGCTCGCAACGCCATGCGCGAAAAGCTGGGGCTGCCCCCAGTCCTGCCGGAAGTGGCCTCAACCAATTCCGCCGTCCCGGAATCTTCCGCTGATTTTCGACGTGTCCCGCAAATCAAGGGCATCGTGATCGTAAGGTCGCTTAAAGAATTCAACCCCGATGGCGTTCCCTTGAAGCCTGGCTTGACCGTTACCAACAACAGTTTGTTGGAAGGCTCACAATTCGCCAGGATCGCCAACAGTTACCTCGGCCAGCCAATGGATGAAAACAAGATGCGTGAACTCCAGCGCGCAATCGTCCTGTTCTATCGCCAGCACGACCGGCCGCTGGTCGATGTACTCTATCCCGAGCAGGATGTCAGCAATGGGATGCTGCAGATCATCGTGATTGAGGGGCGCTTGAAGGAAGTCCGCGTCGAGGACAAGAAGGGCAGCCCTTATACCAATGGCTGGAGCGGCGCTCGATTCATTCATGATTCCATTCGGCTGCGCCCCGGCGATATCATTGTCGAATCTCGGCTGAATAAGGACTTGGATTGGTTGAACCGCAATCCTTTTCGGTCTGTGGAGGCTTTGTACGAGCCCGACAAGCGCGAGTACGGGCAAACCTCTGTCTTATTGCGCGTCGACGAGCAGCGTCAATGGAGCGCGGACTTCGGCTACGAAGATTCCGGCAGCACCGTCACGTCGGAAGATCGCCTGATCGCCGGGATAACCTGGGGCAAGGCCTTTGGACTGGAGGATAGTCAATTCCGCTACGCGTTCACCTTTGATCCCAGCTTGGACCTGCTACGCGTGCATTCGGCCAGCTATTACCTGCCTTTGCCCTGGCGCCATGGCCTGCGGCTCAGCGGCTACTATTTGGATGTCAAAGGCGACCTGGGTGGCGGCTCAACACTCAGCGGTTCTGCCTACCAGGCCAGTCTGCGCTATGAAGTGCCGCTCCCGAACCTCGGCAAAATCCAACATGAGCTCTCGGCCGGCTTGGATTTCAAGCGCAGTGAAAATAATCTCTTTTTTAACGAAGTGAGTTTTGTCAATACGCCTACCGAAATTTTCCAGGTGGCCGCGGGTTATAGCGCCGTGTTGCCCGACTCGCTCGGCCAATCTTCCCTAAGCATTCAGGGATACTACAGCCCCGGCGGCGTCACTGACTTAAACACCGATTCAGCCTTTAACCAGGCTCGTCCTCTCTCGAAGGCGGATTACTATTACGGCCGCTTGAGCCTCGAGCGGGTCACCCACCTGCCGGGCGACTTTTCCTGGATTATCCGCGGCATTGGCCAGCTGGCCAACCGTAACCTGCTCCCGAGCGAACAATTGGGCATGGGCGGCTACGCCACTGCTCGTGGTTACGAAGAGCGTGAAGGCAATGGCGATGAGGGTTACTTTATTTCCAATGAAATCCGCACTCCCGTCATCAACCTTAGCCATTTCATCACCCAGAGCCCTTTGTGGAGTGACAAACTCCAATTATTAGGCTTCTGGGACTACGGCGAAATTCAAAATATCGATTTGCTGGCCTCTGAAAAACCGCATTATTTCTTCTCCTCAGTCGGGCCGGGATTGCGTTATACTCTGTCCCGACATTTTTCACTGCGATTTGATTATGGCTGGCAGTTGCTTCACACTGGCCTGGGTCCTCCAGGACAGCACTCGCGCGCGCACCTGGGCGTCGTGGCAACCTATTGAGGCTCGGTCCCCGCATGTTTCCCGCAGGTGTATGCTCGTGAGTTTGGATGCAAACTTGAATCGCCGGCGGACGGTTGCAGTTGACCCGGCGGTCCCCACACCAGCCTGCGCCGTGACGATGTCCGACCAGAGCCGACCTTTGGATTTCGTTCGCGGGGCGCCGCTGAATTGAATTTCGTATGGACTCTTACTTATCAGAGGAAGCTCTTTGGGCTAATGGCCTGGCTGCCCGTTTGAAATTGATCCAGGCAAACTTCGCCGACGACCCGGCTTCCGTTCGGCAGGGTTACATCACCGAAGAGATTGAACGAGCTCTCAAGCCCGTTTCCCCCACCCGGCGCAAGCTTTATCTCGATTGCCTGGCCGATCGGTTTCCCGCTTGGGAAGGTATCCGTTCGACTGCGGAGAGCGACGTCAAATCGGGTCCTGCGCCGGTCCGACCGGAGGATTTGTTAGCCAGCCTGGTGCAGTTGGCGCCGACGCTTTCGCCGGAGACTCGCGCTGCTTTCGCCGCTCAGTTGCAGGCCGTCGGCCTCAGTGTCAAAGAATCGGCTGATGCTTTCCTGGAGCTGCCTCCGGAGTTGCAGAAAAAGCTGGGCCTCGTGGCTGGCAAAAAATTGCAACTTGAGCGGGCGGTCAAGCTGCTGGCGATCACGACCGAGTTGGCCCTTGTGCTCGAACAGTTGGCCTGGGCACTCTGGAAGCAATTGGCTCCTAAATCCGGTATTCGCAAGGAAACCGAGCTGAGCAAGCTCGCCGGTTCGTATTTGGCTGGAGATGCGGAGGTTTCTACGGCGCAATTGGCTCAGCCAGTGGAAAAGACCCGGCGGCTCATTGCCGGCCTGCTGGGCGCAGTAGGGCGCGCGGGCTCATCCTACGCCAAGAAGTATGTGACCCGCTTGTCACCCGAAGTAATTGAGGATTGGGCCAAAATGGAGAAGAAATGGAACGAGAGCCTGGAGAGTGCCTGTTGGCGGAAGTTCGTGCAACAGGCCAAAGAACATGCCTCCGAGCCGGCGATCGAGAATGAAATCCAGGAGGCCATCTCCAAATCGGCGGAGAACTTGATCCTTGGCCGCGTCGCCGGCTGACCTCTTTCGAATGTCCATACGAATTCATTGGCAGGAAGGGCTGTTCCTTCAGCCCCATCATCTGCAACGGATGCAGAAAAGCATCGAGGATGAGCTCTCATCCGAGCGTCGCTTGTCCTGGCCCTATCCCTTCGGATTGATCGAAGCGCGGCTTTCCCGCGACGAACTGGAAAACAAGCGCGTCCGCTTCGAAAAATTACGCGCCATTATGCCCAGCGGCCTGGAAGTCAATTATCCCGCCTCGGCGGAGTTGCCTTCCTTGGATATTGCCCAGGCGTTTTCGAAAGGCAGTGGAAGTTTCACCATTGCGCTGGGCGTCCCGCTTTGGCAAGGCAGCCGCGCGAACACGGTGCCCATTGTTCAGGACTCGGAATCCCGCGCCAAACTTCTCTATCGCATCAGCGAACTGGAATGTTACGACGAGAACACCGGCGAAAATCCCAAGCCGGTCCAGGTTCGCAAGATCAACTCACGGCTGATGCTCGAGCATGAGGACGTCGCCGATATGGAAGTGCTGCCCTTGCTGCGGATTGTGCGGGCCACGGGCGAGGATGTCGGCTTGCCCAAAGAGGACCCGGAGTATGTGCCGCCCTGCATGGTGCTCAACGGGTCGCTGGTCCTCCGGGAGATGGTGCGGGACCTCGTCAGCCAGGTCGAAGCCAGCCGCAAGGAACTGGTCGTGCAGGTCACCCGCGGTGGCTTCAGCATCGATACCATGCGCGGCGTCCAATTTGAGCAGGTAATGCGCTTGCGCACCCTCAATCGGTTCAGCGCCCGCTTGCCTTCGCTGGTCCATGCTCCGGTGGCCGTTCCCTTCCACATTTATGTCGAATTGCGGGAATTGCTCGCGGAATTGGCCGCTCTCCACCCGGATCGCGACGAGTTCGAGTGCTCTCCTTACCGCCACGATAATCAATTCCTGTGTTTCCGCGAGCTGGCGAACAAGATTCGTTCCTTCCTGCGGGGCGCGGTCGCGCCCAGTTTTATTAAGCTCGCTTTCAAGGACGTGGGCGGATTGCTTACCGCCAACTTCGAGGCGGACCAGTTCACCCAACCCAACGCCTACTTTCTTGGCATTAAAACCAAGCTCGATCCGACGGCGCTGGCACGTTACGTCGAGGATGGCGACAAGTTCAAATTGATGCCCCAAAGCCTGGCGACTCGCGCCATTCGCGGCATCGAATTAAAAGAAGAACGGCATGCTCCGCTCGAACTTCCTGCCGCCTCGGATTTGCACTATTTCCGACTCGAACGCGCCAATAGCGCGCGCATGTGGCAGCAAATTCAGACCGAGAAAACCGCCTGCATTCGCTGGACCGGAAGCGAACTGGATTGGTCGGATGCGAACTTTACCCTGTATATGACCGTGCCGGCCGGCACCTCCAAACCATGACCTTGCTAGAATTGACTGAGCCCATCTTCCAGTATATTTGCCGACTCAACCGCATCGGGCGCCGCGGGCCCTCCGCGAAAAGTGGCGAGACCAGTTTCCTTTCCAAAGCGGCTGCTTCGACACCCTCCGCCACAGCCGCGGCGGCGCGCGGCGCCGCCCTGGACGACGTGGTGGCGCGTTCCGAAATTAAGGCGCTGCTGGAGGACATGATGTCCAAGGCCGCAACGGACCTGCGGCTTTCCCAACAGGCGCGCAAGATCGAGCTCCCGCTCATTTTCTTCATCGATTCCATGATTTCGGAAAGCACTTTATCCTTTGCCGCCCAATGGAATCAGAACCGGCTCGCTTACGAACGCCAGGAGCTGGCCGGTGATGAGAAGTTTTTCGATCTGCTGGATGAGACCTTAAAAGAGAGCGGCGAAGACGCCGCCGAGCGCCTGGCGGTCTTTTACATCTGCATCGGCCTGGGTTTTACGGGGATTTATTTCAAACAACCCGAGTTTCTCCGCAAAACCATGCTCGGTATCGCTCCGCGCATTCGTCACCTGGTCGAAAACGACCAGACGGCCCGGATATGTCCGGAAGCTTACCAGGGAGTCGATACCCGCAACCTGGTCCAGCCTCCCAGCAGCCGCATGGTGTTTGTCGGACTCATTTTCGCCTGCTTTACTTTCGCCGTGCTCATCTCCTATGTGATTATGTATCGTCAGGCCTCCAAGAACTTGAATAACTCGATCGAGGAAGTGCTTCGCCAGGACTTGGCCGCTGAACAGTCCAAATAGTCCGCCCGCAGTATGGAAAACATTTTAAAGATTCTAAAGCAGTTGACCAGCACCGCCGGGGTGCTGGGATCCATCCCCAAGCCGATCAAAGTTTCAATTACTTTTTTCGCCGTGTTCGTGGGTGTTTTCGTCATCTTCAAGTTCGCGCATCTCGATCAAAGTGAAAAGACCTTCCTGATCGTCGCGCTGGTGCTGCTGGGCTTGATCACCGCCGGCTATTACGGCTGGAAAGCATGGATCGAAAAACAGCACAACCAGCAGTTCGGTGGTGAAATCTCCCAGCACAGTTCCGCCACTCCCCGTGGCCTAAGCGATCCCGGACAGCGCGCCCGGCTTGACGACTTACGCAAGAAATTCCAGACCGGGGTCGATGCTTACAAATCACGCGGCAAAGATCTCTATAAGCTGCCGTGGTACGTGATTGTCGGCGAACCTGGTTCGGGCAAGACCGAAGCCATCCGCCACAGCAACGTGGGCTTTCCCCCGGGCATGCAGGATGAATTTCAGGGAGTGGGCGGGACCATCAACATGAACTGGTGGTTCACGAATCATGCCGTGCTGCTGGACACCGCCGGCCGCTTGATGTTCGAGGATGTTAAGCCGGGCGAAACGAGTGAATGGAAAGAGTTTCTCATTTTGCTCAAAAAGAATCGCCCCAATTGCCCCATTAACGGTCTTTTCCTCATTATACCTTCCGACAGCCTGATCAAGGACTCGGCGGACTCGATCCAAAAAAAGGCCGGTAAAATCGCTCAGCAATTGGATGTCATTCAGCGCGTGCTCGACGTGCGTTTTCCGGTTTTTGTCGTCGTGACAAAATGCGATAAGATTAACGGTTTCCGCGAATTCTTCGACAGCCTGACCGACCCGCAACTGCAGCACCAGATGATGGGTTGGTCCAATCCGGATGCCTTGGATGAACCCTTTAAGCCTGACCTGGTCGACAAGCACCTCGAACAGGTCGCCGCCCGCTTGCGCCGCCGCCGGCTCGGCTTGCTCCGCGATCCGGTGCCCGAGAACACTGAAGGCCGTCGCACCGACGAGGTCGATTCTCTCTACGCTCTGCCGCATAGTTTGGAGACGCTCGCCTCGCGGCTTCGGCGCTACCTTGAGACCATCTTCATTGCCGGTGAGTGGTCGGCCAAGCCGTTGTTCTTGCGCGGAATTTATTTTTCCTCATCCATGCGTGAAGGAGCCGCCCTGGACGCCGAATTAGCCGAAGCGATTGGGGTTGCCGTCGATGAATTGCCTGAAGGCAAGGTGTGGGAACGGGAGCGGGCGTATTTCCTGCGCGACTTGTTCCTCGAAAAAGTTTTCCGCGAGAAAGGCCTGGTTACGCGCGCGACCAATACCAAGGTCATGTTGCGCGGCCAGCAGATCGCTTTATACACCGTTGGTTTCGTCGCCTTGGCTGCGTTCGTGACGGTGGCTTGGCTGGCGATGGGCAGCTTGCGCAGCGGGGTCAAAGATCAGGGCGACTATTGGCATACTGTGTCGCAGGCCGGATGGGATAATAAGTACTGGAAGCAGTCGATCGTTCCCATACGCGGCGACGGCTCATTTATGCCCGCCATTTCCACCAATGCGCTCACGATCGATAACAAGACGGTCACCCTGGGCGAGTTTCATCTTACCTTGGTCGAGTTGGCGCAGAAGCAACTCAAGAAAAACCTGATGTTCCCCGGCTTGGCTGACAAGTACAACCGTAACAGCCACAAGGCGCAGCGGATTGTCTTTGAGTCGGGCATCGTGCGGCCTCTGCTGGAGGCCACCCGTCAGAAAATGACCCGTGCCGACTCCAGCGATCCAGGTTCGGCTCAGCGCGAGCCAGATGCTCTGGCAACGCTCATTCAATTTGAGGCCGACGTCCTGTCACGCGGCACTACTCCGACCAACAATGGAACCGTAACCCCCGACCGCGCCAAAGCCTTTCTCAGCTCGCTGGAAAACTATATTGCCGGACAGGACGTTGCGCCGGACACCAACCTGATTGCCGCCATGGCGTGGACCTACACCAGTAATGACACGGCCAAGGGTTCCTGGGCGCCGCGTTGGCTCAGTGGGGGCCGCAATGGAACCAACAACCTGGCGATTAACTCCGGCATCAACGCCGGCTTGGAATTGTTCATCCGCAACGCGACCAACGGTCTGCAGACTTACAAGGAGCAGTGGCGCCAAATTTCATCTTTGCGCGACTCGGTTGTGCCGTTCTCCCAGAACGAAGACAACCTGTTCACTGCTGCGAAACAAAACGTAGACACACAGTTCCGCCAGGCAGCGGATGAAGTCGATAAAGCCAGCAAAGCCCTGGATGAGGCTGTCACGAAGGCCTCCCACGAGAGTCTGTTCGCCGGCGGCGTCTCGCTAACAAACGCGCAACGCGCCTTCCGCGATGGCCTGACCAGCAGTGCCGGGGCCGCCTTGGGACGGATCCGGGCCGTCAATGACACCGCCCTCGCCGCGAACAAGGATTATCCGCTTTTCAAAGAGATTAAGGAGCGTCTTGACCAGATCCAGGAACACCTCAGCAATGGCGTCGCCAGCTTGCTTGCCGGCGCCGATCCAAAGGAGTTTCAAAAACTCGATGAGACCTGTTTGGCCGATAATGCTTTCCGCAAACGCGCCGATCTTTACGCGCGGGCAAAAAAACTCATGGATGACGATCCCTTCGCAAACGCGAAATTGATCGGATTCAAGGGCGATGTTTTGGACAAGTACCTGAATGACAAGGTTGGCGCGATGCGAAGCGAGGTTGGCCTCTACGCCGGAAAGCTCAGCAATGAAGTCGCTGCTGCCGTCGCTTACGAACTCAAACTCGTCGAGCGTAAACAGACCGGAAAGTTCTTCGACGCCTACCTCAGCCAGGGGCAGGCCCTCACAAGTTTTGGCTCGGGTTTTCCTTTAACCCGTGATTTGGATCATCGCGTCAGCCCCGACGCGTTTAAGTCCGCCTGGAAACAGCTCAAATTCATCTCTGAAGATCTGGCTTCCACCAATTTCCAAAAATATGCGCCGCACGACTCGTCTACGTGGAAGTCTTTTGTGGCCAGCGTTGGCGGCCAACAGGCCATTACCAAGGCACTCATGGGTGATGAGGGAATCCTCGGCACGTGCAGTATTTCACTTGCGGCTAACACCGACAGCACCAGGGGAGATGACGAATGGCAGGGGACCTGGCGCGATCTCAAGATTGTCTTTGACGGCGGCCCCGGCGAGGCCACCCGGACCGGGGGGCCTGATGACCAGAAAATGGGCGATGTCCCGGTGCAACAGAAGTTCGAACTGCGACACATCAAAAATGTGAACACCCCTGATTCTCCGACCTCAAAGGCAATTCAAACCGGTGACTGGGGCCCGCTCGAATTGATCCATAAATTCAAAGGTGAACGCGACAAGACCGATCCAAAAACCTGGTGGGTTAGAATCCCCGTTACGGCTCCCGGCGCCAAAGGAACAATCCGACTGAAATTAAAGTTTGAGAGCGTCCTGCCGGAACTGGATCAATGGCCCGCTTCATGAGCCCGATACTTTGATTTTCGCATGAGCGACTTCCTCAAAAAATTTTTGCTTGAGGATCCGCGGCGGTTCAATCCGTCGGGTCGCTTCGTAGCCGTGGCTGCGTTTGGCAAACACCCGGGTTGGGATGACCACGTCGAGGACTTGGGGCTGGAGACCGAGAGCCTGAATTTTGCCAAACTGCTCTTATATGTAAATGGCATTGGCGGGCAAATCGATTCCGGCGCCTGGGAGAAGCTTGAGCCGGCTCAACAAGTTCCCGCTTTCAACCATCTTTTCGTTTGGCAGCGGTCAGGCCAGGTGCTCGTGGGCAGAATGTGGTCTTCCAGTGACGGGAAAGGGCGCAAGCGTTATCCGATGGTAGTCTGCCTGCACTTCATCGGTGTACCCCTCGGCTGGATCCTCAAACAGGCCCTGCCCGTGCTGGCTGAGTTGGAGCAAGGCTGCGTTCAAACCACCTCGGCCGCCGACGTGCGCTCGCTGCTCGCCCGAAAACGCGCTGCCCTGCGCGAGGCCGTCCAGGCCGCTGACGGCCGCGGCGAAAACACTCCGGTCAGCCCGGAGGCACTGCACCGTATTCTCAACCCGGGTCAAAACGGCCAGGAGGGCTTCCTGCGTGTTTTGTACCAGATCCACGGTCAGTTGGGCGCTTTCGCCCCGGGGGTTTTCAATGTCCGCACTAGTCCAGCTTCCATTCGGGTCCAGCAAATCCGCGTGCCTCGCGCCGCCTCGGGCGTCGAAGAAGCCCTGCTCTTTTGGAGCCGTTTCTTCCTCGTGCAGGTGGATGCTTCGGTGCCGCTCTTGCTCACCCTGCCGTTGGACGCGGATTGGGTCGACGTCACCGTCGGAGAGCCGGAATCGCATGAACTGTTCTGTCTGCGCGCGACGCCTAAAGCAGTGCCATTGGTCAGCGAAGTGCCCTACAAGCTGGAGGAGGATTTCCGCACGAAAGCCACTGCCTTCCTGCAGGCTTTCCAACGGGGCGAAACGACCCGTCCGGATCTCACCCCAGCCTCGGCCTCGGTGGCGCCGGCTTCGGCCCCGGCCAAAGGCGGTTGGCTTAAGTGGCTCGGCGTTGGCGCGATTGTTGTTTTGGCCGGCGCCGCCGCTCTGTTCGTTCTACCCAAACTGAGCTCCTCCTCGGGTCCAGTCGATTCGAAGTCTGCGAAAGCCGATCCGCTGATGGCGGCCACGAACCGGCAGAACCCGGGCGCCACTCCGCCGGCGACCAACCAGCCAATTGTCGAGACCGCCCAATCCAAGGCCGACGCCGCCGCGGAAGCCGCTCGCCAGGCCGAAGAAAAGAAACAGTCGGAGGCCATTTCAGCAGCCACGCGGCTCAAGGCAGAAATTGCTGCTGCCGCCAAGGAGAAGGACCGACGGGCAGCCGAAGCGGCGGCCGAGAAGGAAAGGCAACGACAGCTTGCGCAAGCCGCCGAGCTTGAAAATCAAAAACGGCTCGCGCAAGCGGCCAAAGAAAAAGAGCGTCAGGCCGCCGAAACTGCTCGGGTCGAAGCGGAGAAGCAGGCCGCCTTGGCGAAGCAAATCGCGGAGCAAAACAAAGCCGCGCCTCTAGCCGACTCACCCGCGAAAACTCAGTTAGTCTCTGCGACCCTGGCCACCGCCCCGGCGGTGACGACCGCGACGGCCCACTCCCCCGACGGTGCACCCACCCAAATGACCAACAGCATCGGGATGGTTTTGGTGTTGTTGCCTTCGGGTCTCTGGGTCGGCAAATATGAAGTCACCCAGGCGGAGTACTATCAGGTCATGAAGACTAACCCCAGCAATCCCAAGTGGCTCAACGATCGCCAGCCGGTTCAACAAGTTACTTGGAATGACGCCATTGAATTCACTCGCAAACTTACTGAGCTGGAGCGTAGTTCACTGCCCGCCGGCAAGTCCTACAGCTTGCCGACCGAACAACAATGGAAAGAATTCTCCGCCGGACAAACTTTTGGGGAACTCCCTAATGGCACCGCCCGGCGCAAAGAACCCACCGTCGTCGGGCAGTCCGGGCCGCCCAACAAGCTTGGGTTGTTCGATGTGCTGGGTAATCTTTGGGAATGGTGCTTGGACGATCAGCCCGGCGATCAAAAGTTGCTCAAGGGTGGCGCCTTTAACAGCAACGACAACTACGATCGCGCCCTGCCGCCAGATGCAAAATCGCTTAGTTGTGGGTTTCGCTGCGTTTTGGCCTCAACTGACAATCATTGACCCTGGCTTTGAACCCGGCCGGCCATGTGAACGACTGACAAATTCCGGAACCCAACCACCTTTATGATCAACGTTGAAGACCTGCTCAAGCCAGTTGCGCCGGACAAGCCATGTGGGGAAGACTTTACCTATCACCCTTCCTTCCAAAATCTTGAATCCTTGGCGCGCGGCAAACCCGAGACGCAGTTCAGTCCCGCCGAAGAACCGGATTGGAAAGAGGTGCGCGAATCCGCCCTCGAAGTTTTGTCGCAATCCAAGCATCTTGGCGCCGCGACCATTCTGACCCGCGCGCTCTTGAAAATCGGCGGCTTGGAAGGCCTGCGCGATGGCATCGCCGTCGCTCGCGGTTTGACCGAGATGTACTGGCCGGACATTTTTCCCAAGCTCGATCCCGATGATAATAACGACCCAACCGAGCGGCTCAACATACTTAATAATCTCTCGAGTCCCGCGTTCGTACTGGAGGTAACCGGTGTGGTAGTGTGTAACTCCCCGGCGATGGGACGCATTACCCTGCGCCAGGTTCTCGATGCTAAAGAAAAGGTCGATAAAGGAGCAGCCGAGGGCGCCGCTTCAGGCGCCGGCCCGGATCTCAATCAGATCCAGGCAGCCTTTCGAGATGCTGGGCCGGAGGCGGCGACAGTTACTTTAGGTTTGGCGGATGCCGCGCTGGGCCATGCCCAGGCCATCGAGAGTTTTTTAGATATGACTCTCGGCGCGGGGCGAGGCGTTAATTTTGACGCGCTGACCAAGGCCTTGACGGAAATGAAGCGGGCCGTCGAGCCTTACACTGCGGCTTCGGGAGCCCCCGCGGAAGCGCAGGAGAGTGGTTCCACCGCCGCCCCGGGTCCCACTCGAACGGCCGGAACAGGCGGGCCAGGCATGTCCGGCACCATTCAGAGCCGGGCTGACGTGGTCAAAGCCTTGGGTTTGATCTGCGATTTCTATCGTCAAAACGAGCCGTCCAGCCCCGTGCCGCTGATTCTCCAGCGGGCCCAGCGATTGGTTGACGCTGATTTCATGACCATTATGACCGACTTGACTCCCGATGCTTTGGGGCAGCTCCAGGTAATTACCGGAGCCAAAACCGACAAATGACGCAACGCCATACCGGTGCTGCCGCCCGATTAAAGTGCCTTCCTCAAAAGGACAATTATGGCCTATGAAGTGAATTTCGGCTCGATGCGTGCGGCCGCTTCTCGTCCCGCACCGCGCAAATCCGGCAGCTTTCGCATGGCCTTGCTCGGGGATTTTTCTGGCCGGGCCAATTCCGGCAAACTCGACACGGGCGGCGCGCTGGCCGCGCGCAAACCGCTGAAAGTCGACTGTGATAATTTGGACGCGGTGCTGAAGCGGTTTGGCGTCAAGCTGCGTTTGCCGCTCGGACCCGATGGCGCGGTGATCGAGCTGGCGGTTAACTCGATGGATGATCTGCACCCCGACCAGCTTTTTAACAATCTGCCCATCTTCAGTGAAATGGCCGGCCTGCGGCAACGCCTCAAAACACCCTCCACTTTTGCCAAGGCCGCCAAGGAACTTCAGGCTTGGGCCGGAACCAAGGCGGTCCGAACTCCCCGCTTCCGGCCACGGGGTGCGTCCATTCCTGCGAATGGCAAATTGAGCGATTTCGCCCGATTAATCGGCGCTCCAACCGTCGTGGCCAAGTCTTCGACTCCCATTGCCGAGATGCTCAAGCAGGCCGTCGGACCCTATGTCGTTCCAGCCAAGGACCCCCGCCAGGATGAACTGGTGGAAACGGTCGATTCGGCACTGGCCGCGACCATGCGCTCGGTGTTGCATCACCCGGATTTTCAGTGCTTTGAGGGACTGTGGCGTTCGGTCGACATGTTGGTGCGACGCCTCGAAACCGACGAGCACCTGCAAATTGTCCTCTATGACCTTACCGCCGAGGAGATCGCCGGCGACCTCAGCAAAGCAGATGCGCTGGAGAATTCCGGACTCTATAAAATATTGGTCGAACAACCGGCTCTCGATGCAGCTCAAGGACCGTTAGCTCTGGTCATCGGCAATTATACCTTTGAACAAACACCTCCGCACGCCGAGTTGCTCGGCCGGTTAGCGCGAATTGTGGCTCAAAGCCAAACCGCCTTCGTGGCCGGCGTGGGAAGCAGCTGTCTTGAGACGAAGCCTGGCGATCTCCACCCGTTGATCAAGCAGGCTTGGGGCGCTTTGGCTGAAATGCCAGAAGCCGCTTACCTGGCTTTGGCGGTGCCGCGATTCCTGCTGCGGGCGCCCTACGGCGAACGCACGGACCCGATTGAATCATTCGATTTTGAGGAGTTCACGCCGCAAGCCGGCTTGAGTGGAATGCTTTGGGGTAACCCGGCGGTAATTGCCGGGTTATTGCTGGGCGCCACCTTCTCGCAACAAGGCTCCAAAATGAAACCCGGCTCTGTCCTCAGTCTAGGCGAGATGCCCTTTTATTATTATTCCGACCCGGACGGCGACCAGACCGCTCTGCCTTGCACCGAACGAATGCTCAGCTCCAAGGCAGCCGAGCTGGTGATCAAACATGGCTTTGTTCCCCTGCTTTCGATCAAAGGCCGTCCAGAAGTCCGGTTAGCGGGATTCGGCTCCCTCACGGGCGGCTTGCTGCGCGGTCCGTGGCAGCCAGTTACGGAGTCTTCTCCTCCGAGCCCCACTCCGGCTCGTTCTGCCAAACCTGCGGAACCCGAGGAGGAGAGCTCGCCTCAGGAGACCTCATCGCCTGAGCGGGCTGAAACGGTCGGTGAACCCGCTGCAACTGAGTCTTCGACCGAAACCACCGAAACGCCTCCCGCCCCAGAGCCTCAGGCCGAGGCCGGTGATCCCGAACTGGATAAGCTCTTGGCGAGCCTCAACGAGGAAACTCAACCGGTGGCCGCCGAGCCCGAAGCTGTTGCCGGCGACAACGCCGAGCCGGAAATTGACCCGGACCTGGCCAAACTTCTCAAAGAGCTTGGTTCCTGAGCCACCAAATTGCGTGGGATGGTACAAAGCCGATGGCTTGATCGGATGGCGCCTGAAGCCGGATCGCCTGCCTCAGGAGAGAGGGAAAATTGGCGGGAGGCCTTGTTGGGGCAGTTCGCCTGACCAGGTCTCGGGGTCCCAAGGTTCTTCCGTCGCGCGGAACAGAGCCACCAAAGATTCGATGTTTTCTCCCTGTATATAATAGCGCCCGTCATCGAAAATGTTGATCATCGCGTAATTGTCCAGGCGCAAAATGGTACCAGTGTCAAAAGCGAATCGATGCTGAAGGGCGATGGTCACCCCGGTGGGACTGAGGACGGCTTCGGCCTGTTCGACGGTCATATGTACTCTTTCAACAGCCTAAAGCGTGGTCTGGTTTGTGTCAATGCGCGCCCCCTGAGCGTCAGTCGGGTGCTTTGCGGATACGAAATCCGTACGAAAACCATTAGCGAAATATGTTGACGGCGACCACCCATTGAGATTAAAAATAATGCCAGATTCCACACGACTAACAGAGTAATCGGGATTGTCAGTACCGACGTAACTAAAGAACGATTATGGCCAAAGCAAGCAGTCAGAAATTCATCGCCCGCAACCGCGCCCCCCGCGTTCAAATCGAATATGATGTTGAACTCTACGGTGCGCAAAAAAAAGTCGAGCTTCCGTTCGTCATGGGTGTGATGGCCGATCTGTCGGGCAAACCGGCCGAGCCTCTGCCCGATGTGGCCGATCGGAAGTTTCTGGATATCGACGTCGACAATTTCGACGAACGACTTAAGTCGTGCAAACCGCGCGTTGCATTCCAGGTGCCCAATACGCTGACGGGCGAGGGCAACCTGAGCGTCGAAATGAGGTTTGAATCAATGGACGATTTTTCGCCGGCTGCGGTGGCTCGCAAGGTCGATTCGCTCAATAAACTCCTCACCGCCCGGACGCAATTGGCCAATTTGCTGACCTACATGGATGGCAAAGGCAAAGCCGAGGACCTTGTCGGCAAACTCCTGCAGGACCCTGAACTGCTCAAATCGTTGGCCGCCTCCCCCAAGCCGGCTGAACCGGCGGCATCCTGAACCCGCACTCGTAACCAAAGAAGTACCATTTATATATGCCAGACCCCGTTGAACAAGCACAGGCGCAACCGGCGGCAGCAACAGCCGAACTTAACGAGTTTGAAGCACTCCTGACCAAGGAATTTAAACCCAAGAGCGACGAAGCCAAAAGCGCCGTCAAGCTCGCCGTCCAAACCTTGGCCGAGCAGGCCCTGGCCGCTTCCACTCTCGTTTCCGACAATGCCATCAAAACGATCGAGGCCATCATCGCCGAAATCGATCGAAAACTCACCGAACAGGTCAATCTGATCCTTCACCATCAGGATTTTAAGAGCCTGGAAGGAACCTGGCGCGGCCTGCATTACCTGATCAACAACACCGAGACCGGAGAGAACCTGAAGATCCGGGTGATGAATATCTCCAAGAAGGAAGTGTCCAAGACCCTCAAAAAGTTTAAGGGCACCGCTTGGGACCAAAGCCCCCTCTTCAAGAAACTGTACGAAGAAGAGTTCGGCATGCCCGGCGGCCAGCCTTACGGCTGCTTAATGGGCGACTATTACTTCGACCACTCCGCCCCGGATGTGGAGATGCTCGCTGGCATCGCCCAGATTTCCGCCGCTGCTCATGCGCCGTTCATCACCGCCGCCGCTCCCTCCTTGCTCAATATGGAGACCTGGCAGGAGCTCAGCAATCCGCGCGACCTGGCCAAGATCTTCGGCACCCCCGAATATGCCGCTTGGAAATCGCTGCGCGAATCGGAAGACGCGCGCTATTTGGGCCTGACTATGCCTCGCGTGCTGGCGCGCATACCCTACGGCGCCAAAACCTCGCCGGTCGACGAGTTTGCCTTTGAAGAAGACACCGCCGGGGCCGATCACACCAAGTATGTCTGGACCAATGCGGCCTATTCGATGGCCACCAATATCACCCGCGCCTTTAAGCTGTACGGTTGGTGCGCCCGCATCAGGGGTGCTGAATCCGGTGGCATGGTCGAGGGTTTGCCCGTCCATTCCTTCCCCACGGATGACGGTGGCGTCGACATGAAGTGCCCGACCGAAATCGGCATCACCGACCGGCGTGAGAAGGAGTTGGCCGATTGCGGCATGATGCCCATCTCCCACTGGAAGAACACGGACTTCGCCGTCTTCGTCGGGGCGCAATCGCTGCAAAAGCCCGCTGTTTACGACGACGCGGATGCCACCGCCAATGCCAACCTCGCCGCACGCCTGCCTTACCTCTTCGCTACGTGCCGGTTCGCGCATTATCTCAAATGCATGGTCCGCGACAAAATCGGCGGCTTTGCCACCAAGGAAACCTTGGAAACCTGGCTTAATAAATGGATTAGCGGCTTTGTCACCTCCGACCCCACTGCCTCAGAGGAGACCAAAGCAAAGTTCCCACTTTCTGAAGCACAGGTCGTCGTTGAGGAAGATCAGAGTAACCCGGGCTATTACTCCTCGAAGTTTTATCTCAAGCCTCATTATCAACTCGAAGGCCTCACGGTGTCACTCCGGCTCGTATCCAAACTACCCGCTAACAAAAAATAACCCGGTGAATTGGGGCTGCCGTTTCGTTTACGGCCCGCCCCGATTTTCCCTAACGTTCAACAACAATAACAACCAGGAAAGGAAAGAGATAGTTTATGGCGTTCAATGCATATTTGGTTTTTCACGGCTCTTCGGGCATTAAAGGTGAGTCTACCTCCGTGCCAGATGGTGGCCAGCCGGACGTGGCGATTGAGATTACGGATTATGGCTTCGGTGTTTCCATGCCGGTCACGACCTCTCGCAGTGACGGCGGCGGCGCTACCGTCGGTCGCGCCAATTTCGATGTTTTCACTGCCAGCAAAGGCATCGACACTGCCACCGTCGATTTGGTCAAGTACTGCTGCAAAGGCACGAACGTTAAATCCATCGTCCTCCATCTCTATCGCGCGGGAGGCACTTCCGAGGGAGGCACCGTTAAATATGCCATGGTCGTTTTCCATCACTGCGTCATTACCAAGTGCGGCATCACCGGCAGCGGTGAAGAATTGCCCAAGGAATCTTTGGAATTCAACTACGGCCGCTGTGAATACATCTATCAGTTGACCAAACACGACACCGGCGCGGGAACTGGCCAGTTGAAGCGCTTCGGCTGGACCACCATCAAAAACGTCGAAGCAACTGGTCTTCAGGATTTCAATAAGTTTCTGCCCGACGATCCGAAAGATTAAGAAACCTTGACCGTGCCGGCCATTTCTCCCTGTCGGGAGCGCGGTTGCCATTCGCCAGGTCTGCATGCCTACCGATCTACCTGATGTTTACCTGAGATTCGTCGGCGACCCCGGGGAATACACCGGGGAGTCCACCGACGATATGCACCCGGGGGAAGATGGCTGGATCACGATCAGATCTTTCAATTTTGGGTTCGGGTTCCCCGGAAAGGATGATTCCTCCGGGGAAGAAAAGCCCAAAACCGATAAAAACACCACCAACGGTCAGGTGAAACCGACAAAGAAAACCAAGACCGAAGGTGGGCGAAGCGGGCCAATGACCTTTGATCCGATCAGTTTTTCCAAGAGCTCGGATCTGATGTCCATCAGCCTTATGAAGGCATGCCGGGATGCCTCAAAAATCAAACAGGTCGTGTTGCACGCCTGCCGGGCGGGCGGGACTGATGGGGACGTGAAAATGGTTTTTATCGAGATCACTTTCGATGATGTCCACCTCAAGAGCTGCAAACTTAACCTGACTACCGAAGGGCTGCCTTCTGAAGATATCGAGTTCACTTACGAGAAGGTGGCCATGACCAGTTATTGGACCGATAATGCGACGGGGGGCGACCGCCTCAAATATGGACCTCTCTCGGTCAGTTGGGCGATGGCGGACGCAGACGTAGGAAACCAACAAGCCTCCGACGACTAACCGCCCGCTGCCCTCCCGGGTTCGACCTGCGGGGTGGCCAAGGTTCCTCGTCGATTGTGGCCAAGGCTGATCGTTCTAGAAGATGGCTAACGACGTTTATATCAAATTCGGCGAGGATGACGACGACCCGGATCTGCCTGATATCGAGGGCGACTCCACGGATGCCAAGCATTGGTGGTGGTGTGAATTGCGGGATTGCGGCTTTGACATGGCCAGCCCGCAACAGGCTGATGACTCCGCCGACTCCCCCACGAAAGCAGTTGCCTCTACTTTCAAGTCAGTCACGCTGAAGAAACGTGTGGACTGGGCCAGCACCCAGTTGTTCCGGGAATGTATTAAAGCGGCCATGAACAGTATTGGCCGCCCTCTCATCGAAGATGGCAAACCCCAGACCGGCATCATTGACCAAGTCACCGTCGAGGTTTGCCGGCCCGCCGGAGGAGAAAAGGTCGCTTGCGCCAAGGCGGTCTATTTTGGCGTGCGGATCATCCGCTATGGCATATCCATGTCCGAGCCCGAGCCCGCCGAGAGCATTACTTTCGAATTCGATAAGGTGAAGTTTTGCTATTTTCGCACAGACCCTCGGACCGGGGAGCTGCTTGATGTTAACGGCGAGTGCACCGACGCAATGGAAAATCATCATGAAAGTGACTCCAATGCTGCGTCCCAATCCTCAGGCGACGGCCAAACGTCCGCGGGTGATGCGCCCGGCGCCACTCCGGCCGCGCCCGCTTTGGCCCCCGCCGCCAATGGAGGCGCGCCGGCTGCTCCCGGCTCTACTCCCGACGCCACAGTGAATGTGAATTTTCCAGGCCTTTGGCAAGGCACCGGATTTGGGGTGCTGCCAGATTAGGCGCTTTGGACGCAGTTTGGGTTTTGGGCTCCGCAAACATGTGAACGCAAACTACCAATCAGATCAAGGCCCAGCGTTAATGCTGGCCGAACCAACGGTCGTGCCGTCCTATTTCGGCCCAACGTCATGACCGCCCAGGAGCGACTTGCCGCCGGAGCGCCCGATGACGCCTTGATCGAACTGCAGAACGAGATCCGCGCCCGTCCCGAGGACCCGAAGCTGCGGATCTTTCTGTTTCAGCTTCATTGTCTTCTGGGGAATTGGTCGAAAGCCTTGGTGCAACTGCAGGTCATCGCGGGAATAGACCCCGACACGATGATGCTGGCGCAGATCTTTCAACCGGTGATCCAATGTGAAGCGCTGCGGCGAGGCGTGTTTGAGGGCAAACTTACTCCGTTGATCTTCGGCGAGCCTCTGGAGTGGGTCGGCCTCCTGGTTAAGGCGCTGGAACATATCGGGCGCGGTGAGTTTAGCGCCGCGGCCAAACTTCGGCAGCAAGCCTTCGAAGCCGCTCCCGCCAGTGCGGGAACGTTGGACGGCAAACCATTCAGCTGGATTGCTGATGCCGATTCGCGACTCGGCCCGATCCTCGAGCTGATTCTCGACGGTAAATACTATTGGGTCCCTTTTTGCCGCATCCGCCGCATCGCCCTGCCGGCACCCTCGGATTTGCGCGACCTCATTTGGGTGCCCGCCCAATTTGTCTGGACCAACGGCGGTGAGGCCTCGGGCCATATTCCCACTCGATATGCTCTTACCGAAGCCGCCGCCGACGGAGCTTTGCGGCTCGCGCGCAAAACCGAGTGGCAAGAAATGCCCGAAGACACCTTCATCGGTTTGGGCCAGCGCATACTGGTCACCGAGGAGGCCGAACATCCTTTGCTGCAATGCCGGCTCCTCGATTTCGCCCAGCTATGAGCCAGCCCACCGATTTTCCGGGTCGATTGTATGCCTGAGCTTGGTGTCATCGAAAAACTTCAGCCTTGCCTCCTCGACCGTTTGACCGACGACGAGCCGAACAACCCGCAGGAGAGCCGGGCACAAAGGGTCATTTCGATTCAACGCTATCGCCAGGGTGTGCTGCGCGATCTGCAGTGGCTCTTCGGGTCCAGCGCGCATCTTCCCCAAGAAGGCCAATGTGCGTTCAGCCTTGAGGACTATCCTGATGCGTTTCGTTCGGTGATCAACTTTGGCACACGCCATCTTTTCGGCGTTATGATGCTCTCGATGCGCGAGCTCGAACGCCAACTGACCGAGGCGTTGTATATTTTCGAGCCGCGGATCATCAACGGCACTCTTAAGGTCCGGTCCCGGATCGAGGGAAACCTCGTCGCCTTGGACGTCGAAGGTGACCTTTGGGCCAGCCCTCTGCCCGAGCATTTGCACATCAAGACTCTCTTGGACATCGAGGGTGGATTCTGCACCCTGGGAGCCTGACCGCATGGATGAACGTTTGCTGAGTCTGTACAACACCGAGCTGCGGCATCTACGGGAAATGGCAGGGGAGTTTGCGCGTGAATATCCCAAAATTGCCGGCCGCCTGGCCATCGACCGCGACGCCAAAGAAGTCTGTCCTGATCCCTATGTCGAACGATTGCTCGAAGGCTTTGCCTGGCTCGCGGCGCGGGTCCACCTGAAACTCGACGCTGAATTCCCGCGTTTTACCCAAGCCCTGCTCGAAACGGTTTATCCTCATTACCTTTCGCCCGTTCCCTCCATGGCCGTCGTCCGGTTCGAGATCGATCCGCAACAGCCGGCCTTGGCCGCCGGAGTGCCCATTCCGCGCGGCACTTCACTCAAAAGTAATCTGGGCAAGGGCGAACGCACCCCCTGCGTATTTCAAACGGCCCACGATGTGACTCTCCTGCCTTTGCGGGTCCTGGAAGCCCGTTATTTTACGCGCGATATTCAGGAGTTGAATTTGCCGCCGGAATTCAACGCCCGCGCCGCTTTGCGGATCCGCTTGCAGACCACGGGTGGGCAGCCTTTGGAGAAGATTAACCTCGAAAGCCTGACCTTCTATACGCGCGGAGCCGACGAACTCGCTGGAACAATCTACGAACAAATCTTCTCCCGTCGTCTCGGCCTCGTCTTGCAGTCGGTTACCGACCGCGGCAAGCAACTGGCCAGCCAGCCAGCCAGCTATGTTCGGCGCGTCGGCTTCGCTCCCGAACAGGCCTTGCTCCCCCCCAGTCCCCGTGGATTCGAAGGGTACCGTCTGCTCCGCGAATATTTTGCCCTGCCCCAACGGTATCTGTTCTTCCAACTGGCCGGTTTGGCTGAGGGCGCTAAACGCTGCAAAGGCGATCAGATTGACGTCATTATCCCGCTTAAGGAGCAGGAAACCGCCCTGGAGCGAAGGATCGACAGCTCCTGCTTTGAACTATTCTGCACCCCCGCGATCAACCTGTTCTCCAAGGTTCTGGACCGCATCTCCCTCTCCGAGGGGTTTTATGAATTCCATGTGGTTCCAGACCGCAATCGCACCACCGACTTCGAAATCTTCGAATTGGAATCCGTCGTGGGGTACGGCGCCAATCCGGGCGAGGAACAGGAATTTCGGCCCTTCTACCTGGCCAAAGACACCGATTCCGGTCCGGGCGCCTATTATACTTGCAATCGTGCACCCCGCATGTTGAGCGCCAGCGAGCGCTTATCTGGCAAAAAATCTTCGTATGCCGGAACCGAACTTTTCCTGTCGCTGGTCGATGCGAATAGCGCTCCCTACAATAACAAGCTTCGCGAGTTGGGCATTAAAGCCCTGTGTACTAATCGGCATCTGCCCATCCAAATGGCCATCGGTGTGGGGCGCACGGATTTTTCCATGGGCCTGAGCGCTCCCGTCAATGCCGTCCGCTGCGTGACCGGGCCCACTCTCCCCAAGCCCTCGGCAACTCAAGGCCGTTTCTTTTGGAGACTCATCAGCCACCTATCCCTCAATTACCTTACCCTGGTTGACTCGGCCAAAGGCGCCGAGGGGGCCGCCGGTTTGCGCGACCTGCTGAAATTGTATATCGAAGACAAGGATCATTTGGGTGCTCGCCAAATCGACGGGCTGCTGACGGTCCACTCCAAACCCATCGTTCGGCGCGTGGCGGCGCCGGGTCCCATTTCATTTGCACGCGGGTTGGAAATCGTCCTCACCTTCGACGAGGTTGCCTTCGAGGGTACGGGCGTGTTTATCCTGGGCGCCGTCCTGGAACAGTTCTTTGCCAAGTACGTCTCCTTGAACTCCTTCACCGAGACAGTCGTGCGAACTAAGCAACGCGGAGAAATTATGCGATGGCCGACTCGAATGGGAATTCGCCACATCCTTTGATCGACGAATTGATCAAACGCCCGTACGCGTTCGATTTTTTCCTCGCCGTGAGGTTGATCGAGAGCCGCCGCCCCGATTTGCCCCGAGTCGGCTTTTCCTTCGGGCCGTCCGAAGATCCCGTGCGTTTTTGGCAGAAACCCTCCTTGCGGTTTGCTCCGGCTGCCCTGGACTCCGTCTGGGCCAATCCTTCTGATTCTGTGCCCCGGATGGCCGTCACTTTCTTTGGCCTCTTTGGCCCCAACGCGCCGATGCCGCCGCATATTACCGAGTATGTTTTGGAACGCGAGTTGCACCATAAAGATCCCACCATCACCGCCTTTTTCAACCTCTTCCATCACCGCTTAATTTCCCTTTTTTATCGCGCTTGGGCGGCCAACCAGAAGTCCGTCGATTTGGACCGTCCCACCGAGCAAAGGTACGCGACCTTTATCGGCAGCTTCTTCGGCGTGGGCATGGAAGCCCTGCAGAACCGTGATTCTGTCCCCGACCTGGCCAAACTCTTTTTCGCCGGACGCCTGTCCTGTCAAACCCGTAATGCTGAAGGACTCGAAGCCATCCTGCGCACTTACTTCCACATCCCCGCCGAGGTCCAGCCGTTTGCCGGCCGCTGGTTAACGCTGCCCCCGGACAGTATCTGCCGCCTCGGCGATTCACCCGAGAGCGGCAGCCTCGGCGTGAACGCCATCGTCGGCTCCAGGTTCTGGGACTGCCAATTGAGTTTCCGCCTCAGATTCGGCCCGATGAGCCTGGCTGACTACGAACGGATGTTGCCCGAGGGCGACGCGTTCGATCAGCTCAAATTTTGGGTGCTTAACTATTGCGGCCAGCATTTCTTCTGGGACGTTCAACTGGTTCTGCGCGCCGAAGAAGTTCCGCCGATTTGCCTGGGCCGCTCGACCCGTCTGGGCTGGACCAGTTGGCTGCAAACCGGTCCACCGGCCCATGACGCCGCCGACCTGATCCTCAACCCGCCGCCCGACGAAACAGTCACCTTCAACTCCTGACACGCTATGGCAGAAATCAAACGCTCCACTCTTTTTGGCAAACTCAACAGTCTTGGTTACAAAGCAATCGAGGGCGCGACCATCTTTTGCAAAATGCGAGGCAATCCCTATGTCGAGACCATCCATTGGCTTCACCAATTGCTCCAGGCGCAGGACTCGGACATCCATCATATCCTCAAGCACTTTCAAATCGATTCCTCCCGCCTGGCGGCTGACTTGATCTCTGCGCTCGATCGTCTTCCCCGCGGGGCTTCCTCCATTTCAGATTTCTCTTCCGACATCCCTTCGGTCATCGAGCGCGGCTGGGTTTATGGCACCCTGATGTTCGGCGACTCCCAAGTGCGCACCGGCCATCTCATCGTTGGATTTCTCAACGGCGACTTGCGCCACAAATTCCTCGCCATCTCCAAAGAGCTTTCGAAGATCAAACTCGAGGCCTTAACCGATAACTTTATCCAGATCGTCGCCGGCTCTCCCGAGGACGCGTTGCGCGCCAGTGATGGCTCCGGTTTGAGCGCCGGGGCATCCGCCGGCGAAACAAGCGGGGCCATCCCTCCAGCGGAAATGGGCAAGCAGGAGGCTTTGAAGCGCTTCACCGTCGACCTGAGCGATAAGGCGCGCAAAGGCGAAATCGATCCGGTCATCGGACGCGACGAGGAAATTCGCCAATGCGTTGATATCCTGATGCGCCGCCGGCAGAACAACCCTATCCTGACCGGCGAGGCCGGCGTCGGTAAAACGGCCGTCGTCGAAGGATTCGTTCACCGCATTCTAGCCGGGGACGTTCCGCCCTCCTTGCGTGAGGTCACCGTGCGCTCGCTCGATGTCGGCTTGTTGCAGGCCGGCGCGAGCATGAAAGGTGAATTCGAGCAGCGATTGCGCGGTGTCATCGATGAAATTCAAGCCTCCCCCAAGCCCATTATCCTGTTCATCGACGAGGCCCACACTTTGATGGGCGCCGGTGGCAGCGGCGCCAGCGACGCTGCTAATCTGCTCAAGCCCGCCCTGGCCCGCGGCACGCTCCGGACCATCGCGGCCACTACTTGGGACGAGTACAAGCGCCACATCGAAAAGGACCCCGCGCTCACCCGGCGTTTCCAGGTCGTCAAGGTTGAAGAGCCCGACGAAGCCAAGTGCATTGGGATGATGCGCGCCGTCATGATCCCTTTTGAAAAGCATCACAAAGTCCAGGTCCTCGACGAGGCCATTGAAGCCGCGGTGCGCTTGTCTCACCGTTATATCGCCGGCCGTCAGTTGCCGGACAAAGCCGTCAGTCTGATCGACACCGCCGCCGCTCGCGTCGCCGTCAGCCAGCACGCCGTGCCTCCGGAGATCGATGACTCCCGTCGCCGCTTGCAAGCATTACAGACCGAGTCGGATATTTTAACTCGGGAAGCCGATACGGGCCAGGACCATCAGCCCCGCCAGGCTGAAATCGCGGAACTGATGACTAAGGAAAAGGAGAAACTCGCGGCCCTGGAAGCACATTGGAACGATGAGAAGAAGATGGTCGAGGGCATTCTTGAGCTGCGCGGCAAATTGCGGGCCGCCGGCTCCACAATTGACGCCGCCCCCAACGCCATGAAGCCTGCCACCCCCAAGGACGCCATTAGTCCCGAGGAACGTGACAAGCTGTTGGCTGACCTGAAAAAGAAGCAAGAGAAACTCAAACTATTTCAGGGTGAATCTCCCCTCATTTTTCCAGGCGTGGACGCCAACGCCATCGCCAGCGTCGTTGCCGACTGGACCGGCATCCCCGTCGGGCGGATGGTCAAAAACGAAATCGAACAGGTCCTCAAGCTCGCCGATATCCTCGAACGGCGCGTGATCGGCCAACGCTACGCCTTGGAAGTTATCGCCCGGCGTGTGCAAACCAGCCGCGCCCGCTTGGATAATCCCAACCGGCCCGTGGGTGTTTTCATGCTGGTCGGCCCCAGCGGCACAGGCAAAACCGAGACGGCCCTGACGCTCGCCGAGGCCCTCTATGGCGGCGAACAAAACCTTATCGGCATCAACATGAGCGAGTTTCAAGAAGCCCACACCGTCAGCACGCTCAAAGGCTCGCCTCCGGGCTATGTCGGCTACGGCGAAGGAGGAGTCCTCACTGAAGCTGTCCGGCGCCGGCCCTATAGCGTCGTGCTGCTGGACGAAGTGGAAAAGGCCCATCCGGACGTTCATGAGATTTTCTTCCAGGTATTTGACAAAGGCTGGATGGAGGATGCGGAAGGCCGCTACATCGATTTCAAAAACACGATCATCATTCTGACCAGCAACGCGGCCCAGGACATTATCATCAACATGTGCAAGGACCCAGACCTGATGCCCAGCGCTGAAGGCCTCGAGAAAGCCATGCGCGCTCCCCTGACGAAGGTTTTCCCCGACGCCTTATTGAACCGATTGTTGGTGGTGCCTTATTACCCAATCAGCAAGGAAGTCTTGCAGCGCATTATCAAGCTCAACCTGGGCCGCGTCGAGCGGCGCGTGATGGAAAACCAAAAGGCGCTCTTCACGTACGATCAAAGCGTTTTGGACCTGATCAGTAAGCGCTGCTCGGAGTTGGAACGCGGCGCGCGCATGGTCGAAGCCCTGGTCACCAATACACTCTTGCCCGAAATCGGTCGCGAATTCTTGAATCGCCTGGCCAACGGCTCCACCATTAGCCGCGTCCACGTCGGAGCAACCGACAAAGATTTCACCTTTGCTTTTGATTAAATGATAGGCGCGCCGGCGAATATCTGATTATGGGATATACCCAGGACAACCGATCGATCTCCATTGCCACTCCGCTTGGCAAGGACAAGCTCCTCCTGCGCGCCCTGACCATAAATGAGCAGCTGGGTCGTCCCTTCGTCATGAAGGCGGATTTGTTGAGTGATGACCCCAAGGTGGATTTCCTGAGCATCATCGGCAAAGGAGTCACCATCCGGTGGCGCATGCCGAAAACTTCCGGGGGAGCGGAGAAGCGATTTTTCAGCGGGTACGTCAGTTCGTTCGTGCAACGGCCGCGCTCTCAGGGCTTTTACCGCTACGAGGCTACCATTGTGCCCTGGCTCTGGTTCCTCACCCGCACTGCCGATTGCCGAATTTTCCACGCCGCGATGTCCGATCCCCCTGAGCAGATGACCGTGCCGGGAATCCTCAAGAAAGTCTTTAAAGATCACGGCTTTGATGATGTCACTCCGGCGTTAACCGCGAGCTATCGCACCATGGACCATTGCGTCCAATACCGTGAGACCGATTATAATTTTGTCAGCCGCTTGATGGAACAGGAAGGAATTTACTATTTCTTTGAACACAGCGATGACGGGGGCGTCATTAAGCACAAACTGAAATTGGCCGACGCCAAAAGCGCGCACA
>DASRFK010000317.1:0-10906 GCA_035651635.1 Verrucomicrobiia bacterium | reverse complement strand
TTTTTCCAATCTGGTTTGGCGCGCTCGAGCGCGCCAAACCAGATTGGAAAAAAGAGAGGGAATCATTTTGTGCCTCTTACCCAGGCCGGCGCTCGTGCCTCGCTGGGCCTGGGCTATTCTCTCGTCGTCCTTACAGGACTTCAGTCGGCCTCGCTCCGCTCGCAATTTAGTCGAACGCGGAGCTGAGCCGCAGACTCCCGGGAGTGAGCGACGATGAGACAGATGATCCAAGAATCTCTTAGAGCGTGTTTTAAAAATTTGGTTTGGAGTCCCGCCTTTAGGCGGCCCGGCACCAAAACCGCCTGAAGGCGGGACTCCAAACCCAGGTGCCCACGCCCAAGCCGAGGTTTAAAACACGCTCTTTAGGACCGCCCCAAACGGAAAGGACGGCGCCAGTCGGCTCCGGCGATTTGTTTAGCCGGACTCCTTCCGCGACGCTGGTCTCGGGAGTGATTGTCCGAAAGCTACCAGTTAAGAAATTAAGTCGGAGTTCCCGTTCTGAGGACGCCAAACGGAAAAGAAGAATTTCCGTCTCGGACGCTTTTTGTCTATTGACCGTTCGGGCTTAATAGGTGTTAAGCTTCGCAGCTGCACTTGTTGTCTTGGGCTGGGCTGGTAGGTTATAGGCACCTCCAACAGCTTCAGCGAATTCCAAAATCGCCTCTTGGCACATATATCTTATCACCATCTTGAAGGATCAGATCATACCTCCAGTTCTTCCTGACCTTCCTGAAATCCACTACGAAAGTCTTCTTCCCGCCATGATTTACGCCGCTGAAACGGTACACGCTGATATCTCTTTGTAGGCCATACTCAGTAAACCCTCCAGCTTGACGGACAGCATCCGAAACCCCAGACCCCGATGGCAATGAGTAGTGTCGGGGATGAGCAACTTCGCCTCGGATTTCAACAGAAATCAATCTCGACTCATCCCCAGAAAACACCGGCGCTCCAATTTCAAGCGGCTGACCCCCATAGGGTTTGTGACCCTGAGGACCAGATCGCGCTAGAGTCGTCCGGGTATCTGGTCCGGAGGGCGAATTGCAGCCCGTGAGAATTGCCATGATAAACAAGACAGAAAAAAGGTTCATCGCACAATGGCTCAGCGATTTGCATCACTGGCACGGCGCCATTGATCTCGCCCCATCCAGTGCATGCGCAAAGTTAGGCGATTCGGCATACTCCAGCAATGCCTCCGGGTGGAAGTCATAGGTGGTCATCAGCTCCTTGCGCGTGATGACTCAACTAGCTGACGAACACGCTGCATCGCCTCGTCCCCGGAAACAAGCGATACCTCGCCCGACGCTACCTCGGCCATGCGCCGTCGTACCTCGGTGATGTGCGCTCGCTGAATCTCTGGCGGAATGTCGCGGACCAGACTCTCGACGAGTCGATCCGCCAACTCCTCACGCTCAGCTACTGAGAGTCGTTCAGCCTCGTCCAGAATGCGTGCAAGGTTTTGCGTCATTTAAGATAACGTATCAGCCCAGTAACTTCCTGCAAGCGCGTAGGGTCGCACGTAACGTTTGAAATCAGAGGTGCCGCGTCAAGTGCTCCAAAATTGAAACAAGGTCGTCATCGCGACATCCTCTGCAGTGTTCGTGGGGCGGCGACCTAGCGACGAGGAAGCTCGTAAATGAAAGCGATCCAGTAAATTAAAAGCAACGCAACGCACCAAATGAACTGCACGGCTGAACTTCTGGTCTTTCCTAGCCTAAGCCTGAGTCCTGCAATTGCCGCCGCTATCAGGCAGAACAACAGTCCAATCCAGTATGTCCCTCCGGGCAGCCAGCGCAGCGTCTCAGGAAGCGGAAAGATCCGTAAATGGATCTCGGCCAAGGATAACAAAAGAAACGACGCGCTGACGACTGCTAAATTGGTCGATAACGCATTGTTCCTGGAATTTGATGCATTCATAGCAAAAGCGGTCGCAACTACCGTAGACTTTCCGTTTCGAGGTTGATGATATTCAATGAGCCCAACGGCCCGCAGCAGCGGCCCGGCGCCACTGGCGTAGAGCACGAACAGGGCGGAATCGCTGGGTCCGCTGGCTGCTGTGATTAGCGCAGAGGGGCAGGTTAAAAATCGGTGAATGTCCGGACATAGTTCCCATTCGTATCAAAATACACCTTACCTTCTCCCGTCCACCAGCGCCCGTAATCCCACTTCACGGTGCCATTACTATTCGTCGAAACACGAACGGGCCGACCTACTGCTCGCTGCACCCCGGCCATGTTGGTCATCGGGACTCGCGCCAGAAAATGCCTGGGCCAGAACCAGCGGCCATAGACGAGGAGAGCCAGAAGCGAAAAGAACACGCAGCAAATGGCGAGTGCAACGCGCATCTCACGCTAACGTTTCGACTGAGCAACCGCCGGGGACAGCGCGGGTGGAGCGCAATGCGTTTCCGAGTTTGTGCATGAGCAGCGGCGGAGAAAGGCACCGGCGGTTCAACTCCACTCGATTGTTGGGCGGCATATTACCTCACTCTATCGTAATCTCGACCACGTTCGATGAATCTGGCCCTCCGTATCGTGCATGATACTTCCCGGGACTGGCGCGCCTGCCTCCGGCTGCTTCTTCATAAGGTCCTTCAGCTCCGTGTCCCGGATGAAGAATCACATCGCTCAGTTTATTTGTGAACGTAAAAGACTCTCCAGGTTTCAGCGGACGTGAATCAAGGACTGTAGGTGGTTCGTGTCTCGGACGCTGCACCAGCGCACTCCCTTGTGAGTCAAGTAGCGCAATTGTTGATGTGCCGTAAATAAAGCAGTCGGGAAAGATGGTGACATTGGTTGGCCCATTGTTCGTGAGGACAACCAAGAACTGCAAACCAGACAATGTGCTGACACGATTCGTCGCAGTTGAAATATGCGCGGACAACCCTGACGGACTGCCATCCGCCGATGCAGAAGCGGCTCCAAATAGTAATGTCGAAATTAAGACAAGACCAAGGTGCGCGATTGTTCTCATAAGTGTGTAGCCCCCCAACAAGGAAGTAGACACAGCTGATGATCCTGTCGTTTGGCAGGACCATAGAACACCCCCGGGGGAAAAACTTCCACTTTCACTAAAAGCACCCTACTCCTCGTCGTCCCATTGTAAATCTTTTTTATGCTTCTGAATTGACAACCCAACGCGTTAATGCGGCAGGCCACGGTAACCCCGCGGTAGGTTGCGGTCTCCACGGAGTCCGGACCCTCAGCGCTATCTTGACAAGCGCCTGCCCTCTCTCTAGACGGTCTTGTGCAGATAACCCGCAGGAGCTCCCATGCAACCCCAAATGTTTCCTGAACCCAGGTCTTCACCTGGTCGCTATTTGCCGCCTCCGATCCTTGCCCTTTGGCTCGTCCTCTTCCTGCTCGGACGCGGACAGTTCGGCCTCGGCGCGGAATCGCCGGTGGTCGACCTACCGCCGGGCGTGCAAGCGGTTTGGAGCATCGACAAGGCTTACCGGGAAACCACCCCGGCTCGCGAGAGGATCTGCCTCAACGGTTTATGGCAATGGCAACCGGCCTATCCCAACGCCAAGACGATTCCGCCAGAGAATTGGGGCTACTTCAAGGTCCCCGGTTGCTGGCCGGGCATTACCGATTACATGCAGAAGGATTGCCAGACGGTGTACGTTCATCCGAATTGGAGCGGACGAAAACTGGCGGAAGTCAACGCCGCCTGGTATCAACGCGATTTCACTGTGCCCAAAGAATGGGCCGGGCGGCGTGTTTCGGTTTCGCTCGATGATCTGAACTCTTACGCCGCCGTTTACGTCGATGGCCGTCAGGCCGGTGAGGCGCGCTTTCCCGGTGGAGAGGTGGACCTGACGTCGGCACTGCAGGACCCCGGCCGGCATAAGCTCACGCTGTTCGTCATCGCGCTGCCGCTCAAAGGCGTGATGCTCTCGTACACCGATAGCGCCTCGGCCCGGGAACAAAAGGGGACGGTCTTACGCCGCGGCCTGTGTGGGGATGTCTTTTTGGTCAGCACGCCCTCCGGCGCCAGAATCAACGATGTGCGGGTGCAAACGTCGATCCGCAAGAAGCAACTGGGCATCAGCGCAACGCTCGAAAAGTGCGCGGTGGGCGCCGAGTACAAGCTTCGCGCGCGAGTTTCTGACGGTCCAAACATGGTCAAGGAATTCACCAGTCAAACCTTTGGAACGGCTGATCTGCGCCAGGGCCGCATCGAGTTCACGCAGGCGTGGCTGCCGGAAAAGCTTTGGGATATTCACACTCCGCAAAATCAATATCAGCTTGAGTTGACGCTGCTCGATAATACCGGCAAAGCCGCCGATACCAGCTGGACGATCCGCTTTGGTTTTCGAGAACTCTGGATTGCTGGTCGCGACTTTTATCTCAATGGCACCCGGATTTTTCTGTCGGCCGTGCCGCTTGATAATGCCCAGGTCAGCGCGGCGCTCGCCACTTACACGTCCGCACGGGAAACGCTGGCGCGGCTCAAAAGCTTCGGCATCAATTTTGTCTACACCCATAATTATGGCTGCGAACCCGGGTCGCACCTGGGCTTCAAAGAAATCCTCCGGGCGGCCGACGACGAGGGGATGCTCGTCTCTTTTTCGCAGCCACATTTCAGTCATTACGATTGGAAAGCCGCCGACGCGGACGAAAGCAACGGCTACGCGCGGCATGCCGCGTACTATGTAAAGGTGGCGCAGAATCACCCTTCGGTGGTGATGTATTCGATGAGCCATAACGCCACCGGCTATGACGAGGACATGAACCCGGACTTGATCGATGGCATTCACGACGCGCGTGATTCGTGGGCCTTAAAGAATGTGGCGTTGGCCACGCGGGCGCAGACGATTGTCAGCCGATTGGACCCCAGCCGGATCGTTTACCATCACGCCTCCGGCAATCTCGGACCGATGCATGACATTAATTTCTATCCGAATTTCGTCCCGATCCAGGAATTGTCCGACTGGTTCGAGCATTGGTCTACGCAAGGAATCAAGCCGGTGTTCACTTGCGAATACGGGGCGCCGTTTACCTGGGATTGGACGATGTATCGCGGCTGGTACAAAGGTCAGCGCGAGTTCGGCAGCGCAGCCGTGCCGTGGGAATTCTGTTTAGCCGAGTGGAACTCGCAGTTCCTGGGCGACCACGCTTTTGGCATTAGCGAGGCCGAAAAACGAAACCTGCGTTGGGAGGCGCAGCAATTCCGCGAAGGAAAATTGTGGCACCGATGGGATTACCCGGTCGAGGTGGGCTCCAGCCGGCTCGAAGAGCGGTACCCGGTCTTCGCGATGTACCTCAAAGATAACTGGCGGGCGTTTCGGACCTGGGAAGTTTCGGCGGTGTCGCCCTGGGAGTTCGAGCATTTCTGGAAATTGCGGGAGGGGGTGGATCGGAGCCGTCGGGAATTCAAGACGGATTGGCAAAACTTGCAGCGCCCCGGGTTCAGTCCGGACTACGAGGAACAGCGCTATGAAAGGATGGATATGGCCTACGCGCGCACCGATTGGATTCCGACCGAGGCTGCGAAAGAGCTGATAGCCAACAATGCACCGGTGCTCAGCTATATTGCCGGAAAATCGGGAAGCTTTACCAGCAAGGACCACATTTTTCGGCAAGGTGAAAAAGTTCAAAAGCAACTGGTCATTATCAACAACTCGCGGAATACGCTCACGGGAGCGTGTGAATGGTCGTTTGAGGCACCTGGCGGCGCTGGAGGCGGCGACCATTTCTCGATTCCGACGGGTCAACAAAAGCGGATTCCGATAGAATTTGGTTTGGGTTCATCGCCGGTTGGGCGCTATGCGATTGGAGCGACAGTTAAATTCAGCAATGGGGACGTTCAAACTGACAAGTTCAACTTCGAGGTTACGGGCACCCCACCCGCGGTTGTCCAGCGCGGCAAGATCGCTCTGTTCGATCCCAAAGGTGAAACCACCAGGCTCCTGGCCGAACTGGGACTACACGCCCAGGCAATCGAACCGGATTCTGATTTGGGGGGGTATGACATATTGATTATTGGCAAGGGAGCTTTGACAGTTAAGGGCCCGGCTCCGGACATCGGCCGGGTCAAGGAAGGCTTAAAAGTTCTGATGTTCGAACAAACGTGCGACGCTCTGGAAAAGCGCCTCGGCTTTCGGGTCGAAGAATATGGCCTGCGCCAAGTGTACCCCAGGGTAGCCAATCACCCCGCCCTGGCCGGACTGACTGTTACAGAGTTGAGTGACTGGCGGGGAGAATCCACGATCCTTCCGCCCAGGTTAAAGTACACCGACCGACCGCGTTATGGCCCAACCGTGGAATGGTGTGGCCTGACGGTCCCGCACTTGTGGCGCTGTGGCAATCGAGGAAACTTGGCCTCGGTGTTGATCGAGAAACCGGTAACGGGGGATTTCTTGCCAATTCTCGATGGCGGATTCAGCCTCCAGTACAGTCCGCTACTCGAATACCACGAGGGCAAAGGAATGGTGCTGTTCTGCCAGATGGATGTGAGTGGACGCAGTGAAGCGGAACCCGCGGCAGACACCTTAGCGCGCAATCTCCTGGCCTTTGTTGCCGAGTGGAAGCCATCCCCCGAACGGCGCGCGATGTACATTGGTAACGAGGATGGCAAACGGCACCTGGAGAATATCGGTGTGCCTCTCGATCCCTACGACCGCGCAAAGCTATCGGAAGGAAAGGTCTTGATTGCAACGCCGGGCAGCGGAAAGGCATTGGCTCCGGACTCACCTCAATTGGCTCAATGGCTCGCCGGTGGCGGAAAGCTCATCGCCATCGACATGCAACAGGACGAACTAAACTCGTTTTTGCCGCAGAAAATCGAGACTAAAACGGCCGAACACATTTCCGCGTTCTTTGAACCTTTCGGCCGGGGATCCTTCGGCGCAGGGATTGGGCCCGCCGATCTGCACAACCGCGCGCCCGATCAGTTCCCGCTCATCAGCGGGGGAGCCGAAATCGTGGGCGACGGCGTCCTGGCCCAGGCACAGCATGGCAGCGTCGTGCTCTGCCAAATACCTCCCTGGCACTTTGACGATAATCAGCTCAACACGAAGCGCACGCACCGCCGGGCAACTTTCATGCTGAGCCGATTGCTCGCCAACTTAGGCGTGGCGGCCCCGACACCATTGCTGGAACGCGTGCATGCCCCGCCTGGTTTGTTAAGCGAGGAACGGTGGATCGCGGGCTTCTACCTGGACAAGCCGGAGGAATGGGATGATCCATACCGGCACTTCCGGTGGTAGATTAAAGCAACGAAATGGGCAGCAAACGGGTTAAGGGTTGCAGGTTACAGGTTGCAGGTTGCAGGTTGAAGGCTGCAAAGCTTCGGCGGCGCAAAAGCGATATTAGTTGAGCAACGTCGCAATTGTGTCGCGCAACTCAGCGATTCCGAAGGGCTTGGGAAGGATGGCGTCGACGGGATTGCGGCAATCCACCAGTTTCTCCATGTAGGCCGTTACCATGAGGATGGGCAAGGAAGGGGCGGCAAGCCTGATATGTTCGGCCACTTGGCTACCTTCCATTTGGGGCATGAAGTAATCAATAATCACCAGGTCCAGCACGCTTTGGTGAAAGAGCTCAAGAGCTTCCTGACCATTTGCAGCCTCGAGCACCTCGTGGCGATCGATGCTCAAAAGCAGTTTGATCGATTCACGAGCCGCAGCGTCGTCGTCAACCAGGAGAATACGCTTGCCAAAAACTCTGACCGGCTCAGCCATACCGTTGGAATGTAAGCATTTCTGACGCCACCGGAGAAGTGCGGTAAGGCTGAAACACCGATAAACACGTATGGACACGGATGAGGCAAGATTTCGGGCCCTGCACCCCGAAGTCATTCCGGTCTCCTCATTCCCCCTTGACCTTCGGCATTCCGCATTCCGCACTCTCTCTCGTGTCTTGGCTCGGGACAGTAGTTGCCCAAAGGAACGTGGATTGAGGAGCGCGGAAGATGCAGGTTTCGAAAATCTCACTTGACCGGTGCACCTTTGAAACCTGAGAGCCCCATCGCCTCTTTAAGTTCTTTGCGCTTCTTTGCGGCAACTCCTATTGGCCTCTTCGCGTCTTGGGGCGTAATCCACCCCGTTGGCTTTTGGAGGGTCCTGCTCCAGGTTTGGACATGGGACATGCCGTCAAAGGACGAAATATACTGCACTATGCGCTGGTTTTTTTGGTCGTGGCGCTGCTGGCCGGGGCTTTGGGCTTCCTGGCGTTGGCGGGGCTGGCAGCCATGATCGCCCGTGTGCTGTTCGTCTTATTTCTAGTGTTTTTCCTCATTGCGCTGATCCGGCGCAGCAAGGTCTGAGCGCGTCATGTCACCCAAGCCGCTGCCTTTGGATGGTAAAAGTGTAGCCTGTCGCAGCCTTGCGAGGTCCCTGGGCGTCCTTTTTGCGCTGACTTTGTGCGCCACCCAGCTCTGCCAGTCCTTCGCCGCCGGTCCGCTGCCGGCCTTCAATTACGCGACGTTGCGCGAGAAGGCGCGCGCACTGGCCGCTGCGGAATACCATCCCGACACGCGTCCCGAACTGCCCGAGACGCTGAAAAAACTGAGCTACGACGATTACCAGGCGATTCGGTTCATCCCGGCTCAAGGACCCTGGCAGAAGGAAAACCTGCGGTTCACCTTTCAATTCTTTCACCGTGGCTTTATCTACCATGACCCGGTCCGGATCCATCTGGTCGAGCAGAACCAGGTCCACGATTTTCTCTTCAACACCAATCAGTTTGAGTATCTCAAAAAGGGCCCCGAAGGCGCGCTGCCTGCCGACTTGAGCTTTGCGGGCTTGCGCGTGCTTTACCCGCTCAACCTGCCGGGAAAACAAGATGAAGTGGCGGCATTTCTCGGCGCCAGCTACTTCCGTTTGATCGGAGCCCATCAGCGGTATGGAGCCTCAGCGCGCGGACTGGCCATCGACACCGGCGAGCCGACCGGCGAGGAGTTTCCCCGGTTCACGGATTTCTGGATTGAAAAGCCGGGGGTATTGGATAGTTCGGTCCGCCTTTACGCCTTGCTGGACAGCCCCAGCGCAGCGGGTGCCTATCAGTTTGTCCTTCAACCGGGCGAAATCAGCCAGATGGATGTCGAAGCCTCCGTGTTCGTTCGGAAGGATATCAAGAAGTTGGGCGTGGGCGCGCTGACGAGCATGTTCTTGATGGGCGAGAACCGCACCCGCTTCCTCCCGGATTTCCGGCCGGAAGTTCACGATTCAGACGGGTTGCTGTTGCATATGGCCGATCCGGAATGGTCCTGGCGCCCTTTGGTAAATCCTGACAAAGAACACGTGGTCAGCGACTTTCCGGCGGCGATTCTGAAAGGCTTCGGCCTCCTGCAAAGGGATCGCCTGTTCGATCACTACCAGGATCTGGCCGGCCGGTATGAAATGCGCCCGAGCCTGTGGGTTGAACCGCGCGGCGCTTTGGGCACCGGCACGGTGGAATTGGTCGAGATCCCCTCGCCCGTCGAGTACAACGACAACATTGTGGCGTACTGGGTCCCTGCGGAAAAAGCCGCGCGGGGCCAGGAGTTGCACTGGACCTACCGCTTGTCGGCCTGCGAGAGCGACCCGGAGAACACCAAACTGTTGCGGGTCGAGGCAACCCGGATCACGCCCGAACACGACAAAGCGCCACCCCGTTTCGTAATCGATTTCGGCGCAGACCCTACAAATTCACCCCCGGCGACCGCGCCGATCGAGACTGCCATTCAGGCCTCACATGGCACCATCCGAAATGTAGTCAGCGAAAAAAACGAGGTGACCAGCGGTTGGCGCTCGTTTTTTGATTTGGCTGATGCGGGCAACAAACCGGTTGAACTGCGGTTATTCCTGCATATCGGCAAAGAGCCGCTCAGCGAAACCTGGATTTACCATTATCAACCCCCCTAACCCATGGGCCGAGCATCCGCAACCAAAACCCTACGACTCGAGCCAAGCGCTTTTTGGCTCACCATTCGGCGTTCGACCTTTGTCCTTTTGGTCACCGTCACAGCCGTGTTGATTGGCGGGCACGCCTTCCAGATCACCCGGGTCAATGGGCTGGACACCCTGAAAACCATCAGCTTTATCCTCTTCTTCGTACTGCTGCTGCCGATTTGCGTTTCGTTCTGGACCGCAGTCATTGGATTCGTCGTCCAGTGGCGGGGTGGCGATACCTTGGATTTAACCCGTACGCTTGAGCAAAAGGCAGTCCTGGATGAAACACTTCCGCGCACGGCCATCGTGATGCCGGTTTACAACGAAGAACCCGGCCGGGTGATGGCTGGTCTCAAGGCGACCTACGAGAGCCTGGAACAAACGGGGTTGCTGCAACACTTCGATTTTTTCATTCTCAGCGACACTACCGATCCGGATACCTGGGTGAGTGAAGAGCTGGCCTTTGCCGAGTTGCGCACACAAGTCAGCGATCCGGAGCGGCTGGTCTACCGCAACCGTCGCGAAAATACCGAGCGCAAGACGGGTAACATCGCCGATTTCTGCGCGAACTGGGGGGAGCGTTACCGGTACATGATTGTTTTCGATGCGGATAGCGTCATGACCGGCACAAGCCTGGTGAACCTGGTTCGCCTGATGGAAGCCAACCCGCATGTGGGGATCGTCCAAGCGCCGCCGTTGCCGATCAACCGGCGCACCCTCTTTGGCCGAATCCACCAGTTCGCGATGCAGGCCTACAGCCTGATCTTCATTAGCGGTTTGAACTTCTGGCAAGGAGGCGCCGCCAATTATTGGGGGCATAACGCCATCATCCGAATCCGGCCGTTTGTCGAGCATTGCCGGTTGCCCAAGCTCCCGGGCAAAGAGCCTCTGGGCGGGTCCATCCTCAGCCACGATTTTGTTGAGGCTGCCTTCATGCGCCGTGCGGGCTGGAAAGTTTATTTGGCCAGCGAGCTGCGGGGCAGTTACGAGGAAATGCCTTCGTCGCTCATCGGTTACGCCGCGCGCGAT
>DASRFK010000316.1:0-28276 GCA_035651635.1 Verrucomicrobiia bacterium | reverse complement strand
GCGGTTGGACAAACCTCAGCAGAACAAGCGGTGCCTGCCCCCGTCTACCAGAGCGGAGGCGAGGTGGTTGCCCCGCAGATCCAAGCCGACCAGGCGCCACCGCCGGTCTACGACGCACCGCTTGTCCCGCCAACCGATTATTATGCTCAAGCTTATCCTCAACCGGCGTATTATCCGGATAACGGCATCTACATGGATTGGGGGCCAAGCTACTGCAACGATTGGGGTCCGGGTTGGGCGGCGCCGTCACCCTGGTGCTGGTGGCAGCCGTTCGGGTATTGGGGTGGCTGCAATTTCGTTCCTTTTGGGGCCGCATTTGCCTTTGGCGATTTCGACCATTTTCACCATTTTCACGACGGATTTTACGGTCATGACGGCCACTTTGGACACGATGGAGCCTTTGCACACGGCGGAGCTTTCGCTCGCAATGGCGGCGGATTCTGGCACGGTTCGGCAGGCCGGAACCAATTTTTTGGCGCACCGGCTCGCCCGAGTGCCTCCGCGAGCCGTTGGGCTCAGGCCGGCTCGCAACCTCGCGCTCCTTCAGCATTCAGAGCCCCGAGCGCGCGAACTTGGAACGGCTCAGCTCAGCGGGGCACTTTCGCAGCAGCTCGTTCTTCGGGAGCAGTCTCGTCCGGGTTTACCCGGCCGGGAATAGCAGGTTTCGCGCAGGCTCCGGCGCGGTCGGGCGCCCAGTATTGGAGTGGCAACTCCGTCTCCCGCATGGTCACGCCTTCCCACCCGGCATGGAACAATTATGGCTATTCCACTCGAGCCTATTCAGGTGTAGGTGCTTCGCGTCCGGGAACCTGGGGTTCCTATTCCGCTCCGAGGTATTCGATGCCATCGAGAACTTTTTCGGGCGGCTACAGTACCTGGCGAGGTGCTGCCCCGAGCTATTCGGGCCGCTCATTCGGCGGTTACTCGGCTTTGCAGAGTGGAAGCGCGATCCACATGGGCGGCGGCTTCCGCAGTGGAGGCGGAATCAGCAGCGGCGGTTTCCGCGGCGGAAGCTTTGGAGGTGGAGGATTTCATGGGGGTGGATTTGCTGGTGGTGGCTTCGCTGGCGGTGGGGGCCATGGGGGATTCGGCGGGGGCGGGGGATTTGGTGGAGGAGGTTCACGTGGTGGCGGAGGACACCGATAACGCCTTGGCTTGAACCGATTATTTGCCAACGCACTGATCGCCGGCGTCGGGCTGAGTCTCTCCGCCTGTGCGACGCGGAATTCACGAGAACCTAACGTAAATTACTTTCCGACTCATGCAAGCGGCGGCCTCGCTTTGAACTCCACGCCTGCTGATTCTGCTGAGAGCCTGTGGCCACAGGTCATCCTCAATGGCGGCCAGACCAATTTCATCTACGAGCCGCAGTATGATTATTGGGATAGCCACCAACTGACTGCGCGCGACGCGGTGGCGGTTCAGATGACGGGCCAAGCGCAGCCGATCTTTGGTGTCGTAACCATTAAGGGGCTGACCCTGGTGAATAAGGCGACGAGGACCGTTTCGCTGGAGAATATTCAGATTCTCGGGGGCGACTTCCCTTCGGCACGCCCCAGGACCGCAGAGTTAATTCGTTTGATCCGCGAAGTTTACCCGAAAGAACTTGCCGGACTTTCACTCGAGGCTATGGAAAGCAGCCTCGCACACATTCCACAACCATTGAACGGTTTGTCGCAAACGCTGAACAACTCCCCACCGAGGATTATATTTTCGACCAAACCCGCAATCTTGGTCTATGTGGACGGCCCACCCATCTACAGCACTGTGGCCGGCACAAGCCTCGAACGCGTCCTCAATTCGAGAGCACTTTTGCTGAAGGACCGGGCCGGTGTGTTCTATCTCCACGTGCTGAATGGGTACATGAAAGCAACCGACCTGGCGGCTCCCTGGAGCGTGGCTGATAAGCCGCCTGCGGGTGCCGCCCTTGCTGAAACGCAAGCCCTCAAAGCAGCAACGCCAGTGGATCTCCTGGACGAACCCGACGATTCGACCAATCAACCGCCGGCGTTGAGTGTGTCGACCGCACCATTGGTGTACGTCTCGTCAAAGCCGGCGGAACTCGTTGTTTTTGACGGCGTGCCAGACTTTGTTCCGATTCGCGGCACCCGCTTGTTTTACGCGAAGAACACTACCGCCAATGTCTTCCGGTCCGTAGCCGATCAGAAGCTTTATGTGCTGCTTTCAGGACGTTGGTACCGCGGGCCCTCACAGCAAGGGCCTTGGGAATTTGTGCTGGCCGATCATCTGCCCAACGATTTCGCGAAGATCCCGGATGAAAGCCCCAAGGAAAACGTCAAAGCCAGCGTGCCCGGGACACCACAAGCCACGGAAGCATTGATTGCCAACAGCATCCCGGAAAGCACGAAGGTGCCGATCAACACCCAGATGGAGAAGCCCCAGATCGATGGCCCACCACGGCTGCTGCCTATTGTTGGCACGCCATTATATTATGTGGTCAACAGCGGCACTCCATTGATTCGCGTGGACGACCATTCATGGTACGCCTGCGACAGTGGCGTTTGGTTTACAGCTGATTCCCTTAATGGGCCCTGGACTGTCGCGACGTCTGTTCCGGCAGTCATTTACACGATACCTGCCAGTTCGCCGTTGCACTTCGTAACCTATGTCCAGGTGTTTGGAGCCACTCCACAAGAGGTCTACGTGGGGTATACGCCGGGCTATTTGGGCACAGAAGTGGAAGATGGCGTCGTCGTTTATGGAACCGGGTACGATTATCCGCCTTGGGTTGGAACGGATTGGTACGGTTGGCCGTGCACTTGGGGACTCGGCTGGGCGCCCTGTTGGAACCCTTGGGACGATTGGGGGTTTGATTTTGGTTTTGGCTGGGGTTGTGGGTTCGGCGCCTTGGCCTGGACACGTTGCCATCCGGCCAGACCTTGGTGGGGCCCAGGGCGGAATTGGCACCATGAGGCTGGGTCCGTTGCCTGGAGACAAGGAATTACCTCCAGCACGGCGCGTGATGTATTTCGTCCGTCGAGAGGGGTTGGCATGGTAACTCGCACGCAAAGTCATCCAGCATCGGCGGATACCTACGGTCGCGCCTACAATTCGCGTACCGGTCTCCTGGCCGCCGGTCAACGGGCCGAGGTCCAGAACGTTTACAGCGCAAATGAATCTCAGAGACCCGGCGCCCATTCCTGGTCGGCGCAAAACCACATCCCACAGAACTCTCCCTCCTCGGCTCGCCTTGGTGAAGCGCGCGGTTTCGACCGCTCCAACTTCTCCCATCAAAGTAGCCGTCCCTCGCTGGGCTATTTCAGCGCAACGACTCACACAGGTGGGTACGGCTCCGGCCATAGTGGCAGCTCTCGCGGCAGCTGGGGAGGAGGCGGTGGCAGCGGCGGCCATGGAGGGGGAGGCGGTGGCCACAGCGGAGGCGGAGGGGGACATGGAGGTGGCGTGGGTGGTGGCGGCGGTCATGGCGGGAGCGGACGTTGAGAAGTTATTTGCAAAGCTGATCAGAACAAAGAAATGGTACACGAGAAATGGATGATGAACTCCACGAGTGAATTAGTAAGAACGCTTCGGATCCAATGGCTTGGGCGTTTCCTGCGAATAATGGCGTTGTGCCTGGTAGTTTTGCTGATGGTAACTGCACCAACCCGAGCTGAAGCTGCTCAACCTGGCAACCCGGTGAACATGCAATCGCCGCAACTCAATAACACCGCGGCAGGCGCCCAGGACGAGATCGATCAAAGAGCCAAAATCCCGGCAAGTTCGGAAACCCGAGAATTGAGGGGACAGCTCGACCTCGCAAAGGCCGCCGAACAGCAAGCGGAAGCTGATTACAGGAATGCCCACCTGGTGTATGCACGGTTGGAGGCGGTGGACAAGGTCCAGCCTCATCTGGTTGCTCAACAAGAACTGGATAACGCCAAAGCCAAGGACCTAATAGCTAAAGCCAACCTTTCTGCCGCCAAGGCAGAAGTGGAGAAGCGCAAGGCGCTGATGGAAAAAGCCGACGTAATGACAAGTTTGGATGTCCGCAGACTGAACGCGGAGCTGGACGTTGCGAAAGCCTCCGAACAGATAGCGGAGGCTGACTACAGGAATGCACATTTGAGATTGGAGCGGCTGAGCGCGGTCGATGGGACCCATTCCAATCTCGTCGTCCCGGCGGACCTGGAAACCGCGAAAGCAAAAGGCTCCGTCGCTGAAGCCGCCCTTTCCGCCGCCAAAGTCGAAGTGGAGAAGTGGCAAAAGCGACTGACGGAAACAAAAGACAATCCATCGTCCGACGCAAAGAACGTCACCCGGTAGGGTGGCCTTGTTGGGCGCGGCGTGGTGATCTCCAATCACTTGCATGAATGAGGCAATCATGAGATTGAAATGTCTCTCTTAAGCGCCTAGCCTGAGCCCGTGCATTTATCGCCTGCAGGGCCTGATCCATTGAGAAAGGCCATCAGGAATGCCACTGATCTGAAAGATTCCTTACCACGGCTGATGAGGTTTCCGAACACACCGAGTCAAAGCCAACGCCGGCGACTTGTTCGATCTCGTGCAAAGTGCTTGGTACTTTCCGGCCTCCTCGGTGTCAGCGTTGCGCTCTTAGTGTCTCGCGTGTCATGCCAAATCTTGCAGTCGGACGCCGTGGCAACCCAGGTCAAGGATTTCAGCAACCCGGACCACCTGGAATTCGCGGGCAACGCCACTTTCACACCCACTGACTTTTACCAGGCACTCATTACTCACGCGCGTTTCCTAACTGCTTCCCAAACCGGCGCGCCACTGCAACAATTTCTAACGACGATACGGGAAGAACTCTTGTTCGGTTACCAGCACAACGGCTTTCCGGATACCAAGGTCGAAGTCAGCCTCACGCCCGCAACCGAGCGCATCCTGGTAAACATCCATGAGGGGGCGCGCTTCCGTTGCCGGAACGTACGGGTTAATGGAGTCCGCAAAGGCATCGCGTCCCAGCTGATTTCTTGCCTGACAAATCCTCCGGCCGCAAACGACAGCCCAGGCGAAACTCCGCGCTGGACGCCGGGCGAACCAGCCTGCTTCGATCCGGTCAGCCTGACGGAGCTGAAACAAACCGCCGAGGATCGCCTGGCCGCCTTGGGTTGGTTCTTTCCGAAGCTTGATCTGCGCGTTGAGACTATCCGCGAGCCTGGGGCGGCCGACTTAGTTGTTGAAATCCAGAGCCTGGGTCCACCGGGCACGGCTCAAGACATCGCCGTCAACGGAAACAGTCACAATTCGACAAAGGACATTTTGCGGTTTCTGAACCTCAAGCGCGGCTCGCAGCTCACCTCAAATACTCTCTCTCAATCCCAAGCCAAACTCCGGAGATCAGGACGGTTTCTTGAAGCGACGGTTAAGCCCGAAGCGCTGGAACCCCAATCGCAATCGAACGGCATCCGGTTGGTAATTCAAGTTCGCGAATATGACCCGGCGCCGAGCCTGCTCGCGCCTTTAAGTGCGAAACAGCAAGCTCTGCTCACGGTTTGTGATTGGCTTTCCCATTTCGGCTCGCGATCCGAGGACGCCGTTCTGGAATTTGCCATCGCACCGGGCCACGTCCCAAGCGCCTGGGCTGGGCAGCTGGTAATTTCTCCTCGAAGCGGCGTACTCCTGAAATTCGATAATGCCGCCACGGGTCCCGCTGCCGGCTACTCGCTTTTGATCTCGCGGAAGCTCATGGGAATTCTGGCTCGGCAGCATAACCGCAAGTTGCTCATCCAGGATCCAGAGATCGCTCCAAATGCCTGGCTCAGCCTTTCTCCAGATACCCCAGGAAGCGATAACCCCTTTAACCTGACTTTCGGCATGGGATGGCTCGCTGGGACGCAAGCTGATTCTGCCAATGACGCCAATGCACCGGTCCTTTCTTTCGATCTGTCACCGGCCGCGTTCCTTCACCTCACCAAAGACCCTGACATAGTTTACACCCTCCGAAACGGTACTTTCACAATGACCAATCGTTATGGCTTCCTCAGGACTAAGGCTCGCACGGGTGAAGTGCTCGCCTACCACTACGCCGATGCAAATGCCTCGGCCTCGTTGCACTTTCGCCAAGGTGACTTTGGTCAGGCGGGGCTTGCCTGGCAGACTGAGGCTTTTGGTTGTTCCAATTCTTATAAGCCAGAACATCCGCTCACCAGCTTGATCAGTTTTTTCACTGGAGAAGTGGCCCGCCATCTGATGGGTCCACTTTCAGCCACGAATGCAAGTTCCACACAACGTCGTCAGGCCCTGAATGCGTTGGATCACCTGCTTTCTGTTTCGATCTTTGCTCCCCTGGATACCACAAATGCGCCGAACGCTGCCGGAGGATTCTACTTTCCTAAAGACGAGGTAGATCATGCCCTGGAGCAAAGTGGATACCCAACCGTCTTTCCCTGGCTCATGGCCCGCTACGGCGGCAGAATATGTCCGTGGGGTTCCTGGCCCACACGCTTGTTGATGGATGGCTGTCAACTGTCCAGCAGCCAATCGACAAACGCCATTCAGGATCTGCAAAGTCTATGCGCCGCCGGTGACACAGGGCCCCTGCGCTGCCTGATGGCGGCTGAGTTGGCTTCCTATTTCAAATTTCCTGTGGCCAGCTCTCTAGCTCAAAAGGGTTTGCAATGCTTAAGCACAACTGGATTTCGGGCGGACTGCAGTCCGCTTTTCGAAGGCGATTCCGGAAGCGCTCAGAGCTTTGCCAATATGTGCGCTGTTTTGCGCAGGCTTCCGTCAGCCGATATCGATGGTCTGGCCGGTTCACTCCCTGCGAGCGCGGGGACATTGCTGAAAAAGGCTCACCAGGAGCTTCGAACCGCTCCGTTGCAGCCACCGACCGCGTTCCTGGGTAGTTTCCTCGATGAATCCTGGAACACACTGCGACCACCAGTAGAAGCAGCTCTGCGAGATCTCGCTTCAGCCTCGGTTCAGTCATCCGCGGCGAAGAATTGAATGTTAGGTCGAGCAATTGAACGGGACGGGACAGTTTTGGATTCAACCAGGCGGCGTTGATTCCTAATTTCAATAGCCAAGCTTGTATTTTTTGTATGCGTTTATTTACCGGACGCCGAAGATCACCACCCCAAACCCACAATGTGCCGTCGGATTTGAGCGCATACGTGCAGTACCCATTTCTATCTGAGAAGGCCTACTTGCTGTGGATTATCGCCTCGGCAGCATTGCTATTTGTTGCGGCTCCACAGGCTTTAAAGGCCGATCAGAGAATTGCACAAGAACAGGTGGCTGCCCTTTACGCCAGGCAAGACTGGTTCGGTCTGCGCGCCAGCCTCACAGCTTCCTCACCTGCGCTGTATCGCGCCGCGGTTGCCGCGGCATTCCTTCGGCCTGAAGCTGAGCAATTGCTATCAGAGATCATCAACGCCTCGCCGAACTCGACTGAAGCGCGAGACGCATATCGCTGGTTGAGTCATCTGTTTGTTGAAACTGGCCAATATCGCAAATTGGCGTCAAACATGCAGAAGCACGTGCGCTCGTTCCCACAGGACGAGGAAGCACTGACAAATCAGAAGGCTCTCGGTCCATTGCTGGAAATGCCGGATCAAATTACGGTCACGGCGGAGCCAAGCTCCGTTGCGCACGATGGCGGATTGTTTATCCCGGTGCGAATCAATGACCGCGAGGCCCATTTTTTCGTCGACACCGGAGGCGGTTTCTCGGCAACAAGCCAATCGGAAGCTACACGACTCGGTCTTCGGTTCGCCAAAGCCAGTGGGACTGCCAACACCTCCACCAGCCAGAAAGCCGCTTATCGTTTGGCTGTCGCGAGCGAACTCATCATCGGTGGCTTCCGCTTGCATGATGTCACTTTCGCAGTTTTCCCGGACGAGGGAGAACCTTGGCGCGATCTGGCTCGTGGCCGCCGCGGACTCATCGGCTTGCCCGTGCAGATCGCGCTGGGTCGCATGCGTTGGTCTAAACAGGGCACGTTCAGCTTTGGAGCCAATACCGGGGACTCCAAGCTTGTGGAACCCAACCTGGCAATGGTCGACGACCGTCCTGGCGTGCTCGTTGGGATCCAGGGACGCGAAGTCCTGTTCTCTTTGGATACCGGCGCGGTCAACACCGACATTTACGCGGAATTCGGCCGAGCCTTTCCAGACATTGTCAGCAGAGCGAAGAAGACCAGAACTGAAGTCCGCGGAACTGGAGGCGCGGAAACACATGATGCCGTTGAGGTACCGGATTTAGCCGTGCTCCTGGGTGGGACACGTGCCACCCTTCGCTCCGCTTCAATGTTAATGACCCAGATAAATTCAGCGCGGTTCGTCGGCAATTTGGGGTGCGACATCCTGGAGCAGCATGGCTTGTTCATAGTGGATTTCGCTTCAATGCGCGTCGAGATCAACGAGCCCGAGGTAAAGCACATGGAAACTCTGCGCTGAGTTACGCCTGAGGTGTTCTTTGCTGGTCGCGTCGCGAGCTGCCAGTTGGTGATCATCCAGAAATCGGCCTTCCGCTAATAGGTGACATAAATTATCGAATCAGCACCGATGGCTCGTGGCCAAGGTAACTCCGCCGCCAACCACTACTGGCGTTTTGAATTTTAATGAAAGAAATTTAATGCAGAATTAATGGTTTTCTCCTGAACGAATCGTATGTTCTGTGCGTCAGACAAACTACATCCGGGTCTTGCGGTTGCGTACAGTCGTTCAGCCCCTCTGACGTTTCAGATTGGAACGATGCAGCCCCGAATGCAGCCAAAACGTGAGTGCCCTGCAAACATTGCGCGAAGATCGGGGTACCGAGCTGAACATCGGTTGTTTCGGCGCTGCTTCGGCTGGCGAGATGACGTCTTTCCGAAGGTCCAATCCGGCGGCCGCAGTGCCGCTCTGGCGACGATATACGGTGGCGGCGCTGTGCGTTATCCTGGCGTTCTTCGTTAGGTATTTACTCACGCCACTGCTCGGGGCGGAGCTTCCTTTCATGCTGTTCATCGCCGCGGCTTTGATCGCGGCCTGGTACGGCGGGGCCGTTTGCGGCATGGCTGCCCTGCTCGTCGGCCTTCTTCTTGCCGATTCCATCTTTGTTCAGTCCAATGCAATAGATCAACCTGTCGAGATCGTTCGTTTCGTGAGGTACGTCTTTACGGCCTCCCTCGGTGTTGGCCTCATCGAGGTGCTTCATCGCTCGAAGCAGCGCACCGAGGCGATGGTCGAGAATCTAAAGAAGGAAGTGGAGCGTCGCACAAGCTCTGAAAGGCTTCTGTTGGAGGCCGAAATCCAACTGCGCCATCATGCCCAAAACCTGGAACGCCGCGTTGGCCAACAAACCGCCAAATTGGCCGACACCGTGGAAGCGCTCAAGAACCTGCTTTATTTCATAGCGCACAACCTGCGTGCCCCGCTGAGGGCCATGGAAGGCTATGCGTCATTATTGGTGAGCGAATGCGCGTCCAATCTGGACACACGCGCGAAGGACTATTCCCGGCACATCTCAATTGCTGCCAAGCGGATGGACCTGCTCATCCAAGGCTTGCTGGACTACGGCCGACTGCAGCATGCCGAGCTGAGCCTGGAACAGGTCAGCTTGGACAAGGTGGTTGGAAAAGCACTGTTCGGCCTGAACTACGAAGTCCGGGCCCGGGGTGCCGAGGTTCAGGTTATTGGTCCGCTGCCCTGGGTGCTGGCAAACGAATTTGTGCTCGAGGCGGTGGTCGCCAATCTCCTGGAGAACGCGATGAAGTTCGTCTCGCCCGGCACCGTCCCCCGTGTGCAGGTCTGGTCCGAACCGCGAGACTCACGGGTCCGTTTGTGGGTGAGCGATAACGGCATCGGAATCGACCCCAAGTTTCACGAAAAGATTTTCGACGCGTTCGAAATCCTGCCTCTGGGAGAACATACCCATGGCACCGGCATTGGGCTGGCCATCGTGATGCAGGGCGTTCGGCGGATGGGGGGACAGGTCGGGGTCGAGTCTCAGCCAGGTGCTGGGAGCCGGTTTTGGCTCGAGCTCCCGGCCGGCACAAGGGCTCAGCAATGAGCGCGTCAGAAATAGCAACGAACCTATGAAATCCAAAAACAAACGAAGTGCCCGTGCCTCTTGCATCTGCGTAGGATTGTGCCTGCTTCCGCTCTGCGTTTCCTGTCGGAGTCCACAGCCATTAGTGGTTCAGACGGTCGGCCCGGCTAGCGCCGGCGTGTCATTCGGGTCGATAGCGCCCCACGCGGAGGGATTTTTGAAGGTATTTTCGGCCCCTGACACGCGCCACGCCATTGGTCGCGAGAAGTACCGCCCGCATACTGATTATTCCATCTATAAAACCGATGGGAGCGTGTTTGAGAAGGTGGAAAACTCGCTGGGGCCTCAGGATGAGGCTCCCGCACTGGTGCAGTTGCCGGCCGGTCGATACAAAATCAGAGCCAATGATGATCGGTATGGTCAAATTTTTGTCCCGGTGGTCATCGAACCCTGGCGGACCACTAAAGTCTGGCTTGAGGCGCGCGCGAGGGATTCCCTTCAACAGCTGAATGTGAGCAACTCCGTTTGCCTCCCCGACGGCAGGATTGTTGGTTGGAAAGCTAGAGAATCAGCGAATTAATATGAAGGTGAGATTTCGGCACAGGATTCTGTTCACCTTTGGTTTGTCAACGCTCGCCTTTGCCCTCACTGCTGCTGGCATCGGCACACGCGTGTCCGACGCCGGGTCGGAAGAGGCCAACATCACCCGCCTCACCGCGCGACTGCTGGAAAGTTCGCAATTTTCCCATCACCGCCTGGATGATGAACTGGCGGCCAAGTTTCTCGACCGTTACCTTGACACTCTCGACAGCGCGCACCTCCTTTTCCTTCAATCCGACCTCGACAATTTCGACATCTTCCGTCCGCAGCTTGCGCAACTGACCCGCCAATCGGGCGACACCCGCCCTGCGCACGTCATTTTTGCGCGCTATCTGGAACGCCTCAACCAACAGGTGAGCTACGTCACAAATCTGCTGAGTTCTGAGACGTTTGATTTCAGCGGTCATGACCAATACCAACTCGAGCGCGAGCACGCCCCACGTCCACGCAACCTAGCTGAGGCGCAGCATTTATGGCGACAACATGTGCGTTTCGAGTTCTTGCAAGAAAAGCTGGCGGACAAGAAACCGGAAGAGATTAGAACTACACTCTCGCACCGTTACACGCGCTTCCAGCAGACGATGTCGAAGTTTAATAGTGACTCAGTGGTGGAACTTTATCTCAACGCATTGGCTCACGTTTATGATCCGCATTCGGATTATCTTGGGCACCAGCAGATGGAAAGCTTGTCCATGGAGATGAATCTCTCGCTCTTCGGCGTTGGCGCGACGATGCGAGTGGAGGACGGTTACTGCAAAGTCAGCGAGGTGATGCCGGGCGGCCCTGCGGCGCGTAGCGGCCTGGTCAACCCCGGCGACCGCATTGTGGCCGTGGCTCAGAGTGACGGAGAGCCGGTGGACGTGATGGACCTGCCGCTTTCGCAGGCGGTCGAACTGATTCGCGGGCCCAAAGGCACAACGGTAAAGCTTACTCTCATCCCTTCGGGCGCGGATCCGTCCACCCGCAAGACAGTTTCGCTGATTCGCGACGAAATCAAACTCGAAGACGAGCGGGCCAGGGCGCGCATCGTGGACTTGCCTCGAGGCGGTAATGCGACTCGGCGCGTTGGCGTGATTGACCTGCCATCGTTCTACGCGAGCATGAAAGGAGCGAAAGGCGGTTCGCACGAATCAGCCACCGAAGATGTCGCCCGACTGATAACTAAACTAAAAGCAGAACACGTTCAGGGCGTCATTCTCGATCTGCGGCATAATGGTGGAGGCTCTCTCGAAGAGGCTATTACGCTGACCGGATTGTTTATTCGGAAAGGACCCGTGGTTCAGACTCGGGACCCATACGGAAGAGTGGACGTAGGCGGGCACGAAGAGGGAACAGTCGCCTACGACGGCCCGCTCGTGGTGTTAACAAGCCGGCTCAGCGCCTCCGCATCAGAGATTCTGGCAGGTGCGCTTAAAGATTATGGACGGGCGCTGATTGTGGGAGACTCTTCGACCTTCGGCAAAGGCACGGTGCAGGAGATCATACCCCTCAGACCGATTTTTGAGCGCAATGGCCTCTCTCATCTCATCGACCCTGGTGCACTGAAAGTCACTATACGCAAGTTTTACCGACCCGATGGCGCGTCCACCCAAATGCGCGGCGTCAAGCCAGACCTCGTGCTGCCCTCCTTGACGGACGTCCGCGACATCGCCGAGGCGGCCATGAAGGACCCTCTGGAGTGGGACGCGGTGTCCATACTGCAGCATGATTCCCTCAATCGTGTGTGGCCTTATGTGAAGTTCCTGCGCGCCCAATCTACCGCCCGTCTTAGCAACGAGGCGGATTTTGTATGGCTGCGAGCTGAGGTTGAGCAGACCAGGAAAAATCTCGCAACGAAATCGGTTTCTCTAAACGAAGCCCAGCGCCGAAGGGAGAACATGCGAGAGCAGGCCCGGGCAGATGCACTCATGCGTGAACGGTTGGCTAGTCACAAGACCGAACCGCCCACCTACGAAATCACTGTGCAGAACTCAGCCTTTCCCGGATTGCCAGGAGCGTCCAACGCCATGATGCCGATCGTAAAGAAAAGCCTCGCGGCCGAGCCAACGCCCGCTGACGACGAATCGTCGTTCGCTGCAAACATTGAGCTGCGGGAAACCGAGAATATTCTGGCCGATTACATTGATTTATCTGCGCCCGCCGCAGTAATTACTCAACGCTGAGTCCAGGGACAGCTCTGAGAGCGAAAACGCTCGTTCTCACCTTTTCCAGCCGGGATCACGACTGTGGCAGCCTTCGCTGTCCTGTACGAGGCAGGCCACGAACCGCATCCAACTGTGAGGCCAGTCCGTGCATGCGTAAGCGAAGTATCGAAGAAATCTATCCGCCGCCCCGTCAGGTTAAACGGAAATTCTGCTGGAAGGATTTTTCTTTGGTGCCTTTGTTTGTGATTGAGGCGAGTGATTTTATCGGCAATATCGCCTTGCATGAAAAAATTCAGCCAAAACAAAAACAACCAAAAAGACTGCCAAAATCAGTAGAGGGAAGTCCGCTGCGAAAAAGAAAAAGTAGTAGTTCATCCGTTCCGAACAATTCAGTTGTGGGCGTGGGTGTGGACCACGAAGGGACTGGATGGTAGCCAGGCCTGACCGAGAATCAAGGAGAGTGAAACTAGTGTCGCGCAAGTCTCCTTTGATTGTGGGCTTTGGCTTCATGCCACGCACGGGAGATTCCAGTAGTCGTCCGCTTGGTTTTTGCAGCGCCACCGCGCTGGTGGTCGCAAGCATGATCGGCACGGGAGTGTTTACCACGAGCGGCTTTCTTCTCGCCGATCTAAAGACGCCCGAACATGTGCTTTTGGTCTGGGCTGGCGGTGGGCTCCTGTCCTGCTTGGGTGCTTTAAGCTATGGTGCTCTGGTCCGTCACATACCGGAATCTGGAGGGGAATATCTGTTTCTGTCCCGGACGCTCCACCCGTCTGTTGGCTATGTTGCCGGCTGGATTTCGTTCCTCGCGGGGTTTTCGGCGCCCCTCGCCTTCGCGGCGTACGCCTTTGGTGAGTATAGCAAGGCGTGGTGGCCAGGATGTCCTCCACGGCTGAGCGGGACCATTTTGATCCTGGTCCTGTCCCTGGTCCATGCAGTGAATGTGCGGCGTGGGGCGTGGATCCAGAACCTTGCGGTGCTGTTGAAGTTGGCGCTTCTGACCGTGTTTGTCGGAATGGCCCTGACGCGCCTGAACGTTTCTCCTTCACCGTCTGCAAAGCAGCTGCATGTTTCGACCTGGGCTTAATGTGGGTCTCGTTTAGCTACTCAGGATGGAATGCCGCGGTTTACGTCGCCAGCGAAGTCCACGAACCGGAACGCAACCTACCGCGAGCCATGTTGGTTGGGACCCTGCTGGTCACTCTGCTTTACCTGCTGGTCAACTCCGTTTTCGTTTATTCGGCACCCATTCAAGAACTGGCAGGCCAACCCGATGTCGGACGCATTGCGGCCGGGGCGCTGGGAGGACCCACCTGGGCCAAGGCCATCACTTCGCTCGTCGCTCTGGTCCTCATCAGCTCAGTTTCTGCGCAGATTATGGCTGGTCCTCGCGTCTATGCCAGGATGGCCGCGGACGGCTATCTGCCCCGCAGGTTGACCATGGGAAACCAACCGCCCCGAGGAGCCATTTCTTTGCAGTCGACAGTTGCATTGGCCATGCTTTGGAGCGCGAGCTTCGAATGGTTTCTAACCTACATCGGCTTTACTCTCGGTCTGAGCACGGCGGCTACCGTGCTGGGTCTCGTGCGACTCCGTATTCGCGTGGGACCCGCTTTGAGCGTTATTGGTTGGCCCTGGGTGCCGCTGCTCTTTCTTTTTGGCGTGGCGGCCACGACCGTCCTCTCGGTGATCGGTAAACCTGCAGCGACGGCGACCGGGCTGGGAACGATTGCCTTGAGTTGGGTTGCCTGGAGGCTGCAGTGCAATTGGGCGAGCTCTGCATTTGTCGAGAGGGGCGGCCTATGGGTGCTTGGCCAAAGCGCGCTTATGATAGGCGTAATTGTGCTTGCGATGGTTTTCCCCGGAGCAAGGGTCCAACTGGCTCTGTTGCTCGCAGGCGGACTTCTTATCGCCGCCGGCGCCTTCTTCGGTCTCGCCGGAGTCGCGGCACTCAAAGGTAACCGCACTGCCTTCCCCAAACCCGGTGAGCAGTCCCGGTTTATTCAACACGGGATCTACGCCTACGTGCGACACCCGCTTTATACGAGCGTGATTTTAGTTTGTGCCGGTTGGGCGCTAACTTGGGGTAGTTTGGTCGCATTGATGGTGGCCCTCCTTATGCTTCCATTTTTCTACGCAAAGGCGAAGGTGGAGGAAGGTTGGCTCCGACAAAAGTTCCCCGAATACAACGCCTACGAACGACGGGTTCGGCGTTTTGTGCCTGGAATGTTTTAACAACCTTGAACGCTTGTTTCGATGCCTTGCTGAGGATAAAATCACTACCCATGCACTCAAGACACAGCACAGTCCATGTTGTTTCGCGACGGGAGGACGCTCTGCTGCTTTTCAGTCGAGGTCTGGCGTGCCTTCTTATGGTTGCATCCGCGTTGGTTCTTCCACAACCAGCCGCGGCGCAACTCGCGTCCAAATCGGCTCAAGAATGGATTAAGACCTTGGAATCATCCAACCGCGTCGAGCGGTTGAAAATCGATGAGACCATCGCCCAGCTCAAGATTAAGCCTGGAGAGGTAATTGCCGACATAGGCGCTGGCTCGGGCCTCTATAGTCTACCACTCGCCAAGGCAGCGTCTCCTGGAGGGATGGTCTATGCAGTCGATATTGAACAAGGGTTGCTGGATCACATTGCAACGCGAGCGAAAGAGTTGCAGCTAACTAACCTTCAGATGGTGCTGGGCAAGTTTGCCGATCCAAATCTACCCTCCACCAATGTGGACTTGGCGTTCATCAATGATGTGCTCCATCACATCGAGGATCGCGCGGGATATTTGAAAAGCCTCGCACGCTATCTGAAGCCCACGGGACGCGTCGTGATCATTGATTTCTATCCAGAGCTCGGGCCTCACAAGAACGACCCCAGTCTTCAAGTTACCAAAAACCAGGCTGCGTCTTGGATGGCAGCGATTGGCTTCAAGCCCGTTGAGCAGTTCAGTCTCTTCAAGGACAAATGGTTTGTGGTGTATTCCAGGTAGGAAAGGCTTCCAAACCGATCGCGCGCAAACAATCACAGGCTTGACATGTTTAGCAAGTTTGCTAAGTTTCTAACAGATGACGGAAAACGATAAGGCCCGATACAACGCCCAGGCGAAGGTTCACAAAGCGCTGGCTCATCCCACGCGGCTGTTCATCGTTGAGCAACTCTCGAAGCAAGAGCGGTGTGTAAACGAGTTGACGGACATGGTAGGCGTGGAAATGCCAACCGTTTCCCGCCACCTCTCAGTACTTAAAGGCGCTGGAATTTTGGAGGATGACAAACGGGGTGCGCAGGTATTTTATCGGCTCAGGACCCCGTGTGTTATGAACTTTTTTCGGTGTGTTACGGAGGTTCGCCAAGCCGCCGTAAAGCGTGAGACTGCGTTGCTCGGTTGAGTTTTTTTGCTGCGATATTTAGTCACTTTGCTAAATCGCTATTAATGGAACTAAAACTTACTATGAAACAACTGCTAATTCTGGGAGCAGGCTGCGCGCAGTGCGGCAAGCTTTATGAGGTCACTGAACAGGCGGCCAAACAGCTTGGAGTAACCTACGAGATCAGCAAAGTCACGGACCTGAAACAGATCATGGCCTTGCAGGTGATGGTGATGCCAGCTCTGGTGGTTGACGGCTCACTCAAAGTCGCGGGGCGGGTGCCATCGGTGGAGGAGATCAAAAAGCTGCTGGCCTGAATGTGAGATGAACGTCCACGCCTAGGCGGCAAGGAAAGGAGCACGTGTGCCAAAGAATCTCGAAATAACGGCTGACAAGTTCATCTTCCGAGTCGCCACGGATAGGCTTTACTCGCCGGAAGGAGTGTGGATCCTGCGTCAGCCGGACAGCACCCGCGTGCGCGTAGGGCTGGCGGACTATCCTCAACAGCACAATGGAGATGTGGCCTTCGCCAACGTCAAGCCGGTGGGCACCAAGCTGACTGCGGGGAACCAGTTTGCAGAGATTGAGACGATTAAAGCGATGGTAGAGCTGCACGCGCCGATTAGCGGAACGATTGTCGAGGTCAACGCGGCGCTCAGTTCAAGTCCGGATGCAATCAACCAGGCGCCGTATGAGGCTGGGTGGCTGGCGGCGATCGAGCCGTCCGCCTGGGATTCCGAACGTTCCGCGTTGCTGGGTCCTGCGGCGTATTTCGCGGTCATGCAAGCTCAGGTACAGAAGGATCTGGAGGGCGCATGAGCCTTTCCAAAGAAACCCTGGTCGTGGTGCCGTGCAGCGGCATTGGGAAGCCGTTTGGCAGCGTGACCCGTGAGGCGGCGTATGATTTGTGCGACGAGCTGCGGCCCGAGAGCACCCGTCTGGTGGCCCTGGCCAAGCTGGTATTGGGGGACCCCGATGCTCGCGCACTGGTGGCTAAGCATCGGGCGGTGACGATTGACGGCTGCAAACAGATGTGCGCTGCGGAGATGGTAAGGGAGATTGGCGGCCCGGTGGCGCGTGAAGTGGCCGTGCTGGACGTGTTTCGCCGGCACAAGGATCTCAAGCCTGAAGGCATCTCCGAGTTGAACGAGGCTGGCCGAAAACTAGCGCGGGTACTTGCGGAGGAAGTGGCTCAGAGCCTGGACGACGCCGTCCAACCCGTGAAAGGAGCAGACCATGTCTGAGGTACCCGAACGCAAAGTCGGCATTGTCTCTTGCAGCGGTGAGGAGCTGGCGGAGGGTACAGTCGCGCGGTTGGCCGCCCTGAAGGTACTGAACGAGCTGCGCCCGCGGGATACGGTCACGATTTGCTTGCCGTTATTTCTCGCCGGGGGAGTGGGCGATCGCGTATTCGCCAGGCTGCACCCCACAATTACGGTAGACGGCTGCGACCTGCGGTGCGCGGCACGCGGAACCGAAAAGCATTCCAGCAAGCCGGCCGCCAGCGTGGTGGTCAATGAACTGTTGGCCCGATGCGGGCTGGAAAGGCCGGAGGGCCGCCGGCGATTGAATGCAGCAGGACAAAAAGCTGTGCAGGTTACGGCCGAGCGGCTGGCCGCACTGGTGGACCAGGCCCTGGGTAGGGAAGCCGGGACAACGGCCTCCAATGACGCTGCGGTCCATGAACCGGATGGGGATCGGCGCGAAGCGACCTGCTCTTGCGGATCGGGCGTACCGGTTACGAAGATCATCATTGATGGCCAAGCGGTGGAGTTGGTGGCGCTCGCTCTGATTTTCCAGCAGTTTTGTGAGATGGGCCGAAGACTGGACGAGAGATCGCAGCGCGAGCTGTTCGAGACGGTGAAAATTTACAATGCGGTGCCGCCGGAAGCGGAGGGGAGCTACCGCGAGGCGGTCTTGCGCGAATATGCTGCGTTTTGCCATGGAAAGAAGAAAGGATGAGTCGTACTGCCACATACAACACGACCGTCCGGTGGGAAGGCGAACATTGGGGCCACCTGGTCATGGGCAACGGTCCGGAGATGAAGTTTTCGGCTCCACCGGAAGCGCATGGCCATGGGGAGTGTTCACGCCCGAGGATGCTTTCGTAGCCGCGGCCAATACCTGTGTGATGATGATGTTCATTTGGGCGACGGAGCGGTTCAAACTCAAACTGCTTTCCTACGAGTGCCGTACCGAGGGCACCAAGTTAATTGAGTTGGACCGCACGGAGACTTTCACTCGGCTGCTCTTCCGGCCAGTGATCCGCATCGCCGCGGCGGGCGAACCGCAGGCAACCATTGAGGCCCGAACGCGGCGAGCGCTGCAAGCGGCGCAAAAATACAGCCTGGTGGCGAATTCCGTGAAGTCGGAAATACTCCTGGAACCGGAGATTTTTATTGAAGAGTGACGACCCCGAATATGAAAACCTCATGCAATTACACCCTGATGACGCTGGTTGCTGCCGGATCGATGTCGTTGTGGGCGGCGGAACCAAGCAAGCTGCCGAAGCTGGTGGATCTAGGAGCGGACAAGTGCATTCCATGCAAAGCGATGGCCCCTATCCTTAAGGAACTGAAAGCGGAATACGTGGGTCGGATGGACGTGGAGTTCATTGATGTTTGGAAAAGCCCGGACGCCGGCAAGGGGCATAAGATCCAGCTGATTCCCACGCAAATCTTCTTTGATGCCTCCGGCAAAGAGCTCTTCCGACACGAAGGCTTCTACGGGAAAGAAGATATTCTGGGGAAGTGGAAAGAACTGGGTGTGGACCTGAAGGGCAAAGCGTCCCCTGGCATCTTTCGGGAGACCGCGGTCACTCCGGACACACGTCCACGTGAGTCGGTTTGTTTCATGTGCGATGGGGATGTAAACCCCAAGACGCGGACGGTGGTCAAGGGGCAGAGCGAGCAGCGGGTTCTTTGCGGGCCGCATTGCTACTTCATTTACTTCTCCAGCATTGTGGCAGCCGAACCGAAGGCAGAAGAGGCCAAAGTGAGCGTGACGGACTGGGTCAATGGCAACCAGATTTCTGCGACCACGGCCAGTTACGTGTATGGAATGGACGCGAGCGGGCGGGCAACCGTCAAGGCGTTTGCGGATAAAGATGCCGCGATGAAGGAACAACAGAACAACGGTGGCAATGTCGTGTCCTGGGAAGTGCTGCGGTCAAAGGAACTCGCGACACGCTGCGCGTTCTGTGACCGGGCGGTTTATCCCGAGGACGCCTGCGGTGTGAAGTTCGGTACCACGCGCGGCTACGGCTGCTGCACGCATTGCGCAATGGGAGTGGCGGCCCGGTTGAAACAGGACATCGAAGTCGAGGCCAGGGATGGCCAGAGCGGCGAGCCTATTCGCGTGAAGACGCTGGATGGACAGATCGCTTCACTCGAGCCAGCGAGCGCGATCGCCTGGTTCGGGCAGAAGAAAGGTCCCGACGGAAAATGGGTATCGGCCGGTTGCTTCAAGCAGGCGTTCTTTGTGAGCGAAGCCAATTTGCAGAAGTGGGTTGACGCGCGGCCGGCTATGACGGGCCGGCAGATCACTATCGCCCAAGCGCTGGCGGACAAGATGAAGCTCTCGCCCGACCAAATCGCTAAAGCCTGCAAGCTCGATGAGTGTAAGTAGGTGGAAATGGAACAGCTCTTTACTAACCTTAGCCATGCCGTCGAAGGCGCGCCCCTGCTGGCGCTGGGAGCTTCGGCGATTTGGGGTATCCTGAGCATCATCCTGAGCCCGTGCCACCTGGCGAGCCTTCCGTTGATTGTGGGTTTCATCAGCGGGCAGGGCCGCGTCAGCACGGCGCGGGCGAGCAGCATTGCGACGCTCTTCGCGGTGGGTATCCTGGTAACGATTGCCGCGATTGGCGTCATTACCGCAGCGGCAGGCCGAATGATGGGCGACGTGGGCAGGTGGGGGAACTACTTCGTGTCGGCCATTTTCTTTGGCGTGGGGCTTCATTTGCTAGGAATGGTTCCGATGCCGTGGTCGGGACCGGGCCGGGTGAATATGAAGCGCAAAGGTTTGCTCGCCTCACTCGTCCTCGGCCTGGTGTTCGGCATTGCGCTGGGTCCATGCACATTTGCCTATATGGCACCGATGCTGGGGGTTTGTTTCAAGCTGGCAAAGACCAACGCGTTGTATGGTGCATCGCTACTGCTGGCCTACGGGGTGGGCCACTGTTCCGTAATCGTATTGGCCGGGACATTCACCGAAGTGGTCCAAAAAATCTTGAATTGGAACGAACAATGCAAGGGCGTCACAGTCGTGAAATGCGTCTGCGGCGTGCTGGTTCTCCTTGGCGGCGTCTGGCTCATCTACAGTGCGCCGTAACCTCAACCGTTTATGAAACGCTTCTCTTTACGCAAACTCCTGCCAGGATTAATCCTTGCAACCGTCGCCATTGTCGCCGTCTATCGCTTGGAGTTTAGTCCCGTGACGGTCACGGCCCATACCCTCGCGACGGGAGAAGTTCACGGCGAGGTAATGGGCACTGGCACGCTCAACACGCATTACAAGGCGGCGGCCAGCCCGAAGGTCTTTCAAGGCCGGCTGGTGCAAGTGCTGGTGGACCAAAATGACTTTGTGGCTAATGGGCAGTTGTTGGCGAGGCTGGATGATAGCGAACAACGCCGCCAGGTCGAGATGGCGCAGGCCACGCTGAACGCCGCCCAAGCCACCGTCCGCAGGGTCGGAGACGATCAAGCGCGGGCCCAGGCGGTCTTGAAACTGGCCCGAATCGAGTTCGACCGGGTCGCCTCTCTCTTCACCAACCGAATCGCCTCCGCATCCGACTATGACACCGTGGTCGAACAACTGCACGTTGGCGAGGCGGGGCTGGCCGTGGCGCTATCTGCGATCCTGGAAGCCGAACGTCAACAAATCGCGGCCGCGAAGCAGCTTGGCTATCAACAGGAGCTTGTCGCCGATACGCTGATTCCCGCGCCGTTCAGCGGCCTGGTGATCAGGCGCAACCACGACCCTGGCGACGTCGTCACACCCGGGGCCTCCATTCTTGACCTTGTGGATACCAACGAAGTTTGGGTGTCTGCATGGGTGGACGAAACGGCTATGGCGCCTCTAAGGACCAATCAGCCGGCGCGTGTGGTGTTCCGTTCCGAACCGTCAAAGTCCTACGCGGGATATGTGGCGCGGTTGGGCCGTCAGACGGATCCCGAAACCCGCGAGTTCGTAGTGGATGTGCTGGTGCGAGACTTGCCGGACAACTGGACCATTGGTCAGCGCGCGGAGGTTTATATCGAGACGGGGTGCGCGGCAAAAACCCTCGTTCTGCCGGCGAAATTCCTGCTCTGGCGCGACGGGCAGCCAGGCGTGCTAGTGAACGATCAGGCCCGGGCTCGCTGGCGAACGGTGGAACTCGGGCTGCGTGGGCGCGAAACATTCGAAGTCACCTCGGGGCTGGCGGCGGGAGAACAAGTGGTGGCCCGGGCGGGGGATGTTAACGGTCTAACGTTGGAGGGCCAGCGCGTACGCCTTCAGGCTGCCCATCCGCTCTTGGCTAAAACGGCCACTCCATGAACCTTGCGGCACGGGACATTCGACACAACCTCGCCCGGTTCGGCCTCACCGCCTGCGGCATCGGGTTGCTGCTCATGATCGTCCTCGGCATGGGCGGCATTTACCACGGATTGGTCTATGAAGCCACGTTACTGGTGGACCGCGTGAACGCCGACTTATGGGTGGTGCAGCGCAACACACGCGGCCCCTTTGCCGAAATCTCTTCGGTGCCGGCCAGTGTCGAGAACCGGCTCCTGGCCGTGCCCGGTGTAGCCAACTCACGGAGATTTGTTTATTGGACCATCCAGCGCGAAGCCTCTGGACGTCCTCTGCGTCTTGCCATCCAGGGCCTGGTTTGGCCGGATGATACGGGAGCCTGGCTGCCCTTGGTTGTAGGCCGACCTCTCGGCCAGGCGCATTACGAAATAGTCGCTGACCTCAGCCTCGGCCTGCGGCTTGGCCAGCAGATTAAACTGGGCAAGGATTTTTACAGTGTGGTCGGGCTTACCAAAGGCATGACCTCAGCCTCGGGTGACGGAATGGCTTTCTTCACGTTGCCGGATGCCCAGGCAATTCAGTTCGACCAACCGGGCGAGGCCATTCGGTTACAACGCAACACCCGGGTCCAGCAATTGCTGGGACAGGATCTCGGCCAGCAACAACCCGGCCTCCTGACGCGCGTCTCCGGTCTGACGGCAAACCTGCCTGCGATCCTGCCGCCAACAGTCAGTGCAGTCTTGGTTCGGCTGGCGCCGGGTGCCGATTCCCAAGCAGTCATCAACACCATCCAAGGCTGGCCTGACCTGACGGTCTATACCCAAAAGCAACAGCAGGACCTGCTGGTGCATGGGTTCGTGGACCGGTCGCGGCGGCAATTAGGGCTGTTCCGCGCCATCTTAGTGGTCGTCTCGACCATCATCATGACGCTCATCCTTTACACCCTCACGCTCGATAAGACGCACGATATCGCGATGCTCAAGCTTATGGGCGCCCGGAACCGGCTCGTTGTGGGGCTCATCGTGCAGCAAGCCCTGTTGCTTGGCGCGCTTGGTTATGGCCTGGCGACGTTGCTGGGTCACTGGCTCTTTCCACTATTTCCGCGGCTGGTGGTTATCACGCCCCCTGATCTCTGGGTGCTCGCAGCAGCCACCACTGGAATTGCTGTAGCCGCCAGCCTATTGGGCATTTGGAAAGCCTTGCGCATCTCGCCCAACACCGTTCTGTCATGAATGCCAGCGCTACCCATCCAGCGGTGGAAGTCGTTGGCCTGAGCAAAACCTATGGCTCGGGCAATACCGAAGTCGTGGCGATGCGTGACGTCTCCTTGCGCATCGAGCGGAGCGAGGTCGTAGCACTGTTGGGGCCGAGCGGTGCAGGCAAATCCACCCTCCTGACCGCGATTGGTCTGATCAATCCGCCTACGGCTGGGCGCATCCACATCGGGGGAGAATTGGTAATGGACGCTGACCGCGCCAAGGTGGACTTGAGCCAATTCCGTCGTCGTCATCTGGGGTTTGTGTTCCAAAAAGCAAACCTCATTCCGTTTCTCAATGCGGTGGAAAACGTCCAAGTGGCCCTGGAGATCAATGACGTTGCTCCGCGCACAGCGCGTCGGCGCTCGCTGGAACTTCTCGAGTATCTCGGGGTCGCGGATCGTGCGAGCAACCTGCCCAATGCGCTTTCTGGCGGCCAGCAGCAGCGCGTCGCGGTTGCCCGAGCGCTGGCCAATGAGCCGAATTTGATTCTGGCCGACGAACCCACGGCCGCCCTGGATAGCCAGCGCGGGCGGCAGGTCATGGAGTTGTTCCGCAAAGTCGCCCATGAGCGTGGTGCCGCGGTTATTGTAGTGACACATGATCATCGGGCCCTCGATGTATTTGATCGTGTTATCGAAATGGAGGACGGGAGCCTGCGTTCTGGACAGAAAACGTTGCCCTCTGCATGAAAGACCTCTCACCCCGCGCCAAAAGCGTTGACATGCTCGACTCCGAACTGGTGCAGCGTGCCAAAGCAGGCGATCTGGGCGCCTTTGAAGCATTGACCAACCGATATGAGCGGCGTGTTTATTCGCTCGCATTACGAATGCTGCGGCAGGAGCAGGACGCTGAAGATGTCACGCAGCAGACTTTTCTGAGCGCTCTCGAGAATCTAGGTGGATTCCGCGGCGAAGCCAGCTTTTCCACGTGGCTACTGCGCATCGCCACTTACGCCGCCCTCAAAATAATCCGCAAACGAAAGGGCCTGAACACGGTTTCCCTCGAGGAAGCGAGCGAGGGGACGGACGATTCGGACGCTATTCCACATCCAGAATACATTGCTGACTGGAGACAATCTCCAGAAGAACTGGTGCATCAGCATGAAATCCAGCGACTCTTGGACGAAGCACTGGCCGAGTTGGACGAAAAACACCGGTTGGTCTTTCTTCTGCGTGACGTGGAGGGACTTTCAGTCAGGGAAACCGCCGAGGCCTTGGGCTTAAGCGAAGCCAATACCAAGGTGCGGCTGCTCCGCGCACGTCTGCAACTTCGGGAACTGCTGACCCGCACCCTGGGCGACCCTGCTCGGCGCGTAACACGGAGGCACGACCATATGCACTGAGTTGTTCTAGCGGAAGGCGCTTGCGAACTTCTCCCTGTAACTTTTTCTTCAGACGAGGCTCAGTTGTAGAGGATCGACAAGCCATGAAGTGCGAAGAATTGCTAAAGTATTTGAACGAATACGTGGATGGAACGGTGGACCCGGCGGTGTGCGAGGAGTTCGAGAAACACATGGCCGGCTGCAATCCCTGCAAAATCGTCGTCGACAATATCCGTAAGACGATCACGCTCTACAAAGAGGGGCAACCCTACAAATTACCTGCCGAATTCCGCGAGCGGCTCCGCACCGTCCTCCGGCAGCGATGGAAAGAAACGCACATTGGAGATCAGTGACTACCAACGCGCAAAAGACCCTAAACAGAATATGCCCCTGAAAGTTATTGTCATCGGAGGAGTAGCGGCCGGTCCCAAAGCGGCATCCAAAATCATGCGGCTGAACCCGCAAGCCGAAGTAACCATCATCGAAAAGGGAAAATTCATCTCTTACGCCGGATGCGGTTTGCCCTACTACGTTTCCGGAACGGTCAAAGAGCAGAGGGACTTGATGAGCACGCCAATCGGCGTGGTACGCGACCCGGCCTTCTTTCAGAAGGTCAAAAACGTAAAGGTCCTCACAGAAACCGAGGCCTTGGAGATCGACCGTGCGCAGAAGCATGTTCGTGTCCGGCGAAAGGGCGAGAGCGCTGACACCTGGCTCGATTATGACAAGCTGGTGCTGGCGACTGGGGCTAAACCCGTCATTCCCTCTCTCGCCAATGTGACGTTGGGCAATATTTCTACGCTGCACAGCGTTCCGGACGCGGCCGGCATCAGAGCCTTGCTGGCCCAGGCCACGACCCGGGAGGTCGTGATGATCGGCGGAGGGTTGATCGGCGTGGAAGCCGTCGAAGCCCTGGTCGAGTGCGGATGCCGGGTCACCGTGGTGGAAATGATGCCGCACATTCTGCGCATGCTTGACTGGGAAATGGCGCGGTTGGTTGAACGTCACATGGAATCAAAAGGGGTGAAACTCCTGACCAACACGCAGGTAACCGGATTCGAGGGCAACGGCCGCGTCAGCGCGGTTTTGACAAGCCAAGGACGACTGCCGGCAGACCTGGTGATTCTCGGCATGGGTGTCAGACCTTATGTGGAGCTTGCCCGTTCTGCCGGGCTTCAGATTGGTACTACTGGCGGCATCAAAGTGGACGAGAGGCAGAGCACCTCCGACCGGGATATTTATGCCGCTGGCGATTGCGTTGAAAGCACCGATCTTGTGAGCGGTAAGCCCTGCTACGTGCCGATGGGTTCCACGGCCAACAAGCAGGGACGGGTAGCTGCCATTAATATTTGCGGCGGCCAGGACACTTTCCCCGGTGTCCTCGGCAGTACAGTCTGCCGGGTTTTTGACTTTTGTGTTGCCCGCACCGGCCTAACCGAAGCCGCTGCCCGGCAGCATGGTTATAAAGTCACCACGGTGCTGGTTCCAGACAGCGATCGACCGCATTACATGCCGACCGCCAAACCTTTAATCATAAAGTTGGTGGTGGATTCAAAGTCTCGAAAGCTGCTTGGTGCTCAGGCGGTCGGACCAGGTGCCGGGGACAAACGCATGGATGTGGCGGCGATGGCAATCACCGCGGGCATGACGGTGGACCAACTTTCAAAAGTGGACTTGTGCTACGCTCCACCCTATTCGCCAGCCATGGACAACATCATCACGGCCGCTAACGTGGCGCGAAATAAGCTGGATGGCCAAGTAACGGGGATCACGCCGATGGAGGTTAAAGCGCGACTTGATTCCAAACAGGACTTGCTTCTATTGGATGTGCGCAGCCCGGCTGAGCATCAACAGGAACATCTGGCCAACTCAACGCTAATCCCCTTGGGCGCCTTGCGCGCACGCATAGGTGAAATGCCCAAAGACAAGGACATCGTCGCGTTCTGTAAAGTCTCCCTGCGCGGGTACGAAGCCGCCAAAATATTACAAGGGGCCGGCTTTTCACGCGTCAGTGTTATGGACGGAGGGATGGCGGTTTGGCCGTACGAAAAGCTCCGGGGATAAAGCTGTCCGGTATTTATCAGCCGTGACCCGGCGCATATGAATTGGCCAACATGGATCATCATCGGGGGTGCGATCGCAGCTTTCCTGGTCCTGAAGCGATTAGCTTTAGTGAGCCCAGAGGTGGCTCGCGAGTGGCTGAAAAGGGGCGGGAAGGTCATCGATGTCCGCAGTGAAGCGGAGTTTCAGGAGAAGCATCTGCCCGGGGTCCTGAACATTCCGCTCCATTGTTTGCGGGACCAGATCGGGCGACATGCCCCGGGCAAGGAGCAAGCGATCTTATTGCACTGTTTGAGCGGCGGTCGGAGTGGCATCGGAAAGAGCGCTCTCAGGAAGATGGGTTACCGTAACGCGTTCAACCTCGGTTCGTACGGGCGAGCTCAGAAGATTCTCGCAGGGTAGTCTGAAGTTCCACCGGTCGCGTTGACCGTGGCTGCGTCGGTTATTATCACACATGCCAAGCATATGGATGTTCTGACCCTTTCGCGAATCCAGTTCACACTGACCATTTCGTTCCATTATATCTATCCACCCCTGAGCATCGGGCTTGGCGTGATGCTCGTCATCATCGAAGGGTTGTGGCTCAAGACCCGCAATCCCCTGTATCACCAGATGGCTCGTTTTTGGACGAAAGTCTTCGCCCTTACCTTCGCTATCGGTGTGGCCACGGGCATCGTGATGGAGTTTGAATTCGGTACGAATTGGGCGACCTACTCGCGCTACGTCGGCGACGTTTTTGGCAGCGCACTGGCGGCCGAAGGCATTTTCGCTTTCTTCCTTGAATCCGGCTTTCTCGCGGTGCTGCTCTTCGGTTGGGACAAAGTCGGACGAAAGCTGCACTTCTTTGCCACCTGCATGGTTTGCCTCGGCGCTCATTTCAGCGCCATCTGGATCGTCGTAGCTAATTCCTGGATGCAAACGCCGGCAGGCTTTCACATCGTTGGTGAGGGAATGAAGGCCCGCGCGGAAATCACCAACTTCTGGGAAATGGTGTTCAATCCATCCTCGATGGACCGCTTGTTTCACACGCTTTGCGGCGCCTGGCAGGCTGGAGCATTCCTCGTTATTAGTGTCAGCGCGTGGTATTTGCTCAAGCGGAAACACGACGCGTTCGCGCGGGCTTCGCTTCGCATCGGGCTGGTCGTAGGCCTCATAGCATCGCTGCTGCAATTGATTAGCGGGCACAGCAGCGCGCAAGGCGTGGCCAGGAATCAGCCGACGAAGCTAGCCGCCTTCGAGGGGCTATATGAAACCACCTCGAATGTTCCCCTCACGCTCTTCGGTTGGGTGGACGAGAAAAACGCCAAAGTCATCGGGCCGAAGATTCCAGGGATGCTGAGTTTTCTAGCGTATGGCGACACCCGCAATCCTGTTGCAGGCTTGCGAGAAGCCGCCCCGGATCCAAAGGATCAACCGCCGGTGAATGTTACGTTTCAGCTTTTCCACCTCATGGTGGCTGTCGGTTTCGGAATGATTTTGATTGCCTCGCTGGGCTTTCTTTATTTCTGGCGCAGGTCGCTGTTCGAAAAGCGTTGGTTGCTGTGGCTGCTGGTCTTCTCGGCGCTCGGCCCGCAAATCGCCAACCAGGCAGGCTGGTTCGCCGCCGAAGTGGGTCGTCAACCCTGGATTGTTCAAGGATTGCTGCGCACATCGGCCGGGCTGTCGGCGGTGGTCAAGGCGAACACCGTTGTGGCCGCCATCATACTGTTCAGCGTGGTTTACCTGCTGTTGTTTGCGGTGTTTGTGTATCTTCTGAATGACAAAATTCAGCACGGTCCGGATGACGGCGACCTGGTTCCCGCCGGCAAACTGGCGCTGCCGATGAAGGAGGTCGTATGAACTTCGGCTCTCTGGATCTCAATACGACCTGGTTCATCCTGATCGGAGCGCTCTTCACCGGCTATGCGATGCTCGACGGCTTTGACCTGGGCGTCGGGGCTCTGCACCTGTTCACCAAAACCGATGAAGAACGGCGCGTCATGCTCAATGCGATCGGCCCAGTCTGGGATGGCAACGAAGTTTGGCTGGTCACCGGCGGTGGCGCTCTGTTCGCCGCG
>DASRFK010000315.1:0-3948 GCA_035651635.1 Verrucomicrobiia bacterium | reverse complement strand
TTGGCGCAAAAGCCCCTGTCGCTGTTGTTCGAGGTTTGGGTAATCGGGAGAGCTCTTTTTCATATTGTAGTATACATACTACAATAACAGGGTCAAAAACAAGGAGAAATGCCAAAACCCACTTTTATCTCGTCCACCCTTCTGAGGATCGGTGATTGACTTCAGCTGTAAGAGTTCCTATTTGTGACGGCTCTGAACTGGACTTAAATTTATACCCAATGCGAACACATTCCCCCCTACCCGGTTGGTTTCAATCGTTGACCTGCTCGTGTGCGATAATAGTCGTCATGCTCTTCGGCCAAGGCGCCCAGGCCCAACCCTCGGTGGGTGCTCAAGCCAAAGCCCGCGAGTTGCTGGCCCGCATGACTCTCGATGAGAAAATTGGCCAAATGGTGCAGGTCGATATGAACGGATTGAAGGAGTCGGCCAATATCCAGAAGTATGCTCTTGGCTCAATGTTGAGCGGCGGGGACTCGGATCCAGCCGACATCACCGCGAAAGGCTGGTTCGACGCATGTTCCGGATATCAGAAATGGGCGCTCAAAACCCGGCTGCAAATTCCGCTCATCTATGGCATTGACGCCGTTCACGGTCACAACAACGTCGATGGCGCGGTGCTCTTCCCGCACAACATTGGATTGGGCGCTACGCGAGATTTCCGCCTGGTTGCCAAAGCCTCCCGGGTGATTAGCGAGGAAGTTTCCGGCACGGCCATCCAGTGGGTGTTCGCGCCTTGTGTGGCGGTCGCCCGGGACGAACGCTGGGGCCGCACATACGAAAGCTTTGGGGAAAACCCGGACCTGGTGGCCGAGTTTGGCGCAGCCGCGGTGCGCGGCTTTCAAACGCGCTTACCGCACGGAGGCTTTGTGTTGAGCTGTGCCAAACACTTCATCGGTGACGGCGGCACCCAAAATGGAATCGACCAGGGCAACACGGTTTGCGACGAAGCGACGCTGCGGCGCCTCTTCCTGCCGCCCTACGCGGCCGCAATTAAAGCCGGCACCGAATCGATCATGGTTTCGTACAACAGTTGGAATGGCCAGAAAATGCACGGCCAGAAGCACCTGCTTACCGATGTCTTGAAAGGAGAACTGGGGTTTCAAGGCTTTTTAATAAGTGACTATGCCGCCATCGATCAGTTGTCACCGGACTATAAAGCCGCCATTGAAAAGTCCATTAATGCCGGCCTCGACATGGTCATGATCCCGAACGGTCCCGGGCAAAAGAACAATTACCTTGAGTTCATCACGTTTCTAAAAGAGCTGGTCAATGAAAGCCGTGTGCCGCAGAGCCGGATCGACGACGCGGTCCAGCGGATTCTCTCGGTCAAATACGATACGGGACTGTTCGAGCACCCATTTGGAGATCCGGCGCTGACGGCCCGCGTCGGCTCGGCCGCGCATCGGAAAGTGGCTCGGCAATGCGTGCGCGAGTCGTTGGTCTTGCTGAAAAATGATCACCATCTTTTGCCCTTATCCAGGAAATTGACCCAGCTGGCGGTCGCGGGTCGGGGAGCCGATGACCTGGGCATCCAATGCGGTGGCTGGACCATTTCCTGGCAGGGCAAACCCGGAAAGGTCATGAGCGGGGGAACGACGATTCTGACTGCCATCCGGCAAACCATTGGCCCGAAAACGGCACTTTCCTTTTCCGCCGACGGGACTCAATTGGATGGCGCGAAAGTGGTTGTCGTGGTCGTGGGTGAACAACCGTACGCGGAAATGAAAGGCGACCGCAAGGATCTTAACCTGGCACCCGAGGACGTGGAATTGGTGCAGAGGGCTAGAAAGTCCGGAGCGTCTGTAGTCACCTTGATTCTGTCCGGTAGGCCGCTTGTTCTGGGCCCGGTGCTTGAGGCCAGTGACGCCATTATCGCCGCCTGGCTGCCGGGGACCGAAGGACAAGGCGTGGCGGACGTCTTGTTTGGGATCGCCAAGCCGACCGGCAAACTTCCCCGAACCTGGCCGCGCACGAATGACCAGCTGGCTTTAGCGGCGTCGGACCCCTCGGCTAGCGAGCCTTTGTTCCCGTACGGTTTCGGCTTGACGTACTAACCTGCGTCACCGGCCCAGCTGAGTACAGGATTTAGCTCGGCGCAGACGCAACCGAAGAGGTCTTGTGGGCTGAAGCGATGATGCCGCCCGTGCAGCTGCGGCCGATGTCTCTCGCGGAAGAAGGGTCCTGTGAACTGCCGGCCCGTTATTGAAATGGAAATGAGGTCAGCCTCGCGTAGAAGCTGGACCTTCCGGTTGCGGCTCCTGTTCTTTCTGGCAGGCGCTCTCGCGTGTCTGATCGTATTGATTCTGCCGAACACGGCACCGACGAACAAAGGCCAAACCATGTTGGTGCTGCTGAGCTTCCTGGGTTTGGCCTACTGCCTGGGTGTTGGAGGCTTTCTCACCGCCGATTGTGTGAGTTCGGAAAAAAGGGGCGGAACGCTTGGTTTGCTTCTGCTCACGCCCTTAAGTGGCCTGGATATTGTCCTGGGCAAACTGGTTTGTCATGGGCTGGAAATTTTCTATGGAGTTTGCGCGGCGTTCCCGGTCTTCTTTTTGCCGCTCCTGGCGGGAGGCGTCACCTGGACCGAGGTCACTCGCATTTTGTTGGCTTTAACCGTTGCGCTGCTTTTGTCACCTGCGATTGGCCTGCTGGTCTCGGTTCTGGGAACCGAATCGAGAAACACCATGATGACCACCTTTACCAGCGTTACGTTGCTCACGGTTGTACCTATTCTGTGGTTTATAACTCGAAGATTCATTTTGCGCGCTCTTCCCGGCCCGCTCCCTCAGCTCTCACCTGTTTTTACCCTGCTCTCAGGGTTTGATTCGAGTTATCGATTGTCCGGCGGACCCACACAATTCTGGGGTTCGGTTGTGTTCCTGTTCGGCCTGAGCGCGCTGTGCATAGTGATCGCCGGGGTCCTCGTTGGCAGAGTGTTCGAGCCCGGCACCACACAATCCAACCGCCAGCGACTTGAGCCAAATCCGGTCCGAAGGACTCCCGTGCCTGAGAGCAATCCTTATGAGTGGTTGCTCTCCAGGCGCGCGGTTAAAAAGCGGTCGCTGGGAGTGCTGATCTATCTCTTGTTGATCTTCTTCGTCGGGATGCTCGTCGTTTCGGTGGCGACTCCGTTTTGGGGGCCGGCTTTCACCTCGGCGTTCTTCACCGCGCTGGGCATTCATTTAATAACAAAACTCCTTTTTGTCGTGGAGGCAACCTGGCAAATCAATGCCGACCGTCAAAGCGGAGCATTGGAACTCGTTTTGGTCAGCGCCCTGCCGGAAATGGGTATATTGGACGGACACTTGCACCTGTTGCAGGCGATCTCACGCAAGCCGCTCATGCTGCTGATAGCTCTCAATGGGACGCTGCTGCTCTGGAGCATTCTCTTCGCCCATGAACTCCATATCGATCCCCGTGCCGGAATGATGTTCGCCATTATCTTTACGGGCGGGCTGGTTCTGGCTCCGGCGGACTTTGCAGCGCTCCGCTGGACATCCCTTGTGAAAGGTTTGCAGGCGCAGACCCACCCTCGGGCCGTGCTGCGCAGCTTCAGTGCCGTCATGGTCCCACCGTGGATCGGCATGGGTTTGGTCGTGGCGTTTCTCAGCAACGCCCAACCTTCTGGCACCACGTCTTTGCCGGAGGTCACATTCCTCATCTGGATCGCGCTCAGCCTCGCTTATGATTGGCGAATCGTCCAAACCTGTCGCGCCCAACTGGAAGGAAACCTTCGCCGCATGACCTCTGAGAGCGCTTGATGATTGACCCGGGCGGACCTGGCGTCATCTCGACCGGAACAATCCATACAAGAACGTCTGGCTCGCGATCGCTAAGCTATCCCAGACGAACGTATAGTCGGCACACCCATATCCCACCTGCCGTGGGTAAGACTCAGGCTCCTGGTTGTCCAATAGCGGCCAAATCCGCCGCCGCGCCAACCCTTTG
>DASRFK010000314.1:0-37927 GCA_035651635.1 Verrucomicrobiia bacterium | reverse complement strand
CGCCCAGGTCAACGTAATGACAACCAATTTATCTTGTAATACGCGGACCAGAGGATTACGGTTGAGTAAGACTGGAGCTGATAATGAACAGCTTAGAAAAGAAGGACGACAAGTTTTCCGGCAGCGATACGCAACTGGCGTCGCGTAATCACAGTTGGGCTCAAGCCGAGACGCCTCGATTTAATTTCAGAAAGGAAATAAAATGATAACTAGTATGCTTGGTCTGTTTAACTTGGGCGGAGGAGAAATCATACTGGGCTTGGGCCTTCTAGCCGTTTTGGCCGTGGGGGCTGCCATTGTTATAGGGGGCATTGTCCTCATCATTCGAATGACTCGAAAAAATGGCGACTGTGAGCCAGCTTCTGCATCATCTCCAATCCAGAATGGCCGGTCATAGTTCGTGGTTCTGTCCATCATGCCCAACCACCGGTCTGCTCTGGACTCCGCGATTGCGCTGTTCTGCAGGGTTTCCCGTCATTGGCGCGGAGCCAGAGAGCCGGACCGTTAAACCCGGACTGTCGAGCATGATCAAGCAAGAGGAAATTCAGTGGATCCGGGAGCACTTGTTCCGCCGAACCGGGCCTGCCTCCGGCGCGGATCGAGCAGCCACGGTTCTGCTGGTAGCCCTGCTCCCAGTCCTGGCAGCCTTTATTCAGTCTTCCTGGATTTGGTTTGTGCGGGACGCGGAGCATTATCAGGCCATGCTGTGCATTGGCTGAACTATCCAGAGCTGCCGACGTGGCTGGTTCTGAGCGTTCAGGCAGGCATTGCCGCGGCTGTTCTTTGGCCCCTAAAGAGGTTATCGTTTTTGCAGAGAAGCTCTGCTGGGCTGCTCTTTTTGCTGTTCGTCTCTTATGACTTTTTCAACAACCGGCAGGTTGTCAGGTGGTAGTGCACGGCCCCGGTTTAACCCGGCTGCTTCAGGCAACGGCGCGATTGCGTCGGGTTGCCATGCTTTGAGCAGAGGCCGCGCCGTGCCTGACCAGCGTTGTTCGATGGAGAGGCCCTCCTCCAATGGCATACATTTTTGACATCACGGTTTCAGCGTCGCTAGCAGACAGCGACCTCATCATCGCATACTCCATTTCAAGGAGGATTTGCATCTTGAGTGCTACCGTTCTGAAGATGTTTCCGTGTCTGATCCAAAGGCAGTGGATTCAGCTCTGACTCCGTTGAGCTTTTCGGTTCATTCCAAGCCGGCGTTGTCTCGCTTCACGAAGTTGATCAAGAAATCACTGGCTCATCACAACGTGCAGTCCGCAGTGCAGGTCACAAGGCGCTGAGAACATGAACGCCAAACCATCGAACAACCGCAGGCAGCGGACCCCGCGAGTCCGCCCTGCTCGCATTCCACGCCCGTGGCGCGGGGCCGCTGCTGCGGACCGTTATGCCATGGTTCAAAACCGCCCGCATATCCAACCTTCCGTAGCCGTCTTGGTAGTCGCCCTAACGCTCGCGACCAGCGGTTGCGGTGAATCTCCAAGCCGTTTAGCCGATTCCGCTCGAAAGGCTGCTACATCGGAGCAGTGGCATACATGGGCTGCACAGGTCGTCGAGAGGTCCAAGACAAACTTATCGCTGCCCGTTGAATCGGAGTGGCCGGATTTCGTCAAGCCCATCGGAGCGGGGCGGCAGCTCCTGGTGGAAACCAACGGCACACCTTTGGTCATGCTGGTATCTTTCGGAGGCTTCCAAAGCACCGGCTTGATTATTGGCCCACCTTCGTATGTCGAGACCAATGCTCCGGGTGTCCCGCTCACATCGAAGCCGGTTTACCCTGGAATCTATGTCCGAGAGTCGCACTAGCCCCTTGCATAACCAGTCGTGGCAGCCGACGCCGGGATTGCGCCTCGTTGTTTTCCGGTCGTCTTTGGCCCGGCGCGGCTGCACTCTGCGTTATGCAGCTCGGTAATCTTCTTAATCTCAAAAGCAGGACGAAGTTCCGCCTCAGGCTGGAAGTGACTATTGTAGCCTTTAGCCTGCTCGCTTTCCAGGTCCTGCTCGAAAAACCCTCGCTGCTGGAACTTCTGATCACGCTGTTGGCCCTGTTGTGGATCGCTGCGGGCGCCAGGGAGATGAAGACCCGTCACGAGCCGTTTACCAGGATACAAAAACGCGCTGTTTTCACCTTGGATGCCTTCATATTCGCAGTCCTCCTGGGTGCTCTACTAATCGCTGTCATCGAAACGCGCACTCCGCTCGTGTGGATTGCTTTCGGACTCTTTGCAGTGTTCCTTCTCACGGTCCTCTTCATCGATTATAAGCAGCTTTACAGAAGTGGAAACTCAGCATGACCCCGTCACTTGAGCCAACAGGCGCCCGCGCTTCTATTTGTGGAAGTGTTGCGATATTCGCTGCTCACTGGCTTCGTCGGTCCTCAGTCTCAGGCGCCTGCGGCTCAACTCCACGTTAAGCGCATGAACCCTTCACAGGGTCTCCTGTTGTGGGTAGTCGTGGGATCATTAGTGGTCGGCTGCTGGCCACACGTGCGCGAGAGCAGGACAAATGCCCCGCCGCAACCGCGAGCGTTGGCGGAGGCAGAGGCGTCGGTGATAGCCCGCAGGACGTTGGCGACTAATAGTGGGCGGGATGGGCCTGAGACGAATGTTTTTTACCAGGCATACCCGGATGGACGGGGGTGGTTGGTGGTGGCGGAGACTATCGACGGAACCAATGCCTCGGGGGAACCAATGGTGACTGTTGGCCGGGACCGAATTGTCAGTATTGATGAACATGGAGCTGTTAAACACATCGTGCTAGGTCGCTGAAGCGCTTAACAAGTCGCTGGCAATGCGGGATTGCGTGCCTGAGTCTCTGGACGTTCGAGAGGTCGGTGACTTGTCCGAGTGCCTTCCGCCGCCGACTCCCTGACGCGCTTCGCCAACACCAGAAAGTCTTACCTGAGCAGGCGGCGAGCCGGTGTTGCGAGAAAGCAGAGGAACCCGGCCCGTCGACCGGCCCTTTCGAGACGCTGCGACTCACCCTTCCTATTACCTCGGGGAAACACCCCACGGTTGAGCCCCACGCTAGGCCAGCCCGCGCACGTCGCGTATGCTTTGCGCTCAAATTTAAAGGTGAGGCTGTAACTAAAGAAAAGGCTGACAAATGCAGACGGAAGCGATCCTATTAGTCGAGGATGACGAGAATGACGCGTTCTTCATAGAGCGGGCCATGGATGAAAAAGGCATGGCAACGCCCTGCCGGAATACCCGGGACGGACAGGAAGCCCTTTATACATCGTTTCAGTTACGTCCTCCATCCTCAGGCCGGACCTTTGTCAGGAGACACGGTGTTTAATCAAATGGCGGTCGTTTGCTGCGGCCTTGTTCTTGTCTGTCCAGGCCTTTACGCTCTCCAAGGGAGAGCCTTGAGAGGGGCGACAAACTTCGCATTTCGACTTCTGGATCGCGTTTCCAACCGGGCTCTGGGAACGTTTCGCAAACAGCGCCGCACACCTTCGGCGAGGTGCTGGCCTGCTCGAAAACAAACTGCCAAAGCAGCGCACCTCAAAGCCTCAAATGAGTTGGGTGAAGCCGGACAGTAACGAGCTTGCAGAGCCCGTTGGAAGTCACCACCTCCGCAAGAGGAGAGGCCAGGAAGACCGCGCTTCGCCGGGCACGCCGTCCTGACGACGCCAAAACGGAACCGCCAATTGCTCCGACTGGTCCATTTGCGTGAGTTGCGCCGTTTTAGGACTGGCGAAGCGCGGGGCTTTCGTGAGTAGGTGGTTCAGAGATTTGGGGGTGCCGCACGCTTGGCAGTGAATTCTTCGAGCCAGCTTACAAGTGCTTGACGCCCCGTGTCCGGTCCTCCAGCGGCGATCTGTAACGCAGTTTCATTCGCGTAGTCAGGTCTCCAGTTAACGTCCGCTCCTCGCGAGAGCAGGCACTCAGCCGTTCGCCGGTTGCCTCCCTGACAGGCGTGCCAAAAGGCCTGGTTTATGTCCTGAGCCGAGGGGGCAATTTTTGCTGCAAAAAACGCTTCGAGCTGCGGGGTCTTGCCCAGTGCCGCAGCGATCCAGAGTTTCTCCATTCTTGCTCCTCGATTGACCAACATATAGCCGACACGCCAGCAACCGTATCCGACCGCATTCTCCAGAGGCGTGCCTCCAGCTATCGAGCCACCTTGCGCTTCGATGTTTGCTCCGCAGGCCACCAGAGCCTCTGCGACCTCAACATCGTCGCTGCTTGCGGCCCAATGAAGAGGGGTTTCTCCTGGCTCGTCCTCATTTGCACTGGCGTTCAGATCAGCCCCCGCTGTGCTCAGGACCCTGACCGTGGTTGGTCCCTGCGGAAAGAAACCGGGCCAATCGGTAACCACATGAAGAAGACTCCGTGAGCCACCTTTGTGGCCCACAATTCTTGCTCGTGACAAAGCAGGGTTCACGTCGAGCAGCTTTTGCAGGGTTTCGACATCGCCCCCGCGTATCGCTCGAACAACCTCTCTGGTTGACTCGTCGCTTTCATTGATCTTCATGGCTTTAGCTCACTTGTCCGCAGAATAGTTTGGGACATCTAGCGTTGCAACTCTACTACCGAGCCGGACTGCGAGTTGATCGCGCTTCGCCAACACCAGAAAGTCTTACCTGAGCAGGCAGCGAGCCGGTCTTGCGGCAAAGCAGAGGAGCCCGCCCCGCCAACCGGGCATTCGGAACGGGCCCCTGCTTGAGTTTAACAATAGAGCAGCAACCCGGGTGGCGCGAACGGAAAGTCGGTTGCCGTATCCCAGAGACCTAGAGGCCAGACACGCTGTCTCGGTAGCACACCGCCAGGGCTGCCGACGGGCAGTGGCCGAAAAAGGAACTCGCGGCCAGAACCCGGCACCTTCACCCGTCACCGTTAACCCCTCAAGCAAATCATTGACTTCGCCGCTGAAACTAACAAACAATGCCCTCAGTTTGTGCAGCATTCTGGCAGGCTGCTGATTACAGCTCCTCTGGGCTGCGCTAATCAAAAAATGACGCTGTTACTCTCGGTCACCTTTTTATCTTTAAGCGCTTGCGCGTTCGCGGCGCTCTTCCGGCGGATTCTCCTGGGCAATACGTTCGAGCTTCCAACGCTCCAGGAGCCTAATTCGCCGCGTTTTGGCGCGAGCAGAGACCCCGACTGGCGCTCTAACTGAGCCGCAGCTAATTACTCCGCCGCTGCTCTTTCTCCGGCGACGAGTCGCCTTCCTTCGAATCTAAGACAGTTTTTCTGGCTCCCCGAAGCTTGTTGTCGGGGTCAAATTGGCTGACTGCCTGTTCATCTTCATTGGCACCCAGGTGCACGCTGCGCAGCTTGGCATATTCCCGGGAAGTCCGTCCGATCTCCTCCTCGGCCTTTTTGACTTCACGCTCCGTCGGCAGATACGTCCGAGCAACCTGCACGACACAAGCCCCTGAAAGTATCAGAGACAGACACCACGCCGCACGGCTGGCTAGAAGCACCGCCAACGAAGCCGTCACGATCCCAATCTCCGCCATCAGCTGGGCACGCTCATAGCCTTCGGCCCCCTCAAAATGAGCGTTAACCAGTGGTTCATAGCTGTCAGCCCATCGTTTGGAAAAGTCGCGTTCATGGCCGTAATCGTCAGAAAGCTCGACAAATCGTTGGACCGGAGACCAGCCGCCCGCTGGATCGCGAGCGGTTGCCACCCGCGCATGCTGCTTTTCCAGCTCGATCATGATCAGACGGAACTTTGTGCTCGCAGCAGTAAAATCGGCGTGAGCTTGGGTTTGTTTGATCATGCTTTTGGTCAGCTCATTGCGCTCGGACCCCACCATGGCTGCGCAAAAGGCAACGAGCACTCCGATCAACGCCATCGTCACCCCGAACAGCCGATTATTGGTCGCATGGGCCTTGGCCCCACTATGCGTCGCAGGCTCCAAGTGCTCGTTTGGCTCGTTTCCGGCTGACATGACATCTTTCAGATTGGCGTCGCGCCCACCACTTCCTCATAGCCCCGTGAAACATCTCACGCCACTCTCGCCGACCCACCGAAACTCGGAGCCGGCGAACCAAGAGGAAGGGTGCGCTTAGATTGCGCCGTCCGTTCCAATTAGTCAAGGCGTTGCGGTTGCTATGGTTTAACTTGAGGGTCAGCCTGCTGGGCCGGGCCACGAGGTCGGCTTCGGCTTGTGCAGGGTTGCGCCGGCTCAGCGTAGTTGCGGGGCTGGCGGAGAGCCCCGTGCTTCTCCCAATACTCTTATACCTACCTACTTAATTTTAAGTAGGTAGGTATATCATCTTTTGGAAGCCTTACGTGCGTCCCGCGTTCCTGGCTGCTCCGACGCAACCGCCACGTGACGCGGTTGGGGTCGCGCCGCGCCAGTTCGGCGGAACTCGAAATCGGACTTTTCCTGTTCGGCGCGATGGAGCCCAGGCGAACAGGTGTTATGGCAGTTGAAACGTGCCGTTCCCAAGTATATCTAAGGTCCGGCGGCAGACGCCAAGGAGGTGGACCTGGGGAAGGTCGCTGAAGAAACGTGCCGCCACCGGACTTTCCGATGTTCTCATACCGCAGTAGCTGGGCACTTCACATTTTTTGGCGAGGCTCTCTCACTTCTTGGCTTTCGGCGTTCCGCACGGTTCCGGGATCGAAACTTCCCGGTGGGTCACGGTCAGGAGCAAGGTCAAAGGTAAAACCGAGGGAGGCACAAAAAAGTCGAGCCCTGTTCTCCTTGAGCCTCCCGCTCACGTCGTTATTGGTTGGCTTGCGCCTCGCGTTGCCGTCACAGCGCGACTGGCACCGGAACGCCGGCTGTGCTACCGCCGGAGCCTCAACCCGCGCTTCGCCGGGGCAGCAGCCGTGGTCCCGGCGCGGCAGTCGCTCCACTGCTGCGTCTCTCCCTGAGAACCTCCCGGTGCCTCGACCTGGGCTGGCCGTCCGGTGAGGTGTAGCCGGCGAAGCGCGAGGCCAGAAAAGGTCGGCAGGGGGATGATCGTTTTCGCGTCCGGGGAACGGCACTGCAGGAGCGAGGCCCGCCCCGGGTCATTGGCGAACGTTTTTATTCATCTGGGCCAGACCAGACGGTTTTGTCCGATGCGCCAGGAACTCGTCTTTACCGTTGGATCAACTGACTGGCCATGGTATGGTTTTGAACCGTGAGCTTGACCACGAGCCACCTGTGCCAAAAGGAACGACTGAATCGCCGGCAACGACCAGCTAACCGGGACGAGGGCTGTTTGAGTGGCGAGTCGCCGGTTGGCAAAGTCTTGTGTAAGGCACGGACAGCAACGTGTCGCGAAAGGATCAGAAACTTTCAGTCGCTGAATTACAGTTGGGCAACAAAGCCATGACGGCCTTGGCAAATTCCTTGCAAGGTGAATCGGATCAGATCGATTCACGATTGCCGTTGTGGCTAACATGCGTGGCGAACTTCCTCGCGGTTTTGTGGGCCCTACCGTTCTTCTGGACGCCTCATGGCGCTCAAATACGGTTCATGGGTTGGATCTTGTTGCTTTTTTTTGTTGCCATAGCAACGCCATTGGTCGTTTTACCGCTGGTTCTATTCAACTTGAAGCGCCTTCGCGGAAGGACGTGGCCCAAGTGGGCTATTGGTTTGGCATTCACGCCAATTCCTGCGGCTATGCTGGTTGAGAGGATCGCTCGTGCTATAATTGGATATGGTCTCGCACCTTGATCGCGTGCCCAACGAGCTGACTGCACCGAGCCCCGCGATTAAGTCCAGGTTGCAGATTGAAGGTCACAGACGCGGGGTTGGTGACCCGGACTGTTAAGCCTCGAACCATGAAGTCACAAGCACTATACGCGCTTCGAATGGCTCTGCTCCTCGCTGCTCTCGCCGTGATCTCCCGCCAGGTGGAGCTTCTTATATGGGCACTATGGCCGCGAACGGATATTATAATTTTCGAGCCGCCGTGGCTTGCTGAACGTGGCTTTAACACGGTGTTGGTTTTTTATTTGGCACTCCTACCGCAGGGCTTTTTCCGAGTGCGCTCGCGATTGCTCATTGCCGGTCTGGGCCTCCTTTCACTAGTGGCTTGTGTTGTCCTTTCCGTTTACATCAGATGGGGGCTGCCGATGTTGGTTGGAGCGCACTTCTTTGCTGTTATCTATTTTGTGGTTTTTGCGTTGCTTGAACCGAAAACCAATTCTCCAAGTGAAAGCGTTAGTCCGGCTTAACGAAACGCTGATGGCTTGCACACGGCGAGCAGGTGATCCTGCCAGCGCTGCTTCTGATTGCTGGCCTCGTGTTCATCGTCTATCCGGGGGCTCTTTGGGTTGTGGCGCACAGTCGTGACCGATCCTACAGGCGTTCTGTCGTCGCGTGGACCGTCCTGCTTACGTTGGTGTGCGGCGGCGGGGCAGTCGCGACAATCAAAGTTTACTTGGCCACCGCAGGTGGGCGATTGCATTGGATTTCTTATTTGGACTATTCCTGCAGCCTGTAGTGTGGTAGGCCTCTTGAAGGTCGCCGGATCGGCGAAACATGAGCGCGATCTCAGCAATTAACTTTTCACCGGAGCCGACAGCCGCCAGCACTTCTGTTTGCGGTCGTGCTGGGAGATCCACGGCTCCCGGGCTTCACCGGTGCTCATCTTCTGGCGGCGGCGGCTCAGCTCAACGTTCGGCATGAGACATTTGTGTATGCTGCTGACAATCAGTTGCTGCTCGCTCACCGGATGCATTCCAGTGCGGATGCAGGTCGGGAAACACATCGATGGGAGGGTCGTGGACAAAAGAACCGGTGCTCCAATCGCGGGAGCTGAAGTGTTGTATCGCCACAAGTCCAGCACCGCGGTGTTGACAGACCGGAATGGCGCCTTCGCAATAGAGCGGCAGGCCGTAACATGTTGGGTGCCACTTTTGCCGGTCGATTACTTCGGATTTTATCACTATCCTTTGGCTATTCGCGCGCAAGGGTATAAATCGGAAGCCTATCAGCCGTCGCCGGGGCCAACACCAGAGTCGACGCGCATCGAGCTGAAAACCACGCGATGAAAAAGCCGACTTTTCGGTGGAGCGAATGGCGGCGGGCGGCGCTTGTTGGGAACTCCGGGCGTTTCGTCTCCGCTGCCATCGCTCAGGTCACCGTTAGCGTAAGATGCGCGTTGCACTAGCCATTTGCTGCGTGTTCTTTGCGCTTGTGACTCTCCTCGTCTATGGCCGCTGGTTCTGGCCCGGGCATTTTCTGGCGCGAGTCCCGATGACCAACATGGCCGGGGTGCAGCGAGCAGTAGGTCGGCCCGTTCGTGTTTCGACGAATAGTAATGGCACCGTGAGGTGGGACTACGGGCGGTGGTGGACGGGAGAAGGCAAGGTATATTTTGATACGAATGGGAATTATGCCCGGACATTCACCGATTTTTAACGTTCCCGTCTGCGCTAACTCCCGCAGCCAGTCGACCCCGCGAGTCCGCCCTGTTTGCGTATCACGCCGGCGTGTGGCCGCTGGTGTGGACGGCTGGGCCATGCTCGTGGTGCCATTAATCGCCTGCCTGATTTTTTGCGGCTGTGACCAACCGCCTCCAGCAAACCCTCTTTCGCAATTCGTGATTGATAGGAGCGGCACGAACCAACTCGCGCTTATTTACGTTTCGCTGGGGCCGGGACCCGGACCTGACAGCGAGAGCTTCGATTTCCATTCACTTGCTTGGCAAATTAAGAGTGGCACAAATTGGAAGGACCGGGTGGTGGTCACTAAGGACGATTTTGAAGCCGGAAGCCGACATAAGCGCTGGGTTAGTGAAATCCACAGTCTTGACGCGAGCAGCGGGAACGCGACGATTAAGGTTGCCGAGCATTGGGACACCAACGGTGGCCCTGTTGTTTATTCGTGGCGCGAGTGGAACATGGTAAGCAACGTAGAGGTCCGGCTAGTGCGAGTGTGCAAGGAGCCTTTTGAGCCATACAGTGGCAAACGTTTTAAGTTGTTCCGCTGAGTCATCATCTCTATTCAGCCCACCGGCGGTTTCCATCCGGTTGCGCTATCATGGCTCGCCCGAGAGGGATTGTTGGCCTGTCCGCACCGGAAGCGGGGCACAGCCGATGGGACCCATTTCGAACCAGTTTCGGGACGGTTTTATTCGGGCCGGTCGCACCGGCCCCTGCTTGCCGGGCGTTAGACACACTTAACCCCACGGGTCATTCACCCTGTCTGGACGAACGGCGGCGATTTGGCAGAACGGCCCGACCTCCCCCAAATTGAGAAGCGTGGAGCGGACTGACATACGTAGTCGGTGTTCTTTTTAGAGCCGAACGGCCCCCGAAGAAGCCCTGATTGCAATGAAAGTTGCGGTCGATAAACCTTCGTGTGGCATGCCGAGCCATTGTGACAAGCAGTCTGCAGACCACGACGATCACACCGGGCCTTTTCAATTTGTGAAAAACACGTCAGATAAAACCTTTTCTGTCGAGAAGTGTGAGGCGTGCGGGTCCACGGTTCTCCTGTGGATCGGCCAAGGTCAGCATGGCACAGGCCGGAGCGCTTTCAACAGGAGTTCCCAGAATGATTGAGGGAGGGTAATCCGCAACAGCGTATCGTTGCCCGCGCCGCCAAGTGCGTTGCTCCCTTGAACCGGGGCCAGCTGAGTCTACCAACCGGGGGATTTATTTCCAGGAATTGCGGACGCTCGCCTCCATCGTTCCCGGCTGACGTGACGGGCGGAACTCGACCCGGTATTGGTCGGCCAGCCGAGTGCAAAATTCGCCGTGGAGCGCGAATTCGAAATGCACGAGGTCTGCCTCTCCGCCAGCGCGGACACATGACTCCAGCTTTTGTTGCCAGCTTAGCCGTGGCCAAGATGGCGAGCTTTAGCCTCGCCCGCTTCACAGCTCTTTGGACGTTGGCCTCATGCATGCGGTAGCGAACGAGACCACTACCACGTGGATCGCTGTTTTTCGGACATTTTACCCGGGGCACTGGGACAAAAACTGTCTATGCCCCCCAAACGGTGGAAAAAACGCCTTACTTTCCGGCTTGCAATAACCGAACCGGCGGCCGTATGCTGCACCCGTATGGGAGCTGTCCATCAGCCGCTTACGAATGAAGCACCTAGGGAGCTTCCTGATTCCAATAAACTACACCTGCAGCCTATACACAGTTGGGCAAAATGAACGACGGCGCTTATTGGATTCTTTTAGTCGCGATCGCTGCCTTTCCGGGTGCCGCGGTGGTTGAAATTGTCGCAGCAATATTTTCGAGTCGGGTTCGCGACTACATAGCGAAGCATCCAATAGCTCATTTTCTCTGGTTTGTTCTGGCGCTTTTGTTTGCTTGTCTGCTCATCCCGGCCCCAAGCACACGCCACGGCGGATTTTAGTTTCCATGACTGCCCAACGAGGCGCTGATGACGAACCGCCGCTGCCCGTTTTCTCTCGCCTGGTCATGGGCGTTCCGACGCGCCGGCTACGCTTGACCTTTACACTCGGCGGCGGTCGCATACCTTGAACGTGAGCAGCAGGCTTTATGAGCATCGCAACCCGAACCACTCTGCTGGGAATCCTGGTTCTGGTGACCTCGCAGGCTCCGGCGTCAGCAACCCTTCAGGTTGTCATTAAGCACAATTGGTGCGTCGCTGGTCCGGGTGGCCATTACGGCGTCTTCCAATTCCAAACTGGACCCGGTCCGTTCGATGCCCACACCGCGCTGTTATTTGGCGCTCGCCACGCGGAAATCCCGCTGCCGCTTTTCGTCATCATTTTCGCCGTGGCCGTTCCCGCCGTAGCCCTCGTTGCGTTGTTCTGCCAGAGCATTCTCAGCGAGGATTCATCGGCGGCTAACAGGCGCATGGAGCCCGACGCCGCGATGACGCCTCTGGCGCATGTTGCACTCCGTTGGCGCGGCGCGGCTGATGCGCAGCGTTAAGCTTTCAACGCATGACATTCGTCGAGTGCTTCCCGGGCGAAATGGATGCGATTCTTTTGCAAGCGGTCAAAGAAACCTACTTGTCAACTTTCCGGGGGGCCTGCCCTATTATCAACTTTGGACGACTTATCGAGTGGAAAGAAAGGATGTTTCGAGAAGTGCTCGTAGCTGCGGAAGGCCATCAACGGTTACTGCAAGAGGATTATATTTTTCATAGTTTCGTAAAGGATGGGAAGCGAGCGGCCGTTCAACTGGGAAGCCTAAATGGCGCAGCTTTTCAGACGCCTCCCTTGCCCGGTGCAGAGAATATTGCCCTGCTCATTGAGGGAGGGCGACAGTCCAGAATAAGCCCATTCATTTATGTGGAGAAAGCTTAACCCATCGTGTCAGCCGACGCCGGGAGAGCGCCTTGCTGTTTTCTGGTCGCAATCGGCCCGGCGCGGCTGCACTCTGCGTTAAGCAATCGGACTATGGGCCCGTTCATCTTCCTGGCCAAGCAGCTCGACAGATTGGAGCGCGAGCGGACGGAAGTTCCACATCGAAAGCGCCACTATGGCGGGATGTGGTTGGGCGTGCCAGTCCTGTTTGCCCTTGCCTTCCCATGCATCAAGTACCATCCCCAGGCCCTGGACACGGCTAGTCCTTTTGCCCTGTGGGCCGGCTTCGTTCTGATTGCGTCAGTCTTGGCTTTCGCCGTCGTAATGTACCAGAATCGTGTCGCAATAAAGGCTCAGCTTGTCATAGATTTGATTGCATGGTCGGTTCTGATATGGATGATTTTTCATTTCAGATTCTGGGAGCCATGAAGGTGCTTAACCCCTTGCTGCTGGCGGCTCCGGTTGAGGCCCTGCTTTCATTTCTCCGGCCTGCTTCCGGAGCGCCAGACCACGGTCGTTCGGCCAAGGAGCACATTTTATCCCATGACGTTTGAAACCTACTTGAGGGTTGCGAGCCCGAAGCGAATCGCCGGCCTCTTGTTGGTTCCGGCGGTTTTGATTTCTGTGTCTGCGAGCTTTGTGTTGCCTTGGATGCTTGAAACCAAGCGGCGGCTGGACAATGCGTATTGGGAAGGACAGCTTACGTTTGCGATGATTTGCTTGTCCGTTGCCGCTGTAGGCACGCCATTCCTACTGTTGCGGGTTTTTTATTCCACGTTAGCTGTTGCAATCGCCAGTTGGGTGGTCGCCGCCGTCGGGTACATTCTAGTTTTTGCATTCATGGTTCAGGCGCACCTTCTGTTGGGTCCAAGGCTATTTATTGCTTCGGCATCGGTTGGCCTCGCTATGGTTGCCGGTTACGCGTTGAGGCTCGACCTGGGTCGGGTGGCTTCACGGCCATGACTGCCTATCAACTGGGGCCGAACCACCGTGCTGCACTCGATGCCGGGCGCACGCGCTATTTTAATCCTGGATGTGAGTGGCCCGGCCCGATTGAGCACGAGCGTTCGGCATAGTCAAAGCCTATGGCCAGTCCCACGAAAATCAGTCGCAAGGAATTCGAGAAATTTGACGGTGTTCGCTGGAACGCAATGAACGACATGTGCGCGTTGTCGGAGATAAGAGACCTGACGCCGGTGCAAAGAATTGCGCACCTGCTGTACTGGTATATGAGCGAGGTCGAGAATGGGGGGCACCACCAGTATTTCCTGAACAAGGTGGATTTCAATCACGTCGAAGTCGTGCGGGCGCTGGCTGAGGTTGGTGCGCGAGACCACGCAAAGCTCCTTGGCGACGCCCTTAGGAAAGTGACCGCGTCTCCGCTTGGGACGCCACAAAGCGTGGAGGAGTTTCTGGAGAGCGAGTACGCCGCAGACCTGTCCGACTACGACAGCGCTTTTGCACGGTGCAAGCCTTCGGTATATGATTGCCTGCAAGCGTACCTGGACAAACACGAGGCTGATTTCATCGAATGGGTACCCTGAGGCCGAACCCTCAGCCTGGAGCGGACCGTTAGCTTTGCATGCGTTCGCACAAGAAGATCGCCTGGTTGATCGGAGTTGGCGCAGCTGTCGCTGGGCTGGGGTTCCTTGTGTGGCGCTACGGAGCAATTACGTTGCTTTGCCTGGTAGCATGGGTAAGTGGCCCTCGCTGGGAGCGGATGGGGCCTCCCGACATCAACGGAAAGAAAGGCATGGCCGCCGTCGATGCTTTTATTGCTACGAACGGGTGGGAGATGAATTCTTCGCCCCTGGCGTTCGCTTTCGGTTTTGGCCAATCGGTACCGCTGAAGGGTTTGCCTTGGAAACGGCTGGCGAATCGCGAATATCCCGTCCTGACGCATGGCGGAGTGCTATACGTAGCATTGGAGGGCTGGCATCACGATGTGATAGGCGTGGCTTACAATCCTAGGACCAACTCGTTCGCTGCGGGGGTAATGGGTTTTAAACCGCTGGCTGATCACTGGTATGTATGGACATTTGCGGAATTGGACGACTCGATTAAGTTGACTAAGCGCTATGAGGGTCAACAATAAATCAGCTAACCCGTCACGGCAGCTGACGCCGGGAGGCCACGGTCGGCCTTGCCGGATGTCATTGGCCCGGCGCAGCTGCGCTCGGCGTTCGGCTTGCAAACACACATGTCAAGGAATTCGATAATTCTTGTGGCTATGGTGGTCGCCGTCGGGATTGCCGTTGCGACCGTTCCGGCGTTTATCCGTGCGCGAACCACGCCTGCGATGAATGCCTGTATTAACAATCTCCGCTGCATCGATGGGGCAACGCAGACGTGGGCGCTCGAAAATCACAGGTCGAGCAATGATATCCCAACGTGGGAAGCGGTTCGCCCCTATCTCCCATCGGGTCGAGCAGTTCCGACCTGCCCTCACGGCGGAAAATATACTCTTGGAACGCTGGTCAAGCCGCCCTCGTGCAGTTATCCCGGAGATGCGCTGCCAAGTGAACTATGAAGCCGGACCCCTTGCTGCTGGCGACTCCGGTTTGCGTCCAGCTTTCATTTCTGAGCCAGTGGCCGGATCGCCAGACCAAGACCATTCGGCAAAGAAGCACAAATGAAACCTCCCAGTCTCATCCTTTCTCGATTTATCGGGGTTTGGTCCTGGAGCGTGCTGTTGTTTTCGAGCGTCCTTGTCGTGTTGTGTTGGGCTTCGACGCTGTTTCGCGCTTCCTTGCCTTGGTATCAGCCCTCTGTCTTCTCGATTATGAGTGCTTGGAGTGCACCCGTAGTGCTCACCTTATTTTTCACGTCCTGCGCGGGCTGGGTTGCGCACCGACGGCTCGCAGTGGCTGGCATATTATTGTGTTCCTTTTGGCTGGTTTAGCTAGAATTGCCAAGGTTATGAAGAACAGGGTGCCGAACCCCTTGCTGCTGGCGACTGCGGTTTACAACATGCTTTCATTTCTTTGCCAGCGGTCCGCCGCGCCAGAGCCGGATCGTTCGCCATAAGCCATCGTTTGTGAGATTTTTCATTGGAGTCCTTCTGATTCTTGTGGCGTGCGCCGGGTGCGGACGAAGTACTGAGCCAACAGGCCATGAGCCGATTCACGTTTCTTTTCTGGACAACGAGTCAGTACTGGATTCGACGGCCAAGTTTTTGAAACACAGCGGTTGCAACGAGGACGGGGTTTTCTCTTTCGTCAAGGCGGTCAAAGCTTACAATTCCACCCCGTTGCAGGTGGACCTAAGCGGGTTCCCACATGCGGTCCAGGGGGTCTTCACGTTCCAATCGGTCACGCAGTTGGTAGGGGCATTACATCACAAACTGCGCGACACTCCGCACGCTTTTGAAATCAATTGTTACGATACAGTGTTCGATCTCACGGAAGGGCAATTCAAAAGCGCACTGAAGCCGGACGACGTTTTTGGACTGTCGCTTGCTCCCGCTTTAGTCACTAATGGCCAGTGGAGCTGCTTCCCGACAGCCACGGCCAGGGACGCCTTTATGTGGAGTTGTCCTTTGTGGTACCTGAACGCCTCAAACCCGTTCATTCCGAAATCGAGCGCCAACTCTCGAATGAACGTCATAGCCGCCCTCTACGGCTATTATGTCTTACCCCTTTCGACTCGAAACACGGAACTCCCACACGCGGTGTTGGAAACACTCCGAGCGAACTGGGAGCGCCAGCGAATCACATTCCCAACCGCGTCGGAAGTGGTGCTTTGCCACGGGGTCGACCTTACTCGCCACGCCGCCCTCACGCTGCATGCGGGTTTACTTTTCAGGCGGGAGCGAGGTTACACCTACGTTGAGAAGGACAGCGGTAGCGGACCGTTCGTGCGACTTGATTTCGAGACAGAACGCGCCTTACTTCCGTGGCTGGCGTCCAAGGTTGACCGATATGACGAAGGCCCGCAGGAGTTTTTCGCTACGTTTAACAACACCAGGATCGTTGAGTTAAACGTTTCTGCTTCCTCGGCCGCTGTGCTCTCCCAGGCGAACCAACCCATGCAGCCAACACCGCGATGAGCACTCTCTTACATGCTGTAGTCCGGTGGAGCGGTGTGGCTGATGGTCATCGTTCGGCACCACAGTTTTTATGAGCTACCAGTGCCCGAAATGTAACGGCGTGGTTTACAACCGCAGAAGCAAGATTTGCGGGTTCTGTGGTAGTGAGTTGCCTGCGGAGTTGTTGTTTACTGACAAAGAAATTGCCGCACTCGACAAAGAGGCGGACGAAGCAGAGGCTCGACGGAAGCGCAAGGAAGAGGCCGATGCGGAGGCTCAAGAGCAAATAGATCGCGCCACAACTTTGCCGCCAAACTTTCCTGGCTCATGATTACAAGCTCAATGCCGAACCCGGTTGCTGCAGTGGACGCGCCGATAGCGTCCAGGTTACATTTCGTCGCCTTGTGTCGGCACGCCACCGACCAGCGTCGTTATGCCTGAAGTGCGACAAGCTCCAGAGACTCCCGAGCAGCTCTTAGAGGAGTTGTTTGAGATTTTCCCGGAGTGCCGCCCTTCCTATAGACCTTTTCATGATGATGCGCTCACCTTTCACTCCGTGCTGCTCAGCTTTAACCCGCTCGTGACAACTGCACTCAGCACATGCTCGAAATCTCAACTCCTCGCTTTCGCAAACCTGGTGAATGCCGCCTTGAAAGGTGGTGGCGCCTTGGAGAACGCGTTTAACACTTGCTTCTTGGAGCATCTGGGACAACTCGGGGCGTTAAAGACATTGCAGCCACATCTGTCGAAGCTAGCACGTGAAAAAACCCGGGCATAACGATTTGCTGCTGGCGACTCCGGTTTGCGTCCAGCTTTCATTCCTGCGCCAGTGGTCCGGAGCGCCAGAGCACCGTCGTTGGGCGGCGCGTCACCCCAAAGCTTTATGAAGAGCAAAACGTTCTCTCGCATCGTCATCCCAGCATGCCTCTTCGGTTTGCTCTTGGCGTGCTTGATTTCCGCTTTCGTCGGCTTCCAGAGTGGCTACTCGTGGGGGCGCCGTGCCGAGCAGAGGTCAGCCCTGCGGCTCCCGGGAACCATCGATGTCTACGGATGCGGTGTGGATAAATTCGTCCGTATCGAGCCATCCCGTGCAGTCCGCATGCATGAGTTTCTGGCTGACTTGCAGCCCTTGCCGCGAGATATTAACGCCGCCTTCATTGGCACGTCACATGGAGAACGATACTGCACGCTCAACGAGCTGCTCAGCACAAACGGCATGGGTAGCCTGCCGTTGGCAGGAGGGGAGCGCGTTCTTTTCGTCCACGCATTCGAATAGGACCTGGACTATGCCGCCCAACCAATGCGGCCGCAGCGAGCCACGCGATAGCGGTTCCGATCCAATGCGGACATCGATGGCGCGGGGTCGCTGGCCCGGATTGTTTAGCGAGATGCGCCATCCAGTAATGCATAACACATTTCGCAGGGCATTCGTGGGCTGTGGGGTTTGCTGCATCATTTTCGCTTTAAGCCACACCATGCTCAACGTCTACGAAGAGCGTCAGCGCCTCGGCTCGCTGAAAAATGTAGCTGTTGCCACTTTGGAGGAGGCAGAGTTCGGCGCTCGTTGCCTGCGTGACCGCTTTAACCATTACGTCATGCTAATCGTCTATGAGGAAAACTGGTAATAAAAGTGTTCAACGTGTTTTACCCCCCCCGCAGGCAGCGGACCCCGCGTGTCCGCCCTGATTGCAATCTGCGCGAGTGGCGCGGGGCCGCTTCGGCTCGATGTAATCAGGCCGTTTGCAACCAGCGTCGGCTTGCCCGGCGTTCAGACACTGAATGGCCCCGGTCATTCAGCAGCGGCAGCAGCGGGTTTGGAAGGACGACGGCAACGCCTCTCTCGCATGAACCCGGGGAGAATTTCACTGACAACGCGACTTCGAGGCTGTTGAATGGGTCGATAGACAAAAAGCTCCAGGATTTACTTCAGCGGCTCAACCGCAGGCGTGAAGAGACCAAAAGGTTCCAAAACACCTTGGCCAAAGGAATAAAGCGCATGGACCAGCAGCTTGCGAGGCTGAAGGCCCGAGAGTCGAACGCAAGAGTCGGGGTTGATCTTCGGACTTGGGGGAATGCCGCGTCGAGCTTTCGTTGGCTAAGTAGGTTCCTGGCGCTAGGCTGCTTCACGCAGTTTACGAGAAGGGTTCTCCTCCTCTTCCTCTGCCGTGTCTGCCGTCTCAGGAAACTGGACCAGGCCAGCGGGAGCGATGTGCGTGCGAGAGCCGGCACCTCGGGACTCTAACTCTGCCTGTGCGTTTGTTGAATACCGAGTCCATGGGATGGCTCTCAGGCGTGCTGGTTCGATGGGCTGATTAGTCAACTCGCACCGTCCGTAGGTGCCGTTGCGCAGACGGTCCAAAGCCTGATCAATCTCGAAGAGAATGTCTTGGTCGGAGGACGCTAACGCGAGGGCCCAGTCGCGCTCGTATGCGTCCGTTGCGGCGTCAGCTATGTGCTCGCCCGGTGTGGCCAGATCAACCTGGGCACTCTGCGTGCGAAGGTCTCGCTTGGCCAGGACGGCTTCCCGCAAGTCGCTCAATCTCGCATACAACGCTGCCCATTTGCCAGGAACGTGACCGTTCGCATTGGTATTTCCGAGAATTTCGAGGGTTGAGGCTTTTCCGCGTGCTTTCAAGTCCATGGGTTCTCCTTTGGTTTTGTTAAAGGTGCAGCCGCAACAGCGGGCTCGAAACGGGGTGCTGCCCTTGGACAAACGCCGTAAACGCCGTAGCCACAAGGCTAGGCTCGCCTTGTTGCGCTAAACCGGACTCGCCAGAATAGCGCCGAATTGGGATAGCCCATAGTTCTTTCCAGGGATTTGTGCCCCATGGCCTGCTGGATGGCGCGTGGGCTGGTGCCGCGGTCCAGGCAATGCGTAGCGTAGCCGTGGCGCAGCACGTGGGGCAAGACCGAGATCCCGAGCTTTAGCCTCGCCCGCTTCACTGCTCTTTGGACGTTGGCCTCGTGCATACGGTAGCGAACGAGACCACTACCTCGTGATCGCAGCAGGGGGAATGCGCCGGAAACACCCACGCCCAGCGCCATGATGGGTTCATGTTGTTTTTCGGACATTTTACACGGTCACTTGGACAAAGACTGTCCATTTACGCAGCCAACGGTGGGAAAATTGATGTCCTTTCCGGCTTGCAATAACCGAACCCACGACCGTATGCTGCACCCGTATGGGAGCTGTCCATCAGCCGCTTACGAATGAAGCACCTGGGGCGCTTCCTGATTCCAATAAACTACACCTGCTGCCTATACACAGATGGGCCTGATCGTGCGCCATGAAAAGGTTCATCCCTGTCTTTCTTGCGACTCTGACACTTATTATTGGTCTTGCTGGCGGTTGGTTCACAGCGGCGCACTGCTACAACCCTTCGATTGGGAGCTACATGGAGACCAGCAAGTATAATAACCTGAGCCAAAGATGCCGGGTCTTGACTGAGTTGCGGGCTGGCCAAACGAACGAGGCGGTCGCGACTTTGGAGACTTTGATGGATGGCGACATTCTGGTGTTCGGTTCGTTCGTTCGAGACATGCCAGCGAATGGGCACCGACCAGCGGATATCAAACTGCTGGCTACAGTTCGTAAGTACCGAGCTGCGCATCCCTGGAAAGCGGCGGGTTATCCAGACATTGACCAGGGTGTCGCGGATGTCTTTGCGTTGGTGAGCACGAATCGGTCGCAATGACAAGGCCCAACAAAGCGAATGCACCGAACCCGGCGAAGACGTCTCTGTTCCAGATTGGTTGCCCTTGGCGCCGGGTCGGTGACACTTTCCGTTGGGCATCGTGAACCACACCGAAAATACCATATGGCTGGATGTGGTCTTTTATCTGATCGTCGGGGGCGTTTGTCTCATCCCGGCGGCTGTTCTAAGCCGAGTTGCTCGCCGCCGCATTCAGCCGTCGTGACCGTCAATGCATTCTCCTGCACCCCGTAGCCCCACGCTTTGGTTCATGTCCGCCTTATTCCTTTCCATGCTTCTTATCCCAATGCCCGGCACTCCACACCACAAGAAGGAACCAGGCCAGAGTGCCCCATTGCCCAACAATCGGACTGAAACGAACCCCGCCACCACGCTGCGGTTGCAATCGGGAATCAATGTCTGGTTTCGACAACTAATGAGATTCGCTTATCGAGTGACCTCGGCGAAGCTTTGTTCCCGACGGAAGGTTTTGACCCTAATAAAGCGACGAATATGGATCTTAGAATGAACTTGAAGACGCAGCTGTGGATTACTGTCATTGCCTGCAGATGCGCTGGGGCACTGGGCCAAGCTTTCACTTTCACAACCGTTGCAGGCAATGCCGGGTATGGAAGTAACGACGGGAGCGGTGACTACGTGCAATTTCACGAACCCGGGGCCGTTGCCTTCGGCAGTTCGGGAGAATTATTTATCGCTGATTCGTATAATCACACGATAAGGAGAGTCTCGTCTGACGGAGTCGTAAGCACGTTTGCTGGTCTGGCGTGGGTGTCGGGAACAAACGATGGTGTGGGAGCTCTCGCACGGTTCAATCTTCCGTTCGGCCTTGCGGCCGACGAAACTGGCAATGTTTTCGTCGCAGACTTTGGGAATCAAACGATTCGAATGCTCTCTTCGAACGGTATGGTGTGCACAATTGCCGGACTGCCTGGAGTCGCCGGTTTTGCAGACGGAACGAACCAGGAGGCGAGGTTCAATGGCCCGATCAGTGTGGCCGTCGACCAAGTGGGAAATTTATACGTCGCAGACTATTGGAATAATCTGATCCGGGAAATTGCACGAGACGGCACAAACTGGATTGTGACAACCATCGCCGGGTCGGTAAGCAGCTATGGAAGTGACGATGGCACAAACGGCAGCGCTCACTTTTACTGGCCACACGGAGTCGCGGTAGACGTGGCAGGCAATATTTATGTGGCTGATACGTTCAACAGCACAATCAGAAGAGCCGTGCACTTAGGTACGAACTGGATTGTCACGACCCTTGCGGGAACCCCGCGGGTTATCGGCGTTTCTGATGGTACCAATAGCGCAGCTCGCTTTGATTTCCCTCGCGGGCTTACCGTAAGCACCAACGGAACCATATTCGTAGCGGACTCGGATGCATCAACCGTTCGGTCGATTTCGCAGGTGGGAAATGATTGGGTTGTGGGGACAGTAGCGGGCGATCACTCCAACGGGAGCAGGGATGGAACTAATCTTAACACCCAATTCAACGAGCCCTCCGGCATCACGGTCAGCAAGGCCGGCACTCTTTTTGTCGCCGACACGGACAATAACCTCATCCGGACAATCACTAACCTGGGAACCAACTGGGTGGTGCGTACTTTCGTGGGCTCGACAAATGGACCGATGCCCGATGGAGTCGGACCCCTGGCGCGTTTTTCCAAGCCGTCTGGCGTTACCGTAGATGTTCTTGGAAATGTTTACGTGGCCGACACCTACGATTGCGCCATCAGAAAAATCGATCCGACGGAAGCGGTTTCTACTTTAGCTGGCTTCGGAGGCTGCGCTCTTGTCGATGGCACGAACACCGACGCCCAGTTTAATTATCCATGGGGTATTGCTGTCGACCGTAATGGAACACTCTTTATCGCCGATTCTTATAATAACAGAGTGCGACAAATACTCAGGTCAGGGAGTAAATGGGTTACGACGATCGTCACCGATCCGATCAACCAGCAGATTCCAATCGCAACCCCTGAAGCAATCGCAGTTGGAAACCGCGGCGAGCTATACGTGGCTAACACAATGATTTGGAAGCTTACTCCAGTCGGAAGTAACTGGGATATTACAAATGTAGCAGGGCAGGCTGGTTCCACAGGAAGCACCGATGGGACCAACAGCAATGCCCGATTCTCAGTTGTCTTCGGAATCGCCGTCGATTCTAGTGGCACTTTATTTGTTGCCGATACTCTAAATCATACGATTCGAAGTATAGTCTCCATTGGACTTGACTGGATTGTCACAACGATAGCCGGCCTAGCCGGCAACAGCGGCTCCAGCGATGGGACTAACTCGGATGCGCGATTTAACCTTCCCGCCGGAATAGTAGTTGGCAGCACCGGAGAATTATATGTGGCCGACTCCGGCAATAATACTATCCGCAGGCTAAAGCGCCAGGGAACGGACTGGATCGTCGATACAATCGGCGGAGTTGCCGGGAATACGGGAAATGCAGATGGGACCGGCGCGATGGCGCGGTTTAACTTTCCTTTTGGGCTCGCTATTGACACCACGGGCGGTCTGTATGTGGCGGACTCTTTTAACGGAACCATCCGGTATGGTTGGACATCTCCGATGCTTCGAGCGGGACGGAAAGATAGTGAGATTGTTTTGAAGTGGCCTTTGGTCGCTAGAGCTTACGCCTTGGAGACAGCCTCGACTCTTTCATCATCTGCGAACTGGAACGCCATCACCAATGGCATTGTGGTAAACGGCAACAATTTGGTCGTCACGAATCGCTTTAGCCAGCAAGTTGGAGTTTACAGACTGCGCCAAGGGAATTGAGGCGGCTGGCAGCCTGTCAGGCTTAGGGCGCGAAAGTATTTTGAAATAATTTCAACGGGTCTGGACCGCCAAGATGGGATCACCATGGCTTCACATTTTGTTAACTTGGACCTCAGAGGCGCCCGATGTTTCCAGCCCTGCGATCTGTGAGTGGGTGTCTTAACAAATTGATGAATTCCAACCGCCGCTACCTATTTCCGCTCGGACGTAAGAGGAGATTCGGACGTGCCTCTAACGCCATGGCTTTACTCCCAGCGGCGGTCGCTTATCATTTTCGTTGGGCGAAAACATGCAATTAAACGAACTTCCGTTTCCAATTACCATCGTTGCCCAAGATGGTTGGGCCGCTTGTAAAGAGAGCCTCGATGAAGTGCGAATGTGGAGCGTCGGTGCGATTGCCTCATATAACAAGCTCGGTTTTATCGTGGCCGACTCAAGTGGAGCTATGTGGCGGCTGACTCGGATAGAACCTGAGCGACGGATTACTCTTTGGGATCGCCTGCCATTGCGAATCGTCAGCGTTCCGGTCAGAATCACAGTAGAGAGCCTTGCGGGCGATCCACTGCAGCTATTTCGGGAGCAGTTTGCCAAGGCTCTGGAGAAGGACGATGATTGTCTGACGCAATTCCATTCTGAGGAAAAGATTAGAGCGGTTCTCAATGGCACCGAGTCACTTGTGAAACTTACGAAAACGCTCCACAAAATGAGGGTTACCTGAGCCCTCAGAAAATCGTCCAACGACGCCATGCACGCGGACTCCGCAATTACGTTGGGACTTCAATCGGCGATCATTGGCGCGGAGCCGGTGATGGCGAATCGTTGTGCCGCGCCATGAAAACCTGCCGCGCATTTTTAATTGCGAGCATTCTGCTTCTCGGTTTACGAGGTGAGGCTCAAACACAAAATAGTTTGAGCGAAAGTCGGGCAATCGAGGCCGCTTCCCAACTTGCTCTTGGCACGAAGGAGGGCAAGGCGCTCCAGTTGATGGCAGCGAGAGGGTTTAAAGAGCCCATCAAAATGGGCTGTAGCCACGGCTGGACTTGCTTTTATGCCTTGGCTGACGGCAGTAGCTTGGGATTGGACATTGCACCGGTTCGCGCCCACGCCGACGGTCAATGGAAGAACGGTCTGTTACGTGCCGCTTACATTCAAAGGAACGGCGAGAACGTGCAGATTGTGCTCAAGCCAGGTTCACTTTCGAGCGACGGCTCGGCTTTCAACCAAGACTGGCAGATTCTAGGCGTGGTTGTTCTCGCAACATGTGGTTTGTTTGTGCCAGCAACTGTTATGATGCAGCGAAAAGCACGTCCCGCATGAAAACCGTGCCCAACCATCCGAATGGCAAACGCATTTCATAACAGGCCGACCTGGAGGGCCAAATTATTCAATGGAAGCAGGCGCTCAGGCAGGCGATGGGCGGCGCAGGCGGTCGGCCGGTAAGAAAGATGAGAAATATGTAGGAGAACGCATCCGTCCCCGGCCTTCCGACCCGAGAACACCCTGGGGAGGGGCTATTGCCTCCGCACGGCTGGATCGGGTATGCGCGGGAGTCCCAACCCCCCGGGGGGTGTTTCCGGATCGGTTTATTCCTGCCTGTGCGACCTCCAGTAAAACCTCCAGTAAATTGTTAAGTTCAGTAGCTGCCAGTTATCGCAATTTATATTGATTTACGAGGAGGCGAAGTTGTACTCTTAGCTCGGACTAGAGGCAAATGGGGCCGATTCCGACCCTCGCCTCCATCTTTACCGTAGTGAAATCAGCAGTTTACGACGACAAAAAGGCTCGCGGTTCAATGAACGGATACATGGAGATCTTCCTTTCCACTATGCCAAGCCCGCGTCCGTCAAAGTCCCATCCCTCGAAGAATACGAGGAGAACCAGCGAAAATGCGGTGTGCACAACCTGCGAATAACGGCGGAAGGCCGCTTATTTGCGAGGCCTGTGCTCTTTGTGCCATTCGTAGGCCTCCCTACTCAAAAAGAGCTCGCAAGCTCTGCCTCCAGCCCCGGCGGACTGGATCCTCTCCCATTGCCTATCACGCATCGCCTTGGCGAGTATCCTTTCCGCAAAGATAGGGGCTTTCGAGTCGGCGCCGTCCACCACGAGGAAGGGGCCGACCCCAAGGCTCATGAAATACTCCCTGGTCAGTTTGATTCCCTTTGCCTGTTTTTGCATCTTGGACCAACTACTTTTGCTTGAGCACCAGGTAAATCGTCGCCATGACAAGCGCAATCAAGAACCACGCGAGAATCCTCGAATAGCGTCTTCAACCCATCACAGACAGCGAACAGTCCGCCCGCTCTCCCGCCTCGGAAACGACTTCGCCCAGAAGTTTGCGAAAATCGCGCCCAATGCTTCCAAAATCAAAGCCATCTTCCCGGGGCCGTCGCTACACCTACTAGTTGTCGCGCTGCATACACCCGCTTGGCCACAAAGGCCGGTCCAAAAGAAAGTTTGCAGACGAGCCGGGCTTCCTAGCGGGAACTGCCGATCTGAGGTCGGGATGAGAAACGTGAAAAACATAATTGGCGTATGGAGGATCGAGCGAATCGAGACGCCCAGTGTAGTGAATGTCCACACGCTCGTAATTTGGTCCGACATGCACCACAAACCGTCCCGTTAACACCAAAAGCGTCCCATCCCATTCGCAAATGAATTCCACGGTCTTGTTGTCGTACTTTTCATGGTTGTGGTCCGGGCTTAACTGAAACAGCTTCTCCGCAGGCTTCACTGGGTCCATAACGTAGATGCTACTTGATCAGCCGGCCCAGGCGAAGTGGAAGTTATTCACACCCTCGGCCCAGTTCTTCCCAAGTTCCCATCGGCCAGAGGCTCAATTGTGCCACTTTGGGCGGCGCCCACCGGAAAACTATTCGCATTACTCAGCCATCCGGCAGCCACTAAAAGGGCAGGCGTTGGCACTTGATATTCACCGCACTTATTGTCCGGCCCGGTGGCTTCATTGAGGCCTTTCCATCTGGCACTGTCCGCCGGCTCCTCGACCGAGCCAGTGAGCCAAAAGGATGTCGGAATGTTGGCCAGAGTGGGTAAAAAGCTCCACAGCGTAAGTGATCCGAGTTGAGTCTCAAATGAGCCGACCGCAGAAGACCGATTGCCGAATGGGCCAAAATGGGCATTTGTCGCTCACGCGTTCGGCGCTGCGGCCCGGCAGCTCAAATGGCACGTGTGCTGCTCAAAATCAATTCCAGTGGCCGCAGCGCGCGAATGAATGAAGCAAGAGATCTCCGACCACGATAAAAGCACACAAACATCGGGCAACCGGTCAATGCCACCCTGGGTATGTGCCCGGGCTGTATTGGATGGAATGTCGGCTGGGCTCTTTGGATACGAGAAAAGTAAAACGGGATTTTCTATTGTCTGGGCATCTGGAGCTTTCACCGAGGTAACTGGATACACCGAGACAGAGGTCGTCGGCAAGAAGCTGGATTTCCTTTATGGTTCAAGGACTAACCCATTGGTAGTAAGGAGTATCAATCGAGCACTTTCGTTGTGCCGGGTGTTTCGCGGAGATTTACTTTTTTGTCGCAAGGACGGAACAACCATCTGGTCCTCGCTGGTTCTAGTGCCGACCGCGACTGCTGATCGGCCCTCAAGCTTTTTCTCGGGAGCCCTCACGGATATCTCGGCCCAGAAAATCCAGGAAGACCGGCTCAAAGCAAGAGAAGCGACCTTCCGGGGCATTTTTGAAAATGCGGTCGAAGGCATCTATCAGAGCACGCCTGATGGTAATTATCTCGAAGTGAATCCGTCCCTGGCACGGATGTATGGGTACAAGAATCCCAAACAGCTTCTGAGTCAGGTGCGTGACATTCAACATGAGATCTATGTGGATCCCTCCATGCGCGAGCGGTTCAAAAACGAGATTGAAAAGGCGGATGTGCTCCACGGCCTCGAATACCAGGTTCGCCGTCGTAATGGGGAGATAATATGGATTTCTGAGAGTGCGCGTGTCGTGCGCGATCTGCGGGGGCGGGTGCAGTATTATGAGGGGTTCGTCGAGGAAATCACTGGTCGCAAACAAGCGGAGGCTGCGTTGCGGGCTTCTCAGGAGCAGTTAATCGAGACCTCGCGTCAGGTTGGAATGGCGGAGGTGGCAACCGGGGTGTTGCACAATATGGGTAACGCCCTCAACAGCATTAACGTCTCCACGACATTGATCGCCGAAAAGGTGCGAGGGTTGAGAGTTAATGGTGTGGCCAAGGCTGTTGCCCTAATGCAGGCCAACGCCGCAGATTTAGGCAAATTTTTTACCAGCGATCCCAAAGGCCAACAGTTGTCCCAGTACCTTGCCAGGCTGGGTGAACGCCTCCTCCAGGAACAAGCCGAGCTCAAAGAGGAAGTCGATCGACTAGGGAAAACACTCGAACACGTCAATGCGATTGTTGCGATGCAGCAAAACTACGCGAAAGCTTCGAGTCTCGCAGAGGAGGCCGATCCCGTTGAGTTGGTTGAGGATGCACTCCGGATGAGCGCGACCTCACTCGCCCGCCACGAGGTGCAGGTGGATAGGGATTACGCGCCCAATTTGCCGAAGGTGAAGGTTCCGAAACACCAAGTCCTCCAGATCTTAATCAATCTGATACGCAACGCCCAAAACGCATGCGCTGGCGCGAATTCTCAGGTTAAACGGCTGAGCTTGCGCGTGGGCCTGAGTCGCGGAGGGCGGTTTATGAAGATGGAAGTGGTAGACAATGGCATGGGGATTGCCCAGGAGAACCTGGCGCGCATATTCAATCATGGCTTCACCACGCGCAAGGACGGCCACGGTTTTGGCCTCCATAGCGGCGCTGTTATGGCTAAACAGCTCGGCGCATCGCTAACAGCGCTGAGCGACGGCTTGGGGAAAGGGGCAAGCTTTGCCTTGGAGTTCCCTCTGTAGCCTTGCCCGTAGTTCGCGCGCAACCCTCTCACTGGCCTGACTGAATGGCGACACAATCCTTACAACGCCTCTTTTGCACAGATCCATAACTGCCAGCTCCAAGAATATCAAGGCTGCGCGCCGTAACCCACAGCTCTAGGGCTCTGCTTTTTGTGTCCCGGCGTGTTGTACAATTTCGTGAACAAATCGCAGCTTCCGGACGACCGAATCGGAAATCACAAACGGGTAAAGGTCCGACAGCCCCATATCTCGATTAAGCGTGTTCAACGCATAGGTCAACGGAAACCAATGTGCCATCAGCGCATCGAAGTTGGTCATGTCTCCAAGCTTGGCGGGTTCGGCGGTCATGGTTTGGGCTGAAGGATGCTGAGGCTTCAAGGCCATACCGAAGCTAGAAGCTGTCTCGGTTAGGTCCAGAATATGGAAATAGTGAGCCCCCGTCTCAGCCCAATCCTCCCATGGATGCGCGGAAGCGTAAGAACTTACATAACTGTTCTGCCAATTATTCGGTGCGCCCTTTTCATAATAGGTCTTAAGCGCACCGGCATAGTCTTGTCGCTCATCCCCAAAGATCTCTCGGAAGGAATCCGACCATTGGCTGTTGGCAATGAGACGATCCCAATAGAAGTGCGCGATTTCGTGACGCATATGCCCAAGTAAGGTCCGATAAGGTTCGTGTAAACTGATGCGGCGTCGCTCACGTTCAACATCATCCGCCTCGGCCACATTGAGTGTGATTACCCCCTGAGCATAGCCAGACAAGACTGGTGGCTGTCCGGTGGAATCCGCGAGGAATTGAAATTCAAGCGTAGACCGATTCTCTTCAGCTACGCCGGTCAGAGGTAGCCCTAATTTCAGCAGGCGAAATACGACGCGGCGTTTGGCCAATTCGAGCTTGTGCCAAAGCTCCAAATTACCTTTGACACTCAAATCCGGAACGACTCGGTTCAGCCGGCATGCGCGACAAAGTGGTTGGGGGTCATCCACCGGTACCATCCAATTGCATACACTGTGTTGCTGTCCGTTCAAGCAGAGACGGTAGCGACGGTCCTTTGCCTTGGGAGCCAATGCTCGCCATGAATCCCTTGCGTCCAGTTCAAATGCGCTCAAATCCTCTTCGTCGGGCAAATAGCCAAGGACGTGACGGCACTTCACACACTCGACGTTTTCAAAAAACACTAAATTGCCGCACGCATCGCAGTGAAAGGTTTTCATGGCGAAAAAGGGATGTTCGACGAAGTCAAGGAGGGGCCATCCAGCTCGTTAAAGTTGGGTGGCGGCGGATCTGGGCGCGACGAAGTCATATCGGACGATAGGCGTCCTATTAGCTCTTTACCAAGTATGGCCCACCTCTGACAAATCACAATGGTAGAATTCTTGCTACCCGTGATTTCCTCGGAGGCACCCGCAGAAGCTCCAGCTTTCATTCGGTGAGCTCGTGAGTGCCTTGGTGGAGGGTTCCTGCGGAGTTTAGTCTTTCACTCCGGGAAGCACCAGGCGTCCGCAGAGCCCGCCTTCGTAGTCCTGCCTGGCCGGCGGCCGCTACCCATTGAACGCTGAACCCTCGCCCTTTCAGGTGGAGAATCCCGGAGCTCCGCTCAATGCACCCGGGACATTCGCCGGAGCCTCTTGCGCCCTTTCGGGCAGATGTTCCAGCTCGTGAATTACTGTGCTAATGTAGTCAGGGGAAACACCATACTCTGCCGCGATGACGGTCCGGTTATCTCCTCTGCGCCATTCCGCCCACCGTTGTCGAATCTCTATTCGTTGCTCCAAGTTGAGCTTTGGATTTCGCGGTCCCTGCTTGCGTTTAACTGGTGGAGTATACTCAGGTTCATGCCATGCTCCTCCTCGGATCACTGTCCAGACCATATGGTAGCTGAATTCGGAATTACGGGAGATTTCCTTCATGGTTTCTCCGCCCTCGTATCGACGACGGATTTCCCGGGCATTTTCCAGGCCAAGCCTTCCTGGTAGCTGCACCGGCAGTTTAAGATAGGCTTGTTCGGCTGGCAGAACTTCATCGCCGACGCTCTCCAGGAATTCCTGACGGGCTTTCCTGGCGGTGTCCATAGCGTCGTCCTCGACGTGTCCCCAAGTTTCGAAATTGAGTAGTTTATGGACAGTGTTGGCGTGCACTCCATTTTTGTCCCCGAGTTCTCGATGCGTAATCCTGCCGCCCTCTGGACCATATTCCTCGCGAATCGTTGCGACTGCTGACGGGTCGAGCTTATGCCAAAACCTGTTGCGCCGAACCATGTCCGCAGCGTTGTCCTTACGGGTTCCCAGTAGAAGATGCGCGGGATTGACGCAGAAGCTAACGTCGCAGATGTGGCGGACAACAAGACCCTTTGGAATAGTGCCATGGAACACCTTGTAAGACACCCGGTGTACGTTAGCCGTTTTTCCATTATACGTAACTACCCCGTACTGCTGGTTCTGCGGTTTAGTTGTATTCCGTCGAAGCTGCCAGATCCAGCAACCGTCCGGGAGCACCTCCACGTTCGACTTTATGAACTCTTGCCACTCTTCAGGGGTTTGGGGTAGCGCAGCATGGTTCATTTTACGAGCCGCGCGGTGTCCCCCTGGAAAGAAGAAGGGCCTCGCAGCCATGACTCTGCGAGGCCCACAGAGGCAGTGCCTCATGCGGGAGACTATATGCAACTCCCGGCCGCGGGATCTCCCCGCGTACCATGCTGCCCCGCCAAGTATAGAGACTGGAAAACTTGTGAGCGGTCAGCTCAACGAGAAAAGAGGGGAGCAGGTGGTGTTCAATGCGCGATCCATCACGACTTGCGGGTCCGTGGCTCTCCCACGACTCCTAGTCCACCTGGCAGCCAGAGGATGGCAGCCTGCTCCGTGTTTACAGAAGATGATTTCATTATACGTCCTAGCTCATCGAAATTCCCAGCGATTCCCTGCGTGGTTGCCGTTTGCCGAAAGGCCCCTGCGTGATGTCGCGGATGAACTGTGGACCAGGTGCCGGACGCGCGGCGGGCTCCATAGTGGGCTCCTCGGAAGTCAGCTGCGTGGCTCCAGTGATGTTGTCCATGCTCGTGCCCTGTTCTTCCGGGCTTCGTACGTGCTGACCAGGAAGCGAGAACACGTCGTCCGTCAGGTCGAACCGCGCCGGCGCTCCGTCGAGGAACGACATCAACATCAGCAGTACCGGATTACCGAAAATTGCCTTGAACTCCGGCCCCATTTGACACGCCAGTCGCGCGAACCCGCGGAAGTCGAACTGACCAATGCCACCTCCCTGCGGGGTGTAGGACTGACCTGGCATATGCCCAGGACCAGCCTCGGCAGTCGGCATGTGGGCGGGCGCAGCGTTCATGGACGGGAGGCTGTGCGGCTTCTCCGGCTGCTTGGGCTCCTCCTTGGTAACCACTCCTATAATGCCAGTCGCCACGTCGGTCGCCTTGGCCACCAGGCCCTCTTTCTCGTCAGGAATCTGGAGGGTGGTGTCGACAGTTTCCCGAACGCCGATCTGCTGAAGGCAGAACTCGTAGGCCCGAGATGGCGGAACGGTACCCTTGCACATCGCCAGCGGGACCGTCGGAGAACCCGGAACGTGCAAGCCAAGGTCGTCGTAGGTCGGCGGGGTGTAAGGCGCCTCCAGGAAGTCCTGCCAGACTTTCAACTCCCGGTCCAAGCCAGCCGTTTCTAAAGCGTCCAGCTTCGCGTCATTCATCTTGAGCGCCTTCTCCTCGAGTCTGATCTTGGCCTTCTCGATGGTCTCTATAGCTTTAATCGCGAGCTGGTTTCGGTATTCCTCCATGCCCTCTAAACCCAACTCCCGGATGCCCTCGTAGTCGGCATTGATAGCCAATAGAAAGTCCACGGGCTCCCGGCCGAACTCCCGCGTCTTCGTCTGTCGCAGGGATTGAGAGTGTAAGAATGTGTCGCAGGTCCGGGGAATGCAATTCGAGTACCCGAGCCGAAGATCATAAGCCGCGTCGGGACCAACACAGCCAGGAAACGGACGGGTCCCTTCTATAATGTTATTATTCGCATCAACCCGAGTGTGCGCCAGGTCTCCATGGAGAACCCGGGTGTCGGCATGTATAGCGGCTCCCACTCCAGGCCTCCCAGTCATCGCCCGGACTATGTCCATACCACGTTGAGTGGTCCGGTCGAGGAAGCCTTTGACTCTCTCCGGCTCCAGCATGGCCGCCCAGTTTGCCCGGTCGGAGAGAGCCGGGTGCATGGTCCACATGAAACGGGCAATGGGCTTGATGGGTTCCTTTCCTGGTCTCGGCTTGGGCCGGTCGAACTTGAATCGAGGGTACCAACTACGAGCACTCCGAACCTCCTTGAGCACCGAGCGGAACTCTTCTCCAGGAACTTCCTCGACTTTCCCGAACGATATAACCCGGCGGTTCTCGACTAGCTCATGAGCCAAGTACGTCCAGCCCTTCCCTAGAGTTTTGTGGGGGCCGTGGACGTGATCCCGCTTTAAGTCCACGTATAACCAAAAGCCGTCCTGCCGCTCCAGATTCTTCTCGGCGTCGACTTCGTGAACCTCGCTGTTGGGGTCCATGTGGTCGATGGAGTGGTCGGTCAGATTTTGGTATGCTTTACTCATGTGTTTTTAGTGGGACGGAACCATAGGCGAGGACTGGTTCCGTCCCAGTGGTTGACTTTTAGCTGATTTCCATCCCTGGTCCTTGTATATCGTTATTCTGTTCCGGAGCCGGAGCTTGCTTCCAAGGTGGCGTCTTTTCCTGGCTGTTGCTGGCCCCTGCCGGGAGCTGAACCGGGGGCACCAGTTGACCACGGCTGTTGGCGAACCTTGACCAGAACCCGGCGGTCGGCAGAATGCTATTGTCCTTCAACGGGTCGTAGGTGGTACCCATGTTGGACCGGGTCTTGAGCCACCAATCTACAGCGCCGGACTGGTCTATTGTGCCGGCGTCTTGGGCAGCCTTGATGAGCTTGACCGGGAGCCGAATGCAGACGGTGGCGGAGACGGTTGGGTCCACGACGGCGAGGCAGTACTTGGAGAGCTGTGGGTAGTATATCGACACCGTTTTCACGATGGCGTTCTTGCGTTTCAGGTCCCGAACGAATGCAAGCTGGGCCTTGGCGTTCCACTTTGGGTTGGGCAGACCGACGCGTTTGGTCTCAAGAACCTTCTTGTCGTTCTTGTAAGTTACGTCCACGTACTGGGCGTCGCGGGGACCGAACTTTTGTTGGAGCACCATATACTGGGTGTCCCATGTGCTGAACTCCGGGATGTTAAGGAGGGCGTCCGAGGCCATCTCCTGGACCTCCTTGGCGCTGAACAGGAGCTCGTAAACCGGGTTACCTACGATCGGCGGCGGACGTAGGTACACCGTGGTTGGGGTTGTGGAAAGTTCTAGGTTCATAATTTTGTTCTCCTTTTTTAGTTGATGTCTGGACCACTGATTTCGTCAACCGGACCAAGTGCTTCGTTCCAGTCAGCGAAAATTGAGTCGACGTCCCGCTCGAGCGCGGCGGGCTCCACTGGCGTTGACGGTGCCGGCTGGGACGGGCGAGCCACGGACTGCGCGGGGCGGTCGATGGTCTGGTGCATGGGCTGGTCGATGACCGGTTCCTCGATTTGCATGGCGGGCTTGGCGATGGCGGCAGCTTCGGCCAGCTCTTCGGATTTGATGATGGTCTCCGTGCGAAGAATGCTCTGGTCTCGGAGGCACACCAGCGGGTTTGACGGGTCGAAGGTGTAGACCGCATAACCATGCCGGAACAGGTCGAGCCGCTGCACGAAGTTAGCTCGCAGGCGGAGGCGCGCTGGCATGTGCTTGTTCCCAGCTTGGCGCCCGGGCAATTGCAGGGCCGTAACTTTCTCGCCGTCGATGTGGAGCAGCCAGTTTCCGGAGCGAATGAATTCGCGCATCGGGACCTTATCGCCGTACCAGTTAACCGTCTCCGATAGCTTCTTGGCGGCTGCCGCGTCGCAGCTCCAGCCGTTGCTCCACGCGGTCGGGCGGGATTCGTGGTAGGTGTGCTTAAACGGTACTCCGCCCATGACCAGCCGCCAGGAACCAATCTGGTAAGGGTGAATGGAGAGATCGTGGTCGGTGATTATGGCGTAGAGCTGGGCATCGAGCTGGGCACTATAATCCCGGCCGAATAGCTCCGTTGCGCGTTTCCATTTCGGAGTTTTGGCGGGCTTGATGTAATGGAAAGCGGACCGCTTCGAGTATAGGTAGCGGGTTTGAATAGCCTCATCCCGGGTCTTGCGGTACAGCTCGGTCAACTTCTGGCGGTATGCAGAGGAGCATCCTTTATAGTTCCTTTTTGCCTCCAGCGCTTGGTCAGCGCGGAGAATAATTGCGTTCTGTTCGGCGAGGTCCTTTGCCCGTTTCGTTTGTTCCGCTTGGAGCTCGGCCTTAATCGCTTCTCGGGCAACTTTGTTCTGACGGGGGGTCTGTGCAAAGATTAGGGGTGTGGTCGTCGCCTTCATGATTCATTCTAGGCGTCAGAGGGTGTCAATCAACGTGCGCACCGATATTTATTTTTCCCTATAGCGAAATCAGCTATTAAGCCGCCGGAGCACGATGCGCTGGAGCTTTGCGAAGACTGTTTCAGCTTTGGCGTGAACTGCTTGCCTGGTCACTCCACGAGCCGCCGCGAGTTCATCCAGGATTACTCCCCGTAGCCGCGCCTCTACCAGCGCGTTCTTTTGGCTTAAGTGCAGCTAGTGCGTATGCAAGCGCTTCCTGTTCATCCAGCTCATTCAGGCCAGCATCGGGCCCGGGAACCGATTCATCCCGAAACCGCTCATGCAACAGCAAGGCTCTCCCCTCACCAGGCCCCTTCATTTCGACTTCGTAGTCCAGGCTGAACACGCAGGCTACGTCATTGTCTCCATCCCGACCGCAACCGCCGCCCTTGGCATCCGCCACGGTCTGTCGTGAGGTCGCTCGAGCTGCCCAGACGAACCTCTTGCCCAGCTTCAAACTTGAATCCTGCGAGTACAGGGGTTGTTACGCCTGTCCAGTGCCGCCCATTTTCCAGGTCAGCGGAAGTGCGGAAATGCGACAAGTTCACATCGACCAAGTCTTCCAGCGGAGGCCGATCGACAGATGAAAGCGAGTTATTGGGCCCGACGAACACAAACGGGATCTCGGTGAGGGCTTGGCCTTGGCGCATGGGAACGACGTCCTGCCCAGGCAGCCACTCAACGGACGACTCTGGTCGCTGTGGGTGCTTGTCGATGCGCCCGCCGGTGAGAACGGGCCGCTGGTTAAATGCGAGCCTGTCTTTTACGCGGCCGAGGACATTTGCAATTGGAAGACTGAAAATCGCGCTGGTGGTGAAACCTTGGTCCGCGTGGTCCTCCGCGAAGCCCATGCTTAGAGAGCTCGCCGATGCGCGCCTGGAGTTCGACTGTGCCAATCAATCATTTGTCGGTAGGTTTAACTTTTCTAGGCCGCCCGCCAAGCTTTCCGTTGTTCCTGGCCGCGGCCGATTTGGCCCTGGACTTGATGCTGCCGATAGCGGCGGCAATCTCGGATGGGCTGATGTCGAATTCGTGGTGGCACTTTGGGCAGGTGGTTTTCATATTCTGAAAGTCACAGTTTGACTACACCGCCGCGGTACCATTTCCAGTAAGTGGCAGCGGTATTCTTGCGGACCCAGGAAAGGGCTGCGCGAAGTGTCAGAATTCCGGTTGCTAGTGGTGCGGCTCCGTCCATTACTGCGTGATCCACGGACGGGTGGATGGTGATGGATGTGCCGGGTTCTCCGATTTTGTCTCCAGGTCCTTCACCCGTCAGTCGGACTGCGAACATGTGTTTTTGATTGGTGGGAGTTTTCATGGTTCAATTTAGGCTTAAGGTTTGCGCATCGTAATCGTCAATTACAGCCAGTCCGAGCTCCTGCCACATCATGCTCGACTCTTCCTGGTCGGACATGTCGTAGCTCCATATGGGGCGTCGTTTTGGCGGCGCCTTGGCAGTGGCCGCGGCTTCTTTCTGTGTTTCAAAGGTGGCATTCATAATTAGCTCCAGGTAAGGGTTGCGTCTGCGGCCCGCAGAGCGGCCAGATTCTGCTGGATGTAATTCCGGACCGGGAGGGCACGCTTCCAGGCCGGCGACGTCTGCCAGCTCTCCCAAAGGAAATTCAGGTAGGCCGCCAGGAGGTCCTGCATTGGAGTTCCCTCCTGTTCCCCGTAAGGCACCGGGTCAGTTGAGCTGAGCTCGCATTTGTAGGCGATTTTCATATTCCAGACACTTGGAGGTTGACGTTTAGGTACTCAGCGCGCGGTTCGACATTCAGCTTGCGGCAGGCTTCTTCCATGGAGACGCCCATCATCTGCACGTAGGACTGGACCATTACTCCGAGGAATCCATTGACCGGAACTAAGACCGTTCCCTGCATGTTGCAGGTCTCTTTTACGGCCTTCTGGTCGGGGGTGGTGACTGCCGCGTTTCTTTTCATACTTAATCAATAACCCATCAGATAGGTTTTGCAAGTTACAATCACACTTTTAATCAGATTTATTTTAATGGATTAGGACAGCTTAAAACTTAAGAAATGCAGACTCCGCGACCTATGATCCTGATGTGAGCGAAGCTGTGATAGTCGACGACGAGAAACTCCTGAATGTGCGGGAGTTGGCAGAGCGCTTAGGCTTCACCGAGGAATGGGTGCACGACCACGTTACCTGTGGGGATATCCCCGTCATCCGCTTCAACTCGCGGGCTTGGCGGTTCCACTGGGCTACGGTTTTACAGGCTCTTCAGAAGATGCGTTAGCACGCTTTTCAGCGGCATCCCGTAGAACTTTCTTCCAGGCCGCAGTCTTTCGATACGCCTCAACAGCTTTCGGTGTGATCTCCCAGTGCTCCATAGATACGCTCTCCGGGGTGTGGAGCGCGGCGTAATGTTTCAACAAAATCCGGATGGAATTCCCGCAATCTTTGATGACCTCGTAATCGTTTTTATAGACTGCCCTCAGGTGCGTAGCGCAGTTCTTACGCAGGCCATCGCGAATCCAGTTGTCCAAGCCGATAAGCTCGCAGATGGCGTCCACCAGGCGCCGCTCATTGACCGGGGGAAGGGCATTCTTGCAAGCCTTCGCCAGTTCCAGCCATTTCACTGCGGTAGGCTGCAACCTGACGGTGCGTTGGTCACCCACCTTTGCGATCTCTGGCCGCACCGTGGTCAGACCATGCTTTAAATCGATATCGTGCCATCCGAATGGCTTTGCTTTTGGGTCTTCCGGTGGCTCGCTGACTTCCTCGGGGCGCATACAGCCAAATAACCCAAGGGACAATGGAGCCAACACCGCCTTCGTCAGGTCATTCTCCATGGCGCCGGCCATAATGTTCATGACAGTCTCGTTGGGGTAGATTTCGACGCGTTGGCCTGGCCGCTTTATCTGTTCCAGGCGGTCGCAGATGTTCAGGCTGGCCCAGCCCTTATCGATGGCCACGTCCCACAGGCTCGAGAATAGGCTTTGGTTGGTCTTTTTGCTCGACACGCTCCACTCGCGCTCTTTGGCCTTCTCCGCGAGCCAGTTTTCGAGAGCGGCCGGAGCTATTTCGTGGATGTTCTGCCTTTCCCGGCCCTGACCAAACTTTACAAGGAGCTGTGCAGTCTCATCAACGTAACGCTGCGACTTGCCGGCCGACAACTTGCGCTTCTTGAATTCATCGACAGCGTCCTCGTAGGCAGTGGGAGTGACCGCTGTGCTGTTGGTCTCTCTTTTGAACTTTTTCCACTCCTCCCAGACGGTACCAAGTGACGTCTTTGTCTCGGCCATTTGAAGCAGGATCCCAGTTACGGTCAGCCGGTCCGATTCGTCCATGTGGGCCCAGAACTCGCCGGCTTTCTTTAGGTCCTTGTTGAACTTGTCGACCAGGGCATCCGCCTCCTTCTCGGTGTCCACAAGAGGCCGCTTTCTGTGGCCATTTACAATGCCGAAATCCACCTCCCACTTCTCCGCTCCACCCGGACGGACGACCTTTCGCTTAATCGGTTGCATAGTTTACGCTTTGCGCCTGTACGTCGCCAGCGGTAGCCAGTCTTGTCGCCAGCAGTCGCCCCGTCAAGTCTAGATCAATCTTCCCACAATTCCCAACAACTCCCGAGTAGGCAGGCGTAATTTTACTAAGAAAACCTAGAATTTACTGTGGGAAATGTGAGAAAGACGCTGATTCTACGAATCAAACGGATGGTGGTGCCTTCTTGATCTGGCTCGAACCCATTTTCTGGAGAGTTCGGGATTCGAACCATGAACCCTGAACCGTTGGGAAATAGAATCTGAACCGGCTGCAGAGGTTCCTGCCCTGTGTGGGACTCGAATGTCGTTTAC
>DASRFK010000313.1:0-69383 GCA_035651635.1 Verrucomicrobiia bacterium | reverse complement strand
TGTTTCTGGTTGAAACTGGCAACCCGGCTGCCCCTTTCCAGCGAGGTCGCCGCTACGATGACGTCATAATACCCAACCATCTTACCGGCGGATTCCAATTCCGCCCAGACGCGGGCTAAGCCTTGCGCGCTCCAATTGCTTGTCCCTAAGCAAAAAGGAAAAGCGCGCGAAAACCCGAGGCGCATTGCCTGTCAACCGTACTCTCCAAGGCGGGCTCACGTACTGCACCCATTTCACCAGGAAGGGCAATGCGTTGGTTCCCATGCATCTGATGGCCTCCTCTTGCTCCGCGCTCAACCCGTCGGGGTTCCAAGTCCCCTCAAGCAACCAGGCACTCAAAGTCCTCCCCCGACACCGGGGCTCTCGCTCCGATCCCCACAACAAGTAGGCAAGCGTCACCACCAGAAACGTGCAAACCATGGTCAAGCCTGGTCGCCTCTTCACCCCCCAATTAAGCAATAAAACCCAAGAACTCGCAACTCCACCCTGCAACACTGACGGAGAAGATCAAAATTTCTTGTTTATCAGCGAGCAAAGTTTGGAATGTGCCCGGCCGAAGTATGATTCGGATCGACGTGTCACCGCGCTAAAGATACGCTGTCACCCATGAGCTCAACGCGTGACGAGTTGGCTCGGCCGTCCGAGGCGAGATTTGTGACGACCCACTGGTCAGTTGTCCTGGCCGCACGCGGGCTCCATCCTTCACAGTCGACTCAAGCGCTGGAGTTGTTGTGCAAAACCTATTGGTTTCCACTGTATGCCTTCGTTCGCCGGCAGGGAAACAGCCCGGCAGATGCACAGGATCTGACCCAGGAGTTTTTCGCGCGATTGCTCCAAAGGGAATGGCTCAAGACCGTCGCCGAAGCTAAAGGAAAATTCCGAACGTATCTGTTGGTATTGCTCAAACGCTTCCTCGCGGATGAATGGGACAGATCCTGTGCCCAGAAGCGAGGTGCCGGCCGGGTGTTTTCGGTGGATTGGTCGGCAGCGGAAAATCTATTTTCGCAACAGGCGGTTGAGCATCTGACTCCAGAAAGGATATTCGAACAGCGATGGGCGCTGGCGCTGCTGGATCGGGCATATACTGAATTGCAGCGCGAATACACTGAACAGGAAGGAGCGGAGCTATTTGAGGCGTTACGTTTCGCCCTTAATGGGTCACGCAACTCTCTGCCATATACCGAGCTGGCCAAACGGCTTAAGATGACTGAAGGCGCAGTGAAAGTTGCAGCGCATCGGTTGCGGCAAAGGTTTAGGAAGGTTCTTCGGGGCGTTATTAGCGAAACCGTCTCAACTCCAGATGAGATCGAAGAAGAACTCCGCCATCTGCTGTTGGCGCTAATTTGAGGCCCGCACGTGAGCTGGATCGTGCGAAGCGCAGTAACCCGGAGCCTAACACCAGCATTTAACGGTATTGTGTCAGTCATTCTGTAACTTTTGGCGCGGATTTCCGATCTATGGCTGAACGCTCGAAGTATGGCTGACGAAACCATGTGCCTACACTGTGGCAAACCGATTCCTTCCGGTGCCGCGGGAGGTCTTTGCCCAGAATGCCTGGTTAGGGTTGGTATCGGCAGCGAAACCGGCGACCCACTTGCGGGCTCAAAAACGGCAGCTATCGATTTGCCGCCAATTGAGCAAATTGCACGTTGTTTCCCCGGGCTGGAAATTATAGCGGTGCTGGGTTCGGGAGGCATGGGAGCCGTTTACAAGGCGCGGCAACGCGAACTCGATCGGCTGGTCGCGCTCAAGATTCTTCCGCCGAGGGCTGCAAAAGATCCCGGGTTTGCTGAGCGCTTTACGCGCGAGGCAAGGTCCTTAGCCAGACTAAGCCATCCGAACGTCGTTTCGCTCTTCGATTTCGGCCAGGTCAATGGGCTCCATTATTTCATCATGGAGTTCGTGGATGGCATGACCCTGAGGCAGCTCGAGCAAGCGGGCGGATTGTCCGCCCAACAGGCGCTGCAAATCATTCCCCAAATTTGCGAAGCTCTGCAATTCGCTCACAGCGAAGGCATTGTGCACCGCGACATCAAACCGGAGAACGTCCTTCTGGACAGAAAGGGGAGGGTCAAAATTGCGGACTTCGGATTAGCAAGGGTCTTAGGTCAGGAAGCTCAGGACTTTCGCCTAACCGGGATTGGAGAAATCGTGGGGACCGCCCACTATATGGCGCCCGAACAGGTTGAGTCCCCTCGAACGGTGGACCACAGAGCGGATATTTATTCGCTCGGCGTCGTATTTTATGAAATGCTCACCGGCGAACTACCATTGGGCAAATTCGCCGCCCCGTCTCAGAAGGTGCAAATCGATTTGCGACTCGACGAGGTAGTTTTAAAGGCGCTGGAAAAAGAACCAGCGCGGAGGTACCAACGCGCGAGCGAGGTGAAGACGGAGGTGCAAATCATTTCGGGAAAAGCCGGTGAAATCCCGACCAACCCCAACCGAGTGGGATCTCCTCCCACACCAAAGCCGAGTGAGCGTGAGGGTGGTGTCGCGCGCCCCGAACCAGCTGATCTAACAAGGGTTCAATGGATTCTTGAACGGCTGAAGACAGCTTTCGGAATGCAGCCTTTGGAACCCCAACAGTGGATGCGCAGGAGTCTTCGACTGGAGCGAAATATAATCCTGCCAATCAAAGCGGCACTCGCTATCATGCTGTTCACGGCGCTCTTTCTCGGCCGACGCGGCGGAACCTTGATGGATGCGGTAGGCGAATCCATAGAGTTGGACCCTCGGAAACTCACGCTCCTTTTTGCGATCTACATTGGAATCACTTTGGGAGTTTCTGTCCTGTTAATCGCAGCTCGACATCTCCCAATGCGACTCGTTCACGTCGGCATTTTGGTTACTATTATAGCGGATGGTTGCCTTATTGCAGTTCTGGCATTTTTCACTGGCGGTGCCGATAGTCCCTTGTATTGGCTGCTGATCGCGATGGTTGTGCGCAGTGCTGCGGTTGAGCCACGCATCACGGTGCAGCTGTCGCTCAGTTTCGGCCTAAGTTTCTCTTACCTCGCCGTGGGCTATCTGGACAATCTAATCGCGAACTACACGTCCGAGTCAGATAAGAGGATCATGGAACTTTATGCAACGGGCTCAATTGCGCTGTGGCCAAGGTTTCTGCTCCTGGTCTTGGTTAGCTTCTGCTGCTGCGGCGTGCAACTCCTGCTTCAGCAAAGCTCACGCCAGGTTCCTCGACCGAAGTCCGGAGCTAAATCTGCAAAAACGGTCAACATAGCCTGTGAAAATGAATTGTAAAAACCGATCTCTCGTACGTTTTCTGCTCCTGGGTCTTAGCTTTGTGGTGACCAACCAAATCAAGGCGCAAAGCGTAACGAATTTGCATTATTTTAATGGAATCAATGGATCGCGGCCTTATGCGGGAGCGCTTTTATCAGGCAACACCTTGTACGGAACGACCGCCAACGGTGGTCCCTCCGGTAACGGAACGGTGTTTGCCGTCAACACTGATGGCTCAGAATTTAGAACGCTTTATTCCTTTAGCGGTACTGAAGGAGCTACTCCATACGGGGGATTGGTTTTGTCCGGTGACACCCTGTTTGGGACGACATCGCAGGGGGGCAGTTGGAGCAACGGCATTGTGTTCGCAATCAACACTAATGGCTCCGGCTTTAAAGTCTTGCACCAATTTACTTCGGTCCCTCAGCAACTCGGCCCCAATGCCGACGGAGCCAATCCTTCCGGTGAGCTGGTTTTGGCAGGAGCGACTTTATACGGCACGACCCCGTACGGCGGTGCGAACGGCGTGGGAACACTGTTCGCCGTTACAACCGATGGACTGCTGTTTACTAACCTGCATAGTTTCGGGGGTTTCACCGCAGCTGTTCCTTCGGGCGGATTGGTTTTGTCGGGCGATACTCTCTATGGAACAACAACGCTTTATGGCCTTGGCAACAAAGGAACGGTATTTTCCATTAAAACAGACGGCTCAGGCTTTCTAATCCTGCACGAGTTCGACCAGGGCGTTGGGAGTCCAGTTTCTTACTCAAATAAAGATGGTGGGTTTCCAGGACCATTGACTTTGTGGAGCAATGTCCTGTATGGGGCCGCCGAATGGGGCGGTGCCTCGAGCAATGGCACGATCTTCGCCGTAAATACCGATGGCTCGGCTTTTAGGACGATACATACGTTTACGGCGACCTCCGGAACCAGTCTGGCCAACGAGGACGGTGCTCTGCCGATGGCTAAATTGCTTTTGTCAGGCAATACGTTATTCGGTGCGGCCCCTAAAGGCGGTCGTTTCGGCGGGGGCACGGCCTTCGCGATCGATCTCGATGGGTTGGTCCTTTCACCACTTCATTCTTTTACTAGAAGCGATGGATTTGGTCCGAACAGCCTAGTACTCTCCGACGGCACGCTGTATGGCACCGCAACTATTGGCGGCGTGAATAACTATGGAACTGTGTTCGGCCTTTCGTTGCCATTGGGGGCGCCTGTTCTGGCGGAAATCGCGATGGGAGAGAATCTGATCCTGAAGTGGCCAACTAATTTCCCTGGCTTCACTTTGCAATGCACGACCAATTTTGGTCCATCGGCTGTTTGGACGTCCGACACTCCCGTGCCCGTTACTGTCAACGGGCAAATCACGGTCACCAATGCCATCTCCGGCACTCAGCGGTTTTTCAGGTTGAGTCAGTGAAAAGCATTCCATTCGGCCAGGACGCAGAAGCCGTTCGCTCAGGGTGCCGCCTGACTTGGTGAACGTAACGAAAGGAAGCGGATGCGCGAGGGGAGGTGGATTTGGAGCGTTGTGTGGCCCGGCAGAAAGCGGACGGTAAGTTGTTACTGGGCGATCCCAGGCAGCAGACCCCTGGTGCGATCCGGAAGTCTGGGCGGATGATCGCCAGTGGCAACGCACGTTCTGTTCACCACATTGAAAGCGCGGCGATGACGAGCCTGTGCCGCATGTGCAACGTCCACGAGATTGATGGGTTGGTGGCAATCCTCAGTGTCATACGACCGGGTGCGGCCAATGAGGGCAAGAAGAGTGCATTCACCCGGCGCTATCAAGGCAAGTTTCATGACCGGTTTTAAGGAGAGGAGGCAACGAAAGGGCATCTTGATTACGACAAATGAGCCGGCTGCGTTGGATAGGACCCAAGTCCTTAGCTTAGCGGCCGTTCGCCCTCTAAATCGGTGCCGATTCAGCCACTATGGCCACCCGCCCCTCCGGAGGTCTGTGGAAATTCGCCATCGCTCGCTACCGCGGACCGATTAGGCTTGGCCCATCTGCTTACCGCCAGGCCGTGGAGAGGGCATTCCTGTGTCGGTCGACTCGATCTTCAACAAAGCTTCCTGCAGCGCGGCAGCGCGTTTTTCGAGTGCGACCACAGCGTTTTGATGATCCATTACGAGTCGCTTCAACGCGCCCAGATGGCTTTAAATAGCGGCATGCCAGACTTGGCCGTCTCTTTACGCCGATCGGTCAATAAATGGCAGCCGAATCGGCAACGGCGCTCAGCCACGCGCTTGCCCGGTCGATGGCTGATGTCCAGCCGAAATATCAGGGGGATGGTGGGCGAGACAGGACTTGAACCTGCAAGGGTTACCCCACGTGGTCCTAAGCCACGCGCGTCTGCCATTTCGCCACTCGCCCACGATCCGGTTTCGAGGAAACCGGCGCGCCATCTTCTCTAGCATCAAATCGACTCGGGCGAAACCAAAATTGCGGAAACGGTGAGGGGTTGTCTCAATCATGGCGTATTAGAGAGGTCCGCTCAAATGAGACACAACATGAAATATACTAAAATGAAAATATCGAATACACTCTCCCGTTCCGTTTCGTTGGCCTCCATTGCGCTGGCCACCCTTGGTTTGCTGGTCCCCAACCCTATTTTGGCCCAGGGGAAAGGCTCCTCCAAACTGATGGCCTCCGCGGCCGCGCCAGTGCAGTCACAAACCACGACCTCAAAGACGTGCGCGCGTTGCACCGACCGGTTTGCAAAAGTGGCGGACAACTCGGGCAAAGGTATGCGCGCCGAACCGCTGAAGACCATTGCGGTCCATGGCTGCCCCGCCTGCGCAACAACGATCACTTCCGCCGGCGCAGGAAAGACGCGGACGGATAAGGTGAACCATAGCTGCGGCATGCAGGGGACCTGCTGCATGGCCTCCAAGTAGATTTCCGGGACCGACCGCGAGGGAATTGCCTCGCGGCGCGTCCTGTTTCCACGAATAAGAAAGCTCGAAGGCTATACAAAACCCGAGCGGGAAACTCATAAGCATACCTGTTGGTTCCTTACAGGTTTTGTAACCAGAACGTAACCCCCTGGCGGTTGTTCCGCGTGCCGGCCTTTGGTACTTTTGGCAGCGTGCGCAAGAGAATCCTGGTGGTCGAAGACGACCTTGAATTGGTCGAACTCCTAAAGTTCAATCTGACCAACGCGGGTTTCGCCGTGCTCGCCGCCACGAATGGGGCGCAGGGGTTGGAGCAAGCCCGTTCTCAGTCGCCCGATCTGATCTTGCTGGACCTGATGCTGCCCGAATTGGACGGGCTGGGGGTGTGTGAGATTCTCCGACGAGATACGGCAACCCACTCGATGCCGATTATCATTTTGACTGCGATGTCGAGCCAGCTTGCCCGAGCCGCGGGTTTGGATGCCGGAGCGAACGACTACATCACCAAGCCATTCAAGGTGAAAGACTTAATTGAAAGAATGGAGATCGTGCTGCGGCAAACCGACGCCGGCGGTGTATCCCAAGTTCCTTTGCAAGCCGGGCAATGAGGCTTCCAAAGTCCGGGCACGAGCGCGGTTACCAGATAGTAACCCAAGCGTCACTCCGCTGTAACAAACTGCGCCTTGTCCCACTTGCCACCTAAATGCTATGCAAGTGAGCGTGCGACCAAAAATCCTCGTGGTGGACGATGAGCCAGAAGCGGTGGAGCTGGTTGAATTCAATCTCAAACAAAGCGGTTTCGAGGTGGTTACCGCCGCCGACGGCGCAGAAGCGCTGAAAAAGGCGCACTCCGCTCTGCCCAGCCTGATCGTCCTGGACCTGATGTTACCGGAAGTGGACGGGCTGGAAGTTTGCAAAATGCTGCGGCGCGACCCCGCGACGTCGGCGGTCCCGATCGTCATGGTCACGGCCAAAGCTGCCGAAATCGATCGGATCCTCGGGTTGGAGCTTGGGGCTGATGACTACATGACCAAGCCGTTCAGCCCGCGCGAGCTGGTCTTGCGGATTAAGAAGATTCTCCAGCGCGGGCGGGCAACCACGGAAGAAGCGGATACTTACAAATTCGGGGACCTGGTGATTGATTCGCCGCGGCACCTGGTAAGCTGGAAGGGAAAACAGGTGGACCTGACGGCGACCGAGTTCAAATTGCTGACGGTTCTGGCGCAGCGACGCGGCCGGGTGCAGTCACGCGAACAATTACTGCGGGACGTATGGGAATACAACAGCCTGATCGATACGCGCACGGTTGACACTCACATGCGCCGACTGCGCGAGAAACTTGGCCCGGCGGCCAAATACCTCGACACCGTGCGTGGGGTTGGTTATCGATTTGTCGAAGCCGAGACGCGGTGAAAACCGCCGGCGCTTCGGCGCTCAAGAGTCCATGATCTGGCCCGTGCTCACAGTGGCAGTGTTGCTCGGCGCGGGCGCATTGCAGATTTGGTGGAGGAACCGGGTGCGCCAGATCCAGGCCGAGGCTGACGGGCGATTGCGCAAGCTGGAGGAGATGCAGGCGCGGACCAGCCAACAACAGCAGCAACAACAAGAGGCCCTCTTCGACAGCATGGCCGAGGGCTTGCTGCTGCTGGACGACTCCGGCCGGGTGCAATTGGCCAACCGGGCGTGCATTCGGCTTTTTGGCATAACGACCGATATCCGCTCGCGCACAATCATGGAGGCGCTCCGGCTGCATGAACTGACTGAAGTGGTTGAAGTGCTCGGCACAGAAAAACAGGTGCTCGGCCGGGAGTTGAAGCTTTCGCGTCCGAGCGAACTGTGGCTGCAGGTGAACGGCGCGGCCCTGTTCGACATCCAAGGACGACGCTACGGCACAATTCTGGTATTTCACGATTTGACCCGGCTCAAGCAGTTGGAGCGCACGCGCCAGGAATTCGTCGCCAACGTCAGCCACGAACTGCGCACCCCGCTCTCTTTGATTAAGGGCTACGTAGAAACGTTACTCGAAGGCGCCAAGGATAACCCCGAAGTCACTGCCAAATTCCTGCAAACAATCGATCGTAACGCGGAAAGATTGCGACTTCTGATCGAGGATCTCCTGACGATTTCCGAGCTGGAATCCGGTCGGGTTCAACTCAATCTTCAGTCGGTTTCCTTGCGCGCCTTGAGTGAGAAAGTCCTGGGCGATTTCAAGTCACCCGCCGCCACGAAACAAATGAAGCTGATTGACGCGATTCCCGAGCTGAGCGTCCGGGCAGACTCCGCCCGGCTCGAGCAGGTGCTTTGCAACCTGGTCGACAATGCCATCAAATACGGGCGCCTCAACGGCACGGTTACCCTGCACACTCGTCCGCTGGGGCCCGATCAGGTCGAGGTCTCAGTCGAGGACGACGGCCCGGGAATCCCGCCCGAGTCGCTGGAGCGCATTTTTGAACGTTTTTATCGGGTAGATAAAGCTCGTTCGCGCGAACAAGGGGGGACCGGCCTCGGACTTTCCATCGTGAAGCATATCATCCTGGGTCATGGCGGCCGTGTCTGGGCCAAAAGTGAACTTGGGCGCGGCGCGAGCTTCTACTTCACACTGCCGCTCGCCGCGCCACCACCCGCTGGCGCCAGTTCTGCCGCTTAAGGACACTTCCAATCACCCGACGGATAATCGACTTGGTGTAACCCGCCGCCCTCTCTATAGTTTGGCCATGAACCTGAGACGAAGAACTCGCACTCACTGCCGGATTCTCGAACCGCAGACACGGAATGCTGGCGGCGATTGTGGCTCAGGGTCCCAGGCGCTGCGCTGCCGCAAATAGGAGATCCGCATGGTCCACGTTGGCATTGGGTACGATGTTCATGCTCTAGTACAAGGCCGCAAGCTCATTCTGGGCGGCGTGGAGATTGAACATGCCAAAGGGCTGGAAGGCCATTCGGATGCCGACGTGCTGATGCACGCCATTTGCGACGCGATTTTGGGAGCCCTGGGCGAACCCGACATCGGCCACTTCTTTCCCAACACGGATCCGCGCTGGCGCGGTGCGTCCAGCCGTGTCTTTTTGCAAGAGGCCGCTCGATTAATCGCCTTGCGTGAAGGCAAATTGGTCAACCTGGACGCCACCCTGGTGGCGCAGGCCCCGAAGGTTTATCCGTTCGTGCAGAAGATGAAATTCAATATTGCTGAGGCCTTGGGCATCAATCAGCAGCGGGTCGGCATCAAAGCCACTACGAATGAACACCTCGGCTTTATCGGGCGTGAGGAAGGGATTGCGGCCATGGCGGTTGCCGGTGTAGACCTGCCTGCGGTCTGAATTGCCCGTGCCAAAAGCCGAAATCAGCTGGAAACGCGTGACCGAAGAGGGGGAGGATCTCCAGGTGTACGCTCAACACGTGGGCGGCGCCTGGTTGTTTTACGCCAGGCAAAAGCGCTATGACCAGTGGCAAGCCGTTCCCGAGCCACCCTTGGAGGATTGGCTGGAGCTATTAGATGCCGTAAAGCGGCGGATCAACCGGCGTCGATTACGCCCGGAAGAGGAAGGCCGCGTTAAAAAGTCCATCCGCGAGCGGTTTCCAGAGGCCCAGGTTGATTGAGAGCCTCCGCCGTAGTTTAGAGGGCCGCCTTAAGGCGGCCAGGGGCACCTATTCTGAGTCATACCCGGGCTTGCCTCAGACGACCGGCCCGCGATTTCGGATTTCGGGCTTCGGTCTTCTCTCGAGCTTCGGCCTTCGGATTTCGGCCTTCCGGCGCATCCGAACTGAGCCCGATCACCATGCCGGGGGCCCGATCTTTGGTGACACACGCACCTTCGGCGATTAGAGTTTTCACATGCCGCCAGCACCCATGATCCTGGTTTCGCCCGACATTGAGAGCGAAGGCAAGGAGCATCAGGACAGGTCCATCAGCCTCTCGGCACGCTATGCCGAGGCACTGAGCGACGCAGGAGCCTTGCCGATGGCACTGGCGCCTTCCATTGATCGCAAGTTTATCGCGCAATGCGTGGCCAGGTGCGACGGGGTCATGCTTACTGGAGGGGATGACGTTGACCCAAGGCTTTACAACGGGCGTTTGCCAGCGCCGGTCAGCAGAACCGTGAACGTCACGCCCGATTCGGGAGAGCGCGATCTTAGAGAAGTACTGCTCATCGACGAAGCCTTCCGCCAACGCAAACCGTTGCTGGCCATTTGTCGAGGCCATCAAATCCTGAATGTGGCGCTGGGCGGGACCCTCGTAGCGGACATTCCCCAGCAGCGCCGCAAATCCTTGGCTCACGGCCGCAACCAGGAACGAAACGAGGTGGTCCACGATGTGCGATTGACACCCGGTTCGTTAGTGGCCAAGATAACCGGCGGGCTCAAGCTAGGCGTGAACAGCACGCATCATCAGGGCGTCGCCCGGATTGCTTCCGGCCTGCGGGTGACGGCTGTCAGCGATGACGGAATGGTTGAGGCGTTGGAATTGAAGCCCGGGGGATCTCATTGGCTGCCGTTCCTGCTGAGCGTGCAGTTTCACCCCGAGCGCCTGTTCGATCGCTATCCGGCGCACCGGGCGATTTTTCAGGCGTTTGCGCGAGCGTGTGCGCGTTGAGCAGCTAAAACTTATTTATGAAGGGCAAAGTCCTGATAGTCGACGATGATCGCGACCTGCGCGCCATTCTCAGCGCGCTGTTCGAAGATGAATTCCAAGTATCGGAGGCCGACACCGGCGCCGCCCTGCAGAAAGCGTTGTCCTCCGAGCAACCCGATGTGGTCGTTCTGGACGTGAAACTGCCCGATGCGGATGGTTTGGACTTGCTGCCGCAGCTAAAGAAGCGCTGGCCCGACACAGAAGTCATCGTCCTGACCGGCTACGACGACGTCAGCATGGCAGTGGAAGCCGGTAAACGCGGAGCCTATAATTTCGTCACCAAACCGTTCGAGAATACCAAATTGCTGACCGATGTTCGCTGCGCTTTCGAGCGAAAAGAACAGACCGCCGAAAACAGCAATTTGCGCCGCGCGCTCGAAACGATGAGCGGCACGGCATCGCCAGTCTTCCAAAGCGCGGCCATGCGCGACCTGGTTCGCACGGTCGAGCGCATTGCCCCGAGCGATGTCGCCGTCTTGATCACCGGCGAGAGCGGCACCGGCAAGGAAGTTATTGCCGACCTGGTGCACACCTTCAGCCCGCGCAGCAAAGGCCGGATCATCAAAATTAATTGCGCCGCTCTTCCCCGCGAACTCATCGAAAGCGAGCTCTTCGGCTCAGTTAAGGGAGCTTTCACGGGCGCGCATAGCGATCGCGAAGGCCTCTTCCGCCAGGCTGAAGGCGGAACGCTCTTCCTGGATGAAATCTCCGAAATGCCGATCGATACCCAAAGCAAACTGCTCCGGGTGTTGCAAGACCAGGAAGTGCGGCCGGTCGGCGGCAAGATGGCCTATAAAACCAACTGCCGGATCGTGGCCGCGACGAATCGCCGTCCGGAGGAGGCGATCAAAGACGGCAAGCTACGCGAGGATTTGTTTTACCGGATCAGCGCGATTTCCGTGTACCTCCCGCCGCTGCGGGAGCGCCGCGAGGACATCATGCCCCTGGCCAACGCTTTCCTGAAGCGCTTTGCCTCTCAAGCCAACCGCGTCATCAAGGGGTTCAGTCCCGGCGCGATCGAGCGGCTGACCGGGTTCGAATGGCCGGGAAATGTCCGCCAACTCCAAAACGAAGTCCAGCGAGCCGTGCTCCTGTGTGAAGGCGACGAAGTGGATTCCGCCGATCTGTCGATCACCAAAGTCAGAACTTCCGGCGAGGAATCCATCGACACCAATTTCACTCTCCTCGAAGGAGTGGAACGAAACGCCATCGTCCAGATGCTCAAGGAAACCGGCGGCAACAAATTGGAAACCGCCAAGCGCCTGGGCATTGGCCGGCAGACTCTTTACAATAAGATCAAGGCCTACGGCATCGAGGTGTAAAGTCGCCCGCCTCGCTGGCGGAAGTTCGAGGTTGCCCAATAAGACCGTAAGGACCCCGAAGGTTTTGGAGTGCGCCGCTTTGCGGCGCCTTTCGGATCGAATTACGTTCGAACGATCGAGACCTTGCACGCGCCGCGAATCGTTCGATTCCGAGAGCGGCGCAAAGTGCCGCACTCCAAGACGCGGGTCCGCCAGTTCGCGCCCCACCAGGTTCATCGTCAGGCTTCCCGCACTGCTTTCCCTGCCGTTTCGAGATTGGCCAGGCGCATTTCAGAATACTTTCGCGAGAGGATCACCCCTTGGGCACCGGCCTTAAGTGCCGCAGCCACCGCCGCATAGGTGTCATCCGGGCTCGCCTTTCGGCTGTTGCGGCCGGTGGGAATTCCAATATCGATTCCAGGAAGAACCTTGCATTTGCCCTCGACTCCCTCCAGGGCGCGTTGAGTCTCACGGCGAACGTAATCTGGTGAAAGGCCGGCCTGAGGCAGGGCACCAAGCGGCGCTTCATTGGCGTAGTTCAACAAATGATTATTAAACCGCAGCATTTCCTCGCGAGGAACATCGCGAAAAACAGTCGAGCAGATGTTGTCGATGAAATGCGCGTAACGTTCGCCACCGCAATTGTTGTACACCACGACCTTCAAAAAATCGGCTTTATCAGCCAAATCCGAGTAACGCCTGGTCGCACGGAAAATGGGGTTAAAGGAGTTGACGTGCTCGATGTGAAAGCCCGCCTGGAGCGCCGGACGGACCGCCTTAACAGCCGCGCGCACTTCCGCCAGAACCTGGTGTTTGCCGAGATCAAACAGGCGATCCCACGCCAGGATTTCGGGGTTTTCAATCAGCAACCGCCAGAATTCAACAAAGTACCCGTCTGTCGGCCGCTCGCCCGTCAGCGCTTTCTGAACGAACTGATCGAGGCGGCGATATCCCTCGTGTGCGCGGTCGGAATCGATGCCGTGCTGACGCGCGGCATTGCGGTGATGTTCGCAAAAGCAAGTCACCCGGCTGGACTCAATGGACTGGGCGTGGCTGGCGCCGAGCGCATTGAGCAAGGGACCATTCCGCTCGTTGAAGAAGAGAACGCCGTCAATATCGTACGAGTGGCAATAGTCCGTCACCAGCCCGGTCCAGAAGTTCCGGACGTCCGGGTTGAACAGGCATTGGGTCCCGGTTTTGCGACCGTTCAAATCGACTTCCGCCACCTGGTCGAACCCGGGCACGGACCTGCGCCAAGCGTCTTCACAGGAACAGAAAACTTTCAGACCACGCTTTTTGGCTTTGGGCAGCACCGCATCCAGGATGTCGAGCTCGCCATGGTCCGGAGCGCGGGTCTGCTTCAGAATGGTTTTGGCATAAAACTCGGGATGCGGGGTGGCATAGTTGCCGCCATGAAAGAATTGGGTGTCTGGTTCCTGTGCGCCGTGATCCGGAAAGGGCTGGCCGGGAATCTGGCGTCCCGCCAGGCCCCGGCCATAGGTGAAGGTCGTCAGAAACAGAGTGTTGACCGCGCCTTTCTCCTGAAGGATGTCCAACACCCGATCGATGCCTTCATCGACAAAGGACACGGCCCCGATCTGGATGCCAATCATCTTGGAAGGGCCGGGGCTTGTTTCGGCGGCGGTGAGCGCTGCGGGTTGCGCCACCGCAGCCAGGGTCAACCCGGCGCCGGCGGCAAGGAACTCACGGCGCGAAAACGCATCAGGTGTTGAGTCGATTTTCATCCTACAGGCGCGAGAGCTTCAGTCCTCTTCAACCTGGCTGTACAGCTCCCCATGTTTGAGGCGAGTCTTAAGTCTCTGGCCCGGGCTAACCTGGTCAACATTCCGGACGACCTCGCCCGTATCGGCGAGCCAGGTGATTGAGTAGCCTCTGGACAGGACCTGTTCGGGCCCCAGGAGGCGTAACCGTGCTTCGGCGGCGCCCAGCTTGCTTTTGAGTTCACGCAAACGGTGCCCGGCTTGCTCGTGAAAACGAGACTCGGCTTGTTCGAAAATCTCGCGGCGTTGTTTGAGTAACAGAGCCGGACGGACGCGCGCCAGCCGCTCGGTAAGATTGCGCCAGCAAACGACCTGCTGACGCACCCCCTGTTTGGCGCAACGCTGCAAACCATTCTGTAAATCATCCAGGCGTTGCAACCAGTCCTCGAACCGCCGACGCGGGTGCAACCGGGCCAAACGTTGATTCGTTCGATCGAGCTGGCCGGTTTTGCCGTCCATCTGCCGATGAACCAATTGGTCGATGCGCTCGCGAGCCTGGGCGACAAATTGACAACTGGCGAACACTCCTTCGGAAATGACTTCCGCGGCGGCGCTGGGAGTCGCTGCCCGCAGATCCGCTACAAAGTCGCTGATGGTAAAATCGATTTCGTGGCCCACAGCGGAAACAACCGGAAGGTCCGAATGAAAAATGGCTCGCGCCACAATTTCTTCGTTGAAGGCCCAAAGATCTTCCAGACTGCCTCCTCCCCTGGTGACGAGGATAAGGTCCAAAAAGGGGATGCCCGGACTGCGGCTGGTTTCCCTCAGGTGAAATTCATTCAACAGACGAATGGCTGCCGCGATCTCAGCGCCCGCGCCTTCGCCCTGCACGCGGCACGGTGCCAGGACGACTTTCAGCGCCGGATTGCGGCGCTGGAGCACGTGAATGACGTCCCGAATCGCCGCCCCCGTCGAGGAAGTGACGAGCCCGATGCATTGAGGATAACGCGGCAGGGGACGTTTGCGTGCCGGGTCGAAAAGGCCCTCGGTTTTGAGCTTTTGTTTGAGCTTCTCGAAAGCGATCTGCAGCGCGCCGACTCCCTGCAACTCGACACTTGTCACGCGCAACTGGTACTGCCCCCGCGCCTCATACACCGTCAAACCGCCCCCCAGGGTCACCTTCCGCCCGTCCTGCAAGACGGCGCGGTCCGCCTGGAGTTCGCCGCGAAAAAGCACGCAGCTCAACTGCGCCCCAGCGTCCTTGAGCGTGAAATAGATATGGCCGGAATTCTGCACCCGGAGATTGGTAATCTCGCCACTAACCCAGAGCTGGCCAACTTCCTTCTCGAGCAACCGGCGCACCTGCGCCGTCAGCTCCGTGACCGAAAAAACCCGCCGCGACGGGGCGGTGGCTTCGGGCGGGAACAGCTCGCCGAAATCCCATTGCGTTTTGACCGGTTTGGCCACACGGCCAATGAAACATGTTTCGAGATGGGTTTCAATGGCCCGTTTGCAGGCGCCAAAAGCGCCGCAGGAATTTCGCAAAGCGTCTTGGAGTGCGGCGTTCTACGCCGCTTTTGGAACCGAACGACTCCCCGCCACTGCAAGGTCTCAATCGTTTGAACCTCTCCCGCCCAAAAAGCGCCGCGCAGCGGCGCACTCCAAAACCTTCGGAGCCTCGGGCCGTTTAATGGTGCACGCCTCGCAGCACGAGCAATTGGCGCAAATCCGCCGCGCCGCTATTCCGAATCGCCTCGTTGTCGAGAACGACCACCGCGTTGGGGCCATCGGTTACAACCCCGTTGCGATGGATGTCTTGCTTAATGTACGACCCGGTCAGGGCGATTCGCTGCGAGCTATGAGTTTTCGAACGCTTCACATGAGCTTTGGCTGTTGGTTTCGGGGCCGCTTGAACGGTTTTGTCGGCCGCCAGGGCGCCGACGCCCGAGATAAGCAGGAAAGTGAGAAGCGCGATCCAAGTTGTGGTTTTCATAAGATTTGGCTGACTTGATAGTAACTTGAACTCATCAAATGATCTTGGCAAGTAACAAAAAGGGCCGAACCCGCGAAGGGTTCGGCCTCGAGACACTGCGGGGATGTTAGAACTTCTTGGACACCTCGAAATAAACGAAGCGACCGATAACGTCGTAGTTGTTCTTGTCGGTGTTATCCTCGATTGCGTCGGGGATCAGCGGAGGCGAGGCATCGGCGATGTTGTTGCAGCCGACAGCGAGCCGGGAGCCATCGTACCACTTGCGGCCTTCGATTTTGCCCTTACCGAACTCATAGCTGAGCTGCATGTCGAAGGTGTAGTAATCGGAGATCTTCCATTCGTGGCCATTGACGGTCAGGCCTTGCGTTGGACCGCCCTGTTCGGGCGGCAACGGGTTGAGGCCGGCGTACTCGGCGAAGCGATTTCCCGGATCCAGAGTTTCAGGGATATAATGACCGCTGACCACAAAGGTGAGACCCTTATACTGATAGGTCAGGTAGGCGGTAATGGTGTAATCAGGAATCAAACCCTGCAGGGCGGTAAAGGTCCCGGTATAATCGTAGTACGGCCGGCCGGCCCCGGTGGCAAGTTGGTGACTCAAGGTCAGATTGGCCACCGCGTCCAGTGAGATCTTGCCGATCGATTCATCGAGCGGCAGGACATAGTCGGCGCTGAAATCCAAGCCTTGGACACGCTCTGCACCGGCACCGGACCATGGAATGATCAGATTGCCCCAGTTGTCGGGAGTAACCTGATTGGCGGCGGTACTGGTCAGCGGGGTGCCGTCGGAGAACGTGAAGCCAGGAGCGAACGGCGAAGCTGAACCCAGCGCATTGAGACTGTTGGCCGCACCCTGCGCATCAGCCACTGGCACCTTGGTCAAGGTCACGTTGTAGTAATCGGCTGATACCGTAAGATTCTTGACCACCTTCGGAGAAATAACCACACCAAAGCCGAACTGCTCGGAGTCCTGCGGTTCCAGGTTCGGATTGGCACGCGTCGTCGTGGTGACCTGTCCGGCGCCGCCAGGGGTGCTGATCGAAGGATTGCTCGCAAAGTCGGGCCCGAAAAGGTTGAAGATCGACGGGGCGATGAAGCCTTTGTTGTAGCTCGCGCGCAGCGTGACCTCTTCGTCAATGGGCTGCCAGCGAATGCCAATCTTGGGCACGGCGGCATTACCACCGGGATCGAACGTTTGATAACGCCCGGCCGCATCGATCGACAGATCATAGACGCCAGGGATGCCCTGATCTTTGCCCAGGACGGGAATATTTACTTCGACGAAACCGGCCGCGGTTTCGCGCGTGCCGCCGTGGAATGCCTGCTGCGGGTTCAGGCCGGGGACCAGGCCTTGCTGGCTCAAGCCATCAACCTGTAGCTGGATGTCTTCATGAATGAACTGGCCGCCGGCAGCGAATGAAAGTTTGCCGGCCGGAAGGTCAAGCGGAGTACCATTGAAGACGCCTTGAGCGTTCCAAAGCTCGGACTGCCCCCAGGTAAACAGGGTCGAACGCAGCAAGTTGAGAGTTTCCGGCGCATTGCCGCTGGCCCCTTGCGCCAGAGGGCCGGCAAAGATGTTGTAGACCGGCACATTATTCCCAGCGGCATCGACCAATTGGCTGAGGGGCCGGCCGTGAGCATCGAGCACCGGGGCGCCATTCGCGCCGACTAACGGAATCAAGGCCGAGTTGAGCGCTGCTCCGTTAATCGCATTGCGGGTTTGCTGTTCCTCCCGGCTGTGGCTGTAATCAAACGATGTGTCATAACCATAATCAGGAGTAATCTTGCCCTTCAAACCTCCGACCCATTGATAGGTGTCCTGGAAGCTGTCGAAGATACGATTGCCGGAATCGACGAAACGAGAACGAATCCGAGGCACCGAGGAACCATTTGCCCCGAGGTCGATCCCAAATGGGTTGTAGGGGTTATTTCCCGGAACACCGATATTGTAACCCGCCGCCGGGCTATACAGCGTTACGACCGGCGAGGGCGCCAACTGACCCGAGGCGGAATTGTCGGCGTAAATGAACCGGGAGTAGACCGTCAGAGTATCGGGGAATAGGTCATGCTCGAAGTTGGCCCAGAACTGGCGACGATCCTGATCCAGGAACGAAGTAGTGCCGAATGAAGTCGTAAGCAGGAGAGTCGTGGTGTCAAATGGCAGGTAAGGGCCTTGGCCGCTATCCGAGGGATCAACGTATCCGTGAGCGAGAGCATAAGCGTTATACGCCGCCACCGACGGGAATGTATTCGTTCCGAATTTCGGAGGCGTGATCAAGCTCGGATTGTAGCCCGTCCGGCCCGCGGCAAAGGGCGAACCAGCCAGAATCCACGCGCCGTTGCCATCCTGAACTTTGCCCGGGAAGCTTGGGCTGAGGTACGCAACAGCTGGCGCGATCCCGGCAGCCGTCAACTCTGCGGGGTCGAGTGTGGCGAAATGGCGATCTTTGGTTTTGAGCGAGTTCTGCTCAAAGACTTCAGCGCCCATGGTGAAACGGGTGTTCTCAGTCGAGGCGCCGCCGACGATATAGGCTTTGTACTGCCAGGCGGCCTCATCGGGCCCTTCAGTTGGAAACCCGAAGCGTCCGCCAATCTCAAAACCGTTAAAGTTCTTTTTGGTGATGATATTGATGACCCCGCCAATGGCGTCAGAGCCGTAAATGGCCGAGGCGCCGTCCTTGAGAACTTCGATGCGCTCGATCATTGAAATTGGGATGGAGTTCAGGTCGACTGCCTGAGCGCCGCTCAAAGCTGTCGAGACCACCCGCTGTCCGTCAATCAGGACCAACGTCGGGAGATTGCGGATTTGCGCATAGGATTGTCCCGTGAAGGCCTGGAAGCCCGCGCCGAGGTTCACGTTGTTGTTGACGCTGCCCAGGTAATTGCCGCTGCCGGTGAAGCCCGGCACTAGCTTTTTCAGCGTGAGCAACGGGTCAGCCGTTCCCGCCTCGCTGATGGCCTCCGTGGAGAGGGTTTGCACCGGGGTTGCGGTGACGGTCTCAGCGGTCGGGATGTAAGACCCGGTGATGACGGTGGGTTTCATTACCGTGGGCGCATTGGTGTCTTGTGCCAAAGCGGGCAAGGCGACCGTCAAACAACCAGCCAAACTTGCCAGCACGTTAGGACGAGGGATCTGTGGAAACAGATTTTTCATCATAAACAATGTTGACTATAAGGTTTTACGGAATGACTTGAGCGACATCTACACAATTTAGGCGACATTAAGCAAGCTAAATGTTGCAAAAATGTTACGGGCCTTTCAGGAAAGGTTTGCGCGTTGGCTCGCCTGAAAGCATATTGGCTCGGTGATGGGCCCGTGCCGACGCGCCCGGTGAAATCTGATGAACAGCTTAGCGGAGATGCGAGCAGGGGTGGAACGGTTCGGGTGCCCGCCGTTTGGGAAGGCCATTTCCGGGGGCGGGATGCTTCATGAGTGAATCTTCTGCTCCAGTCCAAAGTCCATTGGCTTCCAATCCCGCCTTAGCATCTCCTTTGGGCAATTACCAGCTTTCGGACGATTTAGCGCGGCTGTGTTTGCCTCAGGAATGGAAGGACTCGTACCGCACGCTGGCCTGGGTCAATTCGATTTGCGCTCTGTTTCTGGTGGTCGGCCTTATTGGGCTGAAACACCCGAGGGTGATCCAGAGGCCTCTTAGCAAAATCGACGAACCGGTCCCGGTGATTTTTCAACAACCCGAGGAACCGCCAAAAACCGAACCAGAGGTCAAACAGGAGGAAGAACAACCGCAGGACACACCGACTGAAACGCCGCAGGTTGTCACCGTGGTGGCCGCGGCCGATCCTGCTTCGGTGGCTTTTGCGGTGCCGGTCCAAGGGGCGGTAGCGATCGCTCCCGCGGCGCACCTTGCGACGCCGCCACCGCCAGTTGGTCAAGCGCCCCCGCGAGCCGTTCAGTTTAATCCTGGAGCTGGGGGAGGGGGCAGATATCCCCAGCCTCAGTACCCCGCAGTAGCCCTTAGGAACCACTACCAGGGCACTGTCATTATCGAATACACAGTGGACGAAGCAGGAAAGATCGATTCGCCTAAAGTGCAAAAGAGCTCGGGGTTTCCAGTCTTGGATGAGGCGGCGCTGCAAGTGATCCAGACCCGCTGGCATTTTGAGCCAGGTGCCGTACGCCATTACATTACACCCTTCACGTTCCAATTGCAGTAGCAGTTCTCAATCGAAGCCAACCTCCTAACCTGATTCTGACAACAGAACACAAACCTTATGTTAGCAAACGTCCTGGTGAAATATTTTGAAGCGGGCGGCCCGGTCATGTGGCCGATTTTAATCACCGCTATTGTGGCGGTGGCGGTCGTGGGTGAACGCAGCTTCTGGTGGTTCCGCGAAAGCAGCCGGCGCGACCCTGAAACACTCGAAAAACTCTTTGGCGCGCTCGAAGCCGGCGACTTCAGACAGGCGTCGCAATTGTCGAAAGATTCGCCCGACCCGATCATCCGGATGATCTGGCATGGGATGAATCATTACCATTCCTCGCTCCAAGGAGCGTTGCAAGTGGCGGCCGGAGTGGAACTGCAAAAGGCGGGACGCTTCCTGACGGTGATGGATACGCTGGTCACCTTGGCGCCGTTGCTGGGTTTGTTGGGCACTGTTTCCGGCATTTTTCGGACGTTTCTATCCATCGGCAGCGCCACGGTGGAAGGTGCCACCGGGGCGATCACCGGGGGCATTGGCGAAGCGCTGATCGCGACGATGTGCGGCCTGGCGATCGCGATTGTGGCGCTGATCCCTTACAACTTCTTTTCGCGCAAACTCGCCCAATTGCAGTTCGAGCTGGAGTCCGCGGCTACCAACGTGGAAATCATGGTCACCGCCGCCAAACAGCGTGGGATGGACACGATGGAATTTCGAAGGGAGCCGACCCCGGCCGCGCGTTAGTTCAATGAATGGATGGATATGAAGATTGGTTCACCGCTTCACCTGCATAAAGCGCGGATCGAAATTATTCCGCTGATCGACATCATGTTTTTCCTGCTGGCCTCGTTCATGTTGGCCAGCCTGAGCATGATCCGGCTCCAGTCGATCAAAATGGATCTCCCGACGGCCACCGTCGCCAAACGCGATTTCAAACCCGATATTGTCAATATCGCCGTCGATAAGGTAGGTAATATATATATAGAGAAAAAGGCTGTTAACCTGGTCGAACTGCAGACCTACTTATCCAACAAGTTTCGCGTCAACACGAACGTCCCCGTTTACATCAGCGGCGATAAAGATGCCACGCACGGCATGATTATCGGGGTGTTGGATTTAGTCCGGCGGCAAGGAATTCAGAAGGTGTCGTTCGCCATTGCGCCGCAACAGACTAAGGAATGATCCTAAATCCGAAATCCGAAGGCCGAGGGCCGAAAGGAATCCGAAGCCCGAAATCCGAATCAGAAGCACGCTTCCTGGTGGCTTAAAACTCCGCCGGCGCGCGGGTATTCTTGCCCGCAGCAACGTCGAAAACGGCTGACCTCAAGCGGATGGCGCGCGAGCGTTCCTGCCCGCAGGGACGGCGACATAGTTCGGATTCACCATGTATTTCCAGCGTTAAATGTTTTCAAGATCGCCGCAGACTGGGAAGTCTGACTTTTAATGTTCGGACTTCGGCCTTCTTTCGAGTTTCGGCCTTCGGATTTCGGATTTAGAACTCGGGAGGGGTTTAGCGTATAACCAACGGCCTTATTTCTTCGCCGGGGTATTCGTCGCCTGTTTGGCTAGCTCCTCCTGCTGCTTGTTCCATTTGGCGGCGAGTTCGTTGTAATCGGTGGCCATTTTGTTGAACTTCTTGACCACCTCATTTCGGTCCGCGGCCAATTTGGACATCTCGTCATTCTGAGTTTTGATTTCGTCGTTTTGTCTTTTGATGTTCTCGTTGGCCGTCTCGATCGCCCCTTTGTAGACCTCGATTTGGCGCTCGGCTCGATCAAGCTCGTTGGTGGTTTTTTCCACCGCTTTGACCAGAAGCGAGATCTGCATATCATTGGACTTAACGGTCTGGGTGAGCGAATTCTTGAGCCCATCCAGGCGGACGATCTCCGATTCATCGTGCTTAACGCTTTGCTGGAGGCTCTGGATGTTCTCCATTTTGTCGTGGACAGTGTCCGTGAGGCTCTGGACCTTCTTATTGAGGTCGGTCTCCCGCACCCACTGGTAGGAGATCAAGGCGCAGAGCGAGAGGGCAAAGAAGATGAGCAGGTTTTGGAGAAAAGTTTTCATCATCCGTCAGGTTACCTGGAACAATATACTGAATTCCGGTCCGAGCGTCAAAAGCATCAGCAGAATCCCGGGCGGATCGCAATGGTAAAACGGAGGCCGCTAATGAAAAGGATTAGGGTGCCGGTTTCAAGTCCCAGGCGTAAATCATTACCACTGAATCGCTAAAGCCCTTGCATTCGCCTTGAACGCGCACTTTTTGCCCGACTTTGGCAAGCGGCACCCGGGTTTCTCCATACATGGCGACCAAGTCGTCGCCGTGGTTGGCGGTGAATACCGCGTTGGCTTTGTCCGGGGGTAGCAGGTCGCAAATGACCCGCGTCCCGGGCACCGGCGTCTTGAGCAGAATCCGGTAGCTGCGTTTCCACAGCGGCTTCTCGAACCCAACAATCTCGCCCTGGAGCGCAAACTTTTTCCCCAGAAACCGGCCATCCGCGGCAGCTTTGTCAGCATGATAGTAATTGGCCAGGTCCATGGACTGGACAACTTCGTCCGGCCGCAAAGCGGGCAGCGCCTGGAGGGCGGGACTGCTGTAGCGAACGACGGGTTCGGGCGGTGGAGCGAGCACCGGCGGCAGCGTGGGCGGTTCGGAGGGTTTGCTCGCCGGAAGGCCTTCATTGTCGGTTTTCGGTTTTTCACCTTTGAGGCGCTCAAGTTCCTTCTCTTTGCGTTCTAATTCCTCGAGCCGCGATTTAGGAACCGTAACGGTGTCCTGGGCCAAGGTCGTGCCCGCAAGTCCCGCAATGAACGCAACCAAAAGAACCGAACCCAGGTTAAAGCGTTTAAAGCTTAGCATCTGCCACGCGAGTTTAGTGTGCTTGTGCACGCTTCGATTTTTTGATCAAAAGAGAAAGTCGCTGCCGCCGACTTAGGATTGTGGAGCGGGGATAAAGATCTTCTGGCCGACCTTCATCTTTTCAGGTATCAGGCCGGGATTAGCTTTGAGGATCTGGTCCTTGGTGACTTTGATGTTGTTATCGCGATAAGCCTGAACGATGAGCGATAGCGTGTCGCCATGTTTGACCTGATATTCGAATCCTTTATCGGGGACACTGCCTTTATCGTTTGACGCTTCGATTACCGGAGGCGGGGAACTCTTTCGGACCGAAGAGGGAGCGGAGGCAGCAAGGGTTTTGCCGAGACTCTTGAGCTCGGTCCGAATTTTTTCGTAATCGTCCAGGCGCTTGCGGTCGATTTCTTTAACCGTGTCGGCCAGCCGCTTGAGGTCCTCGTCACTGGCAAAGTTGCCAGCCGGCTTATCCATCTGCGAGCGCAAGGCGTCGATATCCTTGGTCAGGGTCTCGAGTCTGCGATTGAGCGCCTCATTCGAGGCGCGCAGATCTTCGATTTGGCCGGATAGTTTGTTAAGCCGCTCTTCGGTGGCCGCATCCTGAGCGGGCAAGGCAGCCGGGATCGCCAATGCCAGTCCTAACGCGAACAGCGCAATCCGTTTCATGTTGTCGACAATAGGAGTCCGTCGCAGCCAGTTCAAGGGTAATTCATGGTATTCGACCATGCCGAATTCCGCACTCCGCATTCCGAATTCCGCACTATTCTTGATACCATGGCGCGGTTCTGTAAGATGGCCCCCGCAGGCGATACAGGTTTATGGCACATAAAATTTTAGTCGTGGATGATGATCCGATCATGCACCACGTTCTGAAGCATTACCTGGAGCGCAATGGTTTCGAGATGCTCAGCGCCAGCAACGGGCGCGGCGCAATCGAGTTGGCTCATGCCCAACAACCACAACTGATTGTCCTTGATGTGCGCATGCCGGATATGAGCGGTCTGGCGGCTTTGCGGCAACTCAAAGAAAGCGAAGCCACCAAAAGCATCCCGGTGGTCGTCGTGACCGTCAACGCGGACCGTACCACCCAGATGGAATCCGACATCTCCGGCGCGGCGGCTTTTCTGGCCAAACCGTTCCGGCCGGATGAACTCCTGGCTATTTTGCGCAAGCTTATCCGGCCGGAAACGGGCGGCATTCCGCCGATCCCTTCCCAGGATTAATGCAGGCTCCGGGACCGGCAAGCGCTTTTAACTTTGAAGCGGTGAACGCGGGACTATCCTCAGCGCTGTGACCGTCCTGGAAGTCATTCAGAGGAGCACCGCTTTTTTAGCCAAAAAAGGAGTGGAATCGCCCCGGCTCCAGGCGGAACTGCTGCTGGCCCAGGCGCTGCACTTGCCGCGCATGCAACTCTACTTGAACTTCGAGCGTGTCCTCGGCGAGCCGGAGCAGGATCTCGTAAGGCAAATGGTCAAACGACGCGGCGAGCGCGAACCGTTGCAACATATCATTGGCTCGACGAGCTTTTGCGGGCTGGAAATCCGGGTCAGCCCGGCGGTGTTGATCCCCCGGCCGGAGACGGAGTTGCTGGCGGAGCAAGGCTGGATCTTTTTGAATGAGCGCGCGGCATCCAGTCCGGCGCTCGGCGAAACGGGCGCCGCGCCAGTTACAGATTCGGCTTCGAGGCCCATGGCGCTGGATTTTGGCACCGGCAGCGGTTGCCTGGCTATCGCTTTGGCTGTGAAGTGCCCAGGCGCGCATCTGCTCGCCGTGGATATCGAGCCCTCGGCCCTGGAACTCGCCCGCCAAAACGCGGCACTCCACGGGATGAGTGATCGAATCGAATTTCTCCTGGGCGACGGCCTAAGCGTGCTGCCCGGCACGGCCAGCTTTGACCTAATCGCGGCCAATCCGCCTTACATTCCCAGCGCTGAGATTGCCCAACTCCAACCGGAGGTTCGCGACCACGATCCCCGACGAGCGCTGGACGGCGGCACCGATGGCCTGGACTTCTATCGCAAGCTCGCGAGGGAAGCGCGACCTTTTCTAAAGCCGACCGGCAAAATCATGATGGAATTCGGCGACCATCAGGAGCAAGCCCTCGTAATGCTCTTCAAAGGCGAAAACTGGGTTGTCGAGCAGATCCTCAGTGACTACACTCAACAACCGAGAATTCTAATTGCGCGAACACAATAGCGCAGCCGATGTGAGAAACAGCCCATGGACAGCCTGCTAATCAAGGGCGGCGCGCCGCTCCGCGGAGAAGTCACCATCAGTGGTGCCAAAAATGCCGTCCTGCCCATCATGGCAGCCACGCTGCTCACCTCCGAACCCTGCGTCATTCGGCACGTGCCGGATTTGAGTGATGTACGCTTCATGGCGCAGATCCTCACCTGGTTGGGGGCGGAAGTCCGGCTGCACAACGGAACTCTGCACGTGCAGGCAAAAAAGATTAAAGGAGCGGGCGACTACGACTTGATCCGCAAAATGCGAGGTTCCATCTGCATCATGGGACCGCTACTCGGGCGTCTGCACAAAGCAACTGTCTCATTGCCGGGGGGCTGCGTGATTGGAGCACGGCCAATCAATCTGCATCTGAAAGGGTTCGAGGCGCTGGGTGCCAAGGTGGTGATCGATAGCGGCTACGTTCAGGCCAGCGCCAAACGACTGAAGGGCTCGCCCGTTTTTCTGGGCGGCCGTTCCGGCTCGACTGTCCTGGGCACCGCTAATGTCCTCATGGCCGCGGTGTTAGCCGAGGGCGTCACGGTAATCGAAAGCGCGGCCTGTGAGCCCGAAGTCGTTGACCTCGCGAATTTCCTGAATGCGATGGGAGCCGGGATCACCGGCGCCGGCAGCCCAACGATTACCATCACCGGCGTCGAAAAACTGCACGGCACCGAGCACGAAGTCATCCCCGATCGAATCGAAGCCGCCACGTATGCCATTGCGGCCGCGGCGACCAACGGCGAAGTCACTCTGCGCGGAGCACGGCCGGAACATATGCGCGCAGTGCTCGACAAGCTGCACGATGCCGGCGTGAAAATCACCCGCGAAGGGACCGCGCTGAAGGTGGCCCGCAACGGCCGGCTCAAGCCGGTCGACATTACCACCCTGCCCTACTCCGGATTTCCCACCGACGCCCAGGCCCAGATGATGGCGCTGATGGCCCTGGCACCCGGAATCAGCATCATTACCGAGCGGATCTTTGAATCACGTTTCATGCATGTCAGCGAATTGGCGCGCCTGGGCGCGGACATCGAAATCGAAGGCCCAAGCGCCATTGTCAAAGGCGGCAAGCCCTTAAGCGGGGCGCCCGTGATGGCCAGCGACCTGCGCGCCTCGGCGGCGCTGGTGATCGCAGGCCTGGCAGCGCGCGGGACCACCCAGGTTAATCGCGTTTACCACCTGGATCGCGGCTACGAAAACATTGATGGCAAACTGAGGCAACTCGGCGCGCGGGTTGAGCGCATTGAAGAAGCATGACCAGGTTGATTGCGGCGCTGATGATCCTGGGGGTGCTTTTCGCGGGTTGGGAACTCTTCTTTTACTGGGAAAAGGTCAAGAACGAGGAAGAGACCCAAAAGAAGCAAGCCGCCGCGGCGATCGTGGTCGGCGACCAACTCTCCGGTATGCCGCAACAACTCGAACCGGCGCTCAAAGCCGCGGAAGCGCAAGGAGCGACCGGCCTGCGCAATTTTCTGAAATTCTACGGCCGTTCGTTGCAGGATCCCCGCAAAGCCTGGATCGAACTGGATTATTGCCTGCTGATCGTGCGGGATGATCCCTCGGAAGCCAAACGATTGTTCGCCGAGGTGAAGAACCGAACGCCCGAGTCTTCCCCGGTCTGGCCGCGAATCCGCAAACTCGAGAAAGCATACGAATAGAAGTTTTTCCTCGCGTCGTGAAATACCAACACTTATTCTGAAATAGCAGCTCACCAATCAAAGGCGACTTATGGATGTCATTTTTAACTGTCCCAAGTGTGAGCAGGAACTGGCCGTCGACAGCTCCGGGGCCGGCTCGGAAATCGAATGCCCCTCTTGCGGGGAGACGATCGTTATTCCCGAGCCCAACGTTCCGCGTTCAGGCATCCCCACCCTCTCTCCCGAGGAATCCGGGGCGCGGCTAGCCGCCAATCCCGCCAACCCGATTGCTTCTTCGGCCGCCGCAAAAGTGGAAATGCACCTGCGCGTCCCCTCCAACAAAGCGCCGGAAGTGCTGATTGCCAAACCGCTGGCACCCCTGGAAGTCGCCGCCAAGGAATCCGACCGCAAAATGCGGGTCAAGACCATCAAGCACACCGACTGCATTGAAGTGGGCCACGACAAGTTCGACGAAGTCGTTACCAATTTCCTGCTCCGGGTGGGCGAAACCAATATCGTCAGCATCAACACTCTCACCTACACGCACCTGGACATCGGCAGCCAGAAGTTGATGACCGATTTTGGCGTAATGATCGTCTATCGCGGCTGAGAATGTTGGTAGCGCCGCCGTAGCGCAATCGTAGCGCAGACTTTCAGTCTGCCGTACCGCAGACTTTCAGTCTGCGAACTGCGAACTCGAACTCCGCGCCCCTGAGAATCGACTGGACAGAGCGCGTTTAACGTCGGTACCGTTTTGAGATGAATTGCCGGTCTCTCCAACTCGCCCTGATTATCAGCTTCGTCGTGGCGCTTCCGTTTCGCTCGCCCGCGCCGCTCATTTATCGTCCCGGCGAAGGTTGGACCTATGAATCGCCCGGGAGTGAAGGAGGCAAATGGCAACGGGCGCGCGCCAAAGATCAGTTGGACGTGGCGCAAAGCGCCTTCGACAAAAAGGATTTTAGCCTGGCGCTCAAGGCCGCTCGTCGCGTCGTGCGGGTTTGGCCTCTTTCGGATTACGCTCCTCAAGCCCAGTACCTGGTCGGTCGTTGCTACGAAGCCACGGGCAAAGATGAAAAGGCCTTCCAGGAGTACCAAAAGGTAATCGAGAAGCAGCCGAAGATTAGCAATTACCAGGAGATTGTGGAGCGGCAGTTTGCCATCGCCAACAAGTACCTCGCCGGTAAATGGTTTAAATTGTGGGGATACATCCCGATTTTCAGTTCGATGGACAAGACCTCCGATATGTACGAGAAAATCGTCAAAAATGGCCCCTATAGCGACGTGGCGCCCAAAGCGCAAATGAACATCGGGGCGGCCCGGGAGAAACAATCCAATTATGCGATGGCGGCAAAGGCCTACGAGACAGCCGCCGACCGGTATCATGATCGGCCTCAGGTTGCCGCCGATGCCTTGTATCGCCAGGCCATGGCCTACAATAAGCAAGCGCAAACCGCCGAATATGACCAGAGCACCGCGGGCCAGGCCATTGCGACGTTCACCGATTTCATGACGCTTTACCCCAATGATCCGCGAGTCCCGCAGGCGCAGAAGATCATCACCACCTTGAAGACCGAACAAGCGCGGGGGAGCTTCCAAATCGCCAAATTCTACGAGAAGTACCGAAGATGGAATGGCGCACTGGTGTATTACAACGAAGTGATCATTCTTGACCCTAATTCGCCGTACGCCGCTCCCGCCCGCCAACGGATTGAGCAGCTGAAAAAACGCACCCAACCTTCCACCAAATAAACATGCGCCCGCTCGGCGACAGTTTGCGGGCAGCGTCGATCCTTCTGCTCGTGTGCGCGACGGGCTGCGCCGGTTATCGTTTAGGTCCAGCCAACGGAGTTGCGGCCGGTGAAAAAACGGCGCAAGTAACGACCTTCATCAACCAAACCCTTCAGCCGCGATTAACCGATGCGGTGACTTCGCAAATGCGCAAGGAGTTGCAGCGCGATGGAACCTACCGCTTGGCGTCGGACAATGACTCAGATATCGTTGTGAGCGGGACGTTGACCGGTTATCAGCGCAACGAGGTGACCCTGGCTTCCAATGACATCCTCACCGTCCGCGACTTTCGGCTCACCCTGACCGCGCATGTCACCGCGCGCGAGCGGAGCACCGGCAAAACTATTCTCGATCAACCCGTCACCGGCCACACCTTGATCCGCGTGGGAAATGACCTGCCGAGTGCGGAACGTCAGGCCTTGCCACTTTTGGCCGAGGACCTGGCCAAAAATGTCACCGCTCTGCTGGTCGAAGGAAAGTGGTAGGCAGGTCCCCACTACTTTCATAAATTCACCGAAAAAACACACCAACTATGAAACGAATACTCCTGGGATTCAGCACGACCTTATTCTTGGCGGCGGCTTTGAGCGGCGCACCCCTGGCGCTGACAGCCCAAACCACCAACAAAACCAACGCCGACAAAACAGCGGCGGGTAAAACCGCCGATTCGGAAAAACCGGCCAAAGGCGGCCCGTTCCATGGCAAGCTCGCCGCTGTCGATAAAGTGGCCAAGACAATCACCGTCGGCAAACGCACTTTCCAAATCACTTCAGAAACAAAACTGAAGAAGGCGGGCAAACCCGCCACCCTCGACGACGGAGTAGTCGGCGAGACTGTTAGCGGCTATGTTAAGCCTGCCCCAGACGGAAAGCTCATGGCCACCACGGTGACTTTCGGCCCAAAGCCAGTCACCGATCCGACCGAGAAGCCCAAGGCCAGCGGAACCACGGAACAGAAATAAGCTCCACGCCCTCGTTGCGCAGGCGTTCTCGCCTGCTGTACCGCCGACTTTCAGTCGGCTGCGCGCGCCCTGCCGGAGGGCGCTGAGAATTTGCACGCGCATCAGGCTCCATGCCGGAGCAGACTGAAAGTCTGCGGTACGGCAGACTGAAAGTCTGCGCTACGTTCCGCGCTGAGACGGTCCGCGCCCACTCCGCGCTGCACGCCAAGCAGTTTAAGATCGTCAATGTTGCGACCAACGAAGAACCGGCCGGCATGGGAGTGTAATCGGTGAGAGACGCGATTGGTGGCCGTCCGTAGCGCAGGCTTTCGAGCCTGCTGTACCGCCGACTTTCAGTCGGCTGCGCGTCTGTCACCAAGCTATCGGCGCCACCAACTGGTTTTGCTCTTGCCGGCCTTGGTCTGGGCGGATTGAGAATACTTTTGGATTAACCACTGGCTGCGCGCCGCCTCGAGGGTCATCCCGAACTCGTCGTAACTGAGGAACCGATCGGCGGGATTCTTGGCGAGGACTCGCACCAGCGCATCGCTGGTAAGCTGGCTAATTTCCGGCACCACTTGGTTCGGCGGAGTCAAGGCCGTGTGGACGTGAGCAGCGACGAGTTCCTCGACGCTCGGAGCCTCAAACGGCACGTGACCCGTTAAGGCATGATACAACGTGCAGCCCAGGCTGTACATGTCGGACAGAAAAGTTTCCCGCTCACGTTTGATCTTTTCAGGGGCAACGTAATAGGGAGTGCCTTCGGTGACAGTGCTCGATTCGGGCTCCGCTTCGACACTTCGGGCGAGGCCAAAGTCGACCAGCTTGGGCTCGTTGTCGGCATTGAACAGGATATTACCCGGCTTAATGTCGCGATGGAGCAAGTTGTGTTTGAGTGCCAGGTCCAGCGCGGAGGCGATTTTGATGCCGATGTCCAGAACATCCAGCTCGGCCAGGCGCTGCTGTTTTTCAATCCGAGTGTCGAGGCTCCCGCGATCGGCCAACTCCATCACCAAGTACCTTTGCGTCTCGAACTCGTCGAAGGTGTAAATATGGATGATGTTGGTATGGTTCAATGAAGCGCAGGCCCGCGCTTCACGGATAAAATTCTCCAGCGCGACCGGATCGCTCTCCAGCTCTTTACGCAGTATTTTTACGGCCACCAGCCGTTCCAGAACCGTATCAAACGCGCGATAAACTTTGCCCTGGCCACCCGAGGCAATCTTGCTGCGCAGTTCGAACTGGCGCAACTGCATCGGCATCATGATCGGATGGCCGCATCGCTTGCAGGGTTCGGTCGATAAAGGCGGGAGGTCTCCAGGAATAAAAACTTTGGCGTCGCACCCCGGACAGGTGACCATTTTTAAGCTACCGCTCGTGCTCATTGCGCTTAGGCCGGGCGCCGACCGGGAACAAGGCTTCGTTTCCCAACCTGGCGGGAATGCCTTCCGCCCGGTCTGCCCGCCATCAACGTCTCATGTGTTAACGGTTTTGTCACGTCTCGTCAAAGCCCAACCGCCAGTGCTGGAATAGTCCGGAACGCCGCATTCATGCGGCAGCTTTCACCGATTGTCCCAGGGCGCAGGGGCAGCGGAGGCCCGGTTCAAGGAAAACCTCAGATCTCTGACCCATCTGCGGTCGCCCTGAATCTGTGGGGAACTCTTGCAGGGACCGCCGACATACAGGTCAACTGCCGGGCCTTGAGAACGTGTCGTAAAAAATGCACCTGGGAATTTCCTAGTCCCGCAAGGGCTCTTGACAATGGACAACGCGGCGGCAAAGCGCATAATTCTGCATCCCGGCGCGAACTGCGGGCAAACATCCGACTCGCGACTGCGCCACAGGCCATGATGACGAAATTAAAACGGCTTGCCTGCTCCCAAATCTTGACCATCAGGGTTGCTCAAGCAGAATTGATCGCCCAGGCCGCTCAGCAACAAAAAGAGCTTGCCCGAGCCGAAATGGACGCAGCCCGCAAAACCCTCAAACGGGCCAGAAAGGTTGCCAGAAAAGCCGGCCGGAAATCCCGGAAAGCCGCAGCCAAAGCCGCGCTGGCCGGAGTGGGCCGAAGCCCCGCCGGGCCATAGCTCAGGGCTGAAAACCCCTTGACAGACCCCGCGCGGTGTTGTTTATTACCGCGCGTTAGAAGATGAAGACCACGATTAAAATCAACGTTCGCAACCAGCGCGTCACGGGACTGACGTCCATGTGGCACGGCTGCGCTTGCCACAACGGCGTCGTGGGAGGGGATTTCTAACAGAAACCTGGAATTTCAAAAACCCGCGATTGCCGAAGCAGTCGCGGGTTTTTTGTTAAATGAACCAAGCCATCGCGCGTCGATGGCGCAACCAGAAAGGCAAAATGACGACTAGATATAGACGAGTGCCCGCCGAATTCGGGCCTGAAACTCGGTTCGAGATAAGTCCGACACCGCCGGCGCCATTCCGGGCTTTCCAGGAAAATGAGTTCGAACGGCTCAAGGTCAACCTGTTGAGTGAGCGCCTCGGGACGTTGTGGAAACCAGAACTCAGCGCGCAGGTGCGCCGGGCCGCCAATGATGCGGCGGCTTTGGCCTGGGTGACACCGTATCCATTATTGGTGTTCCCTGAGCTCTTCGCCGAAAAGGCCGATGCTGCTGTAAAAACAGTGGGGCGCTCGGCGCCCGTGACTGACCGGGAGATTTGCTCAGTATGAATCAGAAAACAAAATGCCCGCAGCGCCGTTCTGCTGCGCGTGACTCTAGCCGGCCGACCAAGCTGAACCAGCGTCGAACTTCGGCCAAAACTGCGGCGCAGATTCTGGATCTATTGTGCTGCCCGCCCGCTGAGGCGTGCTGCCACGCGAACACAGTGTTCCTGAAGGGAACCCCGCGTTCGCGTGGCAGTGCGCCCGAAATGAAGCCAAACAGATTCGGAGGGCCCAGTTCCGCCGGGCGCTAACCATTCAGTATACTCCGCATTCCACATTTCTCCTCCCGCGTGCCTCATTTCTCGTGGCGGCCTCTCTGAAAGCCACAAATCGCAAATCCCAAATCTTAAATCACAAATCGCAGATCGTTTATCTCCTTGATCGCCGATTCAAACACACGCACGTTTTTGCAGTATGCCAAAACAAAGCCTCCGGGCGTATGGCCAAACCTCCCTCCTGTCTCGAATTCGCTGCCAGCTTGCGGGATTAAGGGCTAAGCTCGCGCGCTTGACCGTTGGTCAGGGTTTGGCCGGCTGTCTGCTCGGGTTTCTTTGTTCGCCTGGCGAGCTGCCGGCCCAAGCGTCCAAGGAAACAGCCAAAGATGGCGAACCCCTGAATTGGACAGCTCAACAGGATCACCAAAATATGATGCAGCAGTTGGGCATCACCCGGCTGCGCCCGGGACCCAGCGGCCAGCCGGGTGCCACCAACTCAGCCAATTACGATCCCGCCAAGGCCAACCCTTTCCCTGATTTACCCGACGCCCTCACTCTCAAAAACGGACAGAAGGTCACCACAGCTGAGACGTGGTGGAAACTGCGTCGCCCCGAGATTGTCGAGGACTTCGAACGCGAGGTGATCGGGCGTGTACCAAAGAACGTCCCCAAAGTGACGTGGAGCGTAGTCTCGAATATTACCGATGGTCTCGTCGGCAAGTTGCCGGCTAACGGTAAACGCCTCGTCGGACATGTCGACAACTCCGATTGTCCGGCCATCAGCGTGGACATCCGCATGACTTTGGTGACCCCGGCCCAGGCCAAGGACCGTGTCCCGGTTCTTATGATGTTTGGCGGATTCGGCGGTGACGGAATGCCACGGGCACCCGACTCTCCCATGCCGACAAACCGTTTTCCCGAGTTCGGCGGTCCGTATAAGGATCCCCCCTCGACCGAACAACTGCTGTCTGCTGGATGGGGCTACGCCACCATCGTGCCAGGAAGCATCCAGGCGGACAATGGCGCCGGCCTGACCAAGGGCATCATCGGCCTGGTCAATCGCGGTCAGGCGCGCAAGCCGGACGATTGGGGCGCACTGCGCGCGTGGGCCTGGGGGGCCGCACGTGGCCTGGATTATCTGGAAACCGATCCCGCAGTTGACGCAAAGAAAGTGGGTATCGAAGGAGTCTCTCGTTATGGCAAAGCGGCGCTGGTCACCATGGCGTTTGAACCGCGTTTTGCCATCGTGCTGGTTGGGTCCTCGGGTGAAGGGGGCGCCAAGCTGCACCGTCGCAACTTCGGCGAAGCCCTCGAGAACCTGACCGGCTCGGGCGAATACCATTGGATGGCCGGCAATTTCCTCAAATACGGTGCGGCCGAAGCCTCCTTCGGCAGCAAGAACGCCGGCGACTTGCCCGTGGACGCGCATATGCTGATCGCCTTGTGCGCGCCGCGGTTTACTTTCATTAGCTACGGCGTCCCGGCGCGCGGTGATGCCAATTGGCTCGATCAACAAGGCAGTTACATGGCTACCGTTGCCGCCGGCCCGGTGTTCCGGCTACTCGGAGCGAGTGACATTGGCGAGAAAGAAGACTACCGCACGGCTAAGATGCCACCGGTGAATACTGGATTGCTCGACGGAGAACTGGCCTGGCGCCAACACGACGGCGGCCATGAAGACCGATCCAACATGAAATACTTTATCACCTGGGCCAACAAGCTCCTCAAATACGCCCCGACAACTGCCTCTTCGAACAAGTAACGGTCATGCCGCTCACCGCGTGCAATCGCTTGCCCTGCGCCCAGCCAATTCATATTTTCCGTGAGTCGGCGCGCGCACGTGCTCCTTGGGCCCATAGCTCAGCGGTTAGAGCAGGCGACTCATAATCGCTTGGTCGGGGGTTCAAATCCCTCTGGGCCCACCATACTTACACAAGATCCCAAAAGTGTCTGTACCCTTTCTGTACCCCTTTTTCCGTTCTGAGGCTGGAAAAACACAAACCGCCGTTTCTGCTGCGTTTGCCGTTGCATAGGTCCGGAACGTCAAAAGGGCGGATTCGAATGAGCTGGCGCAAAAGCGCGTCCGAGATGCGGTGAAATTGGACGTGGCTGAGGATCTCTGTCGGTTTAAGTCCGCCAGCCGTGGCTGTGAAGTTCATGTGTCTTCGTTTCTTTTTGGGGTTGTTTTCCGGGTCGCAAATCCCAAGCAAAGTGCAAGTCCGTAAAACGTAGTTGTCGTTTTCTGGTGGATGGCATCCTTTCGTCCGAGGCCGTTGATTGCGCTTTGAGACGGAGTATCTTTTATTGTGAGTAAAGCCTTTACCCGTGAGTCCGATGAGGCGAGTGGTGAGGAAATCGCACCGCTACGATCTCAAGTTCCGCCTGGGGTGAAGCGTTACATCACTAAAGAAGGTGCCAACCGTTTGAGAGAACAGGCAAACGCTCTGCTCGACGAGAAGCGGGCTCTGGCGAATGGGAGCAACTCTGGAGACAATGAGGCCACAGCCAAGATTCGACGGATTGACGCGGCCGTTTTGAGGATACAGCAGGTGTTGGACTCAATGATTGTTGCCGAACCACCTGCTGATCCTGGGAAAGTCGGTTTCGGTGCAATCGTTCGCATCCGTGATCAGCAAGGAGAGGAAGAAGCTTACCAAATAGTTGGCCCTGATGAAGCCGAGCCTGGCCAGGGACGAATCAGTTCGATATCGCCCCTGGCACAAGCCCTAATGAACTGCCGAGCCGGCGACACGGTGCGTTTTAAATCCCCGGCGGGCGAGCAAGGACTGACGATCCTCAGCGTGGATTATTGACGTTCTTTTACCCGCTTGGCTACAGGTTCTGTTGCTCCCACTGCAAACAAGCGGCTCTGGCCCAGGCACCAGTTCCTGTTTCAGGAGAGCGACGGGCTGCTGGGGTTTAGTTCTTTTTGACGGTCAACCTTTGCCAGTATCCTTGGAAAATCGTTGTGCTCGCCATCTATACCAAATAACCCCACCGGTCAAAGCACTCGTGGCATTCTTTGCGGATCTCAAGTTTTAACTCCCGCGGCAGCTCTGGAAAGGGATTCTTTTTGTAATCGGCGAGGGAGTTCAGATAACGCCGAAGCGAGGGTTCGAACTCCCCGAAGTCGGGAAGGTTCAAGGCTGAGTACAGGCGACCAATCTCACCAATTGGATCCTTTTCCAATGACTCAAACGGGATTTCGTGAAAACGCCCGTCCGGAATACTGGCTTTTTGCTCGAAGAAAGCGCGGTGCATTTCCTTGTATTGCCTTAAAGTCCGCTCCTCCAGATCCCCGAACGAGTAACGCTGCAAGGTGTGCCATCCGTGGAGGATTCGGAAAGTGTGAAGGCTTGATTGGATTACTCGATATGGATCTCTATGAATGTGGATGAACTTCGCATCGGGAAACCACTCAAGGAGGTGCCGAATCCGGGCGGTGTGCGGAGGAGATTTGAGCACCAGAGGCCGGTTCACCCGAAATTGGACTTTTTTGAGGAACCAGAGAAAAGAGTCCCGCCACTTCGTCAGTTGCTCCTCCGACAGAGTTTCCAGAGTGAGGTATTTGCTGAATTCATATTTCTGATTTGGGAATACCCAAGCCAGGCAAGGCGACTGTAGCGTGCCGGCACAAATTGCGAATTCGTCCTCCTGCGGGCTAGAGAACTTCATTTCCATGCCATCCATGGGCCGGCGACGAGGCAGGAACGGGGCCATCATCGGAGCACTGAACTTCTCCGTCGTCAGGAATGTGTGCGGGAAGGAAACCTGGTAGCTGTTGGGATAGCCGAAGCGTTCATCACGGGCGAGTATTTCGTGTAACCAGGTTGTGCCGCTTCGCCAGTGACCCAAAATAAAGAGCGGCGGAAGAATAGAAATCGACTCGACCTTGTGGTCGAATTGCCGTGTCTCCAGTCCCGCCCAGAAGCTGTTATAGAAGGCCTGCATGGAAATTGACAGAGCCCGTGGAGCGTACCTCATCTCCATGGAAGGGCCCCGATCCCGCAAAAGCCGCAGCCAGGTTCCCAACGTGACTCCGGCCAACATCCCGGGCCCGCAAAGTTTCAGAAGATCAATACGCCATTCTGAACTGGCACCCATATTATGATCCAGTTACGTCTGGCAAGCAGCGGCGAAGAGGGGTGTTCATTGACTCTTCAGAATAGCCTCAAGGCGAGGTTTTGCAACGCGCCTGGAGGGACGAGAATGCGAAGCAACGACAGCTCGGCCTGACTCGAAGGCCGAGCTCCAGCATGGTCTATCCCCAAACGCTCTGCTGGCCCATCCTGTTGCCGTGCTGGTGATATTCGGCTTCTTTGTTTCCGCCACAACCCCTAAAGCCTCTTCCAGGAATTTGGTGGCTTGTTCGCAGTCAGGTCCTTTGAATCCCACGGCGTCAATTTGGATTTCGCCCGTGTTCCCGATGATGATTTCAATGGTGCGGCTATTCGTATTCCCACCCCCATCAGCACGAGTGCGATTGCGCCGTTTTGTTGTTGGCGTGGAAGCACGGATAGACCTTTCTTCCTCGCCCCCAACGTGGCTTTGTGGACGCCGTAAAGCTGGAGGAGCTTGCCGTAGCCTGCAGGTCTGTCAACGGCAGGTGGCAGGAGAAGCTCACGCCGTTAGTGGCCAGGCACCATCAATGCCACTGTGAGAAGGGCCTGGGCAAGAAGGACGGGTTCACGGGGATTGGGTTTCAGCGAAGGTTGCATTTGGCCGCAGTTACCGCCATTTGCGTTCGTGCCAGGCTTCGCGCACGTCTCGAACCGGGTATTCGGCGATGCAAATGACGACCTGTTTTTCTTCCGGAACCATCCAAGGATTGTCGAAGCGCGTCACGAGCCGAACTGACTTGAAAAAGGCTGCTAAATCTCGCTCTGAGATGCCGATACCCACGACTACTTCGCAAGTGCGATTCGTGGGTGCAGGCCAAAGCAGAAAGTTATCTGGCAACAAAATGGTTGAGGGCAAACCGTGGCGAGGGCCGAAGAACTCCAGAGCGCCCGCTTCGCCATAGTTGCGAGCAAGCAGCGCCGCTTGGGCGCGCTGGCCAGACGAAAGTGACTCATACGCCCGAGCCACGGAGGCCACTTGCTCTTCCCAGCCGAGCATGTCCGCGTAATCCTGAGGCAAAGAAAGCACTTCCTTGCGATTGGTGGTAACCGCCGATTTGCTGCCGAGGGCAGCCGCGTACCGAGCCATTTGTGCCGGCGGCAGAATGGGTAATCCCATCGGCAGCCCAATCAGCCCGCCTACGATAATCAATATGAGCAAAATCATCGTCGGAATGCGAACCCATCTCCGCGTGTTGTTTCCTAGAGCGGCGGCACCCGCCGCAAAAAGCACCGGGTAAATCGGGCCCAGGTAATACGGTTTCCCGTGGAGCAGGAGCAATTGGAGGAACGCGGCAACGCAAATCCAGCCCAGCGTTCGAAAGGCACGCAGAGAATTTCCCCAAAGCAATGTACCCAAGCCGGCCAACGCAAGGACAAGAATTGGTCCGAGCATTCCAATTTGCCCGAGCAGGAAATCGGCATAGGTAACCCGAATCAGTTGCTGGGACCGCAGGTCTCCCATGTGGATCATGACAGGCCAGTCGAGCCGCAGTTGGCCTACCAGGCTGGCGCTGCCAACCGCCAAGGCGACGAGCGCGGCGAGGTACGGCCAGCGTGTGGCTAAGACCTCTCGTTGAGGAGTTAACAGGAAAGCCGCGACCACTCCCAAAGCAAAGAAGCCGATGCTGAAATAGTGTGTCGCCAAATAGAAAACGGGCGGCATTGGCGAGAACAGCAATCGCCGGTGGAAAATCCATACGCCAGAAGTGGAGGTGTTGGCCCATTGCAAGATAAAGAAACTCGTCGCGATGGATCCCGTATGGAGTAAAGGCGGTTGTGAGAAGATGCAACAGGAGCTTGCCCAAGGCGAAGACAATAATCAAACCGAGGGCCAAGTGCGGGAGCGAGGATTCCCGTTCTTCAATCTTTCCGGGAATAGAAAGCGCGCTTTGAGTCATTTGGGGCCCGTTATTTTCACCTGGGAAAGCCGCACCCCAGATCAAAGAAGACGTACTCGACGGAGGAACTTGGCCGGAACAAACGGGTGTCCATGTTTAAGTTTGGCTTAAAACCAGAGAGTTCATCGACTTTTTGTCTTATGTCAACAGCTGCAGGACGTTCCATCACACGCCGGGCAAGAGCGCAGACCCAGACATGAGGGAACTATGCTGCTTATAACCTGCTTGGGGCAATTGACATCCAGTCCGGCAGATTTAGTCTCCGCGGCATGAGAATTGCCAGCCTGTTCATTATGATCGCCGCTTTGGCTTGTGCCCAGGCTCCCGCGCAATCGCCGATCCCTCACCTTGACCGCCAGGGCGCATGGACTCGCCTGATCGTGGACGGAAAGCCGTTCATCGTTATTGGCGGTGAACTCCACAATTCCAGCGCCTCGAGCCTGGATTACATGGAACCGATTTGGCCCCGGCTCGGACGCCTGAATTTGAACACAGTCCTGGCAACTGTATCGTGGGAACTCCTGGAACCCGAGGAAGGGCACTACGATTTCACGCTGGTGGACGGCCTCATCGAGGGTGCGCGCAAGAACGAACTCAAGCTGGTGTTCCTCTGGTTCGGCAGTTGGAAAAACGGCGTTTCCAGCTATGCGCCGGCATGGGTCAAGAAAGATGTGAACCGGTTCCCGCGTGTCCAGGCCAGAGACGGTTCGCGCGTCGAAATCCTTTCTCCTCTCAGCGACGAGAATCAAAAGTCCGACCAGCGCGCGTTTACCGCATTGATGCAACACATCCACAAAATGGATGTCACGAAACACACCGTGATCATGATGCAGATCGAAAACGAAGTGGGCACACTGGGACAGGCGCGGGATTTCTCGCCTGCGGCGGAGGCAGCCTTCAAGCAGCCGGTCCCCGACGCTCTATGCCGCTATTTCGTGTCGCATGCCAGCCAACTGATTCCCGAGTTTAAACAGGTATGGGTCGATGCCGGCAGCAAGCCATCTGGCACCTGGGAGGAAGTCTTTGGCCGGGGCGCTGACGAAGCCTTCATGGCGTGGCACATGGCCCGCTACATCGGGGAGGTAAGTGCCGCGGGCAAAGCCGAATATCCTCTGCCCATGTATGTCAATGCGTGGCTCGTTCAATCCCCTGGCCAGCCCGCCGGGGAGTACCCCAGCGGCGGTCCCGTCTCAAGAGTGATTGACATTTGGCGCGCCGCCGCTCCCGCAATCGACTTCTTCTCTCCGGACATCTACGTATCGGACTTCAAAGGTGTCTGTGCCAGCTGCACCCGTTCCGGTAACCCTCTTTTCATCCCCGAGTCCAACCCCGATTCCTCGAGTTCTGCGGGAAAAGCCTTTTATGCCATCGGCCAGCATGCCGCTCTCGGTTTTTGTCCTTTCGCCATCGATTCTTTTCCCGAGGACGGCTTGCTCAACAACGCCTACGCCGCTCTCAACAGTCTGGTCCCTACCATTACCGCCCAAGGCGGGCCGGGCAAAATGATCGGCCTGCTGCAACTCGAAAGCGAAACCAAAACCAACCTTGAATTAGCCGGCTACGGCCTTGAAATCCAATACGAAAAAGATAAGGCAGCCAACCCGGCTTATGGCTTGGTGATCAACGTTGGCCCCGACGAATTCCTGGTCGCCGGTTCGGGAATCTCCATCCACTTTGGCGCCCGATCAGCCGGGCCGCGTCACACCCGCATCCTTTCCATTGACGAACTCTGGTATGATCACGTCACCCACGGACCGAGCAACCTGTCCTCCAGCGGGCCATCTCGCGCGAAACCCCCGACCCTGATTTCCGGACGTCGCCTCAATGGCGACGAAAACGGCGGCGGCTGGCATCTCCAGATCCCTCCCGGAAAACCTGCCATCCAGCGGATCAAACTCTACCGGCATGATTGAAAAGCAACAGTGGGTTCGCCCTATTCTGACTGTGGCGCATGCGTACAAGGTGACGGCAAGGAGTATGCCGTGGCGCAAGTGTGGTCGCCGGGGGCGTCGGTGGCCGCCTGCCAACACTTTATTGGCCAGCGCGAGTTCAAGGAAATCCTCTTCAAGAACGGTTTGCCCTGGGTGTTTGTATTCGATGGTTTACGCAAGAAAGTCGGCGACGAACGCACGGGGCCTGCCGATCCCGACGACGGCACGGTGGTCGTCACCGGAGACCTGAGCGCCAGCTATGACAAGAACCGAACCTTGTTCCGCTCGGTGGCGGTGGCCAAAGATGCGCGTCTGGAACTCCCAGCCGAGGGAGGCAAGTTTATCCTTTATGACTTCTACGCGAACCCGCTGCCGGCGGAATCGGGGAAGATCGTTGTGCCGCTCAACCAGCTCGGCTATTTCCTTCGCACCGATGGGACCCGCGGCTCATTCGACAAGCTGATGAAAGCAATCCGCAAGGCAAAAATCATCGGGATTGACCCTGTGGAAATCGTCGCCCGCGACATGACGGCGCCGATCGGCGCCAGGCCGAAGCTCAACCTCAAAATCTCTGATGTGTTGGATCGGCCCGTGCGAGGGAAGCTCCTTGTGAAGATCGACGGGTTGGTCGTCGACCCTGAGGAACAGACCCTCTCGCTTCAAGGACAAGAGAGCCGAGAGGCCTTTGTCACGATCACCGGCGGCGATGCACAATTGGCATGGCATGTACTCCCTGTTCAGTTCCATCAACGCCAACGCCTTCCTGAATCGGATCCTGGTGTATGCTATGCCGGGCGAAGGCATGGAATTGGGGGAGCGCCTCTCGGTGGATCAGGCAAAGAAGAAGCGGCCGGCGGAAGTCATCGAAACCGCCCGGACCCGGGAGGAGCCAATGATTGGCCTGGGGGTGACCACGGCCGAGGCGCGGACTCAAGTGAGCCTAGTGGCTCTGAGTGGGGTGGCCTATCCTCTGGCGGGAGTGATGCCCGAACTGCCCCCCGACAGGCTGCCGTTGCTGCAGCGGACTCTGCCAACCATGCCGATCATGCCCGTTGACTTGTTCAGCCGCGGCACCGACCTGGAGTGGGATACCTTCAAGCACATCGGAGCGGACGATTACATTCACAACTACCCCGAGATTCTCGACTTGAAGGTGAACGACAAATCGGGCGTCTACGACGTCGTGGCACTGCCTAACTGGCGAAGCGCCAGCGTGACGAAGAGTGTCTCATTCTCTGATAAGCTTGGGCTAAGCCCCGCTTCGAGTTTTATCGCGTTCGACTTCTGGAACCAAAAGCTCCTGGGCGTGTTTCAGGACCGGATATCGGTGGAGATTGAAGGCCACGATACCCGGGTAGTGTTGGTGCACCGGTTGCTCAACCACCCGCAGTTGATCGGAACCTCTCGACATATCACTGGCGTTTACTCGATCGAGGATTTGGCTTGGGACAATTCAACCGGCACGCTGAGGGGTTCCTCAGAAACCATGCCCGGCGAAGCGTACACGCTCTTCGTCTATGTCCCTGAAAAGACGAGTCTGTCGAAAGCGCAAGCCAGCGTTAAAGGAGGGGACGCCGTTCCCGTCCGCCACGAACGGGCCGGCAATTTGTTATCGATCAGCTTTGACGGACGCCGGACTCCCGAAGTGCTCCAGTGGCAACTCAATTTCCCGGCCGGCGCGACGCCTTAACACAAACACCCGGCTTGAAACAGTTTTCATTTTCGATTGTATGAAATGAAAAAAGATCTTGTCTCTCCTTGGGTTTCCCTGCATTAATTGCGGACGTTCGTGGCACTCGCTATTCATGCCAAAGCTGTCCAAAGTGAAAAACCGAACCCTCGCAGCGTCGGAGGCGTGGCAGACTGCGGAATCGGTCTGGAGCGTCGAGGCCAGCGCGGTACAGCGCCTCCACCAAACAATCGATCCCAGCAGCTTCAGGCAATGTATCAATGCCCTCTCCCAATGCCAGGGACGGGTGCTGACGTCGGGTTGCGGGACCTCCGCAGCGGCGGCGCGCAAGATTGCTCATTCGCTCTGCTGCATAGAGCGCCCGGCGGTGTTTCTCGCGCCGGGCGACGCCTTGCACGGTGGGTTGGGACTGGCGCAGCCTTCCGACCTGGCCGTTTTGATTTCGAAGGGAGGCAACACGCGCGAGATTGTGAGCCTGCTTGCTCCGCTAAAGGCCAAGCGCGTTCCCATCATCGCGGTTACGGAGGATCCGGCTTCGGCCCTCGGCCAGGCTGCTGACTTTGTGCTGCGGGTCAAGGTGGAGCGGGAACCGGACGAGTTCAACATGCTGGCCACCGCCAGCACCATGGCAGTGGTTGCAGTGTTCGATGCCATCTGCATCGCGCTGATGAAAAGGACCCGTTACACGCAAGATCGATTTGCCATCATCCACCCGGGAGGTGCGGTGGGTGAGCGGCTGCTCTCAGGCGAAAAGCCCTCGAAATCGAGACCAGTAACGACCTCCAAATGAGAACGGCATGCCTGATCGGTCCCAAGACCATCGAACTTCGCGATTCGCCCAATCCGGGTACAGATTCCAAGGGGCTGATCCTCAAAATGGAAGCCTGCGGCGTTTGCGGCTCCGACCTGCGCAGGTGGCAAGAAGGACCGCCTGAGGACGCGCCCTTTCTGGTCCAAGGCCACGAGTTGGCCGGAACGGTGGTAGAGGCGGGCGCAGAAGTAAGCCATTTCACCAAGGGCGATCGCCTCGCCGTAGCGCCAGATATCCATTGCGGGGAGTGCTGGTATTGTCGAAGGGGACTATTCAACCTCTGTACCGACCTGCGACTCCTGGGCATTACTCCCGGCTATTCCGGCGGGTTCGCCGAATGCGTATCGCTCAGCAGCGAGGTGCTGGCCAACGGCATTCTCCACCCGTTGCCCGTGGAAGTCTCCTTTCAAGAAGGCGCCCTGGCTGAAACCATCTCCTCGGTTTTAGCCTCCCACGATCATTGCAGGCTAAGTTTAGGCGAAACGGTTGTGGTTCTGGGCGCGGGCCCGATTGGATGCTTGCACACGGTCCTCGGTAAAGCGCGCGGAGCGCGAGTTATCATGGCCGAGCCTAATGCGGTCCGGCGGCGTAATGCGGAACAGTTCAAACCTGAGACGATCGTCGACGTAACAACTCGGGACATTATTGCTGAGGTCAATCGGCTAACCGATGGTCTCGGGGCGGATGTGGTGATTTGCGCAAATCCGATCGCTTCGACGCAAACTCAGGCTGTGGAGATGGCCCGGCGCGGGGGCCGAATTGTCCTCTTTGGCGGGTTGCCCAAAGCCAATCCGATGGTAAGCCTCAACGCGAACCTGATTCACTACGGCGAAAAGGTCGTGCTGGGGGCCTTTTCGTATCACCCCAGCTACCACGAAGAGGCTTTGCGCGTTCTGGCTCGCAAGGTGGTCCGCGCGGAACAATTCATCACCCACGTTCTGCCGCTCTCGCGAATCAGTGAGGCCTTCAGGGTCGCCGCCTCGGGTGAAGCGCTCAAGGTGATGGTAGTGCCCGACTAAATGTTCCGTTCCCAATGCGATGAACGCCATCAACGAACGGCTGCTGGAGTTGGAGTCCAAAGGAACACCGGTATCGATCGGGCTCATCGGGGTCGGACAGATGGGCCAGGAGATTCTGTGCCAGGTACAGCTTATGAAGGGGGTGCGCATCCCTGTGGTGGTGGATGTCAGCTTCGAGCGCGCCGAGGTGGCGTGTCAAATGGCCCGGCTGCCGGCTGAGCGGCTGGCGAGGGTGAAATCCGCCGAGTCAGCGCAGGCCGCCATCGATTCGGGGCGGATCGCCCTCGCCACTGAGTGGGAATTCGTTCCGCAGTTGCGCGGCGTGCAGGCGGTCGTGGATGCCACTGGTTCTCCCGAGTTAGGAGTCTCGATCACGCTGGAATGTATTCGCGCGCGCAAGCACATCGTGATGATGAACGTGGAATGCGATGTGACCGTCGGCCCGATCCTGAACCGCCTGGCACGGCAGGCCGGGGTGATTTATACGCTCGCGGCTGGGGATGAGCCGGCTGCCATCATGGAGTTGTACCGGTTTGCCAAAGCGCTGGGCTTTGAAGTCGTCGCCGCCGGGAAAGGTAAGAACAATCCGCTGGATATCACGGCGACGCCCGAAGGCCTGGCCGATCGCGCGAAAGCTCGCGACATGAGCGCGCGAATGCTCTGTGAGTTTGTGGACGGCTCGAAGACCGCGGTGGAGATGTGCAGTGTCGCCAATGCCACGGGGCTGGTGCCGGACGTACGCGGGATGCACGGCGCCAAGGCCACACGCGAGACATTGCACCAGGTCTTTTGCCCTAAGTCTCAAGGTGGCGTTCTCGAGCGACCGGGCGCAGTGGATTTTGCCATTGGAGTTCACCCAGGCGTTTTCGTCGTGTTCACTACGGACCAACTGCGGCTCAAGCACGGCCTGATTCAGCGCGACATGGGTCGGGGCCCCAACTACCTGCTGTTTCGACCCTATCATCTATGCAGCATCGAAGTGCCACTGACCGCGGCGCAAACGGTCATTTACAGCGAGTCAGCCGGTCACCCGCTTGAACGTCCCGTGGCCGAGTGCATCGCGATCGCCAAGCGTCCACTCAGGGCCGGCGAAACGTTGGATGCCATCGGTGAATACTGTTATCGCGGCTCGATTGACCGACGCGAAGTCGCGCGGCGTGAGGGCCTGCTACCGTTAGGCCTCGCAAAGGGCTGCGTCCTCCTCAGAGATGTGCCCGCGGGAGAGCCTCTTCGCTACGCCGACCTTGAGCAATTGCCGCAGACGCCCCTGGTGCGAATGCGAGCTGAACAGGACAAACTCTGCGTTTAACAACGGATTCCCATGCAACTCATTGGACTGGACGTCGGGACAACGCGCTGCAAAGCGATTGTCTTCGACGAGGCCGGCCAAATTCTCGGAGAAGGTTCGCGTGAATACGGGATCAACTGCGAAGCCCCGGCCAAAGCCGAGCAAGACGCTGAACAAGTATGGTCTCTCACCAAACAGGCGTTGAGCGAGGTGATCGCGCGTTCGGGCGCGAAAGACATAGCAGCCCTAAGCCTCTCGGTGCAGGGCGACGCGATCATCCCGGTCGACAGCGATTTTCGGCCTCTGCACCCGGCGATCCTGGGAATGGACTACCGCTCCAAACCCCAGAGCAATCGTTGTGAGGACCTTTTTGGGGGGCTGGCCCTTTTCCAACGCACCGGGATGCGACCGCACCCAATGAACTCACTGACCAAAGTGCTGTGGTTGCGGGAACTGGCGCCGAAGGTATTTGAGAAAGCGGCCAGGATTGTCACTTATGGCGACTTCATTCTAGGGAAGCTGGGGGGCGAAGCTGTGATCGACCATACGATGGCGTCGCGCACGATGGCGTTCAATCTGCAAAGCAGGCAGTGGGACACTGGCATTCTCCAAAAACTCGGGGTGTCGGAGAGCCTCTTGTCCAGACCGGTCCCGTCGGGAACAGTGGCGGGTACAGTTCGGCGCGCAACCGCCGATGAGCTTGGGTTAACCTCTGAAGTACAGCTCGTCGCTGGCGGGCATGACCAGACTTGTGCGGCGATCGGCGCCGGTGCCATACGCGAGGGGATTGGAGTTGTGTCGACGGGCACCGCTGAAGTTCTATCGGCTGCGCTTGGACACCCGGTCGTTTCGCGGCTGATGTTTAAGAGCTTTTACCCCTGTTACCTGCACGCGAAAGGTGGGATGTACTTCACCTTCTCACTGAACCACGTCGGCGGAATCCTCCTCAAATGGTGGCGGGACAATTTCGCGCATGAAGAAGTGCTCGATGCCACCGGACCAGGCGTTAGCACCTATGCGCTGATGGATGAACGGATGCCCGAGGGACCCTCGCCCGTGATGGTCCTTCCACACCTCAATGGCAGCGGCACGCCGGCGTGCGACTTGAAGTCCAAAGGTGCGATCGTCGGCCTCACGCTGGCGACCACGAGGCATGAGATCGCCAAAGCGATCCTCGAGGGACTTACTTTTGAATTACGGACCAATGTCCAAACCATGGCCGCCTGCGGCATCGCGGTCGATGAGCTGCGTGCCGCAGGCGGCGGAGCGGGATCGTCGCGTTGGCTTCAACTCAAAGCCGACATCCTGAACCGGCCAATACGCAAAGTAGGAAGTCGAGAGGCTGCCTGCCACGGCGCCGCTTTGCTGGCCGGCGTCGCTGCGGGGGCCTGGAAAACGCTCGAAGAAGCGGTGCAGCAGACCGTCGGGGTTGCGCAGGACTTTACTCCCCGGCAGGGCCTGGCAGCGGCTTATGCAGAGCGATTCGCCACCTACTCCCAGCTGTACCCGGCCCTCCGAGACCTGAACGAAAGATTATGAATCCAGAGACCTCCTCAGTTTCAACCAACCCATCCGATCGCGTGCCGCATCGGTGCCTGATTCGGCTTCGGGGCATCTACCGTTCTCTCAAAACGGCCGAGCGCAAAGCAGCGGATTTCCTCCTGGCCTCTCCGGATGCCATCCACGAGGCCGGGGTAGTAGAATTCGCGGCTCGAGCCGGCTGCAGCGAAGCCACTGTGGTTCGTCTTGCCCAAAGACTCGGCTATGACGGTTATCCTGGCCTGCGCAATGACTTCGGCTCCCCGGAAGCGGAGGTCCCTTATCGCGACATCGCAACGACGGACCGGCCGGAAACCGTGTTGAGCAAAGTGTTCGCCAATTCCGTCCAGGCATTGCAGGACACATTGGCCTCCATCGATCCTACTCAGTACCGAAAGGCTGTGGATGCTTTGGCCGCGGCCAAGAGCCTGGCTTTCTTCGGCCTCGGCAACGCTGCCGTCGTCGCGCGCGAGGCTTATCATAAATTCCTGCGCATCGGTGTTCCATGTCACACGGCGGAAGATCCGGACCTGCAACTCATCATCCTGAGCAATCATCTGAACCGCGGGGACCTGATGGTCGCCATATCTTACTCGGGCGAGAGCAAACCCATCCTTTCGGCCATGCGTGCTGCGCAGGCTCGCGGCATCCGCGTGTTGGCAATTACCAATTTTCCACGCTCTTCGCTCGCTCGCGCCGCGGATCTCGTGCTGCTAACGGCCGTTTTTCAGGAACACATCAATGGTGAAATCGGTTCCCAGCGCCTGGCCCAACTTGCCGTGCTTGAAAGCCTGTATGTTAACTATCTCCTGCGAAGCGGTCCCAGTGTCCGCAAAGCATTGGCCTCGGCAAACGAGGTCATCGGGACCAATAAAAACCGCCAGTTCGATCCACTTTCCGCCTAAGTGCCTATGGGACTGAACGCCACACGCTCCATCCTCATCAATTCTGTCGGATGTGGAATTCTCGGGTTCGCCTTTTGCCTCGCCGGCACCGCACTTTCCGCCTTGGCCGAGTCGCTACCGCGGCTCAGGGTGAGCGAGAACCATCGCTTTCTCGTTACGGAATCGGGCCAGCCGTTTTTTTGGCTCGGGGACACGGCGTGGGAATTATTCCACCGGCTGAATCAGGAAGATGCGGAACGATACCTGGAAAATCGAGCGCGCAAAGGCTTTACCGTCATCCAGGCGGTCGTCCTGGCCGAATCGGCGGGTCTTACCGACAAAAATCCGTACGGTCAGTTGCCCCTGATCGAAAATGACCCCACCAAACCCAATGAAGAGTATTTCAAACACGTCGACTGGATTGTCGCGCGAGCCAACGCGCTAGGGCTCTATCTCGGGATGCTGCCGACCTGGGGCGACAAGTGGAACAAAGCGTGGGGTGCTGGACCGGAGATTTTCACGCCCGAAAATGCTGCCGCATACGGCGAGTGGCTTGGCCGGCGCTACCGGGATGCCAGCCTGGTTTGGATTCTAGGAGGCGATCGGGCGGTCGAGAATGATCGTCACAGGGAAATCCTGCGCGTGATGGCGGCCGGCCTACGCAAGGGGGACCAAGGCGCGCACTTGATCACGTTCCACCCAACGGGTGGCTCCGGCTCGGCGCAATGGTTTCATAAAGAGTCCTGGATGGATTTCAATATGCGGCAAAACGGTCACTCAGCAGAGTTCACGGGCCATTACGACCAGACGCGGGCTGACTATGATCGTACCCCGCCAAAGCCGGTGATTGACGGCGAACCAATCTACGAAGACCACCCGATCTCTTTCGACGCAAAAAAGTTCGGACACTCGGTGGCAGCCGATGTTCGCCGGCCACTCTATTGGGATCTGTTCAGCGGCGCCTGCGGCCATACCTACGGACACCACTCGGTGTGGCAGATGTGGGCGACCAACCGCGCGCCCATCAACAATCCTCTTCTACCCTGGTACGAAGCAATCGATCAGCCGGGGTCAGGTCAAATGCAGCATGCCAAACACCTGCTCCTGTCCCGACCCTTTCTGACGCGCATCCCTGATGACACGATCATTGTAGCGGAGCGCGTACCAACAAGCGTTCCTGGCGCGGGCCGCTACCGTTTCGTGGCCACACGGGACAACGACGGTCGTTACGCCATGGTCTATGCGCCGGTCGGCCGGCCTTTCAAGGTGCGCATGAGCGTGATCAAGGGAACGCGGGTGAAGGCATGGTGGTTTAACCCACGGGACGCTCAAGCCAACTTCATTGCCACTTTCGATAACAAAGGCGAGCGCCAGTTCGTGCCGCCCGATCAAGGCGAGATGCTTGACTGGGTACTGGTGCTCGATGACGCATCGGAGTCCTTTCCTCCCCCAGGGCAGGTTTCAACCCAATGACCACAAAATTCGTTTTGCAGCTTCTGCCTGTTCTTCTGGCTGCCCATGCCGTTGGCGAGAACTGGCCTGGGTTCCGGGGTCCGACAGGCCAGGGGCTGTCCACGGAAGCAGGGTTGCCGCTGAGATGGAGTGCGACAGAGAACATCGCCTGGAAAACGGTCGTGCCCGGAGAGGGATGGTCGTCGCCAATCGTCTGGAACGATCGCGTGTTCGTGACAACCGCCACGGAGGGCGGAGTGGGGTGCCACCTCATCGCGTTTGAGCGCACCACCGGAACGGTGCTTTGGGACAGAGAGGTTTTTAAACAGGTTCCCGGCCATAAACAGCAGCGCAACGGTTACGCCACGCCGACGCCGTGCACCGACGGCAAGCTGGTTTTTGCAGTGTTTGGCGACGGCAGTTTTGCCGCCCTGGATTTTGAAGGAAAGGTGGTCTGGGTTAACCGAAACTTTCCGTTTTACGGTGAGCACGGACTCGGGAGTTCCCCCATACTATGGCAAGAATTACTGATTATGGCCCGGGACGGGAGCGGCGAACCGCCCGACACCGGCGCAGGATGGCATTTTGCGTGGGACAAGGCACGTATTCTTGCTCTCGATACGCGCACGGGCAAATTCCAGTGGGAGGCAAAACGCGGGATGTCGCGGATTGCGCACGTGGTCCCCAGCATCTGGACCGCGCCGGACGGCCACGCGGAGCTCGTCAGCGGAGCCGGTGACGTGGTGCAAGGCTTCGACCCCAAGACGGGTGAACGGCTTTGGACGTCGAAAAACATCGGCGAAGGTGTTGTTCCGTCCATGGTGGTCGGAGACGGTCTTGCTTTCACGGCATCGGGCTGGGGCGGGCGAGAATCAACGAAAGCATTTCGACTTGGCGGCCGCGGCGATCTCGGGGAGACGAATCTGGTGTGGGAACAAAAAAAGGGAGCATCGAAGATTCCTTCCTACCTGTTTCTCAAGCCTTTCCTTTTTATGGTCAACGAGGGAGGAATTGCGACGTGTTTGAAAAGTGAAAGCGGCGAAATCGTCTGGCAGGAGCGCGTGGGCGGGAGCTTCTCAGCCTCACCTGTTTCCGGGGAAAATCGCCTTTATCTGCTCTCTGACGACGGCGAGACAGTCGTGATCGACGCCGGTCCACGTTTCCAGGTGGTGGCCAGGAATCCGCTCCTGGAGAAAGCGCAAGCGTCCATGGCGGTGTCTCACGGGCAACTATTCATCCGGACCAGAAACAACTTGTATTGCATCGGGCGTAACCGCGACGCGAAATGAAAGCACTGGGACATTTCATTGGGACGGCAGCAGGCCTGCTGGTCGCCAGCGCTACGAGTGGCGCACGATCGCAAAGCGCGGACTGGCAGACGGTCATCTGGCGTGAACCGCAGGTTCGCTATTTGCTAGCCGACATGTCGCTGGGTGGCAACGCGGCCCTGTATCGCGATTATGGGGCACGCGAGAGAGATCCCGATTCCCATGAGGCCATCCGACTTTGGGACGCTGGTGTGCACGTGGTGAACACAAACGAACTCGAACGATGCTGGGTGACGAACTCCTTTGGCAAGAATGGAAAGGTTATGCGCGTTGTTCAGCGTGGCTCCAACCGAACGATCAGCGGCAACGAGGTGGTGTTGTCGAATGACGGAACATTTTCACAGGCGGACATGAGGCTAACAATATTGGATCTGACGCTGGGCGGGCCACTCACGGCCTACCAGAAACGGGCCAAATCCGACCCAGCGATCGGAGAGGCGCTGCGTCTCTGGGCCAATGGCTGCCGCGCGGTGAATGCGCGTTGGTTCACGGCTTCGGGCAAGTCAACTAAACGGCATCTCAGCCTCAGCGCGAGCGGCCTGCCCGCCGACGGGGCTCGCGTCGTCTTGAATTCCGACTTGGCCTATCCGGAGGTCAATGTGCGTTACTTCCTGGCCGACATTTACCTTGGCGGATCGCGCGAATTTTATCATCGCGTGGCGGAAAGCGCTCATGAGATGGGTTGCCAGGAAGCCGTTGCCCGCTACGACGCCGGGGTCACGATCACCAATCTGGAGAAATTCGAGCGCAAACAGGTCAACGGCAAAACGCTCATCGCCCGCAAAGGCAGCGACGAAAGAATCAGCGGGCTGGAAGTGAAACTCAGCACGGACTAAGCCCAAGTCTCCGCTTATGAATCATTCCCTGTTGCTTTGCCTCCTCTCGGTCCTGGCTTTCTGCACGAGCGTTGCGGCGCAGGCGCCCTCTTCCGCCAATCTTATCCAGACGCAGGCGTTGGGGAGTTTCAACATTCTGGACTTTGGCGCTGTGGGCGATGGCCAGACTGATTGCACCACCGCAATTCAAAAATCGATTGATGCGGCGAGCCAGAAAGGCGGGTTGGTCGTCATTCCCGCCGGTCGCTGGCGCTGCAACGGACACCTGGAACTCAAGATGGGGGTGCACTTGAGCGGACTCAACCAGGCCCCGCAATCCTGGGAACCCGCCACCGGTTCCATTTTACTCCCTACCGAAGGCCGGGATCACGAGGACGGGCCAGCATTCATCGAGATGCGCAGTTCCACCTCGCTCAAGGGCATCACTGTCTATTACCCCGAGCAACGCGTGGAGGATATCCGGCCTTATCCTTGGACCATCCACATCCGCGCCAACCCGGCCAACACAAACGAAGTGAGTTTCGACAGCACCGTGGAAAGTGTCACACTCATCAACAGCTACAACGGCATCCGAACTGGGCCGACCGAGAATGGCCGGCACCGTCTTTCTCAGATCAATGGGTGCGTGCTCAGGCGAGGAATCCTTGTCGATTGGACCGGTGATATCGGCCGGATCGAGAATGTGCAATTCCATTCTCATTTCTGGGCCAACCCGGCCTTTGCGGGCAATTGGAAGCAGGTGGTCGCCTACATGCAGCAGAATCTGGAAGCCTTCATTTTCGGGCGTACCGACTGGGAGTACGTCAACAACACGTTCGTTTTTCCCGCAAAAATTGGATATCGATTTATCGAAACAGAAAACGGCGCCTGTAACGGGCAGTTCTCAGGCATTGGTGCCGACGCCTGCGACACGTGCGTGCTGGTCGAGTCGATCCAGCCTCAGGGACTGCTGATCAATAATGGCGAATTCAACGCCCATCGCATTGGACGCAGCACTCAAGTGGTGGTGGAACCCGGTTGCTCCGGCAGCATCCGGTTCGTGAACTGCGGGTTTTGGGGGCCGGTGGCGCATAATGCCCTCTTGCGCGGCAGCGCTTACGTTTCTTTCTCCGATTGTTATTTTTCAAACGATAACCACGAGGACCCCGGTTTCTCGATTGTCGCTGAGAACGGCAAGCTTCAGGTCCATGGTTCAACCTTTGACGCCCGTTCGCGCCAGCGCAAACCCGGAGATGCTTGGACCGGGAACGACGTCCGGAACCAGCCGGGAAGCGTCTGGCTTAAGTCGGGCCTGAAATCTGCGATTCTCGAGGGCAACAACGGCTATTATGGCGTGAAGATCCAGAACGACATTGGCAAGGAGGCGATGCTGCGAGATAACGAGCCTTTCCGCCCCCCTCAGCCGATTACCAAACAGCCATGAAGATCCTTGTCATTGGCGGCACCGGCAACATCAGCACTCCCCTCACGAAAACATTGGTTGCGCAGGGCCACGAGCTGACGCTTTTCAAACGCTCTTCGAAAACTCCCGAATGGCTGACCGGTGCCCGGATCATCACCGGAGATCGGACGAGGCGAGAGGAGCTCCGTGACAAACTCAGCGGGCTGGGACGATTCGATTGTGTCATCGACATGATCTGTTACGAGCTGGCGGACGCGCAGTGCGACATCGAAATCTTCCGAGGTCGGACACAACAGTTTATTTTCTGCAGCACAGTGGATGTTTATCGGAAGACACCGCAGTGTTACCCTGTAACCGAGGAGAATGGCGTGGTGGAAGCCCGACCGAGCTTTCCGTATGCACATAAAAAAGTGCTATGCGAACAGGCTCTGTGGGAAGCGCATCGTCGAGGCGAGTTCGCTCTGACCATCTGCCGGCCTGCGTTTACTTACAACGAAGCGTGGAGCCCGGGCATTCATTCGTTTGGCGGCCAGAGTTACCACCTCGATCGGTTGCGCCGTGGCAGACCAATCATCCTTCACGGTGACGGCACTTCGATCTGGGTAGCCACCTACCGGGATGACGTCGCCCGCGGCTTCACCGGCGCGATCGGCAACACAAAGGCCTTCGGCCAGGACTACAACCTTCCAGGGGACGAATGGATGACGCACAATCATATCTGGCGAACCATCGCTGGTGTGATGGGCGCGCCCGAACCGGATTTTGTCTACATCCCTACCGACCTCCTGGCCAACTTGGCTCCGAAACAAGCGGAGTGGTGCCTGGAAAATTTCCGGCATCACAACCTCTTTGATAATACCAAGGCCAAACGAGACCTGGGCTTTCGCTACACTGTACCCTTTGAGCAAGGCGTCCGGAAGTGCCTCGATCATCTATCGCGACATAACCTGATCGAGAATTCAGACAATCACCCCTTCTACGACCGCATCGTAAACGCCTGGCGGGCGCATGCGTCAGCTTTGGTTGAGGAATTCCGAATCAACCCGGTGTGAATATGACCGCCCCTGAAACGCGTTCTGTCCGCGGCTTGCTGTATACGGTCTATTTTATCTATTTCTTTTGCGGAATGGCGCTGTGCTTTGAAGGGGCGTTCAACCCGGAGTTCAAGGAGTACTTCCACCTGAATTATCAGCAACAGCAATACACCACTTTCGCAAAAAATATCCCTTTCGCCCTGGCTGTTGTGATCGGTTTTTTGCTTCCGCGCGCGGGATACAAAAATTGCCTCAGCATCGCCATGGCGTTGTTCGCAACCGGCACCCTCTTGCTGGTGCCTGGCTTGCGGAGCGGAAATTATACCCTGGTCCTGGTTGCCTTTTTCGTCATCGGGATGGGCTTCAATTTCCAGTTGGTCGCAGGTAACCCGCTCCTCTCAGGCCTGGGTCCCCAGGATGGCGGCTCGAGCCGGCTCAATCTGGGCAATGCCTTGGGCGCCATCGCCCAAATCATCGCCCCCTTCCTGCTGACACTGATCATCCCGGTTACAACTGTCGGCATAGAAGGCAAAATGCCCTATATGCAAGGACTCTTCCTCGTGATTGGCCTCGTTCTTATCGGAATTTGCCTGCTTACCTTAATGGCCGGCAACGTCGACATCTCGGCCAACCTCAGTTCCAACAGCGCCAGCCCGAAAGCCGCGCCGGCACCGGACAGTCTATGGGCTCGACCCAAGGTCATGCTTGGGTTCATCACCATCTTTCTCGTGTTGGGTGCCGAGGCTGGTCTGTTCGGCCTGTTTCGCAATTACCTGGAAGATCGGACGGTAGCGGGGATTTCCTCGCGCGGATCCCAGCAATTATTCACGGTCTATTTCGCGGTATTTGCTATCGGCCGGTTGGCCGGGTCCTGGGTCCAGAAGCGGGTGAAACCGGCGCACACCCTGGCGTTCAACGCGGTGGGCGCGCTTCTTTTCGTCGGCCTCATGATGGTCGCCACCGGAGGGATGGCAATCATGTCGATTATGTCTGCAGGCTTCTTCGTCTCGATCTTCTTCCCCACTCTTTATTCATTGGCCATCGAGGGGCTTGGCGAGCGAACTGCGCAAGCTTCGGGGCTGCTCACCACCGGTTTTTTGGGCTGCGCGTTGCTCCCGGTTCTGCAAGGGCGGCTGGCCGATACCATCGGGCTTCCGCGGTCTTTCGGGATTTGTCTCGTTCCCTACCTGTTTGTGCTCTTCTATGCCTTGAAGGGCTGCAAACTGACGACTACGCGGGAGATGCCCAACTTCCCGACTACCGGATCGGTTGCACCGGAATTAGGCAGCCCGCTGAACCCCGACACCAAGGACCAGGGGGCCACCACCAAATACCGATGAAACGTCTGGTCATCTCAGATAATCGACGCTTCCTCACCTGGGAAGCGGGAAAGCCGTTCTTCTGGTTGGCGGATACAGCCTGGGAATTGTTCCATCGCCCATCTTTCGAGGAAGCCGATCATTACCTGGAAAATCGCCGTCAGAAAGGCTTCACTGTCGTACAGGCAGTTGTGCTGGCGGAGTTCGATGGCTTGGTCACTCCCAATGCTTACGGCGAACGTCCGCTGATCAACAACGACCCGCTGAAACCAAACGAGGCGTACTTTCATCACGTAGATCGGCTCATCCATTTAGCCGCTCAAAAAGGTCTCTTCATCGGCCTGGTTCCGACCTGGGGCGACAAAATCGAATTGCTGGGCCACGGCAAAGGCCCGCTCATTTTCGAGCCGAAAAACGCTCGGGCTTATGGGGAATGGCTCGGCAACCGGTACCGCGACACCTGGAACATCATCTGGATCAACGGCGGCGATCGCCAGGGGGGCGGTGACAACCGCGCGATTTGGGAAGCAATCGCGCATGGTATCAAGTCAGCCGACCAGAACCACCTGATGACCTTCCATCCGCTTGGAGGTAACGGCGGCCACAGCTCTTCCGAGTGGTTTCACCAGGCTCCGTGGCTGGACTTCAATCTCGCTCAATCGGGCCACGAAAGAAAACATCTGGGCAATGATCAGATCATCGCCCGCGATTACATCCTCCTGCCGACAAAGCCCTGCCTGGATGGCGAGCCGCGCTACGAGGATCACCCTGTGAATTGGAAGCCGCAAGAGTTGGGCTGGTTCGATGATTACGATGCGCGCCAGGCTGCATATTGGGCCGTGTTCGCCGGCGCCTTTGGCCATACGTACGGCTGTCACCCCGTGTGGCAGTTCTTCTGCCAAAGCTATGCGCCAATCAGTTTTGCCCGACGCAATTGGCGCCAGGCACTGGACCTCCCGGGGGCGTGCCAAATGCGCCACCTCCGCAACCTCATCGAATCACGCCCAATGCTCTCTCGTGTCCCCGACCAATCAATTCTCCTCGAGGAAAAAACCGGCCCGGAGCATCGTCGTGCCTGCCGCGGAGAAGGATACATCTTAGTCTACCTGCCCCAGGGAGGGACGGTGACGGTAACCCTCGAGTCACTGTGTGCTGCTGCCCTCCAAGCATGGTGGTACGACCCGCGCACCGGCGACGCGATCGACGGTGGCTGTTTACCCGGCGTTGACCGGTTGGAGTTCACCGCCCCGTGGGCCGGCCCGTGCAGCGACTGGGTTTTGGTAATTGATAGCGCGGAAGCAGATTTCTCCCCGCCTGGAACCTTGCCCGACTTTGAAAGGGAAGCGACTAAACCTGAACCTAACCAACAATCATGAAACTCGCTCTCAATACTTACGTCTACGAGGTGGCCAAATGGCCAATCGAGAAGACCCTCAAAAGCGCCCACCGGATGGGCTTTAAGTTTACCGAGTACGCCGCCTGCGGCTCGGGAGATCCGACGGTAATGAGCGCCAAGCGGCGCCGGGAAATCATCAGGATGCACCGCGACTTCGAGTTATGCAGCTCGCAGATGTTGCTGGCCGAGGTCGAGCACATGGCGTGTCCCAGCGCCAGAATTCGCCAGCAGGTACTGGATTACATGAAGCGGTGCAGCGAGTTTCAACTCGAGTTGGGAGGCCGCCAGGTCCTGATTTGCTGGGGCTGCGGCGTGCACCGGGCTGAGATGCTTCCTGAGGTCGCCTGGCTCAATTCGATTGAGTCGATCCGCAAACTGGCTCAGTGGGGTCTCAAGCAGGGTTTGCTGGTGGACCTGGAGATCGAGCCTCACATTTACTTCATCCTCAACAGCACCGACAAGGCGGCTCGCATGGTCGAGGATATCGGTCTGCCCAACGTGTTTCCGAACCTCGACATCGGCCATTTCACCATCAACCGCGAAGGGCCGCAGCGCATCGAAAAGATCAAAGATAAGATCATCCACGTCCACTTGAGCGAAACGCAAGGCTACGATCATACCAACAGCATCATCGGCACCGGCACCGTGGATTTCGCCGCTTACATCCACAAGGCCCTCGAACTGGGGATCGAAGAGAATTGCAAACGCGTCGGTGAGCCGTGCATCGCCGGCATTGAAATGGGCGAGCCACACTACCCCGTCGACAATCCCGACCGGTGGATAAAGGAGAGCCTGAAGTACCTGGCCAAGGAGCTTCCGGAACTCACGCTTTAAAGCTGGAACGCACAGCGCATTTGTCTCCAAAACCCCTTCTTATGAGAAAAACCGAATTGACCTTTGGCGTGATCGTTGGAACCCGCGGGTGCTTCTCCGCTGAACTGGCGCGCAGCGGCCGTGAGCAGTTGCTCCAGCAGATAGAACGAGCGGGGAACCACAGCCTGATTTTGCCGCCCGGCGAAACCCCGACGGGCGCGATCGAGACGGTGGCGGATGCCCGCAAGTGCGCCGATTTCTTCAATCAGCACCGCAATCAAATCGACGGCGTCATTGTGTGCCTGCCCAATTTCGGTGACGAGCTCGGAATCGTGAACGCGCTGAATTGGGCCAAGCTGGGCGTTCCGGTCCTGGTGCAGGCCTGCGATGACGAATTGGACAAGCTCGACACGGCCCATCGCCGCGACTCTTTCTGCGGCAAGATTTCGGTCTGTAACAACCTTCGGCAGTACGGCATTCCCTGGACCGACACGGCGACCCACACAGTACCGCTCAGCAGCAACGCTTTTTTAAAAGATATCGAGTTCTTTGCCGCCGTTTGCCGTGTCACCAATGGCCTCCGCAACGCCCGCATCGGCGCCATCGGCGCCAGGCCCGCGGCCTTTCAAACCATGCGCTCCAGCGAGAAGCTACTGCAGGCATCGGGGATTACAGTCATCCCAGTGGACCTCTCGGAAATCATCGCGGCAGCGAACCGGGTTGATGTTGGCTCCGCCCGGGCCAGGGACAAGCTGGAGGAGATTAAAGGCTATGGGACCGTCGCTCCTGGCATCAAGAATCTCGACGCCAAGTTCGACAAGCATTTGCGTCTTTTCCTGGCGGCCGAGGACTGGATGCGGGCCAACGCGATCGATGCAGCCGGCTTCCAGTGCTGGACTTCCATCCAACAGAACTATGGCTGCGCCACCTGCCTCACCATGAGCATCATGAGCGATCACTTGATCCCGTGCGCTTGCGAGGTCGATGTCGCCGGCGTCACAGCCATGTATGCCCTTGTGTTGGCTACGGGCAATCCTGCGGCCATTGTGGATTGGAATAACAATTATGCAGACGATCGAAACAAGTGCGTCGCCCAGCATTGCGGCAATTATCCGAAAGGTTTTGTCGGCAAACCGGTCCAAATCTCGAACTTAAGCGTGCTCGGGAGTGTTCTGGGCGAGGAGCTGTGCTTCGGGGGAATTGACGCCAAGGTCGAACCTGGGCCAATGACCTACCTGCGCTTCTCGACGGACGACCTTAACGGTCGAGTGCGTGGCTACGTCGGGGAAGGCCAATTCACGGCGGATCCATTCAACATGCTGGGTTCCATCGCCGTCTGCCAGGTCCCGAACCTTCAGAAGCTGATGAAATACATTTGCAAACAAGGGTTTGAGCATCACGTCTCCATGGTCCGGTCCAACTGCGCAAACGCCATCAACGAAGCCGCCGCCACCTATCTAGGCTGGGAAATGTACGTGCACGAATGAGCTTCGCCGCCGCATCGTCGCCACTGCTCGAGGCCCGGGGAATTTCCAAGTCATTTCCCGGCGTTCGCGCCCTTCATCACGTGGACCTTGAGATCCGGCCAGGCGAGGTTCATGCCGTGGTGGGCGAGAACGGCGCAGGCAAGAGTACCCTCATGCACATTCTGGCCGGTGTATTCACTCCCGACGAAGGCATCCTAGCTTTGTGCGGGGCGTCTGTTTCGTTCACCAGCCCGTGGGCTGCTCAGGAAGCGGGCATCGCCATGGTTTTTCAGGAACGCAGCCTGGCTGCGCCGCTCAGCGTGGCCGAGAATGTTTTCTTTGGACGCCAGCCGGTCGGGCCCTTGGGGATGATCAATCGCGGGCAGATGCATCGACGCACACAGGAGATCCTTGCTGAACTGGACATCAATCTCAGTTCGGAAACCCCAGTCGAAGATCTTTCCCCAGCGGAACAACAAATGGTTGAGATCGCAAAGGCGCTTTCGATTGAAGCACGAGTGCTGGTTTTGGACGAGCCTACCTCCGCGCTTACGGAGGCTGAAACCACGACTCTCTTTCGCGTGATTCGCCGCCTGCGTGAGCGGGGCGCGGGTGTTGTTTACATCTCCCATCGCATGGCGGAGGTGTTCCGCATCTGTGACCGGGTGACTGTGCTAAGGGACGGCGAGGGCCAGGGCACATTCAGGTGCGACGAAGTTTCCGAGGAAGAACTGATAATGCGCATGGTGGGACGTGAGTTGTCTTTCAGTCGAAGCGAGGCTTCGCGGCAACCTGCCTCCGGCGCGGCCGCCCTGGAGGTTGAGGGTTTGAGCGATGACAGCTTGTTGGAGGGGATCTCCTTCAAGGCGCATTCGGGCGAGATCACGGCCTTCGCCGGCCTGGCCGGTTCTGGACGCACAGAATTGGCGATGGCGATCTTTGGCGCCCGGCGCATCACTGCGGGGACCATCCGCGTCGAGGGCCGCTCTATCCTAATTCGGTCCCCGAGCGACGCGATTCGGGCCGGGATCGGTTATCTGCCCGAAGATCGCAAGGATGCGGGTTTGTTTTTGGAAATGAATCTCGCGGACAATTTCGGCGCTGCCGGCCTGGAGCGATTTGGGTGTTGGTGGCTGGATGACCGCGCCATGGAAGAACAATCCCAAATGGCGGCGACGCGCCTGAGGTTGACCAACCCACATGCGGTGCAGCAACTCAGTGGCGGCAACCAACAGAAAATCCTCCTCGCGCGCTGGCTCCTGGTTCGGCCTCCGATATTCATCGTGGACGAACCTACCCGCGGCATTGACGTCGGCGCGAAAATGGAAGTGCACCAACTTTTACGCGAATTGGCCCGTCAAGGCGCGGCCATTGTCCTGATTTCCTCTGAACTCCCCGAAGTGCTTTCCCTGGCGGATCGCATCCTGGTGATGCGCGAAGGCTGCCTGGCGGGGGAAATCCCGCGCGCCCAAGCGACAGAGGAAAGCATTTTACGCCTGGCCGCTTTGTCTCCCTCCCTCGATTCCCATGCCTGCGCGTGAACCAGCGATCGACTTGCCCAGACCCGCTATACCAGCGGCGGCGAAATCCCTCTTCAGGCTGACCCGGGAGACGGTGGTTTTACTACTTACGATAGGCGCCCTCATCGGGGCGACGCTGGCTTATCCACACTCATTCCCAACCTGGGCTAACCTGACCGCGCTGCTGCGGAACATGGCCCTCGATGGGGTGATGGCGTGCGGCATGGTGGTCCTGATGGTGAGTGGAGTGTTCGATCTTTCGATCGGTTCGATGTTCTCCATGGTGGGGGTGCTCACGGGTTGGATGCTGACCAGCTCGCGAATACCGACCCCAATTGCAGTAGGCGCAGGGCTTGCCATCGCTGCTCTTGGCGGCACGCTCAACGGTTGGATGGTTGCCAAGGTAAAGGTCAACGCCCTGATCGCCACCTTGGGAACCATGCAGGTTTTTCGCGGTGTTGCCGTCCTGGTCGGCGGACCCGGCATCGCCAACCTGCCGGCGAGTTTTGCCCGTCTTGGACAGGCCGAATGGCTTGGGCTGCAGTCTCCCATCTGGCTCTTGTTGGTGATTGCCGTTGCGGGCCAGTATCTCATGTCCAAAACCCGCTTCTTCCGAAAGTATTATTACATCGGCGCCAATCCCAAAGCCGCGCACCTTTCAGGGATCGACGTCGAGCGGATGCAGATCATTGCATTTGCGCTCATGGGACTTCTTGCAGGCTTGGCCGGAATGGCGTTTGCCGCCCGCGTTGCCACCGCAACTTCCACCTCAGGCGACGGCGCGGAACTTCGCATTATTACGGCGGTCATTCTCGGCGGCGCCAGTCTGAGCGGCGGTCGCGGGACCGTGTGGGGAGCCTTGGCCGGAGTGCTCTTTATCGCTCTGATTAACAACATCATGATCTTTGCGCGGCTCTCGCCGGAATGGCAAAGCATCGTCATCGGTTGTGTGCTCATCATCGCAGTCGCCATGGACCGTTTCTTGTCGCGCAATCGATAAAATCTGAAATCCTATGAAAACTCCCCTTGGGAATCATTCCCGCCGATCCTGGTTGAAAAACATGGCGCTGGCCGGTACCGGCGGCTGCTTGGCCTCATGCCGCCAGGGAGAAAACGCAACCTCTGCCCCGGATGCCTCGAAACCCAAGGCCGACTATTCTAACGAGGAATACGTATGGATTTCGCCTCATGCGAACCTGCCGCTCTATAAGGCTCACGACCATCCCGCGCTCGAGTTGGCTGGCAAGGAGCTTGGGGTAAAGATAACGATCACCGGTCCCAGCACCCTCGACATGCCGATGTTCGTCAGCATGATTGAAACCACCGTCGCGCGGCGTCCAGCGGGCATGTTGATCAGCGCCTGGGACCCATCGGTCGTCATCGCGCCAATCGCGACAGCTTTCGAAGCCCAGGTGCCGGTGGTGACCGTGGATGTCGATGCGCCGACCAGCAAGCGCCTAACGTTTGTCGGCACGAATTGGTTCGACTTGGGCGTCCGCCAGGGTGAAGCCATGGCCAGGGCTCTGGCGGGCAAAAAGGGAAGAATTGCGTTGCTTGGGCTAACGGAACAGTACATTGACCAACAGGCGTTCGCCGGCTTCAGATCGGTGATTGAGAAGGAGGGCTTGACCGCCATGGAACCTCAGCATGATCGCGGGGACTCGGCGGTTGCGGCGCGCGTGGCGAGCGCGCTGATACAGTCTACACCGGACCTGGTCGGCATGGCGGGCTTTGATTCCGAAAGCGGCCCGGGCATCGGCCTGGCGGTGAAAGAGGCCGGCAAGGTTAGCCAAATCATCGTGACTTGCGTGGATGCTGAGCCTGTCCATCTTAACCTGATCAAAGAAGGGGTCGTCACGGCCGCTATCGGCCAGAAACGCGAGTTGTTCACCTACCTGGGTTTGCGGGTGCTCTTTGACTTGAACCATAGCCCCCTCAAGTTCACCGCCAACGATCGCAAGGCTGGTGTATTCCCTGCCCCGGAAGTCATCAATACGGGGAGTTACACCGTCACCCGCGAGAACGTGGACGTTTTTTTGAAAGCAGGATGATTCGCGCCGCTCTGCAGTTCCCGGTCTTAACACTGGTACTGACGACTCTGTGTCAGGTCCATGCAGCCCTGCCTGGGAACATTGGGTTGAAAACTTCAGCCACCCGCGTGCTTCTCCATACCGGCACCCAAAGCTGGCGATTTGAAAAGAAGGGCGGCCTCTGGGCATTGGCCGGTGTTGAAGTTAAAGGCCTGGTGGTCGCCCAGCCGGAATCGCGCGAGGATGGCTTCTGGGTCGGAGGTGGCGCGGCTTCGAGCTATGAAGTGTTGGCAGACAGTCCGACGGAGAAGGCGGTACGATTCCGACTCGATCACGGCAGTGCTGTATTCCGGGTGCGCTCTGGCGATCCGCTCCCGGTCGTCCACGTTGGTCTGGATTGCACAAATGAAACGATTTGCGTGTTTTGTGCCAGCTCAAGCGCCGCACGAGAGCACGGCGCCTGGGTGACGCGGGGATGGGTGGCGACCGATGCTGATGCCTCTGAGGTTTTCATCGACGCCAGCAATCCCCTGGTCTTCGGTCACAGCACGACCGGAGACCTCGATGTCGGGTATCTCTTTATCCCCGAAGTGAAGGGCAATGTTCAGCCAAATGGCCGCACGGAACAAAAGACCGCCACGTTCTTTAAAGCAAACCGAAGCACGGATGGAGCGGACCGATTCCGCGCCGCCTGGCAGTTGCGGTTGGGCGAGAAAGAACCAAAGGCATTTGCTGTGTTGTTCGACCGCGACTTGGGAGGGCGTCTAAGCGATGTGTGTGAGAAGTATTTCGCCGGAGCGGTGGATACGTTGGTAGATCTCACGAAGGTGCCGCGGAGTAACTTCGATCCTGAAAAATGCCTGCAGATCATGCCGGTCCGACTCGCCGCCCCGGACGCGTTTGTCCCTGGTTGGGGCTTGATGATGGATGAGTTTCCAAAGGCTTCCTACCCATTCGCCCATGACTGTGTGTGGCAAACACCGGCTTTGCTCGCCTTTGAAGGACTGGCTACCGGTCGGGATTGGGAGCGCAACTTCGCACACTATTTTTTGGACAAAACTCCGCTCGAAGGCCCGGACGGTAGAAGCTTCTTTGTGCGACGCCCGGGCGGTTTGACGCGCTGGGGTTACTTCGCCACGTACCGGGACGGGTTCGTGCCGCTCGACGGCGGGTCATGGTGGCAAGCCGATATTCTATATCGCACGGCAATGGTTCTGGCGGACGGCAAGCTTCGGCGAGCAGCGCTCGACATGGTTTTGCACGATCTCAACGTTAAACTTGACCTTGAGCAGATGAGCTACCCTCCCTGCTGGAGCGCCGCGCTCAATCGCGTCGGCGACGATCACCGTGATGACTGGTTTAAGACGCCCGGGCTTGCCTACTGCGCTTACATGGCGGCGCACGTGGCCTTCCCGGAAACCCAGGACCCGAAATATCTTCGCATAGCGGACCGTATCTGCGAGTGGTTTGCGAACTACATGGTTCCGGAACATAAGTTGAATTACCTCCAGGGTAACAACATGCACGCCGTCTTTTCACACTACCTTACTCTGGCTTTCCTGGAGAGGTATGACTGGTCCCACGAGCGGAGGTTCCTCGACATGGCACGCGATATGGCCTGGATCCATATCATGACTACGTGCACGACCGCCGCGAACGACGGCAACGGGAACCCCCTCACCGGAACCACCTGTGTCGGCGTTCGCGACTGCGTGGATTACGATTGCGCCCCCAACCTCTGCCAGGAAAAGGATCTCAACTTCGTTCACATGATCGGCCCGCTTCTGGATCACGTTTCCGGCCCGGCCTACGCCAAGTACGTGGCACTCTGCCGGCTTGTGCTCGACAAGGACTCGTGGAAGAGCGCCTGGACCATGGAATTGCGCGATACGAATCTCAGGACCATGTATGACACCTATCCTCGAGGTATGGCTAACCTGATATTTGCACTGAGTCAATCAACTGATCCATGGGTTATCCCAGTCGAAAAACTCGTTTCGAAGAGCGATGTCAATATCACTCACGAGCGAGACCTCGCGGTGCTTAACGGAGTGCCTGAACCACGCGTTACGCGGGTAAAGATCCGCTTCCTCCAGCCTGGCGACTACACTGTGAAGCTCAACGGCACCGCGTTGGTGCAAAAGACCCACCTGCAGCTGGCCCAAGGCCTTGACTTAAACCTGCCCGGCAATTCGATGCAGCGGGTTCAGGTTCATTCGCTCAGCATCGACCAACCGGCGCAACCTGGTCCCGGGGTTTACGATTCGAGCACCACCTGGCTAAGCAACCTGACACCCTTCGCCGCTCAACGCGGAACCGGTTTGACGCAGCCGGTGTACCGAACAAATCTGAGCTTCGACAACTCGCCGATGAGCCTCGGTGGAACACCGTTCACTAATGGGTTGGGGTGTGCAGCCAACACCGTTCTGGTGTATGAGCTCAAAGGAAACTTCGATCGTTTCAAAGCCACGGTGGGTGTGGATGGCTCCGTTTCCACCAGAACTAACCCTCCGCCGTCAGTCTTTTTTACTGTTTTCGTGGACGGCTTGTTGCGTTTTGAGAGCGGTCCGATGTTTTCAGACACCTTGCCCAGGCAAGTAGACGTGGATGTGAGCCATTCCCGGGTATTAATGTTACGACTTTCGTGCAACTGGGATGACAATGGCCAAGCTCGAAACGACTGCGGCGACTGGGCAGAGGCACGGCTAACCGGCAAAATGACGAAGCAGGCTTCAAAGGAGACGAACCGCCTGCCGCTTCTGCGATCGGAAGCCAGGGACCGTGAATAGTACTTATGCTGGAGCGTGAAATTGCCGGACGAATCTTGATTCTTGCCGGGCGAACACCGTGGTTCCATCTATGAAATCCTGTCCTTATAAACCTTTGGCGCTGTGGGCCGGGGTCTGCCTCGCCACTTCGACAGCCTTTCCCGCGGCGCCCGTCGATCGGTTGACCACCTTCGGCAATGTGGGCAAGCAGTTGTCCATCTTGAGTCGCCAGCATGAGACGGACTTGTTTCAACGGCGCGCAAAAGGCTGTCTTACGCACATGTGGTTTGGTGGCAACTTCAAGGACTACGACAAGACGCGCCTCCGCATTTATGTGGATGGTGAGACGACTGCCTCAATCGACGTGGAATTGTTCCTCGGCCATGGCATCGGTTTCGCGGACGGTGCCGCGCCCTGGGGCGTGGCGCGCATCGGGAAGACCGGCGATCCCAGCGGGATCTATAACACGTATCGAATTCCATTTGGGAAGGCCATCCGGGTTACCGCGCAACTCGCTCCCGGGTCGCCGGATCACCCGGAATTCTGGTGGATCATTCGCGGAACGGACAATCTGCCGGTACAGCTCGGCGGAGTGACACTACCGCGAATGGCACGGTTGAAAGTTTACAAACGGGTGGATTATCTCGCGCAGCCGCTGGAGGAGTTTTCGCTGTGTGATGTCAGGGGTGAGGGCGCGCTTTACCAAGTCACCATGACGGGTAAAGGACTCCGCACTTCGACCAACCCAGGGGATCGCTGGAAGGACTTGAGTTACCTGGAGAGCTGTATGCGCGCTTACCTTGGCGGTTCGACCAATGCCCTTTACCTTTCCTCGGGCTTGGAAGACTACTTTCTGGGAACCTATTATTTCAACAAGGGCCTGTATCATACGCCGGTTGCCGGGCTGACTCACTTGGACAAGGAAAGAAACGAGTTTTCCGCCTACCGGTTCCACGAGGACGACCCGGTCTTTTTTCATGGCGGCCTGCGTTTGACCTGCCGCTGCGGAGAAACACTGAATGGAAAAGGGCTCTGGGACCCGCCGCAGACTCAATACACCACCTACGTCTGGCTCTACCAATGGTAACTACGCGTTGGCCGGATCAGATTGATAAGGGCGCTCGCTGATTCCGCTTCCGGAGGTCCTTATGCGACGATTCGGTAAGCCCAACGCGTAATCAGAATCCCTCGCATTTCATGCAAGGACCTTTGCCTCCCGGCGCTCCTGAACTGGAAATTGAGCGTGGTTGAGTTCCGGAAGATTCGTCTGGCCAGCATAAAATGCCTCCGTCACGGTAGAGGAAGAGTGCCCGAGCAAGCGCTGTGCAGCAACAGTCCGAACGAGGTGGCGACGTACGAACCAAATTCCTTGCGAAGAAGGTGACACGGTTTGTCGTTGTTAATTTCTTTCATCCGCAACCTGGCAACCAAAGTCCGATGATGCCGCTCGCACCTGTAAGTACGTTGATCGGTACCTCGGTACTGTGCAGGTCGCTTAAACGCTTCATCTGGAGGGAGTGCTCGTCCACGAGTTGGGACATCATGTGCTGCACAAAGGAACCGAGCGTGCAGGACAGCGAACCACGCGACCGGAGCTCCTGATACTGGGGAGGTGCGTCATCTATTTGATCGGGATCAGTATTTGGGTAAACGAACGTGCGGGGAAGCTGTAGTGGACCGTGTTTCCCGTGAACGGGATTTCCTTGGACGCGATCACTGCCTCCTGGTCCCCGCGAGCGCCTGACCTGCCAGCTTGCACGTTGATCTCCTTGACCGTTGCGGCGCCCGTGAATGCCCCGCTTTGCAGAAAAATGTCAGCCGGCAACGCCTTTTCTTCATGCCGGCTGACCACATTCACCACCAACAATTTGGCCGAGTCGCTCAACACGGCCGTGACATCGAGATAAGGGATGGCGTTGAACGCTCGATTGCTGTATTTCTCACCATCGGCATACACGTCTAGCGCGGTTCCACGGGCGTTATTCGAATAGAGGTAAAATGCCTGGTACAACCCGGTCTTGAAATCGCCTTCCGGCGAGTATCCCACCAGACTCGAAAGCATCGTGATATTGGCCATCTTGACGATGTCCGCGTGTCTGATGAAAGAGTTCAGGTGCTGCGCGGCCACAAGTGAAGCCGTCAGCGGGTCCCGCCCGGCGGACCATTCATCAAATGAGATGTAAACAGGCCTCGCAGCGCCGGACTTGGCAATGGCTTTCTTGATCAGCGCTTTTACCACATCGATTTTTTGATCAATATCCAATGGCGCGGACATCATGCCGGAGAAGTTGGTTTCGGTTCCCGCCACCTCCCTGACGTAGCGATGAACGGAGAGATAATCAATTTTGCCGCTCAGATGCTCTAACACGTAATCGTTCCAATCAATCCAGGCGTTGTTAGTGCCCCGCCCGTAATTGGAAGCCCCGCACGCGACAAGCTTAATGTCCTGATCCACCCACTCCATCAGCTTGGCCGCCTCGAGGGCAAATTTGCAGTAGTCCTCGGCGCTTTTCTGCCCCATTTGCCAGGGCCCGTCAATTTCGTTGCCCAGGGCCCAGTACTTGACTTTGAAAGGCTTCTCGTTGCCGTATTTCCTGCGGAGGTCCGAGTAATAGGTCCCACTTGGATAGTTGCAATACTCAACCCAGTGCCTCGCCTGGTCCAGCGTTCCCGATCCGGCGTTGATACAGATGAAATTCTCGGCGCCAATGAGGCCGCAAAGTTTGACGTATTCATCCGTTCCCATCTGGTTCCTTTCAACCTGGTGCCAGGCAAGGTCGAGCCTGGCGGGTCGCTGCTCCCTGGGACCAATCCCATCTTCCCAGTCATAACCCGACACGAAGTTACCCCCCGGCCACCTGACTACCGGGATCTTGAGCTCCTTTACCAACTGGACAAAATCCTTTCGGAATCCGTTCTCATCGGCGAGGGAAGACTTGGGATCGTAGATGCTGCCGTACACCACCGTGCGGATAGGTTCCACGAATGCGCCGTAGATGTTAGGATCGATTTTCGAGATTTTACGATCGAGATCGATTTTGATGACCGTCGACTCTGCCCTGAGGTTCGTAGTCATCAAACCACATAAAACCGCGACACCGAGGATGAGTTTCCGTGTTTTCATAAGGGGTTTGTCTTTCTGTCTTTCGGCGGCGCAGAGTCTCCGTTTCCTTGCGCCAATTGCTCATAAAGGGACTTTCGGGCGCCTATTCCTGTGTTCATGCATTGGGGAAAACTATGATTCACTTGTCATCGGGCGCGCTCACCGCCGGTTGCAGGGAAAGCATTTTGTATAGCGCAGGGTCGAACTCCTCCAATCCCACAATTCCGTACAGGTGATTTGCCGATACCCAGGGCAGCCAGAAGCGATGGCCGCTGGTGCCCCGTCTGGAACCGCCCGGCCCCATGCGCCAGCCTTCCTGCTGCCACCCAATGCCTCTGCAGTCGTACTGGCGTCCCGGCAGCGCCACCATCTGTTTGGTGTCGTGCAGCAGAACGCGCGCGACCTCGAGATAATGCCGGTCCAGCGTGAGCTTGTACAGCTTGGCATAGGAAGGCACGGCCCAATCGAGGTATTCGTCCACGCTACCCGCGACCGCCGCGGTTATTCCCTGAAACCCAAGGGCCGGCACGCTCTTTTTCCAATGGAGTTGCGCGTCGTCCACATCCAAAGGCATAGGGACCTTCCAGATCCAAATCCAACTTTCGGCGAAATCCGCAGCCGCCTTGGCGCGTTCCAGCCACTTGGGTTCCTGGGTCGAATCGTAAAGACTGAGGTAAGCCTCCAGGCTCAGCATCCCGGCCTCCTTGTCGGTGATGTTCGGATTATCGATGGCGCCCCCGATGAAGACGCCCCGGGTGCCCCAGTTGGCCCAGACGTACTCCGCCGCACGGATGGCGGCCCGCTGGTATTTGGCGTCGCCCGTCTCCTCGGTCATCAGAACGAGCAGCGGCACGGGATTGTAGCTCGTGGTTCCCGAAGACTCTTCGACCTCGTTACTTCCGGGTTTCCATCGGCGTGGGAACGATCCATCCGGCCGTTGCTGAAGGATCAGCCAATCCACGTATGTCTTCACCCAAGTAAACCATTCCGGATGCAGCCGGCCGAGCAAGCGCTCGCGTCGATACGCGCGCATGAGCACCCGCATGTCTTCGGTGGCGTTGCGCAACCAGGGCGCAACCCACTCCTGTCGTTGCCCCGTCCAAGGTTTCCCGGTGGCGAGGTCATAACCAGTCCCCTGAAGCGGGACTGTCGGGAGAGCCTGAATCAGCGAGGAGATAATCGCCAAGCCGGTCTGGCGCATCTTCTGCCCACGCTCGGTCTTATCGCGGTCGCCCTCGCGCAGCAACTCGTCCGCGCACTCGATGTTCTTGCCCACGAACCCCATGGCTACCATCGTGTAGTTCCATTGGACCTGGTTGGTCGGAAGGGTGGAGATGACAAATGGAATCGCGGTGCGTCCGTCAATGGTGGCGGCCTGAGCGGCCAGGTGGTCGATCAAAACCCGGCGCATCTGCTCGACGTCGACCGGGATGATCGGAG
>DASRFK010000312.1:0-6253 GCA_035651635.1 Verrucomicrobiia bacterium | reverse complement strand
CGCCCAGGTCAACGTAATGACAACCAATTTATCTTGTAATACGCGGACCAGAGGATTACGGTTGAGTAAGACTGGAGCTGATAATGAACAGCTTAGAAAAGAAGGACGACAAGTTTTCCGGCAGCGATACGCAACTGGCGTTGCGTAATCACAGTTAGCGCAATGGAACAGCCTCCTGAAATCCTACGCCACAGTGGACGACGGGGAATGCTGTTTTGCGTGAGCGTGCTTCTCGTCCCGGTAGTGTATTTTCTCAGCTTTGGTCCCGTCTTTGCGCTGGTGGGACACAGTCGCAATCCTCGCAATCCTCGCAATCCGGCGATCCTTGCTTTCCTTGTGGACTTCTATAAGCCGGTTAGTTGGTTGCACGACCACACCTTGTTAAAGACGACGTTGGACAAGTATGCTGAGGGATGTTATGACCTTTTCGGGCGCTAACAATTTTATGGAGGCGAACTGCCGCGCCATGCATCCGCCCGTCGCCATCAAGGAGAGCGGTGACGTAGCTCACGCCCGATCTCTCGGCTCCATGGCAGTCGCTCATTTCAATCGTTGGGCTCGCACTGGCCGGCGGGGATGAATTTCAGAAAGGAAATACGTGACATATACCATGATTGGTTTGTTTAACTTGGGTGGAGGGGAGATCGTGCTAGTCCTGGCCCTTCTGGCGATGTTGCTGGTCGTGCCTGCCGTCCTTGTGGGCGTCATTTTCCTCATCATTCGAATGACGCGAAAGAGTGGCGGTTGCGCCTCAGGTCCTACGCCTCCTCCAATCCAGACCGGCAGGTCCTAGCTTTTGGTTTCCCCGTGGCGCCCAAGTCCCTGCTGCGAACTGACACCCGGCCTAGGTTTCGCCGGTGCTCAAGTGTGAGATTCTGGGTTTTTCGAGGCTTCGAGCCAAAATCTCAGGTGCCAGTCGCAGATGTTGATCGTTAAGCCTTGAACATGAACCGACGCTATGCACCTTTACTGGCCGTTGTTGGTTTGGCTCTGGCGTCCTCGCCGGTGATTTTGTTTTGGCCAAGGCAATCTGGGGATCCCGGGATTCGATTGAAGATTATCAGACAGGATGTCGACCAGGGAAACCCTGTGGTGTTTTTTCAGTTACAGGAAGCAACTGGCCGACGAATTCAAATTGAGAACGTGCAGAGGCTTATCGGAGACATCGTTCAAGACCCCAGTGGCCCTGGTTTTTGGGCTGCGTCTCAGCACGCAGCAATCGGAAGCCCCAACAAAGCACTAAGAGAATTTGGAGTTCTCGCACCCACGAATTGCCCGGAATGGAGGTTAAGGGTGATTGTCAATATGGAACCAGCAAGCCAATTGGGCCGCCTGAAGGAGATGTCAAAAGCATGGAGGAACCTCAGGGCGGCAAGGATTCCTTTTTTCACGTCCGTGTTCATGATAAGGAATGGCTTTTACGCGACAGATGTTCAGGTGATTGAAAGCGACCCCATCACCGGTTCACTCCTGCACGAAAGTTCCACCAACGCGCTACACTCAGGCGGCGTTTAAAAAGGAGTTGTTTCGCTGAACTAGATGCTGAACCGAGTTGCCTGATGATGAACTTAGGATGCTTATTGATGCGCACAACGCAGTAGAGGATGCTCTCAAAGGCTATGGCAAACCGGCTTAACCCCAGCTTGCAGCGGACCGGAGCCAGCCGTTTGGATCACTATGTTTCAGTAAGCCAGTGGCGGCTGGCTCTGGCCGTTACACTTCGAAACGCATCCCCTGAATTATGGGCAAGTTGCCGTCACTCGAAGAAGCTCGGCGCATGATTCGAGACTCAAGCCTGACCTGGAACCAGCACGTTGAGGCGGCGGGGGTCATAACTTCGTCAAAAGAGTCGAGCTATGGAGATTTGTTGGCATGCCTTCGTGTTCGTGGACTACCTTCAGAGTGGGCGGCCTGCAGTCTTTATACTCGGACGGGTCGTGCGAGACAGGACGACCGCATCGAGTCGATCATCTTGGATCATGACGACTGGCAGAACTACCTCGAACAGCATGAGCACCCAGCGTAACGAGTCCATGGAGCCGAACAGCCGCCGCCGTTTTCCGCTCGTTGCCGCATGGGAATCCGAGCGCCAACCTTCTGGCCCAGGCTCACGCTCGGCGGCTGTCGCTCATGTCGTTCGTTAAACCGCAGAGTTTATGGAGTTCGTCGTCCGCATCATCGGCATATTGAGCCTTTGCGCCATTCCAATCGGGGTGACGGCTTTGGTGACAGCCCATTCTTGCCGTCGCGCTTTTGCTCGCAAGAAGCGTGTTTCCTACGCAACAGTGCTTATGGGAGGGACGTGAAGCATGCAGGCGTGGAAAGCCGACCTCGGACGTCTAGGACGCCCCTTCTGAACTTCTTTTACGTGTGAGATCGATCTCTCTTTGTTTCCCACACGCGTAAGAAGTTTGAAAGAGGCGTCCGAGACGTCCGAGACTCAGTTTTTGGTCCCCGTTTTCGTTGGGGCAGCTTTCAAATGAAAAAGCGCGGGCAAGGCCGAAGCGAGGAGGGAACTCGCTGTGAGGGGTTTCATCGGCCCGGGGTACCCGCGCAGTTACATGGGAGCATTTCTCTGTGAGGTGGTCTACTAGGATCAATACGGAAGCTCTCTACCCGAGCAGAAAAAGAACTTCCTTCACCCAGGATCGATTCGACACCCGCGCTTCGCCGGGCAAGCGGTTCAAGCGGTGGCGACAGCGGCTGTTTTTGGCTTACGAACGCCTCAACGGGGTTGACCTCCACTCGAAAGGCTAGCGGGCCCTCTGGGGCATGTTACCTATATTGCACACTGGGCCAACGGCCTAAAGATTGAGCCCGCAATAAGGGGGAAATCTTGTGGAAAGCTTGGTGGCGCACCCGGCGACGTTGAAATCTCTGGGTGCGCCGTTTGAAACTGCCGAGGCCTGTTTCTCTTCCAAAGAAAACTCGGGTTTAAAGTTAATTCCCAGCCTCCCTGCGTTACTGCGCTTGCTTCTAGGGGCCAAAGATCACAGCGGGATCACTACTTGGTAATCGTCTGGGGTATCCTCGCCTGGCGTATCCTCGATCATTAGAACTAGCTCGACGCCGGTGAGATCTAGCTTTTGCTTCGACGCAACTACTGCACGGAGGCCCTCAAATAATCGGGCTTCGCAGGCGTCGGTTGTCCAACCGCCGTCCGACTTTAAAAACTTCCGCGTTTCTTTCTGGCGTATCAGTCGTTTCACGTCGACCAACCGACGCGACCCACCGTGCCCTTTGACCCTTTCCATACGAGTTGACTCAAATTAAAAGACACCGGGGAGAAGAAACTGAGGGGAGGCAAAAAGGGTCGTTGACTCATGGAAAAATGACACCGGAAATCGGTGTGAATGAACATGAGCCAGGAATTGAAAAGCCAATGGTTGCCCAAAGCCCAAGCACGCTATGCGCGTCGCCATCGGGAAGGCAAGAGCCGGATGCTCGACGAGTTGTGCGAGGATTACCATTACGAGCGCAAGTATGCGATCAAACTGCTCAGCGGGACTTTAGCGCCGCCCAGCGGGCGAGCTCGTCCGGGGCCGGAGCGGCGCTATGAACTGGTCGAACCGGTGGTCCGGAAAGTATGGCTGACGGCCGAGCAACCCTGCGGCAAGCGGCTAGTGCCGATCTTGCGCCAATGGCTGCCGTATTATGAGCAACGATTCGGAGCCTTGAGCAGCCGGCAACGCAAGTTGGTGTGCCAAGTCAGCGCGGCGACCTTGGATCGGTTGTTGGCCCCGGTCCGAGCTGAGCATTGGCGTGGGCGAGGCGGGACCAAACCGGGGAGTTTGTTGCGTTCAGAGATCCCGATTCGCACCGGCACTTGGGATTTGAGCCGGGTGGGTTATTTAGAGGCCGACAGCGTGGCCCATTGTGGCGGCAGTCTGGCTGGGGATTTTATTTGGAGCCTGACCTATACGGACATTTTAAGCGGTTGGACCGAAGGTGGGGCAGTCTGGAATAAAGGCGCAGCGGGCGTGATGGAAGCCACGCGCCAAGTCGAGCAACGCCTGCCCTTCGCGTTACTGGGATTTGATTCGGACAATGGCGGGGAGTTCCTCAATCATCACCTCTGGTCGTATATGAGAGAGCGGCCGCAGGCAGTGGAGTTTACCCGTTCGCGACCTTACCATTCCGACGACAACGCGCATGTGGAGCAAAAGAACTGGACCTGGGCGCGGCAACTGCTGGGTTATGGGCGATTGGAGAACCCGCTGCTGGTCGAGCCGATTAGCGCCCTCTATCGAGAAGTGTGGGCGCCGTGGCAGAACTTCTTTTTACCCTGCCTAAAACTGGAGCACAAATGGCGTGAGGGTAGTCACTGGCGCAAGCGCTACGAATCGCCCAGGACCGCTTACGAACGGCTCTGCGCTCCAGGAATCCTGTCTCTAAAGAATCGTCGGCAATTGCGCGAGCGCTACGAAAGTCTCGATCCTTTCGATTTGAAAGATCGGCTAGAAAAAAAGCTAAAGCAGATTCTGCAGCCCACGAGGCTGTGAATAACTCTGAACACCAGACCTCCCCCGGTCCCCCTCCGTGGGAGTCCTTCCACATGCGACCGCAGGGGGGCGCGAGCTGGGGGCTCGCAGCCCGCCCCCCTGCTCGTTTTAGCTCGCTATCGAACACCCGAAATTATACCAAACCCAGGTAACCAAAACATGGGTCTGAAACGACTGGCTTACTCAGAACCCTTCGGTGTCTTTTTTCCATGAGTCAACGGGCATACACCCAGTTCTTTGCCATTGCAACTGGTGAGCGTGGGTGTGCAACGCGGGTTTTCTCGCTCGGCCCAACCGCGCTTCGCACGGGCAGCAGCCGTGGTCCGGGCACTGCAAGTTCGCTCCACTGGTGCTTCTCTCATGAAATCCAGATCAAGCTCGTTCGCTGAGAACCTCCCGATGCGGCGAGATGGGTGGCAGTCGGCTGAACTGGCGAAGGGCGAAGCGCGAATTGCCTGGGCCAGGGATGATCTCGTTCGCGTGCCGGCAGCGGCACGGCAGGGGTGAGGCCCGCCCCGAGGTCATTGGCAGACGTTTTTATTCAACTGGGCCGGACCAGACGGTGTTGTCCAATGCGCCAGGCGCACGTCTTTGGGTTTGGATCACCTAACCGCGCATGCTATGGTTTTAAACCGTGAGCTTGACCACGAGCCACTTGTGTCAAAGGGAATGCCTGGCTTTCCAGCAAAGACCAGCTAACGGGGACGACGGCATGTCCAGGTGGCGATCTGCTGGTTGGCAAGTTCTTGTGTCAGGCACGGACAAGCGACGTGTCGCGAAAGGATCAGAAACTTCCGTCGCTGAATTACAGTTATCCGGGGCGACGAGTTGATATGCTTTGCGACATATGCCATCAGCGTGAGGCGACGGTGCATTTAACGTCGAATGTGCCCGCTGAAGACTTGGTTGCTCAGCCAGAGCTTGAGGCCCTCGTTGGGGAGCGCGATGTTTGTGACGTCTGCCTTCCGTTGGATTCCACGTCGAAGGAGAAACTGGAGGCCGTCGCTCGGAAGCTGTTTCACGCTCCCCCTGCTGATGGGAGTAGCAACCTGCGGGAGAACCGTGACAGCAGATAACAATTTCGTGCAGGCAACTCCGGGTTGCGCCATTCTGTTTGCCCTGGGCCAGGTGCCTGGAGTGCCTGACGACAATCGTCGATATGGCTGCGCCACCTTAAACCTCGATGAATAGCAATCAACCTAACCGAACGCTTCGATGGTTCGCTGGGACTCTTGTTTGCTTAGTGTTGATTTTGATTTCTCTGATTGTGGCAAGCGATTTGCGGGGAGTTACGACGGTTGTTATTGACAACAAGAACACGGTTCGTCTTGGGAGTGTCGTGCTTCCGCAAAACAAGAAGGTCCGCGATTCAGTGCTTCGCATAGTGAGTCATCTAAACGGAGCGAAGTTTGCTATCGTTGCGGATAGATCAGCAAAGTGGTCTACGATAATTGAAGTAATGGATTCCATGGGGAGAGCCCGCGCTACGGCGGTTCCGCCGCGATGAACCGGTCGGCTAGAGTGACCAGAGCGTCGCTGGGGCCACGCGATGAAAAAGCCGAACTTTTCTCTGGAGCGAATGGCGACGGACGCGAGAGAATGCTTCGTATGACAAGTTTTTCTCAAATAAAAATGTTCGCCCGATGGCTGAGACCTTGCTGGGCGACCGGAGCCGCATTCGCGTGGTTGCTGGCGTTGATGGCAGAAATGCAAGCCCAGGATTTTACCTATGCCAGCGCCGACGGCACAAT